>CALJUR010000081.1 GCA_937975765.1 uncultured Myxococcales bacterium
ACGGCGACCACCGAGATCTACACTCTTTCCCTACACGACGTTCTTCCGATCTCGTCCTCTCAGACCAGCTACCCGTCACAGCCTTGGTGGGCCGTTACCTCACCAACTAGCTGATGGGACGCGGGCTCGTCCTCAGGCGAATTACTCCTTTGGCCCCAGCCCCCGAAGGGACCGTGGTCTTATGCGGGATTAGCAGTTCTTTCGAACTGTTATCCCCCACCCGAGGGTTGATTACCCACGTGTTACTCACCCGTGCGCCACTCTACTAGGGGGTTGCCCCCCATTCGCGTTCGACTTGCATGTGTTAAGCACGCCGCCAGCGTTCGTCCTGAGCCAGGATCAAACTCTCCAGTAAAATTTGTGAAAGGGTCCGGGACGAGTCCCGAAGCCTCTTTCGACAAAATTGCGGGGTCTCTCTTGGCTTCTACTATCCAGTTTTCAAGGAGCGAGGTCGCTTCCGACCGGGAAACTCGACTATAGCGTCGAACCGGTCCTCCTGTCAAGGCCGCGACAACCGCACCGGTCACCTGGCCTCGCCGGCACCGCCTCCTTCTTCTCGTCGGCAGGCGCCGTCGCTTCCTTCCGAGCCGGGACCCGAGGGGCCCTTTTCGTCGAAGCGGGGGCAGATGTTAGTCTCGGTCTCAAACCCTGTCAAGGATTTTTTTCGCCCCCGAAATTTTCTTCCGGGAGCGGGCCGGGTTCCTTGTTCTCGTCGCCCAGCCTGGGACCGACACGTTTTCAATCGCCCTCGCGGCGCGCCGCTTTCGCGACGGCTCGTTCGGAGCGGGGCGGATGGTAGGAGTCTTGCCCGAACCTGTCAAACCTTTTTTTCGCGCGCCCTGGAACCCTGCGAATCCCCCGGATCTTCGGCGGCACCGGCCTCGGAGGCCCAGCGCTGCAGCACGCCGGCGATCGACAGGGCCTGGGCCGGGCTGCCGATGTTGAACTTGCTCTCCATCCGGTACGAACCGTGCTGCTTGCGGAACTTCCGCAGCGTGAACTTCGCGGGCCCGTACGACTCGGACGCGGGGTCCCACTCGCGGTACCGGAAGACCAGCACCGGCCAGGTCCCGCGCGCGATGATCTCCTTCGCCTCCTGGCGGATCACCTGGACGCCGCCCTCCTCGTACTCGACCGTGATGTCATCGATGTCCTCGGCCCACATGGCTCCCTCCTCAGCGTTCGTTCCCGGGCACCTTGCGCAGCACCTCGGGCGCGCCCGGCCCGAAGGCGTCCACCAGCCCCTCCAGCACCCGCCTCGCCATCGCCACCGGGCGTGCCCGGCGCGCCGGCACGAAGTCACCGGGCGCGGCGGGGGCGTCCCCGTCAGGCGTATCGGAAAAGGCCAGCAAGTGTTCCACGGTGACGAAGGCCCGGCGGCCGCCGGCCTCGACGTCCATCCCCAGGACCATGCGCACCGAGGCCGTGCGGGAACCCTCCCGGCGCACCTCGCCCTCCAGCCGCGTGACGTTGGCGGAAAACGGCGCGCCGGCGGCCGTCGCCGACGCGGTGCAGGCGTCGGGGGCCAGCGAGAAGGCGCGGACCGGGCCGTCGCCCGCGGGGGGGCTGCAGCGGATCGCGATCTCCAGCAGGTCCCGCGTACCCTGCAGCACGGACTCGGCGGCCTGGCGGGGTTCGTCCCGGGCGTCGTCCCAGCGCACGAAGGGACCGCCGGACCCGCGCGTGAAGTAGTCCTTTCCGACCCGGATCGCCCGGAACGACTCGTCGGTGTCGCCGGGCTCGGATCCCTGGTGCGCGCGGGCCACCTCGACCGCGAAGTCGCCGTTCGCCTCGCGGCGCAGGGTGCGCCGGTCGCGCAGCGTGACGGGCCCCTCGGGGCGGGCCACGGTGACCCGCGTCTCGGCGGTGGCCAGGTACGCGGCGCGGTCGCCGACCAGGGCGTCGACGGGGGCAGTCGGATCGGCCACGGGCTGCGGGGGAGATGAAGGCCCGCGACCGCACGCCAGCGCGGGCAACGCCACCGCGATCGCCAGGACGACCCGCACCCGGCGCAACCGGGACCGGACCGCGCCGGTCGCGCGGGCCTTCGCGACGGCGCGCGTCGGCGATGCGCGCCCGCCTGGCCTTCGAGGTGCGGGAAAACGCGCCACCATCACCCTCCCGTCGCGGGGCTGGCCTCGGGCCCCGGGCCCAGCACGTCCCCGACGGACAGCCGGCGGCCCGCGGCGGCCTCGCGCGCCGTCATGCGGCGCGACCCGGCGGGCTGCAGGTCCCGGAGGAGAACGGCCCCGTCGCCCGTGCGGACCTTCGCCCCTTCCGCATCGACCGAAAGGACCGTCCCGGGCGCGGCCCCGGATGCGTCCGGCACCGCCTGCGCGAACGGGAACACCCGCAGGCGCAGATCCTTCGCGCCGTAGGTGTAGGCGCCAGGCCACGGCTCGACGCCGCGAACCCGGTCGGCCACCTCGCGGGACGTGCGCGCCCAGTCGATGCGTCCATCCTCCTTCTTCAGCGGGGGCGCCAGCGTGGCCAGCGCCTCGTCCTGCGGCACAGCCGTCATCGTCCCGTCCACGACGCCTTCCAGCGCCTGCAGCAGCAGGGCCGGACCCATCGCGGCCAGCCGGTCGTAGACCGTCGCCGCGGTGTCGTCCGGCGCGATCGGCGTCGCCCCCTTCAGCAGCATCGGGCCGGTGTCCAGGCCCGGGTCCATGCGCATGATCGTCACGCCGGTCCGGGGGTCGCCGCGGATCACCGACCACTGCACCGGCGCGGCCCCGCGCCAGCGCGGCAGCAGCGACCCGTGCACGTTGATGCATCCGAACCGCGGCAGGTCCAGCACCTCGGGCGGCAGGATGCGGCCGTACGCCGCCACCACGACCAGGTCGGGGCGGGCCTGCGCGATCGCGCCCTGCACCTCGGGCGTCCGCAGCGTCTTCGGCTGCAGCAGCGGCAGGCCCAGCGCCGACGCCAGTTTCTTCACGGGGGTCTCGGACACCTCCAGGCCGCGGCCCGACGGCTTGTCGGCCCGGGTCACGACCAGCGGCAGCGCGAAGCCCGCGTCGGCCAGCGCCTGCAGCGACGGCACCGCGAACGACGCGGACCCCATGAAGACGATGCGAAGGGACGACGGGGTCACGGGCGCCTCCGGGCGATGGGGTCACTCCCCGCGGCGCATGCGGTCGTAGTCGCGCAGGGCGATGCGGCGGCGGACGAGGCCGACGCGGTCGACGAAGACGGTGCCGTCCACGTGGTCGATCTCGTGCTGGAAGCAGACGGCCAGCAGGCCGTGGCAGTCGCGCGTCTGCAGGGTCCCGTTCTCGTCCAGGTACTCGACCGTGACGTGCTCGGCCCGCTGGACGTCGACCTCCAGGCCGGGGAACGACAGGCAGCCCTCGGTCATCACGACCTTGCCCTCCCGCGCCGTGATGCGCGGGTTGACGGCCAGGATCAGGCCGCTGCCGGGCTGGCCCTCCTCCTCGGAAGGCACGTCCAGCGTGACCATGCGGCGGGAGATGCCCACCTGCGGGGCGGCCAGGCCGATGCCGTTGCCGCGGTACATCGTCTCGGCCATGTCGTTCAGCAGCCGGCGGACCTCGTCGTCCACCGCCTCGACCGGGTCGGCCTTGCGGCGCAGAACCTCGTCCGGCCACGTCCGGATCGGAAGAACCGCCATCGTCATCCCCCTTCCGCGGGCAGCAGCGCCCGCCGGTACGCCAGCCTCAGGTCCGGGTCCGACAGCACCGTGAAGGCGTCCTCGGCCACCCGAGCCGCCTCCTCCAGCACCGCGGACGCCCCGGCATCGCCGGCCACCTCCGCCCGCAGCGCGTCGATTTCCCGCGCCACGGCCCGCCACGCCTCCCGGACCTCGGTCGTGGTGGCGTCCCGGGCCAGCCCCAGGCACTCGAAATAGGTGCCATTCCACGCGGCATCCCGCAACCGGACCAGCGCGGCCGGCAGCGGGGGTGCCTCGAACGGCCGGATCCGGGCGGTCCCGCGACGCGCCGGCGCGGCCCCCTTCACGCGACCTTCCATCGCGTCCCCTCGGGCCCGTCCATCAGGACGATGCCCATGCCGGACAACTCGGCCCGCAGCGCGTCGGCCTTCGCGAAGTCCTTCGCGGCCCGCGCGGCGATGCGGTCGGCCACCAGCGCCTCGATCCGCGCCCGGTCCAGGCCGTTGCGGGCCAGCTTGCGGTCGCGGATCCCGGACAGCACCTCGGCCGGGTCCCGCTGGCACAGCCCCAGCACCTTCCCCAGGTCCGCCAGCATCTCCAGCGCCGTGGCCACCGCCTCGGCCTTCTGGGTGCCCTTGCCCTTCATCGTCAGCGCGTCGTTCAGGCGCCGCGCCGCGTCGGCCACCAGCGCCAGCCCCGCGGCCGAGTTGAAGTCGTCGTCCATCGCCGCGACGAATTTCTCCTTCGCGGCCTCGACCTCGACGGGGTTCGAGTCGCACGGCGTCCGTTCCAGCAGCGCCCGCGCCGCCTGCACGGTCTCGTACAGGTACTCGACCCGGTTCTCGGCCTCGGACACGGCCCCGTCGGTGAAGTTGATGGGGCTGCGGTAGTGCGTGGTCAACAGGAAGTACCGCAGCGACTCGGGGTGGAACCGGGCGGTGACCTCCTGGATCGTGAAGAAGTTGCCCAGCGACTTGGACATCTTCTCGGAATCGACGTTGACGAAGCCGTTGTGCATCCAGGTGCGCACGAACTCCTTGCCGGTCGCGGCCCAGGACTGGGCGCGCTCGTTCTCGTGGTGCGGGAAGACCAGGTCCATGCCGCCGCCGTGCAGGTCGAAGACCTCGCCCAGGTACTGCGACGACATGGCGCTGCACTCGATGTGCCAGCCGGGCCGGCCCGAACCCCACGGGCTGTCCCACGCGGGCTCGCCGGGCTTCGCCGCCTTCCACAGCGCGAAGTCCATCGGGTGGCGCTTGCCCGGCTCGGACGGGTCGACGCGGTCGGAGGCGCCGGCCTGCATGTCGTCCAGCTTGCGCCCGGACAGTTGCAGGTAGCCGGGGAACGACGAGATGTCGAAGTAGACGTCGCCGCCCGCCACGTACGCGTGCCCGCGATCCACGATCGACTGCACCATCGCGAGGATCTGCGGCATGTGGTCCGTGACGCGCGGCTCGACGTCGGCGCGCGCCACGCCCAGCGCGTCCATGTCCTCGTGGAACGCCTCGATGTTGCGCGTCGTCAACTCGGTCACCGGCACGCCGGCCTCGTTCGACCGCCGGATGATCTTGTCGTCCACGTCCGTGAAGTTGCGGACGTAGGTGACCTCGTAGCCGCGCCAGCGCAGGTACCGGAGGATCACGTCGAAGGCCACGTAAGCCCGCGCGTGCCCGATGTGGCAGCGGTCGTACACGGTCACGCCGCACACGTACATCCCCACCTTGCCGGGCTGGATCGTCTCGAAGGGTTCCTTCGCGCGGGTGAACGTGTTGAAGACCTTCAGGCTCACGGGGTTTCCTCGCCTTCGCGGACGGGCGGAAACCTACCGGTTGCGCGGGGATCTGTCAATCGGACGGGCGGCCCTTGCGCGATCGTGAAACCGCGTCCATCATCCCGCGCATGGACTTCGCGAAACACGGTTCGCTGGTCGCGGCGCTGCTTTACGTGGTGGCGGTCGGAACGCTGCTGGCCGGGCAGTCCCCGGTCGTGCCGCAGCCGGTCCTGAACAGCCTGGAATTGCGGCCCTTGCTGCTGCTGGGGCGGATGATCGAGCCCCCGGAAGCCCCCGCGGCCGGGCCGGCCGAGGCGGACCCGCCGGCGTCCCCGTGGGTCCCGGCCGGTGAGGGGGTGCTGCCGGGCCGCTCCGACCCGCAGGCCGGCGAGTGGGAGGAACTGTCCCTCATGCTGCGTGCGGGCCTGGAGTCCGTGGCGCACCGGCCCCTGGCCACCCGCGAGGACCCGTTGCGGGCGGCCGCCGTCGCCGCCGGCCTGGGCGCGCGCCACCTGGTGCCGCCGTATGCCGGGCCCCTGGCCGCCGAAGACCCCGCGGCCGCCGCGCTGGTCCGCTGGGCGTTCGATCCCGCCTCGCCGGCCTCCGACGCGGACCTGGCCGCACTGCGCGATGCGGGCCTGCCACCTCCCCTGGGCGACATGGCCGTCGCGGCGGTGGCGCAGGCCGCCGGGCGGACCGACGACGCCGCCACCGCCCGGGCCGGCTGGATCGCGGCCGCCGACGAGGTGCGCCAGTGGGCCTCCCTGGCGACGATCGTCTTCGCGGCCGCGCTGGTCGTCGGGACGGTGCTGTGGTTCCGGATGCGGCGGCTGCAGTGGGAGGCGATGGCGGCGCTGCGCCTCCGGCCCACCGTCGATTCGCTGCTGCCGGTCGCACGGGTGCTGGCGTACTTCATGGCCGTCTACCTGACGGTGGGGGTGTTCGGGCCGGACCTGCTGGCCGGCCTGGAGATCCCGGGCGGCGTGGCCGGGATGGCCACGCTGCTGTACCTGGTCAACGCGGTGGCGGGGATCGCCCTGGTGCTGGCGACGGGCCGCTCCGCCGCCGGCGAGCCGGCCGCCGACCTGCTGGGGCTGCGGACGATGGGGCCCTCGCGCGCCCCGGCCGGCGCGGCCTGGGGCGTGGCCGGGTGGTGCATGCTGGTGCCGGCCGTCCTGTCGGCGACCTTCTTCGCGGCGACCGTGCTGGGCATCGGCGGGAACCCGTTCGACAACCCCGTCGCGATGCTGCTGGCGATGGACCCCTCGCCCGACGTGGTCGCGCTGCTGCTGTTCTCGACGGTGGTCCTGGCGCCGCTGTTCGAGGAGATGCTGTTCCGCGGCTTCCTGCACGGGCGCCTGCGCCGGCACTTCACGCCGTACGGGGCCGCGGCTCTCTCGGGCCTGCTGTTCGCGATCGCGCACCTGTCCGTGTCGAACCTGCTGCCCCTGTGGGCGCTGGGGTTCGCGCTGGGGATCCTGTACGACCGCACCCGGACGCTGTGGGCCCCGATGGTCGCGCATGCCCTGTGGAACCTGGGTACCGCCGGGGTCCTGCTGACCCTCTTCTCCTGACGTTTCCGGCCTTGGGCCTTCCCCGCGCCCCGCCACCGGATACCCTGCATTTTCGCGGGGATTTTTCCCGCCCCATTGACGATCCCCCCGTCCGCCCCCATCGTGAAGGACGCGAACAAAAGCGTGCGTTCTCCGGACGCGAAGGGAGGTGGATCCATGGACCCGCGCCCCTGGCACAAGTTCTACACGGAAGGCATCCCCCTGGACGTGGTGGACGAGTCGCTGGCCCTGCCGCAACTGCTGGATCGGACGGCGGCGCGGTGGCCGGACCGGGTGGCCACGATCTTCGAGGGGGGCAAGGTCACCTACGCGCAGTTGAAGGACGGCGCGGACCGGCTGGCGACGGCGCTGGTGGCCCTGGGGATCCAGCCCGGCGACCGGGTCGCGATCCAGTTGCCGAACCTGCCGCAGGCGGTCATCGCCTACTACGGCGTCCTGCGCGCGGGCGCGGTCGCGGTGATGACCAACCCCCTGTACGTGTCCCGCGAACTCGAGCACCACTTCAACGACTCGGGGGTCAAGGCCGCGATCCTGCTGGACGCCTTCTGGGTGAAGACCGTCCGGGACCTGCGCCCCCAGTTGAAGACGCTGCAGCACGTGATCCTGACGAAGCTGGTGGACTGGCTGCCCTTCCCGAAGAACAAGCTGTTCCCGCTGGTGGGCAAGAAGACCGGCCTGGTCGTGGGCGTGGACCCGACCGACAAGGTGCTGTGGCTGAAGGACCTGCTGAAGCAGCACCCGGCGAACCCGCCGGAAATCGCCTGGAACCCCGACGTGCTGGCGAACCTGCAGTACACCGGCGGCACGACGGGCGTGTCGAAGGGGGCGATGCTGACCCACCGCAACCTGGCCGTGAACGTGTTCCAGACGGCGGCGTGGTTCACGGGCATGGTGCCGGGCGGCGAGATCAGCCTGGCGGCGCTGCCGTTCTTCCACGTGTTCGGGCTGACCGTGTGCATGAACCTGTCGGTCGCGTACGGCGCGACGCAGGTGCTGGTGCCGAACCCGCGGGACATCCCCAAGCTGGTCAAGCTGATCGCGAAGCACCGGCCGACGCTGTTCCCGGCGGTTCCGGCGATGTTCAACGCGATCAACCAGTTCCCGGGAATCGACAAGCTGGACATCTCGTCGATCAAGGGTTGCTTCAGCGGGTCGGCGCCGCTGCCGCTGGAGGTGCTGGAGCGGTTCGAGAAGTTGACCGGCGGGAAGATCACGGAGGGCTTCGGGATGACCGAGTCCTCGCCCGTCACGCACGCGAACCCGCTGTACGGCGTGCGCAAGCCGGGCTCGATCGGCATCCCGCTGCCGTCCACCGACGCGCGCATCGTGGACCTGGAGCAGGGCGTCCGGGACCTGCCGGTCAACGAGGACGGCGAACTGCTGCTGCGCGGGCCGCAGGTGATGACCGGCTACTGGGGCCGGGACGACGAGACGGCGATCACGATCCGGGACGGGTGGCTGTATTCCGGCGACATCGTGCGGATGGACGAGGACGGCTACTTCTACATCGTGGGCCGGAAGAAGGACATGATCATCGCGGGCGGCTTCAACATCTACCCGCGCGAGATCGACGAGATCCTGTACGAGAACCCCAAGGTCCTGGAGGCCGCGGCGGTCGGCGTGCCCGACGAGCGGCGCGGCGAGACCGTGAAGGCGTTCGTGGTGCTGCGGCCCGGCGAGACGGCGACCGAGGAGGAGATCATCGCCTACTGCCGGGACCGGATGGCGCCGTACAAGGTCCCCCGCAGCGTGGAATTCCGGACCGATCTTCCGAAATCCACGATCGGCAAGGTGCTGCGCCGGGTCCTGCGGGACGAGGAACTGTCGAAGACGAAGGGGTGATCGCCCTTGCGGCCTTCGCGTTCCCCGGGGCAGGATCGGCGGATGGACGCGAAGTGCCACAGCCTGCCGTGCACGGGGATCGCCGCCGACGGGTCGGTGGTTCGCCTGCGCGAACTGGACGGCGGCGACGGCCCTCGGCTGGTCGAACTGTTCGGGTGCCTCAGCCCGGAAAGCATCTACAACCGGTTCCTGGCCCCCATCGCGCGCCTGGACGAGGCCCAGGTGATGACCCTGACGCACACGGACCCGGCGACCGAGCGGACGGTCGCGGCCTTCCTGGAGGTGGGCCGCAGGGAGCGCCTGGTCGGCGTGGGACGGTTCCGGCGGGTGTCCGAGGACGCAGCCGAGGTCGCGATCGTGGTGGGCGACCCGTGGCAGCGGCAGGGCATCGGCCGGATGATCGTGCGGGCGATGGGCGTGGCGGCGAGGGAGTTCGGCCTGAAGTGGTTCGACGCGACGATCGACCCCTGCAACGTGCGCCTGCTGCGGTTCGCCGAGTCGTGCGGGTTCCGCGGGACGCTGCAGTACCGGGAAGGGCTGCTGCGGATGCGGACCCCGGTCGCCGAGGATCTCACGACGTCCGCGCGACCACCATGATGCACGCGTGGTGGACGACCTGCGGGAACCGCGTCCGGGCCAGTTCCAGCACCTCGTCGTCGAACGACCCGTCCTGCAGCCAGACCGCCTCGACCGACGCGGGGTCCAGCCGTTCCAGCACCTGCCGGGTCACCGGCGGCGGCGTGACGAAGTTGACCACGTGGACGGGCCCGGGCACCGACGCCGGGTCCGGGAAGGCCGGCAGGCCCTCGATCGAGGTGGCCTTCGGGTTCACGGGCAGGACGGCGTAGCCCTGGGACGACAGGTTCCGGACGATGATGTTCCCGTACTTGGACGGGTCCACGGAGGCGCCGACCACCGCGATGCGGGTGGCGGGCGACTTGTCGCGAAGGCGGTCCCGTACCGCCTGGGGCAGGGTCGATGGCTGCATGGCGGGCTCCCGCGTTAGGCCGTCGTCCACGATGGGGCCCCGGCGGCCGGATGGCAAGAGGGTTTGAACCGGGCCGCCGGAACGCTTATCCTTCCGCAGGATTCCAGGACCGGGGAGAAGACCGATGCGACGCGGCGAGACGGGGTGGTTGGCGTGCCTCCTGGTACCGTTCCTGGGGGTCGTGGCGTGCGGCCCGGGCGGCGGCGGGACGGCGGACGACCTGCCGATCGCCTTCGGGGACCTGGCACCGGCGGACCCCGGCACCGGGAGCGATCCGGGAACCGCCGGGGACGACCGCCGGGACCCGGGCGCGGAGGCGCAAGGCGACCTCCCTTTGCCGGACGTCGGCGACCCCGGATCCTTCGACCCGGGCGAGGAGGCGGGGGAACTGCCGGACCCTGGAATCCCCGACACCCCGCCGGTCGACCCGGGCACCCCGGACCCGGGCACCGGCGACCCCGGCGGCGATGCGGAGGGCTGCGGAACGGGGCCCGCGTGCGGCGCCGGGACGGTCTGCATCGACGGGACGTGCGACACCTGCCGGTTTCACTTCGCGTGCGGTCCCGAATGCGTCAGTTGCGTCGGCACCGCGACGCCGCTGTGCCTCGAGGGGACCTGCGTCCGGTGCCGGGTGACGTCGGACTGCGGCGCCGGGTTCTGGTGCCGGACCGACACGCACGCCTGCGAGCCGTGCGGCGACGCGGACCCCCTGCACTGCGGGCCGGACTGCGCCGCCTGCCCGGCCGACCGGCCGTCCTGCCAGGGCGGGGAGTGCCGGTGCACCGCGGACTCCTGCGGCGACCTGTCCTGCGTGGGCGGGGAGTGCCGGGCCTGCACCACCGACGACGCCTGCGGGCCGGACTGCACGACGTGCACCGGCACCGCCACGCCCTTCTGCCTGTCGGGAGCCTGCGTCGGGTGCCGCTCGGACCTGGACTGCACGAACGGATCCTGGTGCCGGCCCGACACGCACGCCTGCGAGCCGTGCGGCGCCGCGGACCCCCTGCACTGCGGGCCGGCCTGCACCGCCTGCCCGGCCGACCGCCCGTCCTGCGAGGGCGGCGACTGCCGGTGCACCCCGACCTCCTGCGGCGGCCTGTACTGCATCGACGGCGACTGCCGAGGGTGCGACACCGACGACGCCTGCGGGCCCGCGTGCAGTCCGTGCCCCGCCGGGACGCCGCACTGCGCATCGGGCCTGTGCGTGGAATGCCGGGGACCCCTGGACTGCGCCGCCGGGAACTGGTGCGACGGCGGGACGTGCCGGCCGTGCAGTCCGGACGACCCGCAACACTGCGGCGCGTCGTGCACCGCCTGCGGCGGGACCACGCCCGGCTGCCGGGACGGCGCCTGCGTCTGCCAGGAGGGCTCGTGCGGGACGGGCATGCGCTGCGTGTCCGGCGGCTGCCAGGCCTGCGACGTGCCGGAGGCGTGCGGTCCGGCGTGCGTGCCGTGCGGGACGGGTGCCCCGTTCTGCGTGTCGGGTGCCTGCCGCGAATGCCGCACGATGGCCGACTGCCCGTCCACCTCGGTGTGCAGCCCGGCGGGCGCGTGCGTCGACTGCACCGGCACGCTGGGATGCGCCGACGACCGGACGCCCTCGGCGAAGACGTGCGCCACCGCGAAGGTCCTGGGCCGGACCCCGACGGCCGCCGGCGTGGTGGTCACCGGCAACACCACCGACCAGGGCAACGACGACAACCTGCCGTCCCTCTTCGGGCCGGACTGCTGGGACGGCCAGGTCGACCAGATGTACCGCGTGTACGTGCGCGCGGGCGACCGGCTGGACGTGACCGCCACGCCGCTGGAAACCGACTACCAGATGTCCCTGAAACTGTACCGGGGAACCGCCTGCGACGAGCAGTGGGAGACCGACCTGGTCGCCTGCCAGTGGAAGGGCGGGGACGCGAAGCCGCAGGCGGCATCCTACACCGCCACCGAGGCCGGGTGGATCACGATCGTCGTGGACGGGGCGTCGGCATTCACGGAGGAGGCCGACTGGGGCGCCTACCGGCTGGACGCGAAACTGGCCTGCACCGACGCCGCCTGCTGCTGCCGCTGAGAAGGGACCGGTCCGCGGGCGATCACTCCGGGGCCATCTCGGAGGGCCGCAGCACGATCAGGCGCACCAGGCCCTTGGGCGACCCGTCGCGGAACCGCAGGGCCTGGGCCGATTCGAAGATCGCGGGGCTGGCCAGCGCGGTCGGGTCCACCTGGGCGGCCAGGGTCCCCAGCAGGCTGGCCAGCAGGCCCACGGACACCGTCGGGGACGCGGTCAGCCACGCCGAGCGCTGGCCTTCCCTGCCGACCACGTCCAGCACGGCCCGGTAGACATCGCGCAGGTCCGCGCGCCGCGGACCCTCCACCTCGCTGCTGGTCAGGAATTCGACCGTCCTGCCGCCCCCGACCCCGCCGATCGCCAGGTGGAAGGGGGTCAGCACCAGGTCCAGCGCCGGCGGGTCCTTCCGGAAGCGGTCGCGCGCGCCCCACGGGTCCACCAGCGGACGGATCGAGTAGCGGTAGTTCAGGGGCAGGAACTCGGGAGTCCGGGCCCCGCTGGGCAGCAGGGCCAGCAGCGGCAGGGCGTCGGACTCGGCCAGGCAGGCTTCCAGGATCTCCATCAGGTCCGAGTAGCTGGCCGAGCGGTCGGCCGCGATCGGAATGAACTTGCGACGCTGGTATTCCACCGCCGGGCGCTTCTCCCAGGCGAAGTGCAGCGCCGTCGTCAGGTTCTCCAGCGTGTGGCTGCGCCGCATGTCGTACAGGACCTCGGCCACCGGGTCGGGGAGCTGGCGGGCGCCGGGTTTCAGGACGGGCTGGTCGATGATCTGCAGGCGTCCCGCGGACAGCACCAGCGCCCAGGGCGGCGTGAACATCAGCCCGTAGCCGCGTCCCGGCGGCAGCATCGCCCCCGCCAGTTCGCCCGACGACAGCCCGGGCATCGGCAGGGGCAGCGGGTGCCGCGCCAGTTCGGCCGCGCGGTCGCAGGACCCCCTCACCTCCTGCACGGTGCCGGCGCCCTTCGGGCACCGTTCCAGCAGTTCCTCCAGTTGCACCCGGGCAAAGGCCAGGATCTCGGCGTCCTCGGCGTCCTGCGGCAGCCGGCACCCCAGCAGCAACTGGGCCGCCGCCGCGTTCGACTGCACCCGGTACGGGTCCACCGACGCCACGATCTGGGCCACGGTGGACAGCCGCTGCAGCAGGGCCAGGTCCGCGAACCGCCCGCCCCGGTTCTCCACCGTCTCCAGCCCCTGCAGCCGCTCGCAGGAGGGCTGGCGCATCGTCGCCAGCACCGTCCGGGCGTCCTCGACCCCGGCCGCGCGCGACCCCAGCGACTCCAGCGACCGCGCCTCCTCGTCCAGCAGGGCCGGCGCCCGCTCGGGTTCCAGGCCGGCCTCGGCCAGGAAGGCCCGGTCGGCGTCGGGGAACGCCATCAGGGCCGCCATGGACCGGTGCAGCGCCTTCATCCGGACCTCGACGCCGTCCGCGGAATCGCGGCGCTCGCGGTCCAGCGAGCGGAGTTCCGCGATGGCCTTCGCGCACCGCGACCGGTCCTCGCAACTCGCCAGCGCCTTCCCGATCCGGTCCAGCGACTCGTCCCGGCCGCACCCCGCGGTCGCCAGGACCGCCACCCCGATCCCCACCGACACCCAACGCCGCAAACGGCTCATCCGCCCTCCTGCCCGGCCCGCCGGTCCGTCTTTGCCTCGCGCGCCGGACGGATGATACCATGCGGCACGGGCCGGAAGCGCCCCCGGAACCAGGCATCCGGCCGGGCTCCACGCGCCGGAGGAGACCCGTGGACGCAGCGTCCCCGGTCAAGGTCGTCCTGTCGGACCTGCACATGGGCACGGGCGAACGCCCGGGGCGCGTGAACCCCTTCGAGGACTTCCATTTCGACCAGCGCCTGGCCGACCTGATCCAGCACCACGCGACGGGGCCGCTGGCCGGCACCGAGGTCGAACTGATCCTGAACGGCGACATCCTGGACCTGCTGAAGGTGCCGGTCCGCGGGCACTTCGTGACCGAGATCGACGAGACGGCGGCCGTCGACAAGGTGCGGCGCTGCCTGCTGGGCCACCCCGCGGTCTTCGACGCGATGGCCGGCTTCGTGCAGGTCCCCGGCCACGCCGTGACCTGGCTGCCCGGCAACCACGACCCGGAAGTGGCCTTCCCCCGCGTGCAGGCCCTGCTGCGGGCGCGACTGGGGTTGCCCGACGGCGACCCGCGGCTGCGGTTCGTGCTGGACGAGTTCCTGCGGCTGCCCCGCGGCGTCGTGGTCACCCACGGCCACCTGTTCGAGTCGATCAACCGCATCGAGGCGGGGCGCGCGTTCGTGGAAGCCCCCGACGGGCGGCGCCTGCTGAACCTGCCGTTCGGCAGCCGCTTCTTCACGGAGGTGCTGGCGCCGGTCAAGGCCGAGCAGCCGCTGATCGACCTGGTGCACCCGCTGTCGTCGATGGTGCTGTGGGGGCTGGTGTTCGACCTGCGGTTCACGCTGCGGCTGCTGGCCAGCATGGCGCGCTGGCTGCTGGCGACCCGGCTGCGCCCCCGGGCCCGGGAGGAGGGCGTGCTGCGGACGCTACAGGTCCTGGTGGACGAGATCGCCCTGTTCACCGGCATGGACCGGCGCGCCACGGCCCACCTGCAGGACGCGCCCGACATGTCCGCGCTGATCGTCGGCCACAGCCACTTCCCGATGATCCGGCGCCTGCCCCGCAACAAGGTGTACGTGAACACGGGGACCTGGGTCCGCATGGTCAGCCTGGACATCCGGGACCTGGGCACCCGCCTGGACCCCACCTTCGCACGGGTCGAGTACCGCCCCGTGGGCCCGCCCGCCGTGTCGCTGCTGCGCTGGAACGGCCGCCAGCGGGAGACGGAGGAGGTCGTGGCCTGACCCCCGAGACTGGAGGAACGACGTGACGATGCGGATGCGAGCCCCGGGACTGCCCTTCCTCCCGGCCCTGCTGGCCTGTGCCGTGCTGGCCGCCTGCGACGCGGGCGACGACGGCGCCCCGGACGCGGCCGGGGACGTCCTGCCCGGCGACGTCCTGCCGGGCGACGACGCGACCCCCGAGGCGCGGGGCGGGGGCGGGACCTTCCCCGAGGGCGCCACCGAGGCCCAGATCCTCGCCCTGGAGGAGGTGAACCGCCACCGGATCGCGTCGGGGCTGGCCCCCGTGGACGAGGACGAGGCCCTGAACCGCGCCGCGCAGGCGCACGCCTCCTTCATCGTCTCCAACTGCGCGAACTACGGCCGCACCGGCCTCAGCCCGCACGAGGAGGACGCCTCGTGGCCGGGCTTCACCGGAGAGGATCTCGGGGACCGCGCGACCGCCGCGGGGTTCAAGCCGGACGGCTTCGGGGGCGGGCTGGGCGAGGTCATCGCCTTCCACGACGCCCCCGCGCGGGCCGTCCCCGGCTGGATCCGCACGCTGTACCACCGGCTGCCGCTGCTGGACCCGCAGACCCGCCGGATCGGCTACGGCGGCGACACCAGCGGGGCCCTCTGCCTGCTGTCGCAGTACTCGAACGCCGACGTGATCGACACGTTCCTGGCGCCCTGGCAGGACGACGCCGTCGTGCTGTACCCGCCCGACGGGGGCCGGCGGATCCCGACGTCCTTCGACGGGCTGGAGTCGCCCGAGCCGGTGCGCCCCCCGAAGGCCCAGCCCTGGCCGTCGGGGACGATCATCACCGTCCAGTTCGGGCACCCCCTCGCGTTCTCCGTGACCGGCCACCGCCTGCTGCGGGCCGGCACCACCGACGTGCCGCACCTGGTCGTGGCGTCCGTCGGCGACGAGGCGGCCGGCGTGGTCCGGGACCCGAACCTGGACGACCCCCGCACCCTGGCCCTGTACGCGCACGACCGGCTGGCGGCCGGCACCGACTACACGGTCGTGCTGGACCTGGTGCGCAACGGCGCGCCGCTGCACCTGGAGTGGTCGTTCAAGACGGACTACAAGCAGGACTGATGGGGGGCGCGGCGGCCGGCGACCCGGGGGCCGGCGCCTACAGGCAGTCGTACTGCGGGGGGGTCGCCTCCGCGTTCCACTTGCATTCCAGCGGCGGGACCACCTGGTTGCAGTAGTAGGTCTTCAGGATGCCCCGGTCGCAGAAGACCAGCGTGTACAGGTCCATGCACTGGCCCGTGGCGGTGACGCCGCCGCACTCCTCGCCGCACTGGCCGCCCTCCGAGCACACCAGGTCCCCCTCGCAGGTGCCGCAGGTCCCGCCTCCGGGGCAGCCGTCCGGGCCGCACTGCTTGCCCGTGCACTGAGGCACGCACACCTCGGGCTTGCGGCACATGAACTTCTGGGCGTTGTTGTCGTACCCGCAGACGTAACCGTTGGCCGTGTCGCAGACCTCCTTCTTCAGCACGCCGCCCTCGCACCACTGGCGCTCGTTGCCGACGCACTGGCCGATCTCGGTCACGTCGTGGCAGGACGTGTCCTCGGTGCACTGGCCGTCCTTCGTGCAGACGAAGCCGTCCTCGCACGTCCCGCAGTAGTCGCCGCAGCCGTCCGGCCCGCACACCTTGCCGTCGCACTGCTTCACGCAGGACTTCAGCACGCACGTGAACGTGGGCGAACACTCCTCGTTCTCGGCGCAGCCCGGGGGGCAGTCGCCGCCGCAGCCGTCGGACCCGCAGACCTTCCCGTCGCACTTCTTCTCGCAGTACGGCTTGCAGATGCCGGTGTCCGGGATGCAGATCTCCCCGTACTCGCAGAAGCCGCAGACGCCATCGCAGCCGTCCGAGCCGCACTCGCGGCCCTCGCAGTCGGGCACGCAGGGGACCTCGACCTTCGCCTCCTCCTGCGCGTCCTCGGCCCCGTCCCCGGCGGGGTCCGTCCCCTCGTCGACCAGGACCTCCTCGGCCATCGACTCGTCCCGGCCCCCGACCTCCTCGGTCGCCGCCTCGCTGCCGTAGTCCGTCACCACGACGGGGACGTCGCCCGGGTCCGTGGCCTCCGCGCCGTCCACCGGGACGTCCGCGGGAGGATTGCCGTCGCCGCCGCAGGACGCGACCGTCGCCGCCGCCAGGACCACCCCGATCCACCGCAAGGTCACGCCGCACCTCCCGTTCCGGTCCTCCCCCGCACCGCCGTAGGACCCGACCTGTTCACGACCGGGTCCCTGCCTTGCAGCCGGGGAAGCACGCCCGTAGAATTCTAGCGACCGTCCCTTGCTGCCGCAAGAAAGGCCGTCCTCCGGAGGTCGCCCGATGAAGCCGTTTCCCGCAGGAGTCCTGGTCCTGGCATCCCTGCTGGCCGCGTGTGGCGGCGGGTCGCACCCGGCCACCGACACGGGCGCCGACGACCTCGGGCAGGACACCGCGCCCCCCGTCCCGTCGATCGACACGGTCCTGTCCACGACCACGGTGAAGGCGGGCCAGGAAGTGGCCGTCACCTGCGTCGGGCACGGGTTCGCCCAGGACCAGGCGGAACTGGTCGTCCGGCTGGCGTCGCAGGGGATCCCCACGGGCGGGCCGTCCGGCGGCGAGGACGCGACCGTGGGCGAGGACCCGTACGTCGGGCCGGACGAGACGCCGGACCTGGCGCTGCCCGAGGGCGTGACCCGGGAAGGCATGGTCCTGAAGTTCACCCGCGTCGAGGTCTACACCGTCGCCTGCTGGGCCCCGGACACCCGCATGCTGGACAAGTCGCCCGCCCGCGTCGTGGTCCGCCCGGCCACCGCCGCGACCGTCGAGACGTCCGTGACGCCCACCGACATCAAGGCCGGCGAGACCGTCACGGTCACCTGCACGGGCGTGGACATCTACGGCAACCCGCTGGAGTCCCAGATGGTCCCCGGCGTGTCGCCCCCGGCCGGCGTGACGATCCAGGGCATGCTGGTGCAACTGACCAAGGTCGGCACCTACCAGGTCGCGTGCGGCGTGAAGGACACCGCCATCCTGGACCCGACGCCGGTCACGGTCACGGTCTCGCCGAACCTGCCCAAGCGCATCGTGACCACCGTGACCCCCGACACGTTCGAGGCCGGCGGGTCGGCCGCGCTGTCCTGCAAGGCGCTGGACTACTACGACAACCCGGTGACCAACCTGCCGATGTCGGTGCAGAAGCCCGATGCGCTGGCGCTGGATCGCCTGACCCTGTCCGGCACGCTGGCCGGCCTGTACGTGGTCAAGTGCGTGCCCGAGACCAGCGAGTGGAAGTACTTCACGCTGGTGCCGGCGTCGGTGACGGTGACGCCCGGCCCGCCGGTGACGCTGCTGCTGAACCCGGTGCCGCGCAAGCCCTTCTACGGGAAGAACGAGACGCTGACCGTCACGGCCGAGGCCCGGGACGCTTACGGAAACCTGGTCCCCGAGGCGATGGTGCAGGCCCCGGTCGAGATCGACCCGCCGCAGGGGATCACCCCGGTGACCGGCAAGGAGACCCGGGTGTTCCAGTTGAAGGAGGAGGGCGTCTACCGGATGACCTTCCGGCTGGCCGGTTTCCCGACGGTCTACGCCACGCTGGACGTGACGGTCGAGGGCAGCGGCCCGCTGCTGTCCATCGAGAGCCCCGAGCGCGGCGACTCGTTCACGGACAAGCCGTCCGTGAACCTGATGGGCTCGGTCAACGACGACGAGTCCGGCGTCCAGTGCGTCTGGTACAAGCTGAACCGGCTGGACATGGACGACCCGTGCCCGGTCCCGCAGCCGCCCCCCGAGGGCCAGACGTGCTGGATCGACTCCACGCACTGCTGGACGCTGATGCGCCTGCAGGCCGGCACCTTCTCGACCGTGCTGAACCACCTGAACCAGGGCGTCAACGTCGTCACCGTCGCAGCCATCAACAATGCGGGCTCGCTGGTGACCACGTCGCGCGCGTTCCAGTACTCGCGCGTCTTCTACCCGCCGCCCTCCCGGAACGCGGCCCTGGCCGTGGTCCACGACGGGGTGCTGGCGTTCCTGTCCCGGTTCTTCATCGACGACGGCGACCACGCGGTGCCGCCGAACCCGGACGACCTGGCCACGATCCTGGAGATGGTGGTGTCGTCCCTGAACCTGTCGGCGCTGCTGCCGAACCCGCTGGCCGAGGCGGGCCCCTACAAGGTCACGATCCCGTCCATCACCTACGGCAAGCCGCAGTTCAACCTGTACCTGTACGACGGCGAGACGGCCAATGACCCCGGCGGCATCCACCTGGTGATGAGCATCCCCAACGTGAAGGTCGACATCGCGGCGATCGGGCGCTGCGACTTCATCATCGACTGGTGCCCGGACGTGACCGGCGACGTGTCGTTCTCCCAGTTGCGGGCCATCTCGGACATCGACGTCGGCATGGACGCGTCGGGCCAGGTGGTGGCCACGATGAAGAACATCCAGGTGGACCTGGGCGGCATGCAGGTCCACATCGACGGGCTGCTGGGGACGCTGCTGGACGGGATCATCAACCTGCTGCTGGACGCCTTCCGGCAGACGCTGACCGACACGCTGGAAACGCAGGTCGCGTCGCTGGTCAACGAGACGCTGACCAACGCACTGAAGCAGCTGGACATCGACCAGTCGCTGGAGATCCCGTCGCTGCTGGGCAACCCGCCCAAGGCCATCCGCCTGCGGGTCAAGCCGTCGAACCTGAAGGTGCGTACGGAGGGCATCGACGTCGCGATGGACGGGACCATCTCGGCCATCAAGGGCGTGCTGCACGAGCCGCTGGGATCGATCGGGCGCGCGAACTGCAACCTGTTCCCGTACGACGCCGACCGGACGGGGTTCGACCTGCCGTGGGACGAGGAGGTCGTGCTGGGCGCGTTCGACGACCTGCTGAACCAGGCGCTGTACGCGGTGTGGTACGCCGGCACGCTGAACCTGACGATCACGCAGGCCGACCTGGGCGACTTCGAGTCCCCGATCGACCTCCGGGACCTGAAGGTCACGCTGGACTTCTACCTGCCGCCGATCCTGACCGACTGCAGCGACAAGCGGCAGTTGCAGGCCCAGGTGGGCGACCTGTACGCATGGGTGGACGTGATCCTGCTGGACAACCCGCTGCAACTGGGCGCCTTCGTGAACGCCACGGCGACCGCGTCGCTGTACCTGACCCCCGGCGAGACGGGCAAGACCGCGGTGGCGGTGCGGCTGGACGACATCGACATGCTGGACCTCGAGGTCGTCAGCATCAACGAGGACTTCCCGCTGACCGCGGACGACCTGATGACGATGCTGAAGGGCCAGGTGCTGGACGAGGCCCTGAAGGGCGTGAAGGGCAAGGAACTGTTCGCGTTCGAGATCCCGTCGATCGACATGTCCGGCCTCAGCCCGATGCTGCCGCCGGACCTGACGCTGGACATCCACCTCACCGACCTGTCGCGGGACCGCGGCCACACCGTGGTCAAGGGCCTGCTGGGCCAGCCCGCCCCGACGCCCTGACAACCCGACCCCCGACAACCCGACCCCCGACGTCCCGACACCCCAACGCCCGACAACCCGACAACCCGACGCCCTGACGCCCTGACACCCCGACTCCCGACAACCCGACAACCCGACGCCCGACACCCCGACAACCCGACGCCCCGACTCCCGACACCCTGACAACCCGACGCCCGACACCCCGACACCCCGACGCCTCCTTGCCCCTGTAGGGCGGGGCCCCCGCGCCCCGCCTTCCTGGCCTTTGCGATCGTCGTCTGCCTCACCGGGAAACGCCGGGCAGGGGACGGAGCCCCCCTGCAGATCGGCCCCTTGCGAAGCGGGGGTGTCCGGGATTCCTAGTGGAACTGGATGCCGTCGATCAGGACCGCGGTGTCGTAGATCGAATCGCCCCGGTCCGTGGCGTAGAACTTCAGCGTCACCGGCACCGGCGAGTCGCCCACCATCGCGCTGACGTCGTAGGTGGCCTTCTGCCAGTCGCCCTTCTGGGTCTTCGGATCCCCCTTTGCAACGTCCAGGTCGGTCGTGCCCGTGACCCAGACCCCGGTCTGGACATTCGGGTCCAGGTTCTGGTCGAACTTGACGTCCGCCTTCACCAGCCCGACCTCCTTGGCCCCGCAGTCGGACGCCACGCAGGGGGTGCACACGTCGTCCTTGTCGCAGACCTGCTTCCAGTTGCCTTCCGGGTCCAGGCACTGCTTGTCGCAGTCGTCCTGGATGCACAGGTCGTCGACGGCCAGGCTGATGACCGGGTAGGACACCAGGGCCTGGTTGGTCAGCGACGCCTGGAAGGAGTCCTGGAAGGCGGTCCCGCAGAACTCCCGGAACTCCTCCGAGTAGAACTTCCACCAGAAGGTCAACCGCGTGGTGCCGGGGAAGACGCAGAACTTCTGCTCCAGCGAGCCCACCTTGTCGGTGTAGCCCAGGCCGGTCGAGACGATGCCCATGAACTTCCCCTCGACGGGCTTGGTGACGCCTAGCTGGGGGACGACGCGGCCGTCACCGGACCGGGTCCAGGCCGTGATGTCGCCGGTCTCGAACCCGTCGTTCAGGATGCCCGAATCCGACACCGACAACCCCTTGGCCCCGAACATCCGGAAGTACGTTCCCGGGTGCGCCGGGTCTTCGGCGCCGACCCCGTAGGCGCGGCCCGCGGTCATCCCCTGCTTCATCATCCCGTCGAAGAAGCCGCGGGCCTGCCGGGCGGCGAAGGACGACGACACCACGCCCGAGAACCCCGCGATGGCCTTGGCGCCGGCCGCGAACAGCGTGGCCGCCAGCGTGCCGTTGTAGAGGGTGCGGCAGGCCCCCAGGTAGACGAGGCTGTCGGGGAAGGGCTGGCCGGCCACGTGGAAGTCCAGGAAGGCCGGCGTCACGCCCCAGGTCCGGTCGCCCAGCACGGCGCGCCCGGTCATCACGTCCACCTGCGTGGCGTCATAGCAGGTGCCCTGGGCGGGAGTGTCCCCGTCCTTGGGCACCGTCACGATCCACTCCATCCCGCTGGGGCAGTCGTCGGCGGTGTCGTATGCCCCGGACGCATCCAGCAGGTTGCCGCAGGTCACCGTCTCGCCGGTCCACAGCACCTCCTGGCCGCCCGGGTGGTGCCACCCCATCGCCTTCTTGATGTCGGCGTCCAGGCCGTGGAAGTAGATCTCGGCATGCGTGGCCAGCGCGACGATGCCGAAGTTCGAGAATTCCCGGAACCGTTGCAGGTTCGCGGCCTTGCCATTGTATGGGGCGGCCCGGAACGCCGGGCAGGACAGCAGCGCGATGGTGTTCGCGACGTCCAGCGTCTCGTCGTCCGCCCCGAACTCGTCGGAGAAGGGCGACAACAGCAGGGTGTCCTTCGACCGGACCGGGACGCTGACGGTCGCCGCCGACGAGACCGACCCCAGGGCCGGATCCCCGCCCGCGCCGTCCCCGGACCCGCCCCGCAGGCCGTCGCGGCCGGTGTTGACCGCCCCCAGCACGCCGTCGCCGAATCGGACCCACACGCCCAGCGCGTCGGCCGGGTCCGAGACCTGCGCCACGGCGGCATCGGCCTGCAGCACCGCCACCGCCGCCTGGCGGGACTTCGACCGCAGGCCGGTGGTGGCCAGGGTCGCGAAGTACGCCTCCCGTGCATCGATCAGCGTCTTCTGGTGCGCCGCGCAGGCCTGCGTCGTCAGTCGCGGCACGCAGTCGAACCGGGCCGGCGCGGACAGCGCGAAGTAGGCCTGGCCGTTCGCGTCGGTCACGGACACCGCGCCGCGGAAGTACATCGGTCCGGCCTGGTCGCACGCGATCTGCACCCGGATCGTGTACACGCCGTCCGTGGGGATCTCGTCGCCCGAGGTCAGCGTGATCCCGTCGTCCAGCATGGTCCCCTGGTCCTTCACCAGGGCGCCCTCGGCATCGACCTGGCGCAGGACCACCTTGCCCGACGACACCGAGCCGAACGGCCCCAGCGCCAGCGTCGCCAGCACCTTCTGGGACTGGCCCACGAACATCGCCGGCGGCCGCATCTGCAGCGCGTTCGGCAGCATGAAGCCGGGGTTGGACGTGACGACGACGCTGTCGGTGACGGTTCCCTCCTCGCCGGTCGCCGCGACCTTGACCAGGTTGTCGCCCGGGGCCAGGGTGATGCTGTCCGACTGCCAGAAGGGCGAACCCTCGCTGATTGCCAGCGAGCCGGAGGCGGTCCCGGCCGTCCAGGTCAGCGACGTGAACTTCCCGAAGACCACGCCCGACAGGGAGACTACCGAACCCGCGGTGGTGGCGTGCCCGCTGCCCGAGGGCTCCGTGATGCGGATCAGCAGTTCGGAGGAGGGATACTCGCTGGCGCCGGGCGGGAGCCCGGTGTCCTCCTCGATGATCTCGACGGGAAGGTCGCCGGCGGCATCGCCGATCGCATCCGTCGTCCCGAAATCGTACTGGCTGGAGGAATCGCCCGACCCGCCGCCGCCGTCGCAACCCGCGACCGCCAGGACCGCCGCCACCGCCACAAGGAACCGACCGGCGTGCATTGCGCACCCCCACAAGCGTCGGAGGATTATATCGGATGGACGCCCGCGGATGCGAGCCGGGCCGCAGGTTCCGCGGCAGAACTACTTCACGTCGACCACGTGGGAAGTCGTCCGGCCCTTCTCGACCGTGACGTTCAGGTTCCTGGACGCGACCTGGTTCTTCAGGACGAACACCTGGTTGCCAACCGGCACCTCGAACGAGCGCAGGGGGGTGGTGCCCACCTTGCGCCCCTTCCAGTAGACGTCGGCCCAGGGCCGGGCGTTGATTGTCACGTAGCCCGTGTCCGCCGGGGTGGCCGGGGCGGGCTTGTCCGGGGCCGCCGCCTTTTCCAGGTGCACCGTCACCGTCTGCGTCGCCTGCGCGACCTTCACCGTCTGCCGGAACGCCTTCCGTCCCGGGGCGGTCGCGGTGATCTCGACCTCGTCGCCGACCCGCGCCAGGCCCTCGACGCGCCCCTGCCCGCCGGGCGTCGCGGCCGGCTTCCCGTTCACCAGGACCTTCGCGGTCGCCGGGTCGACGGACAGGGCCAGCACGGCGGCCTCGGGCGCCTTGGCGACCACCGGAGGCGTCTCCGTCTTCGGGGGCGTCTCCGGGGGAGCCTGCGGGGGCGCCTGCGGGGGCGTCTCGACCTTGGGAGGAGTGGCCGGCGTCTCCGGGGTGGCCGCCTCGGCCGCCTGCGGAGCGGAGGTGCGACCCGCCGGCGCCTCCTCCCCCTGGCCGCCGAACACCATCACCCCGGCGAACCCCAGCGCGGCCAGTCCGACCAGCACCATCGCCGCCACCAGCGCCTTCTTGCGGCCGGATCCGGCCGGCGCGCGGCGCAGTTCGGAAGGCGTTCCCCCGGCGGCCGGGACCTCCACGACCTCCGGGGCGGCAGCCTTCGCGGGCTTCGCCCGGGCCAGGACGGTCTCCACCTCGTCCGCCGGCAGCGGCAGCGTGATGTTCTTCCCCTCGCGATGGGGCGTCACCTGCGGGGCCGATGCCGACGTCCCCCGCGCCGGGGTCGCGCCCGCGGCGGTCCCCTTCACCGGCGTCGCGCCCGCGGCGGTCCCGCGGGCCGGGGTCCCCTGGAACGCGGCCAGGTCGGCCTGCGGCGACGAGGTTCCGGCCGACGGCGTCAGCGTGGCCGAGCCCTCCTTCTCCAGGTAGGTCTCCAGTTCCTTCTGCAGCGTCCCGACCGGCAGCGTCTTCGGCGCCTGCGGAGGACGCGGGAGCGCCTGCGGGGCCTGGTCCTCGGGCAGCATCACCGTGCCCGAGTCGGGCTGCGGCGGCGGCGCGACCGGGACCGAGGTCCCGGTGTCGGCGTGCACCGGCAGTTCGTCGGAGAACAGGTCGGTCATGTACGGCGCGACCGCGACCTCGTCCAGGCCCTGCGCGGTCCGGAACTCGAAGTTCCGCAGTTCCTTCTCCAGCGAGGCCATGTCCGGGAACCGGGCGTCCCGGTCCTTCGCCAGGCCCTTCAGCAGGATCGCGTCCAGTTCGGGCGGGACGTCGGGATTCAGCGAGGACGGCGGCGGCACCTCGTGCGACAACACGTTGTTCAGGATCTCGAAGTCGGTCTCGCCGTCGAACAGCTTCCGCCCGGTCAGCATCTCCCAGCCGATCGCGCACAGCGCGAACATGTCCGATCGGCCGTCCAGCGGCTTGCCGCGCGCCTGTTCCGGGGACATGTACGAGCACTTGCCCTTCACGGTGCCGGCGCGCGTCTTCGTGGACCGCGCCGCCGCCTTGGCGATGCCGAAGTCCAGGATCTTCGCCTCGCCGCCGAAGGCGATCAGGATGTTGTGCGGGCTGACGTCCCGGTGGACGATGTTCAGCGGCAGGCCGTCGTCCCCGCGGGCCACGTGGGCGTGCTTCAGGCCGGCCGCGATGTCCGCCACGACGTGCATGGCCTTCAGCGGCGCGATACGGTCGCCGGTCTTCAGGCCCCGGTCCAGGACCTTGCGCAGGTCCCGGCCGTCGACGTACTCCATCGCGATGTAGTACGAGTCCTCGCACTTGTCGAAGTCGAAGATCTGGACGATGTTCGGGTGGTGCAGCCGCGCCGCGATCCGCGCCTCGTCGATGAACATCGTGACGAAGGCCTCGTCCTCGGAATAGGACGGCAGGATCCGCTTGATCACGACGTCGCGCTGGAAGCCTTCCGCGCCGCGGGACTTCGCCAGGAAGATCTCGGCCATGCCCCCCACGGCCAGCTTGCGCATCAGGAGGTACTTGCCGAAAGGCTGGGGGAGGGTGGGGGCCATTCCTCTTCTCGCGCGAGCCGCGCGTAGTATAGCACCATCGGCAGGTTCATCGAGTTCCGGTTCGACGGTTCAGCGGGTGCGACGGGTTCCCGGCCCCGCGCGGGAAGGCGCGGGAGCCGCCGGGGAACGGGGCTTCGGCGGCGCGTAGGCCGGGGGAGGGGTCGAGGAACCCGACGACCCGGAGGACGATCCGCTGCCGAAGGAGGATCGGGACGGCACGTAGGTGCGCGACGGGGACTCCTGGCGAGGAGCCTCGCGTCGCGTCGCGGGCTCGGGAGCACGGGTCTCGGTCCGCGGGACCGCCCGAGACGGCTGCACCTGCCGCGGCTGCACCTGCTGGGGACGGACCTGCTGCGGCTGGTACGAGCGCTCGGGGGCGACCGTCCGCTGGCGGACCTCGGGCACCTCCCGGGGCGCGGTGCGCTGCCAGGTCGGCTGGTAGCTGGACGGCTCGGGGGTTCCCCGGTCCACGTCCACTGTCCGCCGAGGCTCCACCTCCCGGCCGCGGACCTCGGGCACCTCCCGCGGCGCCGTGCGCTGCCAGGCCGGCTGGGCCTGCGTCCGCCCGGGCGACGCCTGCCCGCGGTCCACCGACCGGTCCGGCACCGCCTGGGACGGACGCAGGTTCTCCGCCGGGGCGCGGATGCCCGTCCCCGAGCGGGGCCGGGGCGCCCAGGTCTCCACCTTCGTCCGGTCCTCGCCGCGAATCACCGGCGCCGGCGCGACGCCCCGCCCGGGCCGGACCGCTTCGCCCTGCGCATCCAGGCGCGCCTGCGGCCGGGCGATCGGCACCCGCACGCCCGGGACGCCATCCGCCTTCGCCGGGGCCAGCGTGTTCCGGACCTTCTCGCCAATCCCCCGGTAGGACGCCGGCGCCTGGAACACCGGCTTCACCGGCGCGAAGCCGCTGCGCTGCATCGAGCCGACGGGGGCGCTGACCGGCTTCATCGGGGTCTCCCGGGCCAGCACGCCGGTCTTCCCCGCGATGAACTGCCGCGACGCCGGGAGGCTGCTCCCGCCGCCGGGCAGGGCGCCCACCTGGCCGGCCCGCACCGCGCCGTTCAGGTTCCGCTCGACCTCGGACCGGTCCACGATGCGGACCCGCGCCATGTCGTGCTCGCGGACGACGGCCCGCCCGGACCGGCGGTCCTCCCCGGCCCGCGGCGGGGGACCGGCGTGCGCGGCCATGAAGTCGTTGTAGGCCACGCAGGTGGCGCCTGGATGCGAACGCCGTCCCGGGTAGTCGCCGACCCGGCGGCCCGCCCAGTAGCCCATCCAGTAGCCGTCGTCCCAGCCGTCCGCGTACCCGTGCCGGTAGCCGTGCGACCAGGCGCCGTCGTAGGGCCACCAGCCGATCCAGCCGTCCCCGAAGAAGAACGACACGACCGCCGCCCGCCACATCCAGCCCGGGTCCGGCATCCACACCCACCCGTACACGCCGTGATGGCGCCAGTGGCCGTAGTGGTCCGTGATCTCGCCCCAGGGGTCGTACGAGTACCAGGTCCAGCCGTGCCGGGTCCAGTACCAGTAGCCGTGCTGGTACGGGACCCAGTCATCCTCGTAGGCGTAGGGCACGAACACCCGGTCGCCGCCGACGGTGGTCCACCAGCCGTAGCCGCCCAGCCCGTAGTCCGAGCCGTCCCGCCACCGATCCGACCGCCCCTCGTTGATCACCTCGACGCGGTCGATGCCGGACAGGTACTTCGAGTGGACGCGGATCTGGAACCGGTGCGGGGCGTCGCGGGGCACGTAGAAATTGACGCCGTAGTCCGTCGCCTCGAAGTTCGAGCCCGCGCGGCAGTCCTGCTCGGGGTCGCAGGTGTCCCCGGGGACGTCGTCCGCCGTCCACACGAAGTCCTCGACCGGCCGGTAGGCGTACTCGACGCGCCCTCCGTCCGTCCATACCTCGTCCGCGACCAGCGAGATCACCTGCCCCGGCCACACCTGCACCGGCTCGCCGCCCCGGTCGCCCAGCATCCGGCCGTCGATCGAGATGATGCGGACGGACTGCGCGAACGCCGGAACCGCGATCAGCAAGGCCGCCGACGCGAACACCACCGGCAATGCCACCTTCCAGCCCCTGTTCATCGGACACCTCCCGCCTGGAGGAAAGCCGGGGCGTTCGACGAGGATCGCCCCGGAGTATTCCGGCCTCCGGGAAACATTATCCCCCGATTCCGGAACCGGCGCTTCGGGCCGGCATCGCCCCCCTTCCGGGCGGGGGTCCGGTTGACACGCAAGCCCCGGATGCGGTAGCGTTCGCCGGTTTTTTCAAGGGCTGCCGGTGCAGCGCTGCGACGTCGTCATCCTGGGGGCCGGCCTGTCGGGCATGTCCACCGCCCTGTACCGGGGAGGCGACTACCTCGTGATCGAGCGCGAGGGCCGCCCCGGCGGCCTGACCCGCACCGAGGACATCGACGGGTTCCTGTTCAACCACACCGGCCACTGGCTGCACCTGCGCGACGACCGCATCAAGGCCCTGGTGGCCGACCTGCTGCCCGGCGGCATGGTCACGGTGCAGCGCCGCGCGGCAATCTACAGCAACCGGGTCTTCACGCGATTCCCCTTCCAGGGCAACCTGCACGGGCTGCCGCCCGAGGTGCTGCGGGAGTGCCTGCAAGGCGCCGTGGCCGCGGCCGTGCGGCGGGCATCCGGCAGTGCGCCGAGACTGAAGAACTTCCTGGAGTACACGAACTTCCACTTCGGCGAGGGGATCGCCCGGCACTTCATGGTCCCCTACAACACGAAACTGTGGGGCGTGTCGCCGGCCGAGGTCACGGCCGAGTGGACGCAGCGCTTCGTGCCGATGCCCGACATCGCGCAGATCGTGGACGGCGCGCTGGGGATGTCGCGCGAGGCGATGGGTTACAACGCGTCGTTCCTGTACCCGGCCGAGGGCGGCATCGAGACGCTGGCCCGCGCGTTGTACGGGCGGCTGGACCCGGCGCGATTCGTGTTCAACACGCGGCCCCGCCGGATCTCCACGAAGGGGAAGTGGGTCGAGTTCGGCGACGAGCGGATCGCCTACGAGCACCTGGTCTCGACGATCGCGCTGCCCGACCTGGTGGCGCTGGACGTCGACGCGTCCCCGGCGGAACGGCAGGCCGCGCGGCGGCTGCGGTGCTCGGTGCTGCGGTACGTGAACGTGGGCCTGGACGTCGAGACCCCGCTGGACGGCCTGCACTGGATCTACCTGCCCGAGGCGCGGTTCCCGTTCTACCGGGTCGGGTCGGCCACCAACGCGGTGCGCGCCCTGTCCCCGGCCGGGACCTCCTCGCTGTACGTGGAACTGGCGAACGACCAGGCCGCGCCGGAGGGCGAGGTGGTTAGGGCGCTGGCGGAATTCCTGAAGGATATCGGGACGATCCGGAACGACGCCCAGTTGCGGTTCGCGGCCTTCCGCACGCACCCCTACGGATACGTAATCTTTGACAGGCACTGCGCGCGGTCCCGCGACCTGCTGCTGTCCGGGTACGCGGCCCGGCAGGTGCGGTCGATCGGGCGCTACGGGGCCTGGACCTACAACTCGATGGAGGACGCGATCCTGGACGGCCTGAAGGCCGCGGAATCGCTGGGCTGAAGCCGCCGTCCGGCGGCGCGCAGGGAGCATGATGGGCGAGGACAGCACGGGCACCCCGACCTACAACGTCAGCATCGTCATCCCGGTCTACAACGAGGAGGGGCTGCTGGCGACGGCGGTCCACGACCTGACGACCCGGCTGCAGGAGATCCCGCTGTCCTGCGAGGTCATCCTGTCGGAGAACGGCAGCAAGGACCGGACCCGCGAGATCGCGCTGGAACTGGCTTCCCGCATCCGCAACGTGCGCGTGCTGCACACCGACGAGCCGAACTACGGGCGCGCGCTGCGGCGCGGCATCGAGGAGGCCCACGGCGCGCTGGTGATGTGCGACGAGATCGACATCTGCGACGTGGACTTCTACAAGGCCGCGCTGGAGATCCTGATGGCCGAGCAGGCCGACATGGTGGTCGGCAGCAAGCGGCACCCGGCCGCCCGGGACGCCAGGCCCTTCCTGCGCCGGTTCGCGACGCGGGTGCTGAACCTGATGCTGCGGGTCATCGTGGGCTTCAAGGGAACGGACACGCACGGCCTGAAGGCGTTCCGGCGCGAACCGGTGCTGCCGGTCGTGCGGTCGTGCATCGTCGAGAAGGACCTGTTCGCCAGCGAACTGGTGATCCGGGCCGAGCGGGCGGTGCGCGTGGTCGAGGTGCCGGTGCGCATCATGGAGAAGCGCCCGCCGTCGATCAACCTGTTCAAGCGCGTGCCCAACGTGCTGCGCAACCTGTGGCGACTGTTCCTGGTGATCCGCCTGGGCCGCCCGGCCTGAGGCCGCGGAGGACCATGCCCGACGCGCTGCTGTCGCTGTCCATCGACCTCGACGACCTGCGCTTCTACCGCGGCATCCACGCGCTGCCCCCCGAGGAGGACCGGCCGACGATCTTCGAGGCCGCCGTCCCGCGCTTCCTGGCCCTGTGCGAGCGGCTGGGGATGCGCGCGACCCTGTTCACCATCTCGGACGACCTGCGGTGGCCGGAGGCGGTGGCGGCGCTGCGGCAGGCGGTGGCCGCCGGGCACGAGGTCGGCAGCCACAGCGCGTCGCACTTCTACGACCTGTCCCGCCGCCCCCGGGACGTCCTCGACGCCGAGTTGGCCGGTTCACGGAAGGCCTTGCAGGACGCCCTGGGCGCCCCGGTGATCGGCTTCCGCGGGCCCGGGTACAACCTGACCGACGGACTGCTGGCAGCGCTGCACCGCGCGGGGTTCGCGTACGACACGTCGATCCTGCCGGCCCCGGCCTACTGGGCGGCCCGCGCCGCGGTCATCGCCTGGATGCGGCTGACCGGGAGGCGCAGTTCGTCCATCCCGGGGCGCGCGCGCGACTTCTTCCGGGGCCGGGCCCCGTTCGCGTGGGGACCCGCGGCGGGCGGGCTGAAGGAATACCCGATCACGGCGTGCGGCATCGGCCGGCTGCCCCTGATCGGCACGACGATGGCGAAGGACGGGCTGCTGTCCCGCCACCTGGTGCGCCGGGCCTGCACCCTGCCCTTCGTGCACATCGAGTTCCACGCGCTGGACTTCCTGGACATCGGGATCGACGGGCTGGACCCGCGCCTTCAGATCGAGCCCGCCCTGCGCATCCCGCTGGACGACCGCCAGCAGACCTTCGAGGCCGCCCTGCGGCGCCTGGCGGGCAGCCACCGGCCGGTCCTTCTGCGGGACCTGTAGCCCGGATCGGCTCCCGCTGCCGGCCGTTGCATCGGGCCCTTCCTGTGGTACAACAGCCGTTCGGTTCCGCACGGGTGGAGAGGGACATGCCGACGGACTTCGAGTTGCTGGCCGCGATGCGGGGCGCGATGCACCCGCTGTCGCCCGGGTCCAGCGGCGGCTCGCACACCGAGGTCAAGGCGTTCGACCCGGCCGCGCTGGCCGAGGTGCTGGGCGACCTGGCCGGCGCGAACGGTGCCCCGGTGGAGCCGGCCCGGGCCCTGGGGAGGCGGATCGCGAAGCGCTTCCTGGTCAAGGTCGGCAACATCTCGCGGTACGTGATCAAGTTGAAGGACGGGCGCGAATCGGTGATCCGGCGCCCCCTGACCTCGGAGGCCTTCGGGCCGACCGGGTACAACCTGGCGCCGACGCTGGACAAGGTGTTCGTGGACGCCCGGGAGGCGGTGCGCGAGATCCCCTACCTGGGCAGCGGGGAGGCCTCCCGGCAGTTCGCGCCGGACGTGCTGGAGTCGGCGCGTCGCGTGGTTTCCGGTCGTGGCGGGCCGGTCGGCGCGGACTCGACGTTCCTGGTCACGGAGGGCCAGGAGGGGCGGAGGAAGCACGACGCGTACGGGATCCTGTGCGACGACCCCTACTTCCCCCACGAGGTGAAGGATTTCGCGGCGCTGACGCGGTTCCAGGCCTACGTGCGCGAGCACCCCATGGACGTCGCGACGACCGAGCGGCTGAGGATGTTCTTCGACGCCTCGATGACGGTCGGGGCCCGGGACGTCCTGCGCTTCCTGGAGGGCTCCCGGCACCCGGACCTGGGCTGGAAGGCCGCCGAGACCGTCCTGAAGTCGTGCTTCGCGACCCACGGGCACGAGAACTTCCTGCCGCCCGAGATCAACTACTACACGCACTCGATCGAGATGGACGCCGCGACGGCCCGCGCGATGGACCGGTCCAATCGGCGGACGGCCGCCGCCTTCGCGCGGTGGATGGTGGAGAGGCTGCCCTTCGCGTGGACCGCGGGCGTGCCGGACGCGGAACTGGAGGACGTGGCGGCCGGGATCCTGGCCCTGCATTTCGACTACCCGCTGTTCGAGGTGGAGCCCTACTCCGGCCTGCTGACGGCCACGTCGATGCGCCTGGCCCTGCGCCTGGCCGTCGGCACCGCGCTGCACCTGAGCGGGCTGGAGGTTCCCGAACGCCGCAACCCGTTGACGCCCTCGCTGGCGGAGCGGTCGCGGGAAGTCGCGGCCTTCCTGGCCCGGCTGACCGGCGACCAGCGCTCGGGGGCGTGCAACGAGATCAACGGGATGCTGTGGGAGGTGGCCCTGCGCGGCGGGGTGCCGACGCCGGAGGGCACGGTGCTGGCGTACCACCGGCTGGACCGGACGTTCTACTCGTTCCAGGAGAAGGCCCAGCACGCGCTGGAGGGCCGGGGCCGCGTGCAGGACCTTCTGACGCTGGAGGACATGGTCTCGCCGCGCGGCGAGGAGGTGCTGGCGCGCCACCCGGAACTTCCCCGGCAACTGGTGGTCTTCTTCACGCTGGTGTACCGGTACTTCCTGGAGACCGGCCACGTGCCGGACCTGCGGCCCGACGACGCGGGCATGGACCTGTTCGTGCGGGGCATCTGGGGCTACAAGACCCGCAACGTGCTGGTGGTGACGGGGACCGCGCCGGACGGACGGCCGATCAGCGCCGTCCGCTTCGTCGACAACAAGGACCAGTTCAAGCAGTACCGGCGCTGGGAGGACCGCGAGAAACCGCTGGGCCTGGTCAAGTACGGGCTGCGGATGGTCGCACCGCTGGTCCAGCCCGCGATGGAGCGGTCCATCGGGATGTACGTGGGCCGGGTCGCGAAGGCGGAAGGCGTGAAGGGGAACGGCGTGCCGGACGTGCCCGAGGCGCTGTCCCGGGCGACCCGCGAGGTGATGCGGACGGGCGTCGACGCGGCGCTGTCGCATACCGAGGCGTTCCTGCACGACGTCATCGACGACACCGCGGACGGGATCGAGCGCGCCCTGCATGCCCTGCCGTGGCGCCGCTGACGGGTGCAGCCGGATCGTCGCGCATTTGGCGGGGTGCGCGTGGTCGGCTACAATGTTCCAGGACACGGAGGGGAACGCGATGCGCAAGTTGTTCGCCATGCTGACGGTGGGGGTCGTGGCCGGGGGCCTGTTCCTCGCGGGATGCTCCGATGGATTCCCGGACTCCGCGCCCCCGTCGGGCAACCTGAAGATCAACAACGGCGCCACGAACAAGGCCGCCTTCAACAACCCGAACAAGGGCCAGTACACGTTCCCGGACGCCCATCTCACGGACGTCGAGGAAGACGGGGCCGAGGAGCCTTGATCCCCGGGGGTCGCCTGGCCGGTCCCGTTCCGCCCCCGCCCGACGCGGAGAAGGCCCCGATGGCCCGATGCCGAACCTCCGTCCTGCTGCGACTGGCACTGCTGGCGTCCGCTCTCGTCGCCGCCGCGACCGGGTGCCGTTCCAGGGAGCCGGACCAGAACACCCCGTCGGGAACCTACGCCGCGTACCGCGAGGCCCGTGAACGCGGGGACTTCCAGGCCATCTACGACCTGCTGGTCACGCAGGTGCGGGAACAGATCGCCGTGATCCACCGGAACGTCCGGGAGGCGTCCCGGCTGATCGAGACGGGGTACCCGGTCGCGATGAAGGCGCAGGCCCTGGCGGACCTGGGCCCGGAGCCCGTCCGCAACGCGGCTACCCCCGCCGCGTACTACGCGGAACTGTGCCGCATCAGCGAGGCCAACCAGGATGTCTCCCTGTCCATGGCGGCACGCTGGTCCGCCGAGGTGAAGACGATCCGCGAGGACCCGCCGGGGTCCGGCAAGTACGTGGTCAGCCCCATGTCCGGGGCCGTGGTGGAATTGTTCCGCGAGGAGGACGGCAGGGTGCACATGGTCCCGGCCCGCAAGGACCTGTCCCTGATCGGCCGCGAATACACCCGTTCGTTCGAGCGCCTGGAGGCCGTCCGGGAGGGCATCAAGACCTTCCGCTCGCCGGACTCCAGGACCGCCCCGACACCGTGAGGTCCCCCTGGAAGCGCGTTCTCGCCCGAGTGGTTCCATGGTGCGGTCCTGCGTCGTGCTGTCCTGCGCCGTGCTGGTCGCCGCAGGCTGCGCCGGCCCGTCCCGGGCGGTGAAGCAGCCGCCCCGGGAGACGCTGCCCGAGTGGGAGACGCCCCCGATCCCCGAGTCGATGCGGCCGGCGGCCCCGGTCGAGCCCCAGCCCGCCCCGGCACGGCCGGCAACCAAGGGACTCGTCGAGGCCCAGGCCCTGGAGGAGGACGACCCGTCCGTGCGGGTGCTGTCGTTCGTGACGCCAGGCGGCCGGCCCGTCACGCTGCGCTACAAGCAGAGGGCCAGTTCGGTCGGCAAGCCGAACCGCGGGCACCTGGAGAACGGCCGGTGCATTCCCGAAAAGGGGCCGGGGTACGTGCACCGGGGGCAGGCCTCGTGCGGGACCGAGGAGACCGTGATGCTGGTGCAGTTCGCCCTGGGAGAACTGCTGCGCGAGCACCCCGACACCGTGCCCGTCGTGATCGGCGCACTGTCGATGCCCGCCGGGGGTCGGCTGAGCCCGCACAAGTCCCACCGCAGCGGGCGCGACATCGATTTCGGGTTCTTCCGCCGGGGCAACGTCCCGATGCGGACCTTCGAGAACCTCGCGCCAGACCAGATCGACTTCGACAAGTCGTGGATGCTGATGGCGAACCTGATCGCCACCGGCCGCGTGCAGAACATCTACGTCAACTATTCGCTGCAGCCGCGGCTGATGCAGGCCGCCCGGAACATGGGCTACGACGATGCGCAACTGTCGTGGCTGTTCGAGTACCCGCGCGGGCGCAGGTCCCGCACCGGCGTGGTGCGGCACGCCAAGGGCCACACGCGGCACTTCCACGTGCGGTTCGTTTGCCCGGCGGGGGACGGGAACTGCAGCGAGTGGTAGGTGGACCAGGAGGCGGGGGACGGGGCCCCACTTGTACGATGGCGGGGGACGGGGCCCCCGCCCTACTTCTTCAGTTCGGATAGGCGCTTCTGCACGTTCCTGACCTGGAAGGCGTTCAGCACCAGCACCAGGTCCCGGAAGCCCGGGACGCCCGAGACGATGGCGTAGGGGTCGCCGTCCTTCTTCTCGGCGAAGACCTTCAGCACCCGCCGGCTGCCGTCCGAGAGGCCCACCGAGAGGGTCAGTTCGGGCCGCCCCGAAGCCGCCTTGCGGGCCGCCGCATCCGTCGCGATCGCCTTGGCCGAGAAGCCCGCCAGCGTGCCGATCAGCGTGCCGACCGTCTCGACCTTCAGGTCGTTGGTCGCCTGCGGCTTCGTCGCCCGCCACGCCTTGTCCGGCGATTTCGCGCCCGGCACGAACTCCAGCACCACCGTCTCGTCCGGGTGCGCGATCTCGATGCTCTGCACCTGCGCCAGGTCGAAGTCGAAGAAGGTCTTCTCGCGCAGGTCGTCCGGCCCCTTGCGGATCCGCGCCAGCGCCCAGGCCGGCAGCGTCGCCAGGTCCGGGGCCCCGTCCATCGAGACGAACCGCGTGCCGGCCCCCTTCTCGGCCCCCACCCTCAACTGGTGCCGGCGGCCGTCCCTGGTCGCCACGGACAGCGTCATGACGGGCCGGTCCAGCCCCGCCTGCACCCCCGCCTGCTGCGACGGCGGCAGGAACGCGTCCGCCTTCAGGTTCTCGATCTCGGTCAGCAGCGACTCCACCGGCGACCGCCCCAGCGGCAGTCCCTTCGGGGTCAGCGCCTTGAACCCGTTGCCCTCCCTTTCGAACGACACCTTCCGCTCGCCGTCCACCAGGTCCACGGCCAGGATGGCGTCCCGGGTGGTCCCGAACAGCCTCCGGTCCCGCAGGTCGCCGGAATGCTTGCGAACCTGATCCGCGACGTACTTCGCGACCTTCACGTAGCCGGTCGCGCCCTCCACGGCCAGGTAGGCCGCGTCGTCCTTCGGGGCGCCGGCCCGCATCGCGACCGCACGCCCGTCCTCCAGCACCAGGCGCAGCGAGTATGCGTCGTCCCCCAGGGCCACGCCCGCGGGCAGCGCGTCCAGGTACTCCTGGGCGTAGATCCCGGCCACTGCCGACAGGAACGCCTGCACGTCCCCTGCCGCCAGGCCTTCCGGGGCCTCGAAGCGCCAGGACCGCTCCTTGCGCGACGCATCGCCCTCCTTCGCGGCTGGCGGTTCCCCCGCCACCAGCCGGATGTCCCGGTCGATCGCGTCGGGCGCGGCCGGGTCCCGGATCTCGATCCGGGTCACGTCCGCCACGTCGAACGCGAACACCTTCCGGTCGCGCAGCCCCTTCACGCCCCCCTCGAACGGGCGCCGCAGGTCGCGGCCCAGCACGCGCCACACGCGGTCGAGGCCCCCGACCCTCACGAAGCTGTCGGTCTCGGCGCTGCCGCCCTTCTCCGGCTTCGGCGCCACGCCGATGTCCAGCACCGTCGTCGCGCCCTCCGGCCGGTGGAACGTGACCCGCACGCGCCGGGCGTCGTCCAGCCCGAACGCCTCCAGGTCCGCCGCCTTCGGCGAGGACGACACCACGGAGACCAGGTCCTCGCGCAGCAGTTCCACGATCTGACGGACCTTGTACTTGTCGGGCCGGGCCCCCTCGGGCGGCGTCATCGACCAGGACTTGTCGGCACCGCGGACCAGCGTCGCCACCTGGCCGCCGGTCTCGACCTCGATCCGGTCGAACGGCGCGTCCTCCTCCGCCTTCTCGGACTTCCCGCCCGGCGCCCATCCCGGCAGCCGCAGTTCAACGTGCCCGCCGCCCGACGGCCAGAACGCGATCGCCAGCACCAGCACCGCCAGCCCGCCGAAGGCCAGCAGCAGGAATCGGCTCTTCCGGTTCATGTCACGACCTCCGCCGCCGCGAGACCAGCCGCAGCACGCCGGCCAGCGCGAGCAGCAGCGGCAGGCCGACGATGAAGGAGACCTGCAGCACCGTTCGCACCGGGCCCGACACCGCCTGGATCGGGCGCTTGACGTACCCCTTGGAACGGATGTCGACCAGGGCCTCGTTCTGGATGCCCCAGTCCAGGCAGTTGAACAGGAAGTCCAGGTTCGCCTGCACCACTGGCGACAACTGGGTCAGCCGCAACTGCCAGTTCTGGAAGTTCGCGATGTAGTCCCTCAACTGCAGGAAGAAGTCCGCCTTGCCCGAGGTCAACTGGTTCATGTTGAACCCGTCGAACACCTTGCCGGTGGACAGGTTCTCCAGGCCCAGGTTGGACCCGACGACCAGCAGCCGGCCGTTGCCGCTCGCCACGAAGGGCCGGTCCGTCCCCTTCTTGCCCTCGGCCCGCGGCGGCACCGCCTTGCCCTCGAAGAACGACGGGAACTCGCCCTTGATCGCCACCGCCACGGCCTTCGGCCCGTTGGGCGCCATCGTCGACAACTGCCGCAGCAGGTACGGCGGCGACAGCTCGACGGATTCGGTGGACGCGGTGGCCTCCTTCGAGGTCCGGATCAGCTCGACCACCTGCCGGTTCGGGTCGTTGCGGGCCGCATCCGTGACCGCCAGCGTCGAGGCGTAGGGCAGCGTCACGGCCGACAGGCGCTTGACCAGCACGTGGCTGCGGTCCAGGTCGGTGAACGTCGGCAGCAGCGGGAACGGGAACTGGCGCTGGCTCTGCAGCGTGTACTGCCCCTGCTTCTGCAGTTGCAGGATCGTGATGTCCGCGAAGTCCTTCTTCTCGACGACGATGTCCCGGTTCGGCTGCACGCCGTAGTGCGCCAGCATCGCGTCCAGGTTCGTCGGGTAGGCCTCGCGGTGCAGGTCGTCCACCGTCATGTCCGCCGGGTCCATGCTGTCGCCGCCCTTCTTGAAGTTGTAGACCGCGACGTCCCAGGTGTTCAGGAACACGATGACCGACCGGCCCGACAGCAGGAACTGGTCGATCAGGTACTGGTCGCGATCGGACAGCGGCTTCTGGGGGCCGTACACCACCAGCACCTCGACGTCGTCCGGAATGTCGTCGCCCGGGTCGATGCGCTTGACGGTCAGGCCCTTGCGGGTGAACAGGCCGCGGCGGATCTGCTCGTTGACGGTGTTGATCTGGTCCTCGATGGCCTTGGCCTGGCCCGCGAACTGCTGCACCAGCGGGTTGTTCTGGCCCAGCATCTGCAGGATCTCGGGGCGCAGCAGGGGCGTCGAGTCGGCGAACGGGCAGAACTCGCGGTGCCCGCAAAGGAACCCGATCGACTTGCGCCCGGGGGAATTCACCAGGGTCTCGCCGTCGCGGGCCAGCAGGTCGTACAGCTGCCGCAGGCGTTCGATCACCGCCGGCAGGTCCTTGCCGTCGCCCTGCGGGTCCGCCAGTTGCCGGCCGGCCTCGTCCACCATCTGCACGTAGGCGCGCGCCGTCTGGGCCAGCTGGTCCAGGTACTCGTTGCGGTCCTTCAGCACGGCCAGCTTGGCCACCTCGCCCGCCACCGCGTCGCACGTCTTCTTGAACTCGACCATGTCGGCACGCAGGTTCGACACCAGGTCGCCGCCGCCCACCAGGGCCGACAGGCCGCCCGCACCGCCGTCCTCCTTCCTGTCGTAGGAGTCCAGCTTCTCGTCGCAGGCCTTTGCCGCCGCGGTGACGGCCGCGCCCGCGTCCAGCAGGTCGCGCATGCCGGCGGACTGCTGGTACTTCTCCTTCAGGCGCAGCAGGATCTTCGTGATCTCGAACTCGAAGTACTCGGGCTCCAGCGCCAGCGGGTAGACCTCCATCTGGTTGCGGTACTGGAAGGTCGCGCCCAGGGCGTACTTGCGGAACTCCAGCCGGCCGCCCTCGACCGCCGCCTCCTTGCCCGTGAACAGTTCCAGCCGCGCCTTCTCGGCCTTGCCCTCCACGTCGTCCGTCACCCGGGTGACGCGCAGGTTGCCGCCGCTGTATGACTGGTACTCCGCCAGCTTGTCCAGGAACTCGCGGGCCACGCCGCGGATGTCGCGCTGGCGCCCGAAGCCCAGGTCCAGCGATCCGGGCAGGTCCGCCGACACGAACACCTGCACGTCCACCTGTTCCAGGTCGCCGGCCGCCTGCCGGCTGACGTCGGACAGCGTGTACTGCCGGTTCTGCGTCAGGTCCGCGCGGCCGAACGCCCACACGCCCAGCACGTTGACCAGCACCAGGATGCCCAGCACCGACCCCGTCACCACCCACGCGTTGGTCCGCGCGGAACGACCGCTCTTCGTCTGCGTCGCCATCGTCGCCTCCTACCGCCACTTCCGGGACTCGAGGGAGTGGCTGGCCAGCGCCACCGCGCCCACGATCACCGTCAGGAAGAACACGACGTCCCGGGTGTCGATCACTCCGCGCGCGATCGACCGGAAGTGCGCGTTGAACGACATCAGGTTCGCGGCCTCCATCTGCCGCAGGCCGACCGCCTCGGGCAGCCGGTCCACGAACGTGAAGGCCGCGCAGATCAGGATGGCCACCAGGAAGGCCGTGATCTGGCTGCCCGTCCAGGCCGACGCCAGCAGGCCGACCGCCAGGTAGGCGGCGCCGACCAGCAGCACGCCGAAGTAGCCGCCCACGATCGGGCCCGGGTCCGGGTTGCCCAGCACCGCGACCAGCAACGGGTAGGCCAGCGTCAGGCCGGTGGCGATCCCCAGGAAGCCCAACGCGCCCAGGAACTTGCCGGCGACCACCTCGGTCTCGGTGACCGGCAGCGTCAGCAGCAGTTCCAGGGTGCCCATTCGGCGCTCCTCGGCCAGCAGCCGCATCGAGATGGCCGGCAGGATGATCGTGAACAGGAAGACCATCCACTCGAACAGGGGGCGCAGGGTCGCCTCCCGGGCCTCGAAGAAGTCGTCCTTGGGCAGCAGGAAGGGGATCTCGAAGAAGAAGGTCACCCCCAGCAGGACCAGGAACACCGCGATCGCGATGTAGGCCACGGGCGACCCGAAGTACGCGAAGAACTCCCGCCTCGCGATGGTCAGCACGTTGCGCATTTCCGCCTCCTCACGACTGCGTCAGGCGCTGGAAGATCGTCTCCAGGTCCAGGCGCTCGCGGCGCAGTTCCAGCAGCGCCCATCCCGACTTCACGGCCAGGTCGAAGATCGCCGGCCGCAGGTCCGCGTCGCCGGTCGCCTCGACTCGCAGGGGCTCGCCAGCCGCGCCGGGCCGGTCCGCGGGCAGCACGGACTTCACTCCGGGCAGCCGCGCCAGCAGGTCGGCCGGGGGCCGGGCGCCCTCCCGGACGTCCACCTCGACCAGGAAGTTGTTGTTCCCGCCGTGGGCCGCGCTGATCGACCCGGGCGTGCCGTTGGCCACCAGCCGCCCCCGGTGGATCAGCAGGATGCGGTTGCAGGTGGCGGTGACCTCGGGCAGGTTGTGCGTGGACAGGATGACGGTCCGGTCCTTGCCCAGGTCCTTGATCAGCGCCCGGATCTCCACGATCTGGTTCGGGTCCAGGCCGGAGGTCGGCTCGTCCAGGATCAGGATCTCCGGGTCGTGGATCATCGCCTGCGCCAGGCCGGTACGCTGCCGGTAGCCCTTGGACAGCGTGCCGATCTCCTGGTCCAGCACGTTCACGATGCCGACCCGCAAGGCCACGTCGTTCAGGCGCCGCGCGATGTCCGCCTTCGTGATGCCGCGCACGCCCGCCACGAACGCCAGGTACTCCCGGACGGTCATGTCCGGGTAGACCGGCGCGTTCTCGGGCAGGTAGCCGATGCGCCGGCGGACCTCGACGCCGTCCTCGACCACGTCCTTGCCGTCCACGGTCACCGAACCGGAGGTCGCGGCGATGAAGCCTGTGACGATCTTCATGCACGTGGTCTTCCCGGCGCCGTTCGGCCCCAGGAAGCCCACGACCTCGCCGCGCTGGACGGAGAACGACACCCCGCCCAGGGCACGGATCGGACCGTAGTCCTTCACCAGGTTCTGGACTTCGATCATGGATGACTCCTCATGCTTTCGCGCGCCAACGAGCGCCGAACGAACACCGAGGGGCGGAGATTATTCCTCGCGCGCGCGGAGATCAAGCGTTCCTCCCCGCCCCGACAAATAGGGACAGCCTCCAATTTCCGGGGTGTTTGCTGGATCCGGATATCCGCAATACCCGCTGGTTGCGTCCGCATCGACGGCGACCTGCCCCGGGTTTCCAGGCACCGGGAAAAGGGAGGCTGGCCCCGTTTCCCCAGACCGGGACAGGCGGCCCCCTTGCAGGGCGCCCGGGACGGCCTCTTGACCCCGGGGCGATTCCGACTAGACTGACACGTCATTCTAGTCATGCGCCGCCGTCCGGTGGGCGGCCGGCCGCGCATGCCTCCAGGAGGACCACAGCATGGGCGATGCCCGTTTCATCGGTTTCGACGTGGGAGCGGAGTACCTGAAGGCGGCCGAGATCCGGATCGGCGACGGGGGGGCCCGGTGCGGGAGGACCTGGGAGGCCGATCACGGCAAGGACCCGGCCGGGGCGATCGCACGGCTGCTGCCGCAACTGGAATGGGAGGAGGTCGCGGCGGCCGGCGTGACGGGCCGCATGGCGCCGGCGCTGGACCTTCCGCGCATCCCGCTGAAGGCGGTGCTGGCAGCGGGCCTTCAACTGCTGCATCCGGGGCAGGCCGACATGACCGTCGTGTCCATCGGCGCCCAGGGGTTCTTCGTGGCCGAGGTCGTGGGCGGACATGTGCGCAGCCTGCGCGAGAACTCGCGATGTTCGCAGGGCACCGGCAACTTCCTGCGCCAGCTGGTGGAGCGCTTCGGGCTGTCCGTCGCGGAGGCGGACCGGCTGTGCGAGGGCATCGCCGAGCCCTGCCCGCTGTCGGGCCGCTGCCCGGTGATCCTGAAGACCGACATGACCCACCTGGCGAACCGGGGCGAGGGACGCGACCGCATCCTGGCCGGCCTGTACGACGCGGTGTGCGAGAACGTGCAGACGCTGGTCCGCTGGCAGGAGTCGCCGCGGGCGCTGCTGCTGCTGGGCGGGGTCGCCCGATCCGCCCGGATCCGCGACCACTTCGCCCGGCAGGCGCACCTGCACGGGCTTCGGATGGTCGGGGCCAGGGACGGCCAGGACGCGTTCCTGCCGGCCTTCGGCGCCGCGGTGATGGCCCGGCACGAGGGAAGCGCCGTGGCGGCCGACCGGCTCCTGGCCCCGCGGCCTCCGCGCGCCTTCGAGACGTTCCCGGGGCTGGCGGAGTCGCTGCCGCAGGTCCTCCGGATGAAGGCGGAGGTCCGGCCCGACGACGACCGGCCGCACGACGTGGTGGTGGGGTTCGACATCGGCAGCACCGGGTCGAAGGCCCTGGCGCTGGACCTGCAGTCCCGGCAGCCGGTCTGGCAGGCGTGGCGCAGGACGATGGGGGACCCGGTGGGCGCGGCGCGCGGCCTGGTGTCCACGTTCCTGGACGAGACCGCGGGCCGGCACCGGGTGATGGGCGTGGCGGCGACGGGGTCGGGACGCGAGATCGTCGGGTCGCTGCTGGCCGCCTGCTTCGACCCGTCGCGGGTGTTCGTGCTGAACGAGATCGCCGCGCACGCCGAGGGGGCGCTGCACCACGACTCCGAGGTGGACACGATCTTCGAGATCGGCGGGCAGGACGCGAAGTACATCCGGCTGGACCACGGCCGCATCACCGACGCGGCGATGAACGAGGCGTGCAGCGCGGGCACCGGCTCGTTCATCGAGGAGCAGGGGAACCGGTTCGAGGGGGCCGGGGACGTCGCGGCGATCGCGCGCGCGGCCCTGCATGCCGGGCACGGGGTGTCACTGGGCCAGCACTGCTCGGTGTTCATGGCCGAACTGATCGACCAGGCGGTCGCGGCGGGCCAGCCCCGGGACGCGATCCTGGCCGGCCTGTTCGACTCGGTCGTGCAGAACTACGTCAAGCGGGTCAAGGGGACGCGGTCGATCGGGCGGCGCATCTTCTGCCAGGGGATGCCCTTCCAGTCGGACGCCCTGGCGGCGGCGGTGGCGCGTCACACGGGCCGGACGGTGGTCGTTCCGCCGGACCCGGGGACGGTCGGGGCGCTGGGGATCGCGCTGCTGGCCCTGAAGGAGGGCGTGCAGGACGGCGCGCCGCTGGCCCTGGACCGGCTGCTGCAGGCCCGCGTGGAATCCCGCGACACCTTCGTCTGCCCGTCTACGCAAGGGTGCGGCGGCGCGGGCAACCGCTGCCGGATCGACCGGCTGGACGTCGCGCTGCCGGACGCGAAGCGGCGGTTCACGTGGGGCGGCAACTGCTCGATGTACGACCGCGGGACGCGCCGGCGCCGGCTTCCGGACGGCGCCCCGGACCCGTTCGCGCAGCGCGAGGCGGCGGTCCGGCAGGTGCTGGACGGGCTGGACGGGGAGCCCGGACGGCCGGTCGTCGCGATGACGGACGAGTTCGCACTGAAGGGGCTGATCCCGTTCTTCGCGACGTTCGCGAACCGGCTGGGCTTCGACGTGCGGGTACACCGGGGCGGCGACCGGGAGGACCTGAAGCGCGGCATCGAGCAGGCGAACGTACCGTGGTGCGCCCCGATGCAACTGTTCCACGGGGTGGTGCGCGGCATGCTGGACGCCCGCCCGGACGTGCTGCTGGTCCCGATGATCATCGACCTGCCGCACCATGGGGACGAGCCGTACTCGGTGACCTGCCCCATCGTGCAGGCGGCGCCGGGCGTGATCCGCGAGGCCTTCTTCCGGGAGGCGCGGCTGACCCGGCTGGTGGCGCCGGTGATCCGGATGGCGTCGGCGGGGCTGGACGCCGACGATTTCCGGGGGTCCTGCCGGGAACTGGCCGCCGAACTGGGCCGGCCGGAGCGCTGGGAGGCCGCGTACCGGACCGCGCGCGAGGCCCAGCGGCGGTTCGACGAGGCGTGCCGGGAGATCGGGCGGCAGGCGCTGGCCTTCGCGCGGGAGAAGGGCGTGGTGCCGGTGGTCGTGCAGGGGCGCGCGTACACGATCCACAACGACGTGCTGAACTCGAACGTGCCGGCGCTGCTGCGGAAGCAGGGGGCGCTGGGGATCCCGGTGGACTGCCTGCCGGTGCCGGACCAAGTCCCGGTCTTCCACGACATCTACTGGCACTATGCCCAGGCGAACCTGCGCGCGTCGCATCACGTCCGCCGCACCGAGGGGGTGTACAGCGTCTTCTGCAGCAACTACGCGTGCGGGCCGGACAGCTTCAACCTGCACTTCCACGCCTACGCGATGGAGAACAAGCCGCACGTCGTGATCGAGACGGACGGCCACTCCGGAGACGCCGGGACGGCCACGCGCATCGAGGCCTTCCTGCACTGCGTGGAGGCCGACCTGAAGGTGCCGGCCGCCGAGCGCAGGCGGCGACGCGTGAACCGCTTCCGTGCGCTGGAGCAGGAGAAGCAGGACCTGGCGGAGACGCGCCGGCGGGGCGACGTGCTGCTGATCAACCCGATGGGGGTGGGCGCGCCGGCGACCGCGGCGATGCTGCGGTCCGAGGGCATGAAGGCCGAGGTGCTGCCGCTGCCGGACCGCGAGGCGCTGGAACTGGGCCGGCGCTACACGTCGGGCAAGGAGTGTCTGCCGATGACCATCACGCTGGGCAGCGTGCTGCAGCGCCTGCAGCGCGAACGCGACACGGACGAGACGTTCGCGCTGCTGATGCCCACGGCCGGCGGGCCCTGCCGGTTCGGCGCCTACAACCTGCTGCACAAGATCGCCTTCGAGCAGGCGGGCTGGAAGGACCGGATCCGCATCGTGTCGCCGGACGACAACGACTACTTCGCCGGCCTGCCGGCAGACTTCCAGTTGCGGCTGTGGTTCGCGATGGTGGGGGCGGACCTGCTGCTGGCGGCGCTGCATCACGTGCGCCCGGTCGAGAAGGAGAAGGGGGCGGCCGACCAGGTCTTCCGGCGCCGCTACGCCGAGCTGATCCGGCTGCTGGAGCGGCCCCGGGCCGGCAACTTGGCGCGCACCCTGCGGGAGGCGGGGCGCGGCATGTACGGCATCCGCGACGTCGTGCGGGGGGCGGCGCGCGAACTGGCCGCGCTGGCGGACCGGACCCGCGACGTGCCGACCGTGGCCGTCGTGGGCGAGATCTACGTGCGGCTGGACCCGTTCGCGAACGACTTCGTCGTCGAGCGGCTGGAGAAGGCCGGGGTACGGGCACGGCTGGCCCCCTTCAACGAGTGGATCGAGTACACGGCCTGGACACGCAAGTACCGGATGCGGCACGACCGGCTGGTCGCGGGCGAGACGCCCCTGGAGATCCACGTATCCGCGGCGCTCCAGGAGGCGGCGCTGGACCACCTGTACGACGAGGTGGCCGGCGTGCTGGGCTGGCCCCGCCGCACGCGCGTCCCGGAGGCCGTTCACGCGGGGCGCCGGTACGTGTCCGAGGACCTGCTGGGAGAGGCGATCCTGACGGTCGGGGGCCCGATCCACGAGTACGTGCAGGGGGAGATCGACGGCGTGGTCAGCGTGGGCCCCCTGGAGTGCATGCCGAACAAGATCGCCGAGTCCCACTTCCTGCACGCCGCCCAGGACACGGGACTGCCGTCGCTGACGCTGGCGCTGAACGGCGACCCGCTGGACGACCGCTCGATCGAGGACTTCGTCTTCGAGGTCCGCGAGCGGGCGGCGCGGCGACGGAAGTCCCTGGCGCGGATGCGTCCCCCGCGCCTGGCCGACCTGCGGCGCGCTGCCGGGTCGATGCTGGTCCGCAAGGTGCTGTCGTGGGTCCCGGCGCTGCCGCCCGCGCCGCCGCCCGACCGATCGCGGGTCGACCGGCGCAAGACGGCTTGACGTCCGCCCGTCAACCGCGGTACGGACGGATCCGGCGGAGGCAGAGACCGTGGCCGGGGTCAGCAGGGCGGATCGTCGCGAACAGATCATCGAGGCCGCCCTGACCGTCTTCGCGGACAAGGGCTACCACCCGGCCGGCGTGGCCGACATCATCCAGCAGACCGGCATCGCCCGCGGCACGTTCTACCTGTACTTCACGGGGAAGCGGGCGGTGTTCGATGCGGTGCTGGACGAGATCTTCCTGCGAATCCTGGAACAGTTGCACCCGGTGAAGGTGCCCGACCCCTGGGACGAGCAGGTGGTGATCGACCAGGTGCGCGGCAACGCCCAGCGGCTGGCGCGCCTGATGCTGGCCAACCCCCGCAGCGTGCGGGTGCTGTTCGGCGAGGCGGCGGGACTGGACCGCGAGGCCAGTGCGCGGCTGTCGGGGTTCTACGACCGGCTGGGCCACTGGGTGGGCGAGTCGCTGCAGGAGGGCATCCGGCTGGGGATCGTGCGGCCCTGCGACACGCTGGTGACGGCGCACGCCCTGATCGGCGCGCTGCGCGGCATGCTGTGGGCCTGGGCCGTCGGGCTGGTGCCGCTGGACGAGGCCACCCTGGTCGAGGAGACGCTGCGGCTGACCCGCGAGGGCGTGCTGCGGACCCGCGACCGCCCCGCCTAATTCAGGCGTAATTCAGGGACAGTCACCATTATTGTTAAGACATCCCATTGGATTTGTTCATAAACACCCAAGTCGGACAATACTATCTTATAAAATCCATATGTTAGCCTACGAATAATGGTGACTGTCCCTGAATTCCTGAATTGTGAGCTGCGCCTGAACCGGGGGGTCAGAAGAACAACTGGGCCTGGGTGGTGAAGCACTTGATCCAGGGCGCGGAGGCCAGGTTGCCGGTCTTCTGCGCGCCGAACTCCGTCTTGACGTTGACCGCCGCGTTGCGGATCCAGAAGTTCAGCCCGCCCTTCACCACCAGGAGGTCGCGGTCCTCCTGCCGGCCGCGGAACCAGTCCACCGAGAACACCGGCTCGAAGAAGGACCACCGGTAGCCCACCTCGCCCAGCAGCCCGATGCCGGAATTGCGCGACGGGACGACGCGGCGGGTCCCGTCCCCGTCGTACTTCAGCTCGTTGCCGTGGTCGTACCAGAAAAGGCCCATCATCGCGACGACCTCGTGGTCCTTGTCCGGGCCGAACGGCACGTCCACGAACACGTCCGCGGAGACCCCCACCGCGTCCCGGACGGTGCCCTTCCTTGCGACCGCCCTCGCGCCGTCCAGGTCGGACGGGGCGTCCATCACGGCGTCGTGCTGGTAGTCGAAGCCCGCTCCGATCGACAGCGTGGGCGACCTGCCGAACGTGATGCCCTTCGCGAAGAACTCCGTCTCGGTGCCCAGGATGCTGTAGCGCAGGTGGCCCGCGAACCGCGGCCAGTCCTCGGGGTTCGAGGTCAGCACGGCCTTCCCGGCGGCGTCCTTCAGGACCTCGTCCTTCGCGTCCTTCTGCAACGCGGTCTTCTGGGTCCCGTTGAAGACGCCCAGCCGGTACTGCAGCCTGCGGTTCGCAACGTACCCGCGCAACTGGATACCCAGGTCGCGCAGGTTCTTGTTGGACCCCTCCGGGAGGCGCAGCAGCCCCAGGTGAAAGTCCAGGCCGTTCAGGCCCGGCGCACTCTGGTGGCCGTGCCGGGCGAAGGGCAGCAGCATCATGCCGGCATCAACCATGAACTCGTCCACGACCTTGAAGGTCACGAACGCGTCGGAAATGATCATCGCGGCGCTCCAGTCGCCCCCCTTGCCCCAGTTCGGCTGCTCGGTGTCCACGAAGAACGAGATCCCCTTCCAGACGTCGCCCCACAGCAGCATCCGCACGCGCCGCAGGTAGAAATCCTTGCTCCAGGCGGTTCCGTCGGGCGCGCCCTTCTCCTGGAACTGGGCCTGGAACTGGATCAGGGCCGCCACGTTCAGGTTCGTGTGCTCGCCCAGGTCGAACTTCCAGGCGAAGGCGGGCGACGAGGCCAGCAGGATCGCCGCGACCGCCACGATGCGGGAGAACCGGTGCATCCGCGACTCCGGGTTCCGGGGTGGCCGAAGGATACGGCAAGGCGCGCCGCGTTGACAAAGCGGGATCCGTGCGCTCGAATCGAGCCTCCCGACGGACCGGAGGCCCCCATCCGCCGCCCCGTGACGCTCCCGGACCCGACGCGGCTGCTGCCGGTGGCCGCGCTGGCCTGCCTGCTGGCGGCGCGATCCCTTCAGGGGGTGCCGTCCGGCCTGCTGTTCGGGACCGGCCTGCTGCTGCTGGCGGCGTGGCCCGGGGCGCGGCTGGCATCGATGCGGCGGCGCGGGACGATGGCGCCGGGGCGCGAGAACCGCGCGCTGCTGGTCGCGGTGACGGTTCCGGCGGCGCTGGCCGTGCTGGTGGCGGCCGTGGCGATCCGCGCCCCGGGCGAGCGCAGCGGGTCGCACGTCGTCGAGGACATCGGCTTCGACCCGGTGCTGGGTCACGGCCCGCTGCCGGTCCCGGGCACCGACCCTTCGACCACCGTGGGCGAGCGCCGGCACGTCCCGGACCCGTCGCGCGACCCGGCCCTCCTGCTGGGCGACTCGGTGCTGTTCGGCTGGGGGCTGCCCGACGAGCAGACCGCGGCCCGGTTCCTGGACGGGCGGCTGCCCGGGCTGCAGGTGCTGAACGCGTCGGTGTCCGGCTACTCCCCCGAACAGTACCTGCTGTACCTGGACGAGATCCTGCGCCGCCCCGGCATGCGCCCGCGCATCGTGGTGCTGGGCCTGTACGCGGGCAACGACTACCACTCCTGCGGCACCTCCAACTGGCGGGGCCACAGCAAGCCCGTGTACGAGGTGCGGGACGGCGGCATCGCCCCGTGGCGCTCGGTGACACCCGCCTGGAACTGCGTGGACCTGATGGGCGGCAGCCTGCTGATGAAACCCTTCTGGCGATGGAAGGAAGGTGCCGAAGCCTTCGTGAACGCCGCGTGCGGCAACCGGGTCCTTCGGGAACCCGAGCACGAGCAGGTGGTGCGGGGGCTGCTGCGGGCGATCCGGGACCGCGCGGAGAAGTCCGGCACGCGGCTGCTGGTGCTGCTGCTTCCGGACCGGAACGACCTGGACGACCGCGCCACCGAGTACCGGCGGACCCTGTCCCGGCACGACCTGCTGGCCCGCATCCTGCGCGAGGAGGGGCTGGACGCGGTGGCGTTCGCGGACACCCTGCGGGAACCCGGTCGCGACCTGGACGAGTTGTTCCTGCCCGGGGACGCCGCGCACTACGCGCCTACCGGCCAGCGCCTGCTGGCCGACGTGCTGGAACGCGAGATCCGGCGCCGGCTGGAGGGCGAGCCGCGTTGACAAGGGCCGCCCGGCGCGGCATACCGGGGTCATCATGCTGTCGATACCGGAAGGGATGCGGGTGATCGGGCTGACGGGGGGCATCGGGGCGGGCAAGTCCGTCGTGGCGCAGGCCTGGCGCGCGATGGGGATCCCGGTGATCGACGCGGACGAGGTGTCCCGCGACCAGGCGCGGCCCGGCGGGGCGGCCTTCGCGGCGGTGGTGGCGGAGTTCGGGCCGGGCATCCTGGGCCCGGACGGCGCGATCGACCGGGCGGCGCTGGCCGCGATCGTGTTCGCGGACCCGGAGCGGCGCCGCCGGCTGGAGGCGCTGACGCACGGGGAGGTGCTGGCCGAGGCGGGCCGCCGGCTGTCCGCGATGGCGCAGGCCGGCTGCCGGCTGGCGGTCGTCGAGGCGGCGCTGCTGATCGAGACCGGGCTGGACCGGGACCTGGATGGCCTGGTCGCGGTGATCGCCCCGGAGGCCGACCGGATCCGCCGCGTGGCCGCACGGGACGGCGCGGACGAGGCCGCGGTGCGCGCGCGCATGGCCGCGCAGGTCGACGACGACCGGCGACGGGCCGCGGCCACCGCGATCCTCGACAACGACGGGGACCTGGATGCCCTGGTGGCGAAGGCCCGATCCGTCGCGATCGATCTCGTGCTTGCGGGTCGTGACGACGTGCGGCGGCCCCCTGCGTGACGGGGGACGCCCGGGACGGCCCCGGGGGCCTACTTCTTCCGGGAGACGTTGATCGTCTGGCGCAGGCCCAGGCCGGCCTTGAAGAAGGGCAGGCGCTTCGGCGGGACGGTGACCTTCTCGCCCGTCTTCGGGTTCCGGCCCTCGTAGCCCTCGTAGTCCTTGACCGTGAAGTTGCCGAAGTTGCGGATCTCGATCCGCTCGCCGCGCTTCATCGCGTCGATCATCTGCTCGAAAACGGCGTTCACGACGATGGCGGCGCGGTCCAGGGTGATCTCGCTGCGCTTCGCAACCGCCTCGATCAGTTCCGACTTCGTCATGGGAAATCCTCCGGTTCCTCAAACGAGTCGGAATGATAACCATATCTGCCGGCGGGTCAAGATTGAATTTTTCCGGCCCGTCTGCTATCCCGGGTCCGGTCCCGCGATCCCATCCCTTGTCACGGAGCATGCGATCATGTCCCGATCGTTCTCGCTTTCGCTGCACCGGTTCGGTGCCGACGTGATGGCCGCCGTGGCCTCCCGGGTTGCCGACGTGACGTTCCAGGCCCGGCGCCTGAAGGCCGACGCGAACGGCGTCGCCGCGTTCCTGCAAGTCCCCGACGATGACGCGAACGCCCGCGCGGTGGCCGACCGGGTCGCCGCGCTGCCGGCCCGCTTCCGCAAGGTGCTGGTGCTGGGCATCGGCGGATCCGCCCTGGGCGCCCAGGCGGCGCTGGACGCCCTGAAGCCGCTGCGGCCCGCCGGCGGCCGCGAGGTGCGCATCCTGGCGAACCTGGACCCCGTTTCCATCGCCGACGCGATGGCGTGGTTCGACCCGGCCGACACCCTGCTGAACCCCGTCACCAAGTCCGGCACCACCGTCGAGACGCTGACCCAGTTCGCGCTGTTCGCGGACCGCATCCGGGCGGCGCGCGGCGAGGCCGGCCTGAAGGAAGGCGTCGTCGTCACCACCGACCCCCAGAAGGGCGCGCTGCGGCGCGTCGCCCGCCGGCTGGACTGCCCGTCCCTGGAGGTCCCCCCCCGCGTCGGCGGCCGCTTCAGCGTGCTGACCCCGGTGGGCCTGTTCCCGATCGCCTGTGCGGGCCACGACGTGACCGCGATGCGTACCGGCGCCCGCGAGGTGATCGCGGCCTTCACGGACGGTGACGCGGCCGCGCACCCGTCCGTGCTGGCCGCGGCGGCGCAGGTCGAGTGGATGCGGCGCGGCGCGGCCGTGCGCGTGCTGTGGGCATACTGCGACCGGTTCGCCGCGATGGGCGACTGGTTCTCCCAGTTGTGGGGCGAGTCGCTGGGCAAGCCGAAGGACGACGGTGCCGTCGGGTCCCAGCCGGTCCGCGCGATCGGTTCCACCGACCAGCACTCGCTGCTGCAGTTGTTCATGGAGGGCCCCCGCGACAAGACGCTGACCTTCGTGACCGTCGGCGGCCCGCGCCCCGCGATGCCCGTGCCGGACCTGTCCGCCCTGGACCCGGACTTCGCCGAGTTCGCGCACCACGACGCGGCCGAGGTCTTCGACGCGCTGCGCTGCGGCACGATGGCGGGGCTGGTCGAGGCGGGCCGGCCCGTGGCCCACCTGCACGTGCCGGTGCTGGACGAGGCCGCCGTGGGCGCGCTGTTCGCCCACTTCGAGATCGAGACGGCGCTGGCCGGCTACCTGCTGGGGATCGACCCGTTCGACCAGCCCGGCGTCGAGGCCGGCAAGAAGTTCGCCCATGGCCTCCTGGGCCGCCCCGGCATGGAGGCCTACGGCACGGCGGCGCGGCGGATCCTGGGCACGGAGGACGCGCAATGACCGGCTGCCACCGCGAGATCGAGCACCGCTACGGCGACCGCGTGCACGTGCTGGACGACCCGTACATGCGGACGCTGCTGGCCGAGCTGTGCATGCCCGCGACCGTGCAGCCCCGCCTGAACTGGCTGCTGCAGTCGCTGTATGACGGGCTGCTGCGCGCCTGCATCAACGACCTGTTCCCGCGCAAGGTGCGGTCGGTGCGCACCCGGATGGGCGCCGAGTACCGCGCCGAGATGCTGGACCCGACCACCGAGGTGGTCAGTGTCGACATCGCGCGGGCCGGCATCAAGCCTTCGCTGGTGTGCTTCGAACTGCTGTCCACGGTGCTGGACCCGGCCGGGGTGCGGCAGGACCACGTGATCATGAACCGCACCACCAACGAGGCGGGGCAGGTCACCGGCGCGGCCATCTCGGGCACCAAGGTCGGCGGGCCCACGGAGGGCCGGATCCTGCTGTTCCCGGACCCGATGGGCGCCACCGGGTCGTCGCTGGTCGAGGTGGTCCACTGGTACAAGGCGAACGGCGAGGGCCGGCCGGCGCGCTGGATCAGCCTGAACCTGATCGTGACGCCCGAGTTCCTGCGCAAGGTCCAGGCCGACGCGCCGGAACTGGAGATCTACTGCTGGCGCGTGGACCGCGGGCTGTCGCCGGCGGACGTGCTGGCGAAGGCTCCGGGCGAGGCGTGGGACCGCGAGCGCGGCCTGGACGACCACCACTACATCGTGCCGGGCGCCGGCGGGCTGGGCGAGGTGCTGAACAACGCGCTGCGGTGACGCGCGGCGGCGGGAGGGTCCCATGAACGGCGCCGAGAAGTTCGAGATCCTGATCTCCGAACGGGAACTGCAGGAGCGCATCCGGGAGATGGGCGCGCAGATCACGCGCGACTACCCCGAAGGCGACCTGGTCGTCGTCGGCGTGCTGAAGGGCGCGGTCGTCTTCCTGTCGGACCTGGTGCGGCAGATCGACCTGCCGCTGTCGCTGGACTTCATGGGCCTGTCGTCCTACGGCGACGCGACCACCTCCAGCGGTGTCGTGCAGATCACGCAGGACCTGTCCAAGCCCATCCTGGGCAAGCACGTGCTGGTGGTCGAGGACATCGTGGACACCGGCCTGACGCTGGCCTTCCTGCGCGAGAACTTCCTGGCGCGCCAGCCGAAGTCCGTCCGGATCTGCACGCTGCTGCACAAGCCGTCGAACACGGTCAAGCACGTGCCGCTGGACTACGTGGGATTCACCATCGAGAACCGGTTCGTGGTCGGCTACGGGCTGGACTACGAGCAGAAGTACCGCAACCTGCCCTACATCGGGTTCCTGCCGCCTAGTGCGTCGGCGGCAGGATGACCACGCGCGGGCCCTCGGGCAGCGCGTCCTTCGCGAACGCCAGCGGCGACGCCGCGTCCTGAATCGGCCACCCCCGCCGCCGCACCACCGCCAGGAAGTCGTCGATCGGCTGCAGCGCCAGTTTCACCGTCGGCCACAGGTAGTGCATCGGCACCACGACCCGCGGGCGCAGCGCCTCGACCGTCCGCGCGGCCTCCTCGGGCCCCACCGTGAACGTCCCGCCCACCGGCAGCAGCAGCACGTCCACCGGCGCCAGCGCCTGCGCCTCCTCCGGCCGCGGCACGCGCCCCAGGTCGCCGGGATGGACGATCGACACGCCGTCGATCGCGAACCGGAAGCCCGTCACGAAGCCCCTTTTCGCGCCTTCCACCTCGTCGTGCGGCAGTTTCACTCCGCGGAATTCGATCCCGCGCGCCGTGGCGGTGGCCCGGACCACGTCCGGGTTCCCGAACGCCGGGTCCAGGTGGAAGTGGTCCAGGTGATCGTGGGTGGACACGACGACGTCCACGGGTTCGGTGAAGGCGCGCAGGCCCATCCGGCCCTGGAACGCCCCGGGCTGGTACGGGTCCAGCAGGATCCGCGGTCCCGCGTCGCCTTCCACCAGGAAGCACGCGTGTCCGATGCAGGTCAGTCGCACGGGTCACCTCCGCGTCGGGAAGGGCCTGCGGGGCCTACGGGGCCGGCATCACCCGCACCCGCACCTCGCCGGGAACCTCCTGGCCCTGCAGCACCTCCGACCAGTGCCACGCCATCAGCATCGCACCTCCGGGCCCGCTCGTCGCGTCCAGGCTGCCGACGAAGCCTTCCGACGCGCCCTGGACCGGGACCGGGGTGCCGACCGACCCGGGTTCGCCGGTCGTCGTCAGCAGGCGCAGGACCACGGCCGACGGGTTGCCGAACGACTCCCCCAGCACGAAGGTGGTCAGGAACGCGAAGCCCGTCCCGAACGGAAGGAACGCCTGGGCCATCGGGTACGGGACGTCCAGCAGCCGGCCCGCCTCGACGGTGGACTGCGCCAGGCACCACGACTGCCCGGTCGGCTCGCCCGCTCCGTCCAGCCGGAACGACGTCACGTCGAGCCCCGGGGATTCGCCCACCGTGACCGACCGCAACACCGCGGCCAGGTAGGTGCCGTCTCCTGCCGGCACGCAGGCCGGCGCGATGCGATGGTCCTGCTCGAATTCCGCCAGATCCTGGGCGGGCCACAACTTCCCGTCGGCCCGCTGGTACACGACCCGGGGGTGGGTCCGGCGGGATGCCCGCTGGACCAGCGTCAACAGCGCGCCGCCTCCCTCCGGGCAGACCTGGCCCAGCCGGGCGGAGTCCAGCCCCGACGGGTCGCCGGCCACGATCACGGTCGCGGACGCCAGCAACTGGTCGGTGGCCGTGGCCACCCAGGACGATCGGACCTCCCCGTAGACCCAGGAGTCCACCGTGTAGAGCAACTGCCACGCCACCAGCGCGGCGCCCTCGATCGCCCCGATGTCCAGGCGTTCGCCGAAGGCAGCCTCCCCGGGCAGCGAACCGGGGATCGCCGACGCGGACAGCGTCGCACCGGTCCAGTCCAGCAGGCGCAACTGGACCGCGTCGATGGACTGGAAGGCCAGCACGAACCGCCCCTGCCCCAGCGAGGCCAGCGCGGGACGGAAATGCCCCGACGCGGCAGGCACGGCCTCGGGCACGACCTGCACCGGTCCCAGCGTCCCATGGGTGCCCAAAGGGCGCACCTGCAGCACCGGCGCACCCTCGACGGACTCCTCCCAGGCGATCAGGCCGGAGCCGCCCCACTCCCACCAGGCGACCACCGGGGCCTGGCCTGCCGTCGAGAGGGTCGCCAGCGCCCACCGGCAGGCGAGGCACAGCGGCGTCGTGTCCATGCCCGGGTCGCACTGTTCGCCGGCTTCCTGCAGGCCGTTGCCACAGCAGTCGGGCAGCACCCGGTGTTCGCAGCCGCCGTCCGCGGGCCGGCAGGAATCCGCGGTGCACGGGTTCCCGTCGTCGCAGTCCACCGCGGGCCCCAGGGCCAGGCAGATCCCGGAACGGCAGCCGTCCGGCCCGTTGCACAGGTCGCCGTCGTCGCACGCCGTGTCCTCGGGCAGGTTCGTGGCCACGCACCCCCCGGGCTCGACGCAGGAGGCCGTCCGGCAGGACCCCGGGTCGCAGGCCACGGGGGCACCCAGGCACTCGCCGGCCAGGCACGCGTCCGATCCCGTGCAGGCCAGCCCGTCGTCGCACGCCTCCCCTTCGCGGATCGGGCGCGCCGCGCACCGGCCGCTGGCCGGGTCGCAGACGTGCTCGCGGCAGGCCTCGGCGCCCGGGCATTCCACGTCGTCGTACCGGCAGGTCCCGTCCTCGCACCGGGGATGGACGCGGCACAGGTCCTGCGAGGCCGGGCAGGGGCGGGCGCCGGTGCACTCGCAGGCGTCGTTCGCCAGCACGCACTGGCCGTCCCGGCACTCGTCGGCGGTGCACGCCAGGCCATCGGCGTCGCAGGCCGTTTCATCGGGCCGGGGCTGGTACTCGCACCGGCCGGTGGACTCGTTGCAGCCCTGGCCGACCAGGCAGGGCATCGCGGCACACTCCTTGCGGGCATAGCTGCACCGCCCCTGCAGGCAGGTTCCGGCCCCCGCGGCGCACGCGTCGTCGGGGGTGCAGGGGTCGCCTTCCGCGCGGCCCGCGCACCACAGCGCCAGGCGCTCGATGCAGCCGGCACCCAGCATCGACTCCGGCAGGCACTCGTGGCCGTCCGGGCACCGGTCGGTCCGCGGGACGTGCTCGCAGCGTCGCACGCCGTTGACGGACAGGCCGCAGATGTCCTCGGTGCAGTCGATGCCGTCGGTGCAGTCCGCATCCCGCAGGCACTGGTCCTGGGCCGGGGTCAGGTCGGCGTTGTTGCCGCCACCGCACGCCGCCACCGCCAGCGGGACCAGGAGCGGCAGCAGGAAGGGGACCCGGGCAATCCCTCGCGGGAACGATCGATTCGCGGGCACGGCGACCTCCTCAGGGGCACCAGGCAGTGGCGCCGGGCACGGTCACGTAGCCGGAAGGTCCGAAGCCGACGCAGACGGCCGGCCGGTCGGGGTGGCTGCAGTCCACGGCACCGGCCGGGCAGGCCGGCGAGACCAGCGCCAGGTAGATGCCCGAGTCCCGCAGGTCCGTCCCGTCGTACCACGCCACGGCCGCCCAGTAGGGGTCCAGCCGCGCGACCGCCGGCGATGCGGACCCCTTCTCGACCGTCGGGGAGACCACCAGGTCGGCCCCGGGGACGCCGGCGGCATCCAGCGGGGTCAGCAGCACCCGGGTGTCGGTCGCGGCTACTCCCACCGAGGCCAGCAGGGCCCGGTCGTCGAACGCGACGAGGTCGGGCGCGTAGCGTCGCAGCCAGGTCGTCGCCGGGAAGGTCGCCTCGCCGGCCGACTGCAGGTCCGCCGCCACCCGGGTGCCGCCGCGCAGCACGCCGGCGTCCCGCTCGGCCACCCAGGCGACGCGATCCGTGCCGACGGGTGCCAGGGCCAGGTCGCGCAGCGCGTCCCCGCCGGTGTCCGCCTGCACCTCGTCGCCCGCGGGCTTCCCGTCGACATCCAGCCGCCGCAGCATCACACGGTGGACCGGGCCCTCCTGTTCCGAGATCCACGCCGCCACGCCCCCGTTGCCGACCGATGCCAGCTTCGGACGCCGCTGGATCCCCGCGGTGTCCTGGTTGAGGAGGGTGCCGGTGGGGTCGAAGGTGGGGGTGTCGTTCAGGATTTGCCACCCACCAATCGCGATGTCCAACGGAGAAGAACCATCGATAGAGAATGACCAAGAGATAAGACCATTCCCATCGAGTGTTTCCGACAACGATGGTTCGAATCGATCCTCCTGATAGATTCCGACAGACGAGGTGAGAACTGACAGAGCAGACTTCGTCCCGTCGTCGTTTTTAGTCAGAGCAAGAACTTGCCGTTTTGTCCCCCCGAAGGACACCATCGACCCAGGCTCATCTCTTCTCGAAGCAATGGAGATAGCAAAACGCCCCTCCTGAGTTTCAAGGCTTTCTGCGGAGACTTTCTCCCAATCACGAACCTCAAGATCGACACCAAGTCCGCCACAAAGAACATCTAGTTGTTTCTTCGCCGCAAGATGAAGTCCGGATCTTCCGGCATTGGAAGATGCAACGATCTCGCTGTACCCCTTCCCCGCCGCGACCAGCACCGGGCCCAGCGGGGCACAACCGCTGCGCGCCCACAGGTAGAGGTCCAGGGTCGCCACGACCCCGCCCGCCGCGACCCGCACGGCCAGGTCCACCGGGTCACCGTCCCCCAGCCACGACCACGCCATCCGGGTCCGGCCGTCCACGACCCGGCACTCGTCCGGCGACACCACGAGTTCGCCCCGGTACAGTTTCACCGCGTCGCAGGCCGAGGCGCCCGCATCCAGGACCAGCAGCGCCAGGCCCGAAGGCACCCGCCGCCCCGGGATCCGGAAGGACGCTCCCGGCTCCCCTTCCGCGGGCCCCGCGCCCGCCTCCCCGCGCATCCCCTTCCCGCCGCTCCACCGGAATCCCGGCACCGCCCCGCCCGTCCGCAGGTCCCACCCCAGCAGCCGCCGCGGCAGCCGCAGGTCCAGTTCCTGGCACTCGCCGGTCCCCGCCTGGCACCAGGTCGGCCCGCACTCGCCCGCCGACGCCGCGCACCGTCCCTCCGGCTCGCCATCCCAGGCGCAGGTCCCCGCGTCGCATCGCTCGGCCGTGCAGGGGTCCCCGTCGTCGCAGTCCCCGTCGCCGACGCAGCACCCCGGGGTCCACGCCCCGGGAACGCAACTCCCCGCCCGGCAGGCGTCCCCGGCCGTGCACGGGTTGGCGTCCTGGCACGGGGTCGCGTCCAGGTCCCGGTGCCGGCACCCGCCGGTCGCCGGGTCGCAGTCGTCCTCCGTGCACGGGTTGCCGTCGTCGCAGTCCATCGCCGTCCCGACGCACTGGGCCTGGGCGCTGCACGCGTCCAGCACCGTGCACGGGTCCCCGTCGTCGCACCCGATCGCGACCCCCAGCGGCGTCCACGCACATCCCGTCGCCGGCACGCAGGTGTCCGACGTGCAGGGGTTCCCGTCGTCGCAGTCCATCGCCGCCCCGGGCACGCACGCCCCGTTCGCGCACGCGTCCCCGGCGGTGCACAGGTCCCCGTCCTCGCAGGCCGCGCCGTTCGCGGGCGGGTGCCGGCAGGCCCCCGTCGAGGGATCGCACCGGTCCTCGGTGCACGGGTCGCCATCGACGCATCGCGGCCGGTGCCGGCATTCCCCGTCCAGGCACGTCCCGGCCTCGCTGCACACCGTCGCGGCCTCGCACTCGGTCCCGTCCGCGCGCGCCTCCTCGCCGCAACGGCCGGTCGCCTCGTCGCAGGTGGCCACCCGGCAGGGGTCGGCCGGCACCGGGCACTTCGTCAGGCTGCCGCCCGTCACGCACCGCTGGCTGGCCGGGTCGCACGACAGCGGCGGGGCGCAGAGGGTCTTCGGGCCGGGGCAATCCTCGTCCTTCCCGCACTCGCACTCGTTGGCGCCCGCCTGGCAGGCCCCGCCCACGCACCGGTCCTTCGTGCACGCATTGGCATCCCGGTCGCAGCCCTCGCCGTCCGCCAGCGACTCGTACCGGCACTCCCCCGTCGCCTCGTCGCAGCCGCCGGACAGGCATTCCCGGACCGGGCACGCCTTCCGGCGCACGGGCACGCAGGCACCCGACACGCACGTCCCGCCGCCCTCCGCGCACCGGTCGATCGGCTGGCATGACGCGCCCTCCCGGGCCTCGTCGGCCACGACCCCGCACGTCCCGTCCAGGCACGTCCGGCGTCCGCAAGGCCCGGGGTCCAGGGCCGCGCAGTCCGCCTCCGTCCGGCAGGACACCGTCACGTCCCCGGGCACGTCGCTCCCGTCGCCCGTCCCGTCGCCCGGCCCCGGGTCGGCCGGGTCCCCGGACCCGCCGCATCCCGCCAGCCACACCACCACGCCGATCATCCAAGCCCTGCGCACGCTTCCCCCCGATGCCTTCACTCCGTCTCCCCCGCCGTCGCCTGGGCCGTCTGCCCCGTCCCGTACACGTCGGACCCGCCCCGGGCGAAGCGCCCGGCGAGGTCGTCCGGGAACTGCCACGCCACCAGGTGCCCCGACTGCGTCGCCATCCACAGGTTCCGCCCGGCCAGCAGCGGCGTCCCCGCGATCGCCACGGGCACCGTGAACGACAGCCCCTCCGTGAACGCCACCGCCCCGGCCGCGTCCGTCCGCAGCAGCGACGCCACCTTCCGCCCGTCTGAAGCGATCGCAGCAACGCGCGGCGCCGCTCCCAGGAACGGGTACGCCGTCCCGGCCGCCATGCCCAGGTCGCCGCGCCCCACCAACGAGCCGCGGTCGAACAGGTCCCGCACTACCGCGACCTCCCCGGATTCCAGCACCGCCACCACCGCCCCGGACGCGTCCGCCAGCAGCCCGCCGGCGACCTTCCCGTCCAGCGGCGTCGTCCACTCGGTCGTGAACGTCGCGCCCTTCTCGGTCATCGCCGCCAGCCGGCCGTCCTCCATCGCCACGAACACCCGCCCATCCACCTCGACGGGAGGCGCCGCGGGACGCGCCGGCAGCATCGCCACCGCGACCGGCCCGGACGGGTTCGCCCCGATTCGCACCGCGTGCAGCGTCCCGTCCCTCCACAGCACGTACAGGCGCAGCCCGCCGGCCGACACCACGGGCGGGAAGGCGTCGTCCTCCCCCGCCGTCACCGGGGCCGCCGTGAAGACGCTGGCCGTGCGCGACTTCTCGTCGAACAGCACGACCTTGCCGGAGACCGTCGGCCAGCCCGCCACGCCGAAGTCCAGGTCGCGGCGTCCGGAGGTCGCTATCCCCCCCACGGGCGTATCGGACGGGATCGCGTCGATCTGTACCCCCGTCAACGCATCCCTTCGTACCACCCCCCCGGAGTGCGCCACGTACACGTGGACGCCCCGGCTGACCGTCGGCGCCAGCACGGTCGCCGCCGAACCGACCTCGACCGCCTCCTCCAGCCGACCCGCCGGGTCCACCCTGCGCAGCACCAGCGTCGAGGCCCCGCCCGCGTCCACGGTGCGGCACGCCACGAAGACCCCGCCGTCCGCGTCCGCCACCGGCCCGGCCGGGTCGCGGCACTCGAGGTCGTGGTCCGCCACCAGGCAGTCGGTGTCGGCCGACCGGTCGCCCTCCACCACCGCGCAGCAGCCGTCCCCGGCCACCGGCAGCGCCCCGTCGCAGCGGCCCGACTTGAAGCAGTAGCCGTCCTCGCAGGCGGTGTAGCCCTGCCCGGCGGGACAGTCCGCCAGGGTCCGGCACTTCGGCGCCTGGACGTCGTCGTAGCACGCCGCCAGCAGCGGCACGGCCAGCGCCAGAAGTCCGCACGGGAACCGGCGCGACGGGGGGCATCGAGGGGGGGGAGACATCGGGTTCACCTTGTCCTGCCAGGGTTCGGGAGCCCTTCGATGGTAGGTGTCCGAAGGGGACGGGGTCAAGGAAACGACGGCCGGATACCGCGCGAGGCACCCTGACGGGTCAGCGCCCGCCGCCCTCGGTACGGGACGGGTCGCGGGCCGGGATGGTGTTGAACCAGGATTGCAGGAAGGCGCGCAGCGGGTCGATCTCCTTGCCGTACAGGTAGGACGGGCCCAGCGACGGCCGCCCCTTCTCGTCCGTCAGCCCCGCCGACGGCGCCATGTCCCCGCGCAGCACCTCGCGGTTCCCCTCGTCCGGCTTGCTGCGCCACATGGCCCGGCGCGCGCGCTGTTCGGCCTGCCACTGCGACTGCAGCCGCAGCAGGTCGTCCAGGTCCGCGGGCAGCGACGGCGCCATCGCCCGCAGCAGCCGCACCGTGGCCTCGGCATCCGCGGTGGCCCGGTGGGCGGTGTCCATCGTGACGCCGAAGTGCCGCACCGCCTCCTCCAGCCGGTGCCGGTTCCCCGGCATCAGCCCGCGCGCGAACACCAGCACGTCCACGACGTGGCACTTCGGCAGTTCCAGGCCCACCCGCCGCAGTTCCGCCTGCAGCAGCGGCAGGTCGTAGCCCAGCACGTTGTACCCGACGACGACCTGCCCCTGGATGCGCTGCACGATCCCGGCGGCGAAGTGCGCGAACGTCGGTCTTCCCTTCAGGTCCGCGTCCGTCACGCCGGTCTTCTCCAGCGACGCCTCGGACAGCGGCCGCGTCGGGTCCATCATCTCGCAGAACGGGTCCGTGACCGTGTCGCCCTGGAACGTCACCACGGCAATCTCGAAGATCCGGTCCTCGGTCACCGACAGGCCGGTCGTCTCCGTGTCCAGCCCGACCAGCGGCAGTTCCATCCACTGTGCCACGATGCCTCCTGTGCCGGCGCGCGCCCCTTCGACGCGCCCCTGGACGCGCCCCTGGACGCGCCCCGGATCCCTCGCCACCGCCTTGTTGACGTTCCGGCGATGACATCCTATTCTAGTTCGTGCCGGATCGGACGGCGCCCGCCGGATCGGTCCGGACCCCTTCAGGGTTCCTGTTCCCCCAGCCGGTGGGGGAGACCAATCCGCCCGTTTCAACGCCCGCTCTCTCCCGCCGGCTCACTCCACCCTGGGGTCCCCGGGGGTACGCAGGCGCATCAGGCCGGCCTGAACGTGGACATGAAGTGGCGCAGCACCGGCGCCTCGTAGTCGAATTCCAGCCCGCGGATCTCGTTGCGCCGCCGGAACACCTCGACCACGACCTCGACCAGGTACTCGATGTGGCTCTGGGTGTAGACGCGCCGGGGGATCGCCAGCCGCACCAGTTCGTTCGGTGCGCCGATGAACCGGCCGTCGTCGCCCCAGCGCCCGAACATCACCGACCCGATCTCGCAGCACCGCACGCCGCCCTCGACGTACAGGGCCGCCACCAGCGCCTGGCCGGGGAAGTTCTGGGCCGGGACGTCCGGCAGGAACCGCCTGGCGTCGATGTAGATCGCGTGGCCACCCGGCGGTTCGAAGATCGGCACGCCCGCCTCGATCAGCCGTTCCCCCAGGAACGCGACGCTGCGGATCCGGTACCGCATGTAGTCCGGGTCCAGCACCTCGTCCAGGCCCTGGGCCATCGCCTCCAGGTCGCGCCCGGCCAGGCCGCCGTAAGTCGGGAAGCCCTCGGTCAGGATCAGCAGGCTGCGGCACTTCAGCGCCAGGTCGTCGTCCTGCAGCGCCAGGAAGCCGCCGATGTTGACCAGCGCGTCCTTCTTGGCGGACATCAGCACGCCCTGGCACAGCGAGAACGCCTCCACCGCGATCTCGCGCAGCGACTTGTCCCGGTAGCCCTCCTCGCGCTGCTGCACGAACCACGCGTTCTCGGCGAAGCGGGCCGCGTCGATGTACATCGGCAGGCCGTGCCGGTCGCACACCGCCTTCACGGCCTTCAGGTTGGCCATCGACACGGGCTGTCCGCCGGTGGCGTTGTTGGTGATGGTCATCATCACGCAGGGGATGCGGGCCGGGCCGACCTTCTCGATCAGCCGTTCCAGCGCGGCCACGTCCATGTCGCCCTTGAACGGGGCCTGGGTGACCGGGTCGGTGTTGCGCGGATCCATCAGGTCCACGGCCTCGGCGCCGCCGTGCTCGATGTTGGCCCGGGTCGTGTCGAAATGGGTGTTCGACGGGATCACCTTGCCGGGCCCGCCGATCACCGAGAAGAGGATGCGCTCGGCGGCGCGGCCCTGGTGCGTTGGGATGATATGCCTCAACCCGGTGAGGCTTTTCACCACGCTCTCGAAGCGGTGGAACGACCGGGCGCCCGCGTACGACTCGTCGCCGCGCATCATGGCTGCCCACTGCTCGGAGGACATGGCCGAGGTGCCCGAATCCGTCAGCAGGTCGATCAGCACGTCCTCCGCCGGGATCTTGAACGGGTTGTAGCCGGCCTGCTCCAGGATGGCCTGGCGCTGCTCGCGCGTGGTCATCTTGATGGGCTCGACCATCTTGATCTTGAAAGGCTCGATAATCGTTCGCATGCCGCCTCCACTGGGAACGGGTCGTCGATCCAACGTGCGGACTCTATCGCCCCGGCCGCCGCCTGACAACACCTCGTTGCACGGCCCCGGGGCTTCCTTCCGAAGCGCCTGGCGGCCGGGTTCTCCGGGAATCTTGCTGCACTGCGTCAATCTGGCATGACCGTTGCTTCGGATCCGGGCAGGTGGCTCCTTGCATGGAGTATCGATGAACACCAGCCAGCGATTCCATCGTGTGCCTCTCTTCGAAGGCTTGACGGACGCGCAGTTGCTGCACCTGGAGGACGTCGGGACCGAGGTCGCCTTCACCCGCGGCGAGGACCTGTTCCGCCAGGGCGATCCGGCCGACGCGCTGCACGTGGTGCTGCGCGGCCGCGTCAAGCAGGTGCGCCACGCGACGTCGGGCTCGTCCACGATCCTGGACGTGCTGTCGGTGGGCGACGACCTCGACATCGCCAGCGTGGTCGACGGCCGGCTGCACTCGACCTCCGCCCGCGCGCTGTCCGACGGCACGACCTGGCGGCTGCCGACCGTGGCATTCCGTCGCCTGCTGGGCGAGTGGCCGCAACTGGCCGGCAACCTGCTGCGCCTGCTGGCCGTCCGGCAGCGGGAACTGGTCGAGGACCTGTCCGCCCTGGCCGTGCTGAACGTGGAAGGCCGGCTGTGCCGCACGATGGCGGACCTGTGCCGCCGGTACGGGATCCTGGGCGACTGCCGCGGCGTGATCCTGGACCTGGCGCTGACGCGGCAGGACCTGGCGGACCTGACCGGCACCACGCTGGAGACCGCGATCCGGGCGCTGAACCGGCTGCGGGGCCACGGCCTGGTCACCTGGGAGGGCCGCCGCTTCTTCGTGCCGGACATGAAGGCGCTGGAAGGGGTCATCGCCGCCGCTTGAGGGCGTACGCCGCCATCGCCCGGCCCGGACCCGGCACCGCATTCCCGGCACCTGGCGGCGCCGTTTCCCCGCGCGACCCGCACGGCCTTCCTTGCACCCGGCCCGCCGGCCAACGCGGGGCGTTCCCACGGCTTGCGATTCCTGCACGGCACTGGGATGATCCGATGCGTATGCCACAGCCCGGTCCCCGGCACGAGGTGAGGCCATGATCGCGCCCGAACCCTCCCGACCGCACGTCCCGATCAAGCAGCCGCACGGCCTGTCCGTGCGCGCGAGGTGGCTGCGAGACTACTTCTTCGAGGGCGTGAAGCGGCCCTGGCGGAACGAGTTCCAGTGCTTCACGACGGGCACGCCGTGGGACGTGGTCTACGACGAACTGACGTACTACATCGTCCCGGAGACCTACGCGTTCTTCCAGCCGTTCCGGTCGTCGGCGCTGCAGGCGGCGAGGCCGGTGCCGGTGCCGGCGGACTTCTGGCTGTGGAGCCTGCCCGAGCGACGTGCCTGGTTCACCCGCGAGGTCCTGGTGGAGCACCTGCCGCACGAGGTCCTGCCGGGCGACCTGGTCGCGGGGGCGCGGTTCAACGTGCTGGCGTCCCGCTGCTGGACCCGCAGCGAGGTGCGGCGCCGGGACCGGCACGTGATGGGTCCGCACGGGACGCGGGCGGCGGTGAAGGAGTTCCACGACCGGGGGTACGGCAACGCGGGGGCCACCAGCGGGCACCTGATCGCGGACTACGCACGGGTGGTGCGGGAGGGATTCAAGGGGATCGACGAGGACCTGCGGGCGCGGCTGGAGGCGATGCCGGCGCACGAGCGGCTGGGCCGGAAGGGCGCGCAGTTGCGGGCGATGCGGACGGCCTGCACGATGCCCCGGGAACTGGCCAAGCGGTACGCCACGGCATGCCGGGAGGCGGCCCGACGGGAGACGGACCCCGAACGGCAGGACGAGCTGCAGCGCATGGCGACGAACCTGGACCGGGTGCCGTGGGAGCCGGCGACGAACTTCTGGGAGGCCCTCCAGGCGGTCTGGATGGCCCACATGCTGGTGATGAGCGACGAGAACTACCCGGGGGCGGGGGTGTCGTTCGGGCGGATGGACCAGTACCTGTGGCCGTACTGGCAGCAGTCGATCGCGAACGGCATGGCGCGCGAGTTCGGCAAGGAACTGCTGCGGTGCTTCTGGGTGCACTGCAACACGGTCTACGACGCCATGATCCAGGTGGGCGGGAACCAGGGCATCACGGCGGGGTTCGGCCAGTTGATCACGCTGTCGGGGATGGGCGCGGACGGCACGGACGCGACGAACGACCTGACCTGGGCGTTCCTGGAGGTCATCGACGAGATGACCCCGATCCTCGAGCCCAAGCCGAACGTGCGGCTGCACCGGGGGTCGCCGCAGGCGCTGCTGGACCGCGTGGTGGACATGGTGGCGGACAGCCAGGGCGCGCCGTTCCTGCTGAACTTCGACGAGCGGTCGATGGCGGGGATGATGCGGGAGGCGGAGCGCGCGGGCGTGCAGGACCTCATCCACGCGGGCAACGTGTGGGACTACGCCTCGGTGGGGTGCCTGGAGAACACGATGGTCGGCAACGACCGGTCGGGCACCGTGGACGTGAACCTGAACCTGCTGAAGGCGGTGGAACTGGCGCTGACGGGCGGCTGGGACCTGGGCGTGGCGGCGGACGCCATCACGGGGACGCCGTACCCGAGGCGGCGGGAAGGCCCGGACACGGGCGACGCGACGCGGTTCGCGACGTTCGAGCAGTTCTTCGAGGCGTACGCGCGGCAGACGCGCTACCTGGTGCGGCGCGCGGCGGACCTGTACGAGCGCAGCGAGGCGATCCGGGCGGAGTTCTGCCCGACGCCGTACGTGTCGTGCCTGGTGAGGGGGTGCGCCGAGAAGGGCCTGGACGTCACGCAGGGCGGGGCCGAGCTGTCGTTCGTGACGGTGGAAGGCGTCACGTTCGCGACGACGGTGGACTCGCTGCTGGCGGTGAAGGACCTGGTGTTCGACGCGAAGAAGTGCGGGATGGCCGAACTGGTGCAGGCGCTGCGCGACAACTGGGAGGGGCACGAGCGGCTGCAGGCGTGGGCCAGGAACCGGTCGCCGAAGTACGGCCGGGACGACGACGAGGCCGACGCGATGGCGCGGCGGGTGATGGACCTGTGGACCGACGAGGTGTGGCGGCACCGGACCCGGAGCACTGGGCGGCGGTTCCGGCCCGGGATGCTGTCGTGGAACTACTGGGCGGGCGACGGCTTCGTGATGGCGGCCAGCCCGGACGGGAGGCCGAAGGGGCGGTTCCTGTCGAACGCGATCTGCCCGGTGGACGGGGCGGACACGCGCGGGCCGACGGCGAACGCGAACTCGGTGGGCAAGGCGCTGGGCGGGCGGGCCGAGGACGGGAAGGGCGACTGGGGCGAGTGGCGGAACTCGCTGCCGAACGGGGCCAGCCACACGATCACGTTCAACCCAACGCTGCTGCACGACCCGGAGCACAAGGCGAAGTTCCGGGCGTTCCTGCAGGGCTACATCGAGAACGGCGGCACGGCGCTGCAGATCAACGTGCTGGACCCCGAGGTGCTGCGCGAGGCCCAGCGGCACCCGGCCGACTACCGGCACCTGCTGGTGCGCGTGACGGGGTACAACGCGTACTTCACGTCCGTGGGGCGCGAATTGCAGGACGAGATCATCGCCCGGGAGAGCCACCGGGGGATCTAGGGGGCGGGGCGGGCGCGGAAGGGGGACGAAGGACGTGACGGGACGCGTGCTGAACCTCCAGCGGATGTCGACGGAGGACGGGCCGGGCATCCGCACGACCGTGTTCCTGAAGGGCTGCCCGCTGCGCTGCACGTGGTGCCACAACCCGGAGAGCCTGTCGCACCGCCCCGAGGTGGTGGTGCACCCCGAGCGCTGCCTGTCGTGCGGGGCGTGCCTCGATGTGTGCCCGCACGGCTGCGACCCGGCGGCGTGCGAGGCCTGCGGGCGGTGCGTCCGGGAATGCCCGGCCGCGGCGCGGGAACTCCTGGGGACCGACCGGGAGGTCGGGGACCTGCTGTGCGAGGTGGGCAAGGACCGGGCCTACTTCCAGGCATCGGGCGGCGGGGTGACGCTGTCGGGCGGCGAACCCACGATGCAGGCCCCGTTCGCCGAGGCATTCCTGCGCGGATGCGCCGAGGCCGGCCTGGACGCGGCTCTGGACACCTGCGGCGCATGCGCGAAGGACGTGCTGCTGGGTCTGGCCGGACAGGCCCGGTTGGTGCTGTTCGACGTGAAGGAGATCGACCCCGATCGGCACCGGAGGTTCACGGGCCAGGACAACGGGCGGATCCTGTCGAACCTGCAGGCGCTGGTGCGGTGGATGGACGCGCGGGAGGACCCGCCCGGGCTGTGGATCCGGACACCCCTGGTGCCGGGGGCGACGGCGACCGACGAGAACGTGCTGGGTATCGGCCGGTTCCTGGCCGCGCACGTGGGGGCGCGGCTGGGACGCTGGGAGATGTGCGCCTTCAACAACCTGTGCCGCGAGCAGTACCGTCGGCTGGGGCGCGCGTGGGACTTCGCGCACGAACCGCTGATGCGGCGGGACGAACTGGACCACCTGCTGGCGCTGGCCCGGACGACGGGTGTGTCCCCGGAGGCGGTCCGGGTCACGGGGGCGGCGCGGGTCGAGAACGGGGCGGCGTGAGGCGGGGCGCGGGGCGGCACGATGCCCCGCCAGGGAGGCGAGAATGAACGGCCCGGCACGGCTGGACGACCCGGCGATCCAGGCCTTCGCAGCGGACTCGAAACTGGGCATCCTGGCGACGAAGGACGAGGGCGGCCTGCCCCACCTGACGCTGATCACCACGCTCCAGGCGAAGGCCCCGGACCGGCTGATGTGGGGCCAGTTCTGCGAAGGGTGCAGCAAGGACAACGTGCGCCGCGACCCGCGGGTCGGGTTCCTGGTGATGACGCTGGACCGGCAGGCCTGGCGTGGCAAGGCGCGCTGGACCGACGCGGTCCGCGAGGGCGAGGACTACGAGGCCTACAACCGCAAGCCGATGTTCCGGTACAACTCGTACTTCGGGATCCACACGGTCCACCACGCGGACCTTGTGCAGGTGGGCCCGCGGGAGTCCCTGTCGGTACCGCGGATCGCGGTCGGCGCGCTGGCGTCCGCCGCGGCCCGGCCGCTGGCGAGGCTGGGGGCACGCCCGCGGGCGCTGACCGCGTGGGCGGAGGGACTGGTCAACCGGATGTCCTGCCTGAAGTTCGTCGCGTGGGTCGACCAGGACGGATACCCCGTGATCGTGCCCGCGGTGCCGGGCGCGGCGGCCGGCGGCAGGCGCGTCGTGCTGGCGGCCACGGTGCACGGCGGCGTCCTGGCCCGGATCCCGCCCGGCGCGTCCGTGGCGGTGCTGGCGCTGGACCTGAACATGGAAAGCGTGCTGGTGCGCGGTCCCTTCGATGGCTGGAAGGGCGCACCCTCGCTGGGTGCGGCCCTGGGCACGCTGACGATCGACTGGGTCTACAACTCGATGCCTCCCCGGCAGGGGCCGATCTGGCCGCCCGTCCCGCTGCGCCCGGTCACGGAGTTCTAGGAGGCGGGGGACGGGGCCCCCGCCCATTCAGCCAAGCCGACCCCCCGCGGCTTGGCTGGGCTCGCGTGCTACGGGCCTCGCCGCAGACGCTCGCCCGCCCACAACCCTCGGTCAGCGCCAGCGATCATCGCGAGTTCCGGGAGGACGGGGGATGGGACCGGGGCGGCCCGGTCGGACCGGACCGCCCCGGGGGAGTCGGGGATCAGTTCGCGCCGCAGCCGCCGGCCGGGCCCTTGGCGTCGCCGGACAGCGTCTTCGCGCAGCCCTTCAGGTCCGCGTTGAAGGCGCAGAAGTTCTTCTTGATCTGCTCGGGGGCGATGCCCGAGAACTGGTTCTTGTTGTTGGCCAGCCAGGTCGGCGAGGCGCCGATGCCCAGGTCCTTGGCCAGCTTGATGTTCTCGGTCAGCAGCTTCTTGCCCTCGTCGCCGGTCGAGCACTTCTCGATGACCTTGGCATCGATGCCGTTGACGGCGCACTTCTGCCACTCGGTCGAGCGGATGTCCGCGTTGCGGCAGAGGACGTAGTCCATGTACTTGTGGTTCTTCGGGTACTTGGTGATCGCGCACAGCTCGCGGATGTTCTCGTCGACCTCGGGCTGGCCGTGCAGCGCCTTGAAGGTGCCGTCGGGCAGCGCGTCGGCGATGAAGTTGACGTTGAAGGTGATGCCGTCGTCCTTGAAGGCGTCCAGGACTTCCTTCATGGCGTTCAGGGCCTTCACGCCGAACGGGCACTGGGACATGACGAACACGTCCAGCTGCTTCGGCTTGGCCTCGCGGCAGACGACCTTGCCCTTGCAGGTGTCGTCGTCGCAATCGATCTTGCCGTTGCCGTCGTCATCGGCCTTGTTGTCGCAGATCTCGGCAGTCGGATCGAACTTGGCGCCGATCTGCAGCAGCTTGTAATCGCCGGCGTCGGCAATGAAGCGCTGGACCTGCTGGAAGCCCGGATCCTCGGCGACGACCGGCGCGAACAGGAAGGCCGGCAGCATCTTGACGTTCTTGTCCTTCAGGCTGGCGTACAGCGCCTTGCCCTCGGGGGTACCGTAGTCCAGGGTCTTGGGCTCCAGGCCGGGGAACATGTTCTTCAACTGGCCCAGGATGCGGTCCGGGAAGCAGTCCTTGCACCGGGCGTCGGTCAGGACGGTCAGCGGGATCTTCTTGGGCTCGGGGATGTTCTTGCAGACTTCCGGCTTCTCGGTCTGGAACTTCCCGCAGATCGCGCGGATGAAGTCGTTCTCGGTCCGGCCACCCTCGTACTTGGCGCCGGCCAGGAACATCGTCGGGGAGCCCCGCGCGCCCTTCTCCTTCGAGACCTTGTAGGAGGCGGACAGCAGGGCCTTGCCCTCGTCGCCGGTGGCGCACGCCTTGATCTTGGCGACATCGACCTTCGCCTCGGCGGCGCAGGCGTCGAAGTTGCCGGGGATCTCCCTCATGTTCTTGTTCATGCACAGGATCACGTTCATGTACGTGTCCGGCGCGTACTTCATGGTGCAGATCTGGTGCAGGTTGCCCTGCACTTCCTTCTCGCCGTGCATCGACGTCAACTGGCCGGGCGTCGGCTCGTCGCCGATGAACTGGATCTTGAAGTCCACGGCCTTGCCCAGCTTGGCCAGGACCGGCGCGAAGCCGTTCTCGACCTGCACGCCGAACGGGCACTGCGACATGACGTGCATCACGAACTCGACCTTTTCCTTGGGCTCGGCGCCCGCCTTGCCGGCGTCCGTGCCCGCCTGCCCCTTGCAGCCGACGATCGCGACGACGGCGACCATAGCCACCAGCAACGTACGGATCTTCATGAGACCATCCTCGTTAAAGAAACACCCAACCCAAAGAACGGGCCGGGGAAGTCTATTCCCTGCCGTCGAAGGAAGCAAGTCGACTCATCGCGCGGGCCTGGAGGGCGGCGGTGACGGACGCGGCGTACAGGAAGATGTTGGCGGCGTAAAAGGTCCACAGGATGACCAGCAGGGGCGCCGCGATCGAGCCGTACAGGACGCCGAACGTGGCGATGCGGGTCACGTAGAAGGCGTATGCCTCGCGGGCGACCTCCCACAGCACGAAGAACACCACGGCGCCCGCCAGGGCCGACCGGAACCGGATCCGCTGCAGCCCCGGCAGGTAGATCGCGGCCAGGAACGCCAGGGGCACCGGCAGGTACGTCAGCAGGACGTCCAGGACCGGGGACTCGCGCAGCAGTTCGTCCAGCGTCGCGCCGCGCCAGGCCAGCAGCAGCGAGTCGGCCATCGTCATGGCGTTGTGCAGCGTGAACAACACGACGCCCGACGCCACCAGGACCACCGAGAACAGGACGCGCGACACCAGGAAGCGGCGGCGCCCCGGCAGGCCGAACACGTCCGCGACCGCGTGCTCGAAGGCGCCGAAGACCATCGAGGCGCCCAGCAGCAGCACCACGCCGCCGATGATCCCGAACGAGACGCGCCGGGCCACCAGCGCCGCGACGACCTGGTGGACCGAGTCGCCCGCGACCGGCGTGAAGGACCGCAGGGCCCGGGTGACCAGCGACGCCAGCCAGTCCACCTGGTCTGCCTCGGGACCCGCGACCATCGCGACGTAGCCGGCGACCGACAGTGTCAGCACGAGCAGGGGCGCCAGCGACAGCAGGGCGAAGAAGGACATCGAGGCCGCGTGGTCGAAGGCGCGGGCGTCCAGGAAGATGCGGAACCCCTGCACCGCGACCGACAGCCCGTCGCGCAGCCGGCGCAGCACCGTGAAGGCCAGCCGGCGGAAGGCGCCGGGACCACGGGCGGGGCCGGGATCGGGCGCGGCCTCGTCCGGGGCGGGCGCGGGGTTCGGGGACGGTTCGTCGGCCACCGGTCCACACCCTCCTGGATTCCGGCGCAAGGATAGGCCGGGCGCTACCTCCAGTCCAGCGTACCCCAGGGTTCCCCCTTCGAGGTGATCGGGAACTGGTAGCGGCCGTCCTCGGTCATCAGGAACAGGCGCCACGCGCCCGCGCGATCCGACAGGAAGACCATCCAGCGTCCGTCCGGCGACCAGATCGGATCCTTGTTGGACCCCTGCTGCTGGGTCAGCCGGTTGATGTTCCCCGACAGGTCGACCGTGAACAGGTCGGACACGAAGTCGTCCATGCCGGCGAAGACGACCAGCCCGTTCGGGCCGAACCGGGGCGAGGTGTTGTACGACCCCCGCATCGTCAGGCGCCGCTCGCCGCTGCCGTCGGCGTTCATCAGGTAGATCTGCGGGCGGCCAGTCTTGTTGCCGCAGAACGCGATCAGGCGGCCGTCCGGCGAGAACGAGGGGCTGACCTCGTCCCATTCCGACTCCGTCAGGCGCTTCGTGATCTGGCCGGTCTTCGGGTCCAGCAGGACCAGGTCCGACTGGCCTTCCATGTCGACCGACGCGACGATGCGCGACCCGTCGGGCGAGAAGGCGGCCCCGCGGTACTCGCGGTCGTCGTGCGTGACCCGGCGCTCGTCCACGTACAGTTGCGGCACGCCCGGCAGGAAGGACGTGTACAGCACCCCTCCGCCCGGGGCCCACCGGGGGAACATGTTGGAGGACCCGTTCTCGACGACGGTGCGCCGCCCGCTGCCGTCCATGTCCATCGAGACAATCGTGCGCGCGAAGCCCGGCTGCTTCAGCGACGCCAGGATGCGGGACCCGAAGATGCCGGGCCGGCCGGTGATCGCCTCGATGACGCCGTTCACGAAGACGTGGACCGCGCGCCGGACCCCCCTCGGGGCGACGCCGGAGGCCGTGGAGCCCTTGACCGGGATCGCCTTGCGGTCGCCGACCGAGAACAGCCGGAACCGCAGATCCATGCCCGAGGCCGCCTGGACCACCGAGACGGTGACCAGGTACCGTGCCCCGACGTTGAACCAGTCGTCGAAGCGCGGGGCGGACGGGTCGGCCCGGGCCGGATCGCCCAGGAAGGAGGCCCGGTCCAGCACCTTGAAGAAGCCCGAGAGGGTCAGGTCCTTCGCCAGGACCTCGTCGATCTCGCCGCACGAGGCCCGGATGCCCTCGGGACACGGGAAGGGGGACACCGCGATGGGGTCCAGGGCCCGGGCGGACGGGCCGACGATCACGTGGATCGACTCGAACAGGTCCTTGCTGTCCGGTCCCCTGGAGGGTTCCACGGACGGGGCCGGCACGCCGGCCGGGCCGGGCGGAGTCTGGGCCGAAGCGTCGCGCGACGGGCATGCGGCGGCGATCAGGACGGCCAGCGGGGTCGCCAGCAGCAGGTTTCGACGGGACATGGCACCTCCGGGCGTCGACCGCCGCCGGAAACCCGGGGGACGGTCCGTGGATTCCCGATCGTGGCACGGGGGACGGCGGAACAGGTAGTCGGGGACGTCAGTCGCGGCAGCGATCGGTGCAGTCGAGGCCCTTCGTCGGGTCGCCGCTGGGGTTGCACTGCGTGATGCACTTCTCCGCGCTGGTGTCGCAGATGTAGGCGCAGCCGCGGTCCGGCTTGCCGACCTTGACACAGGTGTCGATGCACTCCTCGGCCGTGCCGTTGCACAGGTCGTTGCAGAAGCCGGACTTCACCGCGGGCGACTGGTCGCTGAAGAACGACTCGTAGCCGCGGTCGCAGCGGTCCAGGCAGTGGAACGAGGCAGCGCGGTACACGATCTCGATGCGGTCGGAGTATTCCAGCGGGACCTTGAACTGGATGGCGTTCTCGGGCCGCTCGCGCTGGGTTGCGTCGGCCAGTGCCACGTCGAACAGCGGACACACCGGGGAGTTCTGGACCAGGAAGTAGTCGCCTTCCGCCTGGGAGTTGGCGGCGAACTTCAGGGGCAGGCAGTTGCCGCCCGCGTCCACCCGGGCGCACCTGCCCTTCGAGTCGTACTTGTAGACCTCGATGAACTCGCCCGAGGTGCACGTGTCCGAGCAGCCCTTGAGGCCGGGGAAGTTCTGCTGGCAGGTGGAGAAGCAGTCGGACGCCGTGCAGGCCTCCTGGCACTTGTCGCGGTCGTCGAACAGCGCCTCGCACTTGGCCTGGCAGGACCACTCCAGCGGCCGCGGCAGGCAGACCTGGGTCAGCAGCGGGATGACGAGGTTGGCGATGGACTCCAGCGCCGGGCCGATGCCCTCGTCCGAACAGATGTTCGACAACTGGCCGTAGCGGCCCTGGCCGAAGGCCTCGGCGACCGCCGCGTACCGGGCGCCCAGGGTCGCGTTGCCGGCCGCACTGAGGCAGGCATAGGTGGCCGGCGCCTTGTACAGCGCGCTGGTGTTGCACTTGCACTCGAAGAAGCGCTTGCGGATCTCCTGCAGGTCGGCCCCCGGTGTCGTCGTCGAGCCCAGGATGAAGTCGCCGGAGATGGCGGCGAACACGACCTGGGCCGGGTCGGCCTTCAGCGAGCGAAGCTGGTTGACGAACCGCGCGGTCGAGTACAGCGGGCACTTGGACGCGTCGAAGGCGCCGTTGGTCAGGCAGGCGTTCGGGTCGCAGTCGCCGGCCGACGTGCAGCCGTTCTCGTCCCGCAGGCACGAGCACCAGCCGTACTTCTCGGAGGGAACCACGTTGTCCCACTTGCCGTCGCCCTTCTGGTACTCGGGCGCCGAGCAGTCGTCCTCGTCGCTGATGATGACGATCAGCAGGTACGCGTCGTCGCGCAGGAAGGACCGGGCCTGGTCGGCGTTCTCGCCCTCGGGGTCCAGCGCCAGCCAGGCGGCCCGCAGGCCCTGTTCCTGGTTGTTGCAGGTGTACTGCACCGCGCCCAGGGTCGCCATGCACTTGAACAACTGCTCGAACACCCTGGCACGCGGGGTCTCGCGGGCCGCGAAGTCGGCGTCGGTGTCGCCGGTGGGCAGCAGCTTCCATTCCGGGTCCCAGTCGGGGTCGCCGGCCCAGTCGCCGGCCATCCACTTCAGCAGCCACTGGTCCGCCACGGTGTTGTTCAGGATCTTCGGGCCCTGGGCGGCGGCCGGGCAGATGCCGGTCGCCGGGGGCAGCATGCAGCCGGCCTTCGTGCGGTCCTCGCCGGGGTATACGCAGCGGTACGTGTCCTTGCCGAACTCGGCGATGCAGCGGTCGGAGCACGAGTAGGCCTGTTCGCACGCCAGCAGGCACAGGAATTCCTGGTTCTTGAACTGCGTGCCGCACGCCGTCCGGCAGGACGCCAGGTCGCCCTGCTGTTCGCAGAGGGACTGGCACTTCGCCGCGTCGTGCAGGTACGCCTCGCACTCCTCGCGGCAGCCCCACTGGTCGTTGCAGACGTTGTCGCACTGCTCGATCTTGGACACGGTCTCGCAGACTTCCTGGCAGGACCCGAAGGCAGCCTCGCACCGGGACTGGCAGGCGGCTGCGTCCGGCAGGAACTCGGCGCAGACCTCGGCGCACTCGCGTCCGCGGCAGCGGGTGGCACAGTCCGTCCGGCTGGACAGTTCGACGTGCGCGGCGCACGCCTCGGTCGAGCACGTACCGTCCTGGCACATGGAAATCTGGGAGCCCGTGGAGGCGGTGGTGCAGCCGTCCGGCTGGCCGAAGAGGCGGGCGCACTTGCCCGGATCGGTGTCCCGGTTGCACTGGTAGCGGCACTGGCTGCTGATCGCGAACAGGTAGTCGCCGGGCTGGTAGCTGTCCTCCACGCCCTGCTGCTTGACCTCGGGGGGCATGTCGCAGGTCCACAGGTTGCTGGCCATTCCCAGCGGCGGGCCCTCGCAGACCCAGTTCCCGCTGTTGCCGTCGGGCAGCGGGTTGTTCGGGTGGCTGGCGGAGTACGCGTTGCACTCGTCGTTGCTCAGGCAGGGGACGGTGCGCATCTCGACGCAGGGAGGGGGAAAGTCGCTGGCCGGCTGGTACAGGAACCTGCCGCGCACGGCGCCGACCTTCAGGCACAGTTTCTGGCCGCCTCCGATGTCCTTGCACTCGCGGCCGCCGAGGCAGTCCGCGGACGTGTTGCAGGTGCCCTGGTCGGGCGAGCACACGTTCGAGGAGGTGACCGCCAACTGCATGTCGATGGCGGTGAACTTCTGGAAGACCGCGAGGAACTCCTTGAACGCCGTGACCAGGGACGCCTGCTCCTGGCACATGGAGGTGGACGCGTCCACGACCCACAGGATGTCCAGCTTCGCGGGCTTGCCCTTGTCGCGGATCTCCTGGATCTGGACCTGGTACGACGACGTGAGGCTGCGCACCGGCACGTCGTTGCACGCCACCACGGCCGAGGAGAGGGCCACCAAGGCGGCGAAAGCACGAATCTTCATCCGGATCCCCCACAAAGCGCTCAGGGCTGGAGTGTACCGGAGGTTCGGGCCGGGGGTCAAGACGCGATCCACCCCCCGCGTGCGCGACGGGAGCCTCGCCGGTCACCGGGACCCGGGGGTGCGGCGCGGGGTTCCGGGAGGGGCGCCGGGGGGCGGGCCGGGGGTCACCCGGTCGGGCCGGTGAAGCGATCCTTGCCGCCCAGGTGGCGGGAGCACAGCGGGAACGCGGACCGCACCAGGTCGGACATCGCCGCGGTCAGGAAGCGGATGTCCCACTGCGCATGCTCGTCCTCGCGCAGCCGGCTGACGTGGTAGAACTCGCGCAGGTTCAGCGTCCACAGGCACCGCCGCCGGTGGGCGTTCAGCAGCGCGTAGGCCGAGACGGGGTCGTCGGGGCCGCCCAGCCGCGCCGCCATCGCCTCGGCCTCCTCCGCCCCCTCGCGCAGGACGTCGGACAGGCCGGCCTCGGCAATGGCCGGGGGGACGGTCACGCCCAGGCCGGCGTCGTACGGCCACGAGGTCAGGCTGGACATCCGGTGGCGCTTCAGCTGGCCGAAGGCGGCGGCCGAGAGGACGACCTCGAACGTCAGGCCGGCCTGCTCGAACTCGCGCGGCAGGGCGTCGTGCGGGCCCAGCCGCGCAGTCACGGCATCGTACAGGCGGTCCCGGTCCCCGGCGGAGAGATCCTGCACCGCCGCCAGCGCGGAGGCGTAGTCCGTGCGCAGCGCCGGCACGGCCAGGCCGGCCAGGATCCGCGAGTCCCCGTCGGGCGTGCAGTCGACCAGACGGACGCTGCCCACCGGCAGGACGGCCTCCGGCGCGGGGTCCGGGTCGCGGGGCCGCGGCGGGACGAGATCCCGGACGACCCGGGCGACCTCGGCATCCCGCAGCAGGTGGTAGGGCCCCGGCCGGACATAGCGCAGCAGCGACGGCGCGACAGGCTGCGTGACGGTCAGGAGGAGGGTGGCCAGTTCCTGCACCTCGGCCAGCGGGGACGCGGAAAGACGCAGGATCAGGTGTTCCAGCGAGCGGGCGTTGCAGGTCATGCCCAGTTGCCCGTGCACCGCCAGCGGCAGCACGTAGCGGGCGTCCTCGCCGGCCAGTTTGTCGGGGATGCCGGTCGCCATCAGCCGCGCGACCAGCAGCGCGTACCGGGAGAAGGCACGGCTGACGAACTCCGAGAACGGCCCGACCAGTCCCTTCGCCCGCACCTCGGCCGGGATGGCGAAGTCCTCGCCCAGCCGGATGTAGCGCTGGGACTTCTCGGTGTAGGAGGCCAGCCGGTGGGCTTCCAGCGCCTCGATGGCCAGCCGGGACAGTTCCAGCACGTCGAAGTTGAAGACCGCGTGCTCGGCGACCGAGGCGTGGCCCAGGCCGAAGACGATGCGCTCGTTCGCGGCGCGGGCCTTCTCGACCTGGGCGCGGGACGCGCGGCGCAACTCGCCCACCGGGCGCGGGTCGCGGCTGATGCGGGCGTAGGCGGCGGAAAGCGTCTCCGGGGTCAGGTCCTCGCGCCCGGACCCGTCGGACGCCAGTTCGTGCAGCAGGTCGGCATCGACGTTGAAGCCGGCCAGGTCGACGCGGGCCACGATCCCCTCCGTGACGGGTTCGCCGGTCGAGAGGGTTGGTAAGCGACCGGTGCCGGCTGTACGGTAGACCGCGCCCGGGAGCAGGTCAACCTCCCGCTCCCGGGACGGGGCCGCCGCCCCGACGGGACGACGGGAGGTGCTAGAATCGTGCGAGCGCGGAGGGAGGGAATGCCGGAACGGCTGACCTGGTGCGAGGTATCGATCGAGGCCCTGCAGGCCAACGTGCGGGAGTTCCGCCGGCTGGTCGGGCCGTCGTGCCTGCTGGCGCCGGTGGTGAAATCGAACGCCTACGGGCACGGGCTGGTGCTGGCGGCGAGGGCCTTCGCGGAAGCCGGGGCGGACCTGCTGTGCGTCAACGACCTGTGGGAGGCGGCGCAGTTGCGGAGGGCGGGACTGGCCCTGCCGCTGCACGTCGTGGGCCGCGTTCTGCCGGGACAGGCGGCGGAGGTGCCGGGGCTGGACGCCAGCCTGGTCGCATACGACCGGGAACTGCTGGAGGCGCTGGACGCGGCGGCGGCCGGGACGGGGCGGCGCGTGGGGGTGCACCTGAAACTGGAGACGGGCACGAACCGCCAGGGCGTGGGCCTGGAGGAGGCCCGCGCCCTGGTGCGGCACGCCCGGGGGCTGCCGGGCGTGGAGGTCCGGGGGGTCGCGACGCACTTCGCCGACGTCGAGGACACGACGAACCACGCGTATGCCCGGCAACAGATGGCGACGTTCCTGGCGGGGCTGGCGGCGCTGCGCGAGGAGGGCCTGCCGGACCTGAAGGGCGACATCGCGAACTCGGCGGCGGCCATCCTGTGGCCCGAGGCGCACCTGGACATGGTGCGCCTGGGGATCTCCGGGTACGGGATGTGGCCGTCGCCGGAGACCTTCGTGTCGGCCGCCCTGACGCACCGGGACCGCATCGTGCTGCGGCCCGCGCTGACCTGGAAGACGCGGATCGCACAGGTCAAGACGGTGCCGGCCGGCGAGTACGTGGGATACGGGCGGACCTACCGGACCACCCACGACACGCGCATCGCGGTGCTGCCGATCGGGTACTACGACGGCTACGACCGCGGAATGTCGAACGCGGCCTACGTGCTGGTGCGCGGAATGCGGGCGCAGGTGCGCGGCCGGATCTGCATGAACATGATGATGGTCGACGTCGGCGACGTTCCCGGCGTGCAGGCCGGCGACGAGGCGGTGCTGATGGGACGGATGGGGGACGACGCCGTGACGGCCGAGCAGTTCGCCGGCTGGGCGGGCACGATCAACTACGAGGTCACGACGCGGATCGCCGAGTCGGTGCCGCGGGTGGCCGCGTAGCGGAGGGGGAGGCATGGGCGACGCGAAGGACCTGGACCTGGCGCGATCCCGGGCACTGATGGAGCGGGCGCTGCGGTCGATCCCCGGCGGCGTGAACAGCCCGGTGCGGGCGCTGCGATCGGTGGGAGGCGATCCGTTCTTCGCGGCCCGCGGGGACGGCGCGTGGGTGATCGACGCCGACGGGAACCGGTACGTGGACCTGGTCCTGTCGTGGGGCCCGCTGATCCTGGGGCACCGGCACCCGGCAGTGGTGGAGGCGATCCGTGCGGCGCTGGAGGACGGGCTGTCGTACGGCGCGCCCACGGCCGGCGAGGTGGACCTGGCCGAGGCGTTGCGGGACGCGATGCCCGGCCTGGAGCGGGTCCGGCTGGTCAACAGCGGCACCGAGGCGACGATGAGCGCGGTGCGGTTGGCCCGCGGCTTCACGGGTCGTCCCAGTCTGGTGAAGTTCGAGGGGTGCTACCACGGGCACGCGGACTTCCTGCTGGTCAAGGCGGGGTCCGGGGCCCTGACCTTCGGGACGCCGGACAGCGCCGGGGTGCCCGCAGCGTTCGCGCAGCACACGATCACGCTGCCGTACAACGACCCGGCTGCGCTGCGGGCGACGTTCCAGCAGGCGGGCGCCGAGATCGCGGCGGTCATCGTCGAGCCGATCGTCGGCAACATGGGCGTCGTGGCGCCCACGCGCGAGTTCGTCGAGGCGCTGGACACGGTACCGCGGGCGCACGGCGCGCTGCTGATCGTGGACGAGGTGATGACGGGGTTCCGGGTGGCGTGGCGCGGGGCGCAATCGCTGCTGGGGCTGCGCGCCGACCTGACCTGCCTGGGCAAGGTGATCGGCGGCGGGTTGCCGGTGGGGGCCTACGGCGGGCGGCGGGACGTGATGGAGATGGTGTCGCCGGTGGGGCCCGTGTACCAGGCGGGGACGCTGTCCGGGAACCCGCTGTCGGTCGCGGCCGGCCTGGCGACGCTGGAGGTGCTGCACGCCACGGACCCCTACCCGGCGCTGGAGCGGTCGGCCGGCCGGCTGTGCGCGGGGTGGGCGGCCGCGGCCAAGGCGGCCGGGGTGCCGCTGACGATCAACCGGGCAGGGTCGATGTTCACCGCGTTCTTCACCGGGGCGCCGGTGACCGACCTGGAGTCGGCCAAGGCCAGCGACACGAAGGTGTTCGGGCGCTGGTTCCACGCGATGCGGCGCCGGGGCGTGTCGCTGCCTCCCTCGCAGTTCGAGGCCGCCTTCCTGTCGGCGGCGCACGGGGACGCGGAGATCGACCACGCGATCGCGGCGGCAGAGGCGGCGTTCCGGGAGGTCTGAGGACCCCCGGCACGCGGGACGGAGGAGTCGGATGAAGGGGACCGGGGGCCGGGTGCCATGGCGGCGGGTCAACGAGAGGGTGGTCGCGGACTACCGGATCTTCCGGATGGCGGACGAGACGTACGCCCGGCCGGACGGGGAGGGCGAGTACGGCTTCTACGTCATCCTGTCGGACGACTGGGTGAATGTCGTACCGGTGACGCCCGAGGGCAAGGTGGTGCTGATCCGGCAGTGGCGCGCGGGGTCGGACTCGATCGCGATCGAGGTGCCGGGCGGCATCGTGGACCCGGGCGAGGATCCGCAGGACAGCGCCGCGAGGGAACTGGAGGAGGAGACGGGATACCGGTGCGACACCGTCGTCAGGACGGGCAGGCTGCGGCCGAACCCCGCGATCCAGCGCAACTTCCTGCACACGTTCATCGCGCTGGGTGCCCGGCCGGACGGGCAGCCGGCCCAGGAGGAGCGGGAGGACATCGGCGCCTTCGAGGCGACCTGGGACGAGGTGGACGCGATGATCCGGTCGGGTGCGATCGACCACGCACTGGTGATCGACTCGCTGGAGTTCGCCCGGCGGGCGTTGGCGGAGGGGATCGGACGATGAGCGCGGCGACGCACAATCCCTTGCGGGGCGAACCCCTGGGGATGCCCGACGAGGCCTGGCTGGACTGGGGAGGCGACGGCCCGCCGCTGCATTTCGGCCACGCGAACGGGTTCCCGCCCGGCACCTACGCGGCCTTCCTGTCCTGCCTGCGCGCCCGCTACCACGTCTGCACGCTGGAGGCGCGGCCGCTGTGGCCGGGTTCGGACCCGGCCGGGACGCGGGGCTGGGAGACGCTGGTGCAGGACCTGCGCGCGGCGGTCGACCGGCCCGGGCTGCGCGGCGGAATCGGGATGGGCCACAGCCTGGGCGCGATCTGCACGCTGCGGGCGGCGGTCGAGGACCCGGGGCTGTTCCGCGCCCTGGTGCTGATCGACCCGTCGTTCTTCACGGGCCCGCTGTCCTTCGCGTGGGGCTGGCTGCAGCGGCTGCGGCGCGTGGACCGGACCCCGATCGTCGCGGGCGCGCTGCGGCGGCGAGACCGCTGGGCGTCCCGGCAGGAGGCGCGTGCGGCATGGCGGGACAAGCCGCTGTTCAAGCCGTTCTGCGACGAGTGCTTCGACGCGTACCTGGATACCGGCCTGGCCGACGACCCCGAGGGCGGACTGCGCCTGCGGTACCCGAAGAAGTGGGAGGCGGCGATCTTCCGGACCACGCCGGCCGACCCGTGGAACTGGGTGCGAAGGTCGCCGGTCCCGACGCTGCTGGTCCGGGGCGAGACGTCGCAGGCCCTGTCGCGGGCGGCCGCACGCAAGTTCGGGCGCCTGGTCCCGCAAGGCGCGGTGATCGAGGTCCCCGGCACCGGCCACATGCTGCCGCTGGAACAGCCCGGCGCGGTGGCCGACACCGTGGTCCGCTGGCTGGACGGCCTGGACGGAAGGACGCGCCCGTAGAAGGCCCCTCAAAGACGCACCACCTCCCCGCCCGGCACGACGCGCACCTCCCCCGCGATCTCCAGCGACAGCAGGGCCGCCTGCACGCGGCCGGCCGGCAGGCCCGCGAGATCGGAAGAGCACACGTCTGAACTCCAGTCACCGAATACGATCT
>CALJUR010000082.1 GCA_937975765.1 uncultured Myxococcales bacterium
TGCCATCCACGAGGGCGAGACGTGCGAGGACGGCCTGTACTGCACGGTAAACGAGACGTGCGTGGCCGGCGCATGCACGGGTGGCGAGGCCCGTGACTGCACGGGATCGGTGACGGAGGCCCAGTGCCAGGAGGCGGCGTGCGACGAGGCCGGGCGCGCCTGCGTCGCGGATGCCATCCACGAGGGCGAGACGTGCGAGGACGGCCTGTACTGCACGGTAAACGAGACGTGCGTGGCCGGCGCATGCACGGGTGGCGAGGCCCGTGACTGCACGGGATCGGTGACGGAGGCCCAGTGCCAGGAGGCGGCGTGCGACGAGGCCGGGCGCGCCTGCGTCGCCGATGCCATCCACGAGGGCGAGGCGTGCGAGGACGGCCTGTACTGCACGGTAAACGAGGCGTGCGCGGCCGGTGCCTGCACGGGCGGCGAGGCCCGGGACTGCACGGGGGCGGTGACGGAGCCCCAGTGCCAGGAGGCGGCGTGCGACGAGGCCGGGCGCACCTGCGTCGCCGATGCCATCCACGAGGGCGAGACATGTGACGACCGGGATCCCGGCACCGTGAACGACGCCTGCCTGGGTGGCGAGTGCGTGGGCTGCAGGCCGTTCTGCATCGACCGGGAATGCGGGGATGACGGGTGCGGGGGAAGTTGCGGGACCTGCGCGCGATCCGAGCACGGGGGAGGCATCTGCACCGGGGAGTTCCCCGGGGCCTCCGAGTGCGTCTTCACCTGCGATGAAGGCCACGTCGACCTTGACGGGGACCAGGTGGACTGTGAGTACCCCTGCACCGTGCAACCCGGCTACGACTTGCCGGATGACGATTTCGTCGATGGAAATTGCGACGGCATCGACGGCGATGTCGCCACGTCGCTGTTCGTGGCCCCGCCTGAACTGGGAGGCGACGACCTGAACCCGGGCACGATGGATCTGCCCCTGGCGACCCTCCAGGCGGCCATCGCGATGGCGACGACCGATCCGGACCTCCGTGCGGTCCTGGTGGCGGCGGGGTCGTACGAGGGCCCTGTCACGATGGGGGACGGCGTGTCGGTCCACGGTGGCTACGATGCGGCGGACGGCTGGGCCCGCAGGGACACGATCCGGGCTGCGGTCGGCACGGATGTGCCCGATTCCCAGGGCGATCAGATCGGTGTCCTGGCACACGGCCTGTCCACGGTCACCGTCCTCGAACGCATCGACATCGAGGTGGCGGACAACCCGGTTCCCTCGGGCAGCAACTACGGGGTTCACGCAGTCGATGCGGTCGGCTTCAGGATGCGGCACGTCGCCATTCGCATGGGCGCAGGGGGGGACGGGGCTGCCGGTGCGCCGGGTCAGGCGGGGCCCGATATGGAAGAAACGACGGGCGATCCATCCTCCTGCCCATGGGGTGACCTTCCGTACACGGGCGGTTCCGGAGGAACGGGCGGCAGCGAGGGCTCCCAGTTTGGCGAACCCGGTGGATCGGGCACCGGGCCCACCGGAGGCGCGGGCGGGGAGGGCGGGATTCCCGGCATGATGAACGACAACCACGGAAAGCCGGGTGTGGAAGGCGGGGCGGGACAGGAGGACGGCAGCCCCGGCGCGGGCGGCCTCGCGATGGGAGGATTCCTGTCGTCGCGGTATGTCCCTGCCGCCGGGGTATCCGGGACTGGCGGCGAGGGGGGAAGCGGCGGCGGCGGGGGCGGCGGGTCCGCCTATGTCGAATTGTTATTCAGCCATGACCTGGACGGAATACCCGGTGGTCACGGGGGGACTGGCGGATGCGGTGGCGGCGGCGGCAACGGCGGGGCCGGTGGCGGTGCTGTCTTCGGCGTGCTTGTCGATGGCCATTTGCCCTACCTGGAATACGTGGACGTCACGAATGGCCCCGGGGGTGCAGGCGGAAACGGCGGTCTGGGGGGCGAAGGCGGCACCGGAGGCCCTGGCCAGAGCGGGACGCAGGCGTGCAAGATGGAATACTGCGTCAGCAGCGGTGACGGGGGTGCCGGTGGCGCCGGAAGTGCCGGCGGGCCCGGAGGCGGTGGCGGCGGAGGGCCCTCCTACTGCTTCTACTCGCTGGTGCCGCTGTCGGGGTCCCTCGGAACCGAACTGCGCTGCAGCGGTGTGTCCGGTGGCGGTGGCGGTGTGGGTGCGGCGGGGAATCCAGGAAGGCCCGGAGCCGCCGGGGCTGCCGGAGCTCTGGCCCGGATTCTGTTCGTTTCCGATGCCCAGACGGACACGGGCATTCCGTCCGTACTGCAACAGGACGGGCACCAGGTGACAGTCGTCCTGAACGACTTCGATCCGGCCACCCAGGCGAACCCGACCCTGGATGGGGAACTCGGGGCCTACGATGCGGTGTTCTGGAGCGCGACGGGCGAAGGTGAAGGCGGCTTTCACCGCCAGGCCACCGTTGACAACCTGCTGGCCTATGTCCAAGCAGGCGGTTTCGTTTTTGTGACGGGGTACGACGCCGTCGTAAGTCCTCAGGACGAGGTCCTGGTCGGATTCCTGGGAGGTGGATCCTCCCGGGATTCCGTGGCCGCTCGAACGGGAACTCTGCTGTTGCAGCAGACCCCATTGACCGTGGGTGTCGTCGACATCCGGGGAGAAACCCCGGAGGGCGCCTCGACGGGTCGGGACGCCCTGGGAGAACTGGCGGGCGACACCCTGGCCGTATCGCAGCCCGACGCAGGCGGGTATGCCGAGTGGACGCTCCGCAACTTGTCGGGTCGCGGATACGTCGCCTTCATCGGCAACGGGGATGTCGGTCCGGCCAGCGATCATCCGTCGTGGCAGACGGACGATTCCGGAGGCTTCGGAGCATTCAACGCGGCCGTACGCAACTTCGCCAGCAACGCTGGCACCAAGGGGCAGGATTGCTGCTGGCCCGAAACCTGCGTGACCCTGGGCAAGCAGTGTGGCCGTTGGGATGACGGCTGCGGCGGAGTGACAGCCGAGTGCGGCCCCTGCGGTTTCGGGCAGGATTGCAGTGTCGACGGTCTCTGCAGCCAGGTTCCAACGTGCCAGGACCTGCCTGCCTCCTGGGGTCCGGTGACCGTGATAAGCAATCTGCAGACGCCTGTTCCTGGCAGTTTTGAAGGGGTGTGCTTTGACTATGATGGCGACGGCCTGGGTGAAAACGGGATCGCCTCGCTGGCTCAGAATGTCAACGCGCCCTTGGCCGAGGTCGTGGGGGAAGGCAGCCTTGTAGCCTTGTTCGAGTTTCCCGATGCGCCCGAGATGCTTGGGGGCGCCTTCGTCCTGAACGGGTTGACAGGCGAGTTGTCCGGTCAAGGGACCTTCCCCGGCGGACCATACCTCATGGATCCGGATTCCTACGGACCTCAATGCCAGCCGGTCAACCGATTTCCCGAGGCGCGAATCGATGCCAGAAACCTGAGTGCCAATGCACCAGAGATTTGGATCGATCTGGCCCGGATCGGGCAGGTGTCGCCCTCTGGAACGGATGGAACGAGGTCCGTCTACCTTCGCCTGACGGACGTGCGTGTGAAGGCATGGATGGTAGCGGGTGGTTTGACCAAGGTTGTCATGAGTGACGGAGTGCTTTCCGGGGTGGTGACCCGCGAGGACCTGGAGCAGGCATTCACCGTGCTGGAGACTATCTGCGAAGAGGTTTCAGGGGACGAACGCCCTCCCTTGTGCGATGGATTCGGCCTGTCCCTGGGAATCCTGAGGGTCCTTTACCCCCTGATGATGGACCTTCGTCGGGATGGCGACGGCACATACACCTCCGAGGGACCAGGTGTGAATCCTGATGCCGTGTCGGTCTGTCTTACGTTCGAGACCGCGCAGGCAAGTATCGAGGGAATGGTTCCACCCCCGCCCGAGTGCATTGAAGACCCCATCGGTTCATGCAAGGCATTCTTGATTTGTTCTTCCGAATGCCAGGACGAGGCTTGCATGAACTCATGTTGGGCGAATATGTCTGAGGAGGGTTCAGAACAGTATATGGCTCTTGCCGAATGCGCCAGCAGCCATTGCGATCCGTCGGGTCCCGACTATTCCGACTGCGTCGGAGCCAACTGCATGGAGGAAACTGTCGGGTGCATCTGGGGCTGTGAGAACCTGACTTGCCTTGACATGACAAACTGTATGGAGGAGTGTCCGGAGACCCCCCCTGAAACATCGTCGCAGTGCAGAAGCGAGTGCCAGAACAACTCGACGCCTGAGGCTCAGTTGGCGTTGTGGGAAGCGATGCAGTGCAGGGACGAAGCCTGTCCGGGATGCGATATTGCAGACCCGCCGCAGCCCGAGTGCGACGATTGTTGGGAAGCACAGTACACCGGGGCATGCGCTACCTACTGGGCCGATTGCATCGACACCGAGCCGTAGGAGTCCTGAAAGTCGAATCGTTCAGATCGTCGGGCTGCCCGCAGCTGCCCTTGATAGCACCACGATCGAGTAGCGGGTCGTCTTGAACGAGGCAACCCCGTCGAGCAGGCGGTGACGTTGGCGTCCGGGCAGACGATGGGTATAGGGATCACGGTGACGGGGACCATCACTTACGGCCTCGGGTACCGGGACCACCAGAACATGACCGACGCCTGCGGGCGCCTGAACGCCCACTCGCCTTCCTACCCGACGGCCTGGGCCGGCGTCAGCGGCAAGTGGAACGACGCGGCAAGGAAGCGCAACGCAACGATTGCGAGTTGGACGATGGGTGGGCGGCCCTGGTGACAGGGGTGGTGCTATATTTCGTCCCCGAGAAGCCTGCGGCGGTGTCCCCGTTGGGCCCGGCGGGCCCGGGGTGTCGGCGCTGGTGCGTTGGTAGGAAGCCGGGGGAGCGAGGAGAGGGAGGACGAAGAATGGGTTCGCGAGGATGGACGTGGCTCCTGGCATTGGACCTGGTGGCCGTGACGGCGTGCATGACGGCGCCGGTGTCGCTGGCCGTCCCGGACGCGGATGCCGACGGGGCGCAGGACACGGCGGAGGTTTCCGCACAGGATGGGACCGGCGACGACGAGTCGCGCGTACAGGACGACTCGGAGACCCCCATCGACGTTGTGCCGGACGGGCCGGAATCGGACGCCGAGGTCGTGGCTGGGGACGCGCTGCTGGATGCCGAGGTGGACTGCAACGCCTGGTGCGGTCCTGCGGAGTGCGGGGACGACGGCTGTGGGGGGACGTGCGGCACCTGCCAGGATGGGAAGGTCTGCGAGGCTGGGATCTGCGTATGCCTGCCGGAGGCCGAGAAGCGGTGCTGCGGGCAGGCGGTGTGCTGGTTCGATTCCTGCGGGGTCCAGGGGCCAAAGGTGACAGATTGCCCGAGCGGGTGTTCCGAGGCGCTGTGCATCGACTGCCTGTCGCAGTGCGAGGGCAAGTCGTGTGGCCCGGACGGGTGCGGCGGGAATTGCGGCAGGTGCCTGCCGGGGTCCTGCGACGGGCTGGTATGGACGGTCGCGCCGGCGTGCGTGGACGGGACGTGCACCAGCGGGGACGGGACCCAGGACTGCGACGACGGCAACGCCTGCACGCGGGACACGTGCGACGCGGCTCGGGGCTGCGGGAACTGGACAGAGAAGGACGGGGCGAAGTGCGTGGAGGGGACGTGCGTAAGCCTCCTCTGGACGAAGCCGCGGACATGCCTTGCCGGGCAGTGCACGGAAGGGGGCGGGACGACGCTGGACTGCGACGACCGCAACCCGTGCACCGAGGACTCGTGCTCCACGGACGCGGGCTGCCTGAACGTCGCGAACACGAAGTCCTGCAACGACAACGATCCATGCACGCTGACGGATATCTGTTCCGGCGGGACGTGCGTGGGAACCGGTGCCCTGGCCTGCGACGACCACAACCCCTGCACGACGGACTTCTGCCAGACAGGGTTGGGGTGCAAGACCACGAACCTGGAGGACGGGACAGGCTGCGGGGCCAAGGCGTGCAACGGGCTGACGTTCACGCCGGAATCGACGTGTCAGGCGGGCGTCTGCACAATCGGTGGCGGAGGGGCGCAGTCCTGCGACGACGAAAAGACCTGTACGGTGGACTCGTGCGATGCGACCACGGGGTGCAAGCACGACCTCGTCACGGGCAACTGCCTGATCGATGAAACGTGTTACGGGGACGCGCAGTCGGGGACCGACGTCTGCAAGGAATGCAAGGTCGACACCAGCACCAGCCAGTGGACGAACGCGGCGAACGGCAAGAGCTGCGGCGACGCGGCCCACGTGTGCTTCGGGGGCTCGTGCTGCACGCGGCAGTGCGGAGGCAAGGTCTGCGGGGACGACGGGTGCGGGGGGACGTGTGGGACGTGTCCTGCGGACACGACCTGCCAGTCGGGGCAGTGCGTGGCCTCGGCCACGGTCTGCAACGGGGTGACATGCCCGGTGGTGTCGGGCTATGACGTGACGTGCAATGCACGGCAGCACTGCGAGTACGCGAATGTGGACACCTCCGGCTGGAAGCAGTGGGACGTCTGGGTGCACGTGCCCGCCGGGACGTTCACGATGGGGTCGCCTCCGGGGGAGGGCTTTTCGGACGAAAAGCCTCAGCACACGGTGACGTTCGCGAAGGGGTACCTGATCGGGAAGTACGAGGTGGTGGTACAACAGTACGAGGCGTGCCAGTCGGCCTCGCCAGGGACATGCACGGAACCATCCACGGCGGACTGGGACGGGTGCTCTGGACTGGGCGTGAACACGTCCGCGAACGGTCGTGGGACGCACCCGCAGAACGGGCTGATGTGGGACCAGTTGGGGGCGGTCTGCACGTGGCTGGGAGGCCGGCGGCCCTCGGAAGCGGAGTGGGAGTACGCGGCGACAGGACCGACGCACCGGAAGTACCCCTGGGGGGACATGTAGTAGTGGCGCGAACCGATCTCGACGGACAGGTCCCGCTTGGAAGCGGGCTTGAAAGTGATCCCGAGGGCCTCCCAGTTGTTGCGGATCGTGAAGATACGCTGGATGTCCGACCGCATGTACTCGACGGCGTTGCGGGCGGTCAGGTTCATGGCGTAGGAGACGGCGAAGGGGACCTGGCGTGCGAACTCCCGCAGCCCCCGCTCGACGGGCTTCACGTCCACGGCGACCTTGAAGTCCCTGGCCATGGCTACACCGGGTTGATCACCACGAAGCGCCAGGCGATCGTGGGGTCGGTCATATCGGTCCCGTCGTTTCTCGCCCAAATCACGAAGGATCCGACCGCCTGCTCCCGGACCCCGCAGGAAATGGGCCGGTAGGTCGCGGGGGAGCCGTCGCCGGCCTGGACGGACACCAGGACGATGGAGTTCGCGCCCACCTTGTCGCAGTTGATGGTCTGGGTCTGGATGACGCCGCTGGACCACACGGAACTGCCGACCCACCACTCGCTGACCTTGCCCGAGGGGGAGTTCATGGTGGCGGGGTCGGTGTTCGTGACGTTGTCCAGGTAGCCGACGGCCAGGCCCCCGGTCCCGGATACCTTGCCGCCGGCGACGAGGTCCCCGTAGGCCCCGATGAACCCCGCCGCGGACATGTTGCCGGTGGCCGAATCCAGCGTCAGGGCGTCGTTGCCGCCCACGCCGCCCTGGTTGACGACGATGTCGCCCTTCGTGTTGATGTTGCCGGTCCCGCCGTTGACCGTGAACTTCGCCCCGGCGCCGTTCAGATCGGTGCAGCCGGCCTTGATGTCTCCCTGGGCGTACACCGGCCCGATGGTCGCCAGGCGGCCCGTCGACGCGATGGCCTTGATGCCGTCCACCCCGCCCGAGGAAAGGGTGATGTTGCGAAAGGCGCAGTCGCGGTCCGCGGTGATGGCCTGGGTGCTGGAGGCCTGCGTGCCGATGAAGAGCCCTTCTTCGAGGTACGCCTTGTCGGTCTCGACGTACCCGAACAGCGGCCCGAGCACGCCCCCTTCCGTCCCGATGATGGTGGAGAAGATGCCGGTGCCGTCCGGGTCCCCGATGCGCACCTGGTCCTTGAAGGACCCGAGGATGGTCAGGGGCGCTTCGAGCGCTGCCCACAACTGCGTCACGTCGGTCTTGTCCAGCGTGTGGCCCAGGGCCTCGATGACGTGGGCGATCTCCTCCTGGACCGCGTTGAGCCAGTCGGCGGACACCTCGGTCCCGCCGGCGGGGTTGGTGTCCTGGAAGTACCCGGGCGTGCCCTGCGGCAGGGGCGTCGGCCGGGCCAGCGCCTTGCGGGACGTGTCGATGCGAAACATGGCCCTACCTCCTCACGCGCCCGTCCACCAGATGAAAGTGTGGGCGGGCTTGTACTTCTCGAACGCCAGGCGCACCCGGACGGCGACCTCGTCGAATGCGATCAGGGGAGACCCGGCGGGATCGCCGGCCCGAAAGCGTGTCACCGAGCCCGGCGCGGACACCGACCAGACGTGGGGCCACTCGGTGTTCTCGACGTCCGCGACCGCACCCATGGCCAGGGCGAGCGCCTCGAAATACGCCTGGGTCTGCCCGCCCTGGGCGGCGAGTTTCCCCATCAGCACGAACCGCCGGTCGGCCTCGGTCGGCGGGATGTACCCGAACTCCGGCAGCCCGGTGACGCGCTCCCACTCCGGGAGCAGGCCCGCGGCGGTCGTGGTCGCGGGGTCGGCCTCTTCCATCAGGGAGCCGGCCCGGTTCTGGACACGGACGTACTCGTCGGCCAGGCCGGCAAGCAGCCGGGTCAGGCGCCGGGCCGGGTCGCGGGTCCACACGAGGCCCCGGGGCAGTAGGCCCTGGAGGACCCTGATGAAGTCGTCGGTCGTGGCGATCCAGATCGTTCCCATGGTCAGGCCCCGTTGATGGTCACGGAGGCATCCGCGATGGTCGGGTACTCGAAGGCGTCCAGGTCCACGTCGCCCGTGGGGCCACCTCCGTCCACATCCACCATCTGGAACCAGTCGATCCCGGCCGCCCGGCCGATGGCCTCCAGCACCCAGGAGTTGCGAACGGTCCAGGGGGCGCCCCCGAAACCGGCCTCGGCGCGTTCGCGGAAGGTGGCCTGGACCTCCCGGCGGACGTTCGTCTTCACCTGGGCCAGCGTGTAGCCGGGCAGCAGACCGGCGTTGAGGGACAGGGTGATGGCGTTCTCAAGCGGCGTGAACGCGACTGCCGCCGCGGTGATCGGCACGTTCGGGAGAATGTGGTCGGTGACCGCGACGATCTCCTGCCAGGTGGGCAGCACGCTCCCGTCGTCGTCGATGTCCTCCACCGTAAACATCACCCACACCTGCCCGAGCGCGGGTCCATCGGGCCAGGCGATCGGCCACACCAGGTCCACGGCAACGCCGGGGGTGGCCTGGGCCCACAGGACGTAGTCGGAAGCCGCGCCGCCCTGGGGCGGGTCTGAGAGGCGCGTGAGCAGGCGGTCGAGCAAGGATGCGTCGGACTCGGCGTCCCGGCCCCCGGTGATCCCCGGCGAGCGCAGCGGGCAGGTGCCGACGATCCCGGCGGGGGGCGATACCAGGTCCAGGGTGGCGTCGGCGGCGAAGGGGAAGTTTCCGGCGGTGCCCGCCTCGACCGCCTCGATGTCCACGGCCTTCGTTTCGCTGGCGGTCCAGTGCCAGTCCCCGACGACCGCGTACTCGACGGCATCGGCGCGCTGGAGCAGGGAGCCGGAAAGCAGATCGGAGCCCGCGGTGCCATCGACGTCCACCTTGCCGGCGGCCTTGGCGGGCGGGGACCGGGTGATCCCGAAGAGCCGGGCCCACCGCTCCAGTTGCGCGCCTTCCGCGGTGTCCGGGATGACCTGGCGGGCGATCCACTGCTGGTACAGGTACAGGCCCCAGGCGGCCCCGGCGAGGACGTAGGCCAGCACGAAGGCGAGCGACCGGGGCAGCAGCGCGTTGGTGTTCCCCATCCGGGCGTTCAGGTCGCCCTTGATCCGGTCGATAAGCGCGGGAAGCGTCGGGATCGCGAAAGCCATCGCACCACCTCATGCCGCCTGGAACGCTGCCCACAGATCGGGCCAGGCCACGGCCTCCTTCGTGCCGTCCGACTTCGAAACCACCACCTTCAGGGCCACGCGCCCGAGGTCCTGGCGCTCGACCGTCACGTCCACCCGGGCGGCAATGCCCGTGTCCACCATCCATGCGAGCGCCTCCTCGGCGTACTGGCGGACCTTGAGCAGCGTGGTCGCGTTGACGGGGGCCCGGGCCAGGAGCCACAACTTCGAGCCAAACGCATTGTCCGTGTAGGTGTCGCCCCACCAGCCGCCCCGATACACGGGGTCGCCGCCTCGATCGGGCAGCTCATCGTCGGGGTCGGCGCGCCGGTCCGAGAACAGGCTGACCCAGACGAGCTGGTCCAGGCTTGCCGGCGGGACGGTCGGGGACCAGGGAACGAGTTCGAAGAAGCCTGCGCCCACGTCCAGGAGGTCCCCGTCCGCCGTCGCGGCCCAGGCGGTCGCGCATTCGGGCTCCGATGCCCGCGGCACGACGAAGTCCGCGGTGCGACCGGCGGCGTCGATGGGGTTGCCGTCCAGATCCCGGATCGTTGCGGGGGCAGTGACCCGGTAGCTCTCGATGGTGGTCATTTCGGGAAGCGTGGTCAGGACGGCGACCCGGGACCCGGCCAGCACAGCCACATCGGTGACGACCACATGGACGCCCGCCGCCAGAGGGGATACGGACCAATCGCCGGGGCCGCCGAGGGTGCCCGGGTCGATGGGCTCGTTGAAGGTGACGGTGACGCTGCGGCCCTTCCCGGACGCCTCCTCGATGGCCAGCGGGGGCGGGACCGGCACGGGAACCGGCGGCTCGACGTCCAGGGCCACATGGAAGGCGAGGCGTGCCAGGACGTTCGTTGCCGTCTTGGCGGAAAACGATTCGAGCCTGGCCAGGTCCACCGTCGCCACGGGGTCACTCCATCAGATCCAGATGCCGTCCCGAGCCGCCTCGCGGGGATAGGACACCGCGCCCCAGGCGTGCCGGGTGCCGTCCGCCGAGATGTCGCCGTCGGGCATGTTCGTGACGCGAACGAGTTCCAGGACGCCGACGGACGTGGCAGTGACCACGTCGATCACGGGCGCGTCGGCCTCGGTGTAGGCCCCGGTTTCCCGGTCCCTCGCGGGCGCCGTGGTGCCGGTCCCGGCCTTGGCGGCATCCAGCGCGTCCAGGGCCACGGTCGGCACGCCCCCCTGGGCCCCGGTGTTCTGGCCCCAGTACGAGGACCAGTCGGTCAGGCGGGCGAGGCCCGCAAAGTGCGCCGTGCGGCTCTTGGCATGCGACAGCCCGGCAAGCGGTACCAGGCCCCCGGCGAAGGTCCCGTAGTTCTCGATGGTGCCCGACCGGACCAGGACGCAGAACGACCCGGGCCGCCCGGCGTCACCACTCGTGAACAGCAGGACGGCCATCGTGCAGGGGACCGCATAGGTCGAGGGCCAGCCCTTGATCCCGCCGTTTCGCCAGTCGGCCAGGGACGCCCCGAAGTAGCCGCCGCCCGAGTTCCAGCCGCCGTCGTGGGAAATGCAGGAATAGACCCCGGCGGCCTTGCTCCCGAAGCCCGCAAGCGTGCCCGTGGCGTTGCGGAAGCCCAGGAAGACCTGGAGCTTGCTGCCATCGGCCCGGGGCGTCTCGGACTGCAAAACGAGCCAGGACCCGTCCGCCGGCGACGTGTCCGACGTCCAGACGTCCGTCGTGGAGCGGTCCACGATGGTCCACTTGCCGGCCAGATCCCCGGCGAGCTTGTTCGTGACCGCGTCGTACACCCGGAACAACGGCCCCGACCGCCCGTGCTGGATCGTGATGTCCTTCCATGCCGCGTAGGCCATGCTTCACCTCATTTCGCGGTGACGGCGGTCGTTCCCAGGTCGGTCGGCACGCTCGGGCGCGGGACCGACCAGACCAGCGCCTGAGCCTGCAAGCCGTTGAGCGCCGCCTCGAGATCGTCGAGGTACTGTTTCAGGGTCGGTTCCCGGACGAGGGCCGCGTCCGCGTCGTTGCCGAGCTTCACCGTGTCGGACTTGATGGTGACGGCCTTGCCCTCGACCACGATGCCGTCGCGGGTCACGTGGACCTTCTGGCCCTGGTCGTCGTGGATGGCGACTTCGCCCTTGGCAAGCCCGGTCAGCCGGTAGCGCCGGTCCCCGACCACGATGGCGACCGGGTGGTCCGGGCATCCCCCGAGGTCGACCACGACCGCCTCGGCCCCCCGCCCGTCCGAGGGGGCGTCCGCAGGGCACGACGTGAAGCCGTAGGGCTCGAAGTGCTCGACGCCGTCCCGGACGTCGCCGGCGTACACGACCACCTGGAGGACCTGCATCCGTCCGGACGGGTCGGCCCGGACAACGGAGGCGCGGCTGCACTCGCCGTCCATCACTTTACCCCTTCGGCGATCTGGTACAGGTGGATCCCGGCGGTGACCTTCTTGCCGGCCTTGCCCTTCACGGTCTTCGGAAGCTCGGGCTCGTAGGCGCCGGGGGGCGCGAGTTCGATTCGGGTGATCTGCCCCTGGCGGTCGTCCAACCCGAACTGCACCGACACGGACAGGAGCGTCGCGTCCACGCCGATGACGGGGTCCTGGACCTTGCACAGGCGGTTGACGTCGTACACGTGGCCGTCGGCATCCCGCCAGCCGGCGACGGTGATCTCGACGGCGGCCGAGCGGCCTGCCCGGGTGACCGCCTCCCAGTTCGCCCGGGCTCGGGCCTCGGCCTGGCCCATGGCTTTTTCGCCCCGGACCACCAGCAACCGGAAACGCGTCAGGTCCTGCAAGTCCTCGATGGCATCCTGGACAGCGGCCGCCGCCTCGCCCCAGTTGTCGTCGTCGCCCCGGACCTGTCCCTTGACGACGTACTTCGAAAACCGCTGCGAGACGTCCGCCCGCAGGGACGACGACAGGATGTTGCCGGGATGGACGAAGGCCGGTCCGGTCCGCGTGCCCACCCGGGTCAGCAGGAGCTTGCCGTCCCGCGTGTCCGTGATCAGGAGGCGCTGCTCGCGGCACACCTGCTCGATCACGTCGAATGCCCGGTCCCCGGGCCGGGCAACGAAGTTCTTGATTGGGGCTAGGCCCGGCACGTCGCAGACGACCTCGACGCCGTAGGGCTCGCACACGGCTTCCGCGATCTGGAGGATGGTGCGGTTCTTCCACTGGGCGGGCTTGGCCTTCGAGGCGTCGCAGGAGCAGTCCACCACGTCTGCCGTCTTGGACCGCCCGGACACGGATACCGAATGGTCGTCGCCCGAGTGAGCCAGGGAGACCGCATCGACGTATCCGGTGACGATCAGGTCGTCCCCGATCAACACCCGGCAGGCATCGCCCGGGTGGACCTTGATGGGGTTGTCCTGGCCGGGCCAGGTCTCCGTGAGCCCCACCTGGAACTGCGCGGCGGCCTGCTCGATGGACCGCTGCACCGACACGCCGAGCCATCCCTCGTGCCGGATGTCACCCACCTCGAGGTAGGCCCTGTCGGGATCACGCGTCATGCCGTCAGCACCCTCAGGTCCCCCGCCACCGCGCAGGGGTCGGACAGGTTGTTCCGGGTCACGATCTCGGAGGCGCGTTCCGCGTCGCCGTACAGGTCGAAGGCCAGCGCAAGGGCCGGCGCCGCGCGCTTGACCGCCAGGGCCCGCAGGCGGGGAAGCGTCACCGCCTCGTCGCTGATGGCCTGGACGACGGCCCCCTTCAGGTCCAGCAGCGCCGAGTGGGTGTCCGCATCGACCAGGTACAGGGCGGCCAGATCCATCTGGCGGGCCAGGTCGTTGCGAATCGCGATGGCGTCATCCCAGGTGGTGTAGGCGGCGTTCGCGGCGGCATCGCCGGCGGCTGCCAGGGACGACACGAACAACAGCGTGTCGAGCGCCCCGCCCTCCGATTCCACGAACAGCGGCTCCAGCACCGACGCGATGGCCCGCAGGTCCCCCGGGTCCGAAACGGTGGCGAACGCCCCCTGCCAGGCCTCGGCAGCGGCCTCGGGATCCCCCGCCAGCACGTCGGCCCGGGCGGCGATGCCGTCCACGGCGTCCTTGAAGGCATCGGCGGCGTCCCGGTCGGACAGCTTCCCGGCGAGCCCAGACAACGTCGCGGCCCGGGCGGTCTGGTCACTGGCCGACGACCCGTGCTGCGCATACAGGGCGGCGACCGCCACGTTGACCGCGGCGGCCTTGGCGAGCGCGACCGCCGTCATGATCAGGCCGATGGAGTAGGTCGAGCCCGCCTCGATGAAGTCGAGCGAAAACTCCACCACGTTGACGCCGCCGTCCACCGACTCCCGGACGGACAACGCCTCGCAGCGGGCCTGGACCAGCCCGAGCGTCGGATGCAGGAGCGGTCCCGGGCCTTTCTTCTCGCACGCCGCGATCATCAGATCCCGGATCGCGGGGGCCCCCTCGCCCAGCACGAAGCCCTGGAGCTTCCAGCGCCGGGCGCGGCGGCCCATGTCCTCGTTGTAGGGCTCGTCGCGGTTCGGGTACTCGTGGGTGACCAGGCGCCGGCCCGTTTCGCGCCCGACTTCCCGGGCCTCGAAGGGAACGTAGCGCCACATCGCGGGCAGCAGGCTGGTGGGGAGGGCGGGCATGCCGGGCATCAGTGCCTCCCCATCGTCAGCGCGAATCGCCGCCCCACCTGGACCTGGCGCTCCTGTTCCTTGGGGGTCTTGGCGCGCAGCCAGTCAGGCAAGCGCGAGTCGTCGAGGGACAACTGGACCGGGACGTGGAAGGTCCCGCCCGCGGCCTGCTCCCAGGAGTAGCCCCGGTTTTCCCGGTCGAAGCGAACCTGTTTGACGATCTCGTCCAGGCGGCCCTCGGTCAGTACGCGGTCGGACGCCGGGGCCTCGGACACGCCCCGGGCGCTTCCCTGTTCGGCGGCTTCCCGTGCGGCCCGCTCGGCGGCCTTGGCCGGGTCGTGCTGGTCGATCCACTTGTCGAGTTCGGACTTCTTGCGGATGTAGGCGACTCCCGGGTGATTTCGACGGAAGTCCTCTTCCATCTTCTTCTGCTGCCAAGAATCGATGGCCGCGAGCGCCGCAACGACGGCGGTCAGCGTGGCGAGCAGGCCGGCGAGTTGGGGGTTGGTCGCCATGGCCGTCGCCGCGATCCCGAAGGCAATCGCCGCCGCCTGGCTCGCGCCGGGGACCTGGCCCAGCAGGTCCGCGAGGTACGCAATCGTCTTGCCGGCGGCGGCCACCGCGTCGGCCCCCACGGAAAACATCGCCCACAGGCCGTCCTTGTTGTCCTCGAGCCAGGCACCCATCCCGAGCAGCGCGTCGTGGACCCGCCTGATGAACTCCGTCACCTTGAGGGCGATGAGATCCCGGTTCGCCTTGACCCACGCGATGGTCTGGTCGAGGTAGGGCTTGAGAACCGGCAGGAGCCTCGCCCCGATGGCGTTCTTGGCCCCGTCGATGGCGTATTTGAGCCGGGTCAGATTGTCGTCGAACTCCTCGATGGCCCGACCCGTCTCGTCGGTGACCAGGCCGTAGGACCGAGCCTCGGCGCGCAGCTTCTGAAGCCCGCCGTAGCCGTCCTTGAGCATGCCGATCATGGGCAGGCCCGACCGCCCGAAGAACGCCGTGGCCAGCGCAGCCCGCTCCTGGGCGTCCGTCGTCTGATCGAGCGCCCGCAGCATCAGGTCGAACGCCTCGGTGTTGTCCCGGGTCGCCACGAGCTGCTTCATGAAGCCAGGCGCCCCCTTGGACAGGGTCGTGTAGAGGAGCCCCTGCCCGACCCGCATCTGGCCGAGCATCTTCGAGGCGACCTCGAAGGACTTCCCCAGGGCCTCGGATTCGACTCCGGACAACTGCGCCGCGAACTGGTACTCCTGGAGTGCCCCTGCCGAGATGCCCAAGCCCTGGGAGGAGCCGAAGTACCGCAAGCTGCCAGCCCGGTCGGATCGGCATCCCTACATCTAGATCGGAAGAGCACACGTCTGAACTCCAGTCACCGAATAAGACCTCGTATGC
>CALJUR010000083.1 GCA_937975765.1 uncultured Myxococcales bacterium
ATCGTATTCGGTGACTGGAGTTCAGACGTGTGCTCTTCCGATCTCCCGCCTCGAGCCGATCGGCGCGATCGAGGTCACCGTCCCCTCCGAGTCCATGGGCGAGGTGCTGGGCGGCCTGCAGGCCCGGCGCGGCGTCATCGAGGCCATGGAGGATCGCGGGGCGGTCAAGATCATCCTGGCCACCGCTCCCATCGAGAAGATGTTCGGGTACGCCACCGAGCTCCGGTCCTCCTCGCAGGGTCGCGCCACCTTCTCGATGCGGTTCGCCCGCTACGACGTTGCCTGATCCGTTTCCCCCCGCGGATCGCACCCGCCTTTTCCCACCCCCGGGAATACCCCCGCTTCCCCGCCGTCGAAGGCGCCCGTCGGGATGCTCGCCGACCGGCAAATGCAGGATTGACAGGGGCTTCGATGCTGGATAGCCTGTTCGCCGTCGTGGTTCGAGGTCTACCGATGAATTCGAAGCAGGTTGCCTCGCGAACGGTCATTTCGCGCTGCGTCATCCTCCTGATCGCCGCCGCCCCGCTGGCCGCGTCCACGGGCTGCGGGTGGGTCCAGAACATCGCCCTGGACATGACCAGCGAGGTCCTTCTGGAGGGGTCCAAGGCCATCAACGAGGAACCGGATCCCCAGATGGTCCGGGACAGCATGCCCGGCAACCTGAAGACCGTCGAGGTCATGCTGAAGGCCAACCCGGGGAACCTGAACCTCCTGTACATGCTGGCCCAGGGGTTCGACGCCTACACCTACCTGGTCGTCGAGGACGACATCGACCTGGCCGACGCCGCCGGCGACACCGCGAAGGTCCGGGAACTTCGCGCCCGGGCCTCGTCGCTCTACGCCCGCGCGCAGGGCTACGCGGCGAAGTTGATCCGCACGAAGGACACCCCCTCGACCGAGATGCGGAAGACCCTCGAAACGGGGACCCTGGACCAGGTGAAGGCCGCTCTGGCGAAGCTGGGCAAGGACGACGTTCCGGGGCTGTTCTGGTACACGTACGGCTGGACCGGTCGCATCAACGTCGACCAGTCCAACCCGGAACGCATCGCCGAACTGCCCCGCGTCGAACTGCTGCTGGGCCGCATCCTGGAACTGGACCCCGGCTACTTCCACGGCCTGCCCCTGGTCCTGTCGGGATCGCTGTACACCAGTCGCGGCGCGATGTTCGGCGGCGACCTGCCGCGCGGCAACGCGCTGTTCGAGCGGGCCGTGAAGGCCAGCGAGGGAAAGTTCCTCCTGGCGAAGTTCACCTGGGCGCGCTACTACGCGCTGCAGGCGCAGGACAAGGCACTCTTCTGCCGTCTCCTGAAGGAGGTCGTCGATGCACCGACCGACCTGCTTCCCGAGCAGCAGATGATGAACAACGTCAGCCAGCGGTGGGCGTCCCGCTGGATGGACCGCGCGTCCTCGCTCTTCGAGGACGGGCAGGGGTGTGAGACGCCCGAAACGGGCTCGACGGAAACGAAGGAGGCCGACGATGAACTGCTGTAGGAATCTTCTCTCCGTGGTGCTGATGGCGGGCGTGGTGCTGGGCTCGCTGCCTGCGTCGGCCCAGGTGGTGATCAAACTGGCCACCGTGGCGCCCAAGGATTCGGTCTGGATGAACGCGTACTCGGCCATGGGCAAGGAGGTCGAGCAGGCGACCGCCGGCCGGGTGACCTTCAAGTTCTTCCCGGGCATGGTTTCGGGCGACGAGAAGGACATGGTCCGCAAGATGCGCGCGGGCCAGTTGCAGGCGGGCGGCCTGACCGGTGTCGGCCTGCAGATGATCGATCCCAGCCTGCTGGCCTGGCAGTTGCCGCTGCTGTTCAACAACTACAACGAACTGGCGAAGACCCGCGACCGCATGGAGGCCAGGCTGCAGGCGACCATGCAGAAGAAGGGCTTCGTGATCCTCGGCTGGTCCGACCTCGGCTACACCTACGTCTTCACGAAGACGCCGGTCGACAGCCTGGCGGCCTTCAAGGACGTCAAGATGTGGGGCTGGGAGGACGAGCCGATCAGCAAGGCGTTCTTCGAGACTGCCGGCATCGCCCAGGTGCCGTTGTCGCTGCCCGACGTCCTGCCCGGCCTGCAGCGCGGCATGATCAACGGCGTGTACAACTCCACGCAGGGCCTGATCGCCGTTCAGTGGGACAAGTACGTCGCCTACGGGACGAAGCTGGTCATCAGCATCGGCATCGGCGCCACCGTCGTGTCGAAGGCCGCCTGGGACCAGATCAGCGCCGACGACCAGGCGAAGGTGCTGGAGATCGCCAAGAAGCACCACGTCAAGCTGAACGCCGACATCCAGAAGAAGAACAAGGAGTCCTCGGCCCAGTTGAAGAAGCAGGGCATGGCCTTCGTGGACGTGCCTGCCGCCGAGATGGCCCGTTTCCAGGACATCGCGGCCCGCGTCCGCCAGATCCTGTCCGGTTCCGGCAAGTTCTTCGACTCCTCCCTGCTGAAGGAAATCGAGTCGACCCGCGACAAGGTTCGCGCGGGCCAGTGATTCGCCGGGAATCGCCGTGGGTGTCGCATCCCCTCTCTCGCAGGATGGTCTGACGTGAAACCCCTGCTCGATCTGAACCGGTGGATCGTCAAGCTGGAGTCCCTCTTCCTGGCCGCCTCGCTGATCGCGATGCTGCTGCTGACGATCTACTCGGTCGCGTACCGGAACCTCCTGGCGCCCGTGGTCCTGAAGATGCAGGCCTCCGAGATGAGGGCAGTACAGCCCGCCGCGGAGCCTCCACCGGCGGCGGCCCCGGCACAGGCCGCGACGGAAGCCGCTGCCGCACCGGAAGTGGCCGCGCCCGCCGCCAACACCCCGTCCGCCGGCGACCTGGAGGACGACGAGCCCG
>CALJUR010000084.1 GCA_937975765.1 uncultured Myxococcales bacterium
GTTCTGGTACAACTACATTTTCAACGATTAGAATGGGTTGCGAGGCTGGCGAGCACTTCGATCTGTAGGGCGGGGGCCCCGTCCCCCGCCTCCTTCCCTGGTGCAGGGTCGTTCCTACTCCGCGACCGTCAGCACGCCCAGGTTCTCCAGGTCGAACTGGACGTCCGGCTCCGAGCCCGCCCCGACATCGCCGGCGACCAGGTCGCACCACGTCCAGGAGGCTCCGCCGTCGCGGCTGAACCGGTACCCGTACCGGTACGTCCCGGGGAACAGCGGGGCGACGCCTTCCGCCAGGTAGTCGTCGGAATCGCCGGCCTGCTGCACGAAGACCGCGTCCACGAACGTCCAGCCGGCCTCGTACTGCGGGTTCCGGTCCGCCGGCCCGACGCCGAACTGGGCCATCAGGGACGGGTTGACGCCGTCCGCCTCGGTCCAGCCCTCCTCGTAGACCTCGCCGGTCACCAGGCCCAGCGTGGCGCCCGGGACCGCCGACAGCGTCGCCGGGTCCACGATCGCGCACAGGTCCATCTCCTCGGCGGCGCCGGACTCGTTGTTGGCCCATGTGCACGAAATCCCCGGCGAGGCCGTGTTGCGGGGCACCGGCGGAGTGGCGTTCTCGAAGTCCAGCGCGTTGTCGCCCTGGTCCAGGCATCCCGATTCCTTGCGGATCGCGGAGGTCGTGTTGGTCACCCCGGCGGCCTGCCCGGTCCCGCGGTAGCAGCCGGCGACGCCGTAGCCGACCAGGTCCTTCCACAGGCTGGCGTCCGGGCACGCGCCCGACAGCGCCGTCGTGGACGCCACCAGCGCGACCTTGCCCGACACGCCGGCCATCGGGATGGTGCCGGTCACGTCCGGGGTCGGCAGGTCGGTGGTGCCGCCGGAACCGTTCGCCTCCTTGACCAGGAAGTAGCCGCCCGGCGGGATCGTGCCGGCCAGCGACGTCACCTGCCAGGTGGAACCGGTGGAGGACGCGTACTGCACGGACCAGCCGGCCAGGTCGATCGCCGTGGTCCCGAGGTTGCGCAGTTCGATGAAGTCGCTCTTGTAGACCGACCCGGAATTGCCGCCGCCGCCGTAGACCTGGCTGATCACCACCGACCCGTCCCGGTTGCCCCCCTGGGACGCGATGTTGGTGGTCGTGAAGCCGGTCGCCTGGACGTGGTCCGCCGTCATCGGGCGCCCGTCGGCCGCCAGCGCGGCGGTGGTCACGCGGATCCGGTACGTCCGGTTCACCAGCAGGCCGGGCACCGGCACCAGCGTGGCGACGGTGTCACCGCTGGACAGCAGCGCGAAGGCCGACACGAATCCCTCGCACGTCGCGAAGCCGTCCTTCGACACCTGGATGGCCCCCGTGCAAGGCCCGTGCGCGACCTGCGTCGTCAGCGAGGCCCCGTCCATCGGCTCCGTGAAGGTGACGACGATGGCGGTGTTCGCCGGGGGAGTGGCGCCGTCCGCCGGCATCGTGGACAGGACGGCCGGCACCTTGGTCGTGCAGTCGTCGTCCAGGTAACCGGGGTTGCAGGTGGTGCAGTGCCCGTTGCCCGCCGTGCCGTAACAGGTGCCGGCGGCGCAGGTGCCGTTCGCGGTGTCGCACGTGACGGTGCCGTCGCAGGCCCCCCCCCACCGGGTCTCCAGGCACTCGGCGCAGAATGGCGCCGCCCAGCCGTCCTGGCAGACGCAGATGGACGGGATGTCCACGCACAGCCAGTGGGGCTCGACCTTGCAGTCGGCGTCGCAGCCGTCGCCCGGCACCTTCAGGCCGTCGTCGCACCCCTCGTCACCGGCCGGGATCCCGTCCCCGCACGTGGTCGCGCAGGCGCTGGGCTGGCCCGTGCAGGTCCAGCCCGGCTCGACCTTGCAGTCCCCGTCGCAGCCGTCCCCGTTCTGCAGGTCGCCGTCGTCGCAATCCTCCGTGCCGGCGATCTTCGTGTCCGAGCAGACCGTCACGCAGACCGACGGCACGCCGGCGCACTCCCAGCCGTACTCCTTCCCGCAGTTCTCGTCGCAGCCGTCGCCCGGAACCTTCAGGCCGTCGTCGCAGCCCTCGTCGCCCGCCGGGATCCCGTCGCCGCACGTCGTGACGCACACGCTGGGCAGGCCCGCGCACGTCCAGCCGGCCTCCTGCATGCACCACGAGTCGCAGCCGTCCGTCGGGTCCTTGTCGCCGTCGTCGCAGTTCTCGCGGCCGACAATCAACCTGTCGCCGCAGATCTCCTCGCAGGTTGTCGGCCAACCGGTGCACGTGAAGCCCGCCTCGAACTTGCAGTTCTCGTCGCAGCCGTCGCCGTTCACCCGGAGCCCGTCGTCGCAGTCCTCCCCGACGCCCCACAGGCCGTCGCCGCACTCGCCGACGATCGTGCACACGCTGGGCTGGCCCGTGCACTCCCAGCCTTCCTCCACCTGGCAGTCGGCGTTGCAGCCGTCCAGGGGGTCGAGGTCGTCGTCGTCGCACCCCTCCATGCCGACGACCTTCCCGTCGCCGCAGTCCTCCTGGCAGACCGTCGGCACCCCGCTGCAGATCCAGCCGGCCTCGAACTTGCAGTTCTCGTCGCAGCCGTCGAGGTTCGCGCGCAGGCCGTCGTCGCAGTCCTCCTGACCGCTCACGACCTTCCCATCGCCGCACACCGCCTTGCAGACGCTGGGCTCGCCCGTGCACTCCCAGCCGTCCTCCACCTGGCAGAGATGGTCGCAGCCGTCGAGGTCCTCCTGGTCGCCATCGTCGCATTCCTCGCCGATGCCGATCCCACGGTCGCCGCAGACGGGCCTGGCCTCGCAGAATCCGCCGATGCACCAGCGACCGGTGCCGCAGCCGGTCTGGTCCGGCACCGCCACGTGCGTGCAGCCCGCGGGTTCCGCGCAGCCGTCGGTCGTGCAGGCGTTGCCGTCGTCGCAGGTGCCCGTGCCGGCCACGCAGGCGCCGTCCAGGCACCGATCGCCGATCGTGCAGGCCAGGCCGTCCTGGCAGGGGTCGTCGTCCGCCGCGACCTGGTCGACGCAGAAGCCTTCCGGCAACTGGCACACGTGGGCGTGGCAGGCCGGCGCCTGGCCCCAGGCGGCCACGCAGTCGTCGTCGTCCTGGCAGGGCACCGGTTCCTCTCCGTCCGCGGCGAGGTCCGGCGCGCCCTCGTCCCCGGCGAGATCCGTCGTCCCCTCGGCCTCGGCCCCCTCGTCCTCCACCCCGTCCGGGGCGATGTCCGCGGCGGGGTCCCCGGCCGCCAGGTCGTCCGCCACCGGAACGTCCTCCGCGTCGGGAGCGACCTCCTCGGTCGCCTCCTGAACGACGTCGTCCGGTGTCAGTTCGGTCCCCGCGTCGGCCGGGACTTCCTCCGGCACGTCCGCGGGCAGTTCCTGGGCCACCTCGGCGGGCAGCTCCGTCGCCGCCTCGGCCGGCAGGTCCTTCGGCAGTTCCGCGGCCGGGTCGAAGGCGATGTCGTAGAGGACCTCTACGGCCGCGTCCGCCCCCGAATCCTTCACGGACTCCCCGCCCTCGCAGCCGGCCAGGGCCAGCGTCAGGACCGCCACCAGGGATGCCGTCGCAACGAACGCCCTTCGCATCGTGTCCTCCTGCCCGGTAGCCCCGGGGACGTGAACTCCGGACGAGTATCCGACGATCGACCTTCCCTTCCAATAGGCACCTGATCGGGCGGCGCCGGGAAACGGGACCGTAGCTGGAACGAGGATGTCTGCGTCAGCGGGGGACGGGCTGCAGTTCGGCCAGGGCGCGATCCAGGAAGTCCAGCGGGATCGAGCCGGCGGGGCGCACCTTCGCGTCCCGGATCACCTGCACCTGCGCCTGCAGGTCGCCCAGGAGGTCGGCATCCGCCTGCCCGCCCGATGCCAGGGTTTCCAGCAGGTCCAGGGCCAGGCTCCCGGCGTCGCCTTCCCGCGCCAGCACCTGCACCCAGGGCAGCAGTTCCTCCCGCAGCGAGACCAGGGCCACCTTCGCCCATCCCGTGGGCAGCCCGGAGAACACGGAGAGGAAGCCCGACTCCAGCATCGCGGACGACCCCTGCACGTCGATGCCCTCATCGAAGGCGGCCCAGAAGGCGTCGATGGCCTCCTGCAGCCCGGGGGCCATGCTGCCCGCCAGGAACGGCGATCGGTTCACTTCCGCCAGCACCCGCAGCGCGGTCGCACCGTCGTTCGGCCCGGCCAGCAGCGCCCCGGCCGCAATCATCGACCGGTCGGGGTCGTACCCGGGAGCGTTCCAGGCGTAGTCCGCGCAGGTCGCCAGCGCCGGCAGCGACGCGAACGGGAACGGCATCGGGTTGAACAGCAGCCCCGCGAGGTGGCCGGGCAGGTCCGGCGACCGGCCCTCGACCGGTCCCAGGAACAGCCGCTCGCCGGCGTTGTCGATCACCGGATAGTTGTCGCCCAGCAGGGGCTTCCGCTGCAGCCAGGCCCCGACCTCGTCCGCGTCCGCGGGGACGACGGTCGGTGACAGGATCTCGCGACCCGTCCAGCCGACAGTCACGTACGGCGGCAGCCGTTCCCCGGCCAGCGTCAGCGACTCCTCTGCCCCCTCGGCCCGCGACCAGTAGTCGGTCGGAACGAATCCCATCGCCACGTCGGGGCGCCGCTCGTGCAGCCGGGCCAGCACGTCGGCCGCGAAGTCGACCATTGCCTCGTCGTGCGATGCGTACTTCTCCTGGTCGGCGGGCAGCAGCACCTGGTCGGTGTCGTCGAAGCTGAGGCTGAACAGCGTGAACCCGGTGTCCAGCAGTTCCAGCACGGCCTCCACGAAGAGCGCGCGGTCGTCCTCGCTGGAGAAGACCACCGACGCCAGCGGCCGCACCTGCAGCCCGGCGGCCAGCCCGGCGGCATGGACCCCCGCGGTCATCGCCCGCAGGTCCGCCAGGTACTCGGCGGGCCAGCCGTCCTTCCAGTAGGTGTCGATCCAGTTCAGCCAGGGGTCGATCTTGGACGCGTACACGAACAGGTTGAACTTCATCGCGGCCAGCAGCGGCATCAGCGCCAGCCGGTCCTCGGCCTTCCAGGGCGGGCCGTAGTACGTCTCGATCACGCCGCGCATCGGTGTCGAGGGAGCGTCGGCCACCAGCAGTTCGCGGGTGGGCGGGGTCGCGATGGCCAGGAACTGGCACGCGGTCCGGAAGGCCTGCCGGCGACCGGCGGCGGCCGGCGCGAACACGTCCAGGAAGTGGCGCCCCCCGGTGCCGGTGGACCAGCGCAGCAGGTAGGCCTCGTCGGACGCGGGCAGGCCCGGAGCGCACGCCGCCGCGATCGCCGCCCATTCGTCCGTTGCATGCACGGCCACCGCCAGCCCGGCGTCCGTGCCGTCCTCCACCCGGCCCAGCCCGCCGGTTGCGGCCATCGCCAGGAATGCCGCCTCGTCCGACGCGTCCCCGCCGCCCAGCGACGCTGTGGCCGGCAGGATCGGCGAGATCTCCCCCCCTCCCCAACCCAGCACCCGCACCGGGCGAGGGATCAGGGCCCCCATCGCCACCTCGACCGTCCCGTCCGGCGCGCACCAGCCGGCCGGCTCCACGGCGTCCGGCCCGACCGCCTCCGCGTCGCCCGCGGGGTCGCCCGTCGCGTCCACCGCGACTTCCCCCGGCAGGTCGCCCGCCGTTCCCGGATCGTCGGCCCCGCCACCCGACGAGCAGGCCGCAAGCACCATCACCACCAGGAAGCCGGCCGGGATGCATCTCACGTCGACACCTCGCGTTGCGCCGGGATGTAGCACGGAATTGGGGGACAGTCACCATTATTCACGTCCTAACCTTCGGTGTTCTTTACACAAGCACTCATCCCGACGAAACGATCCCCGCTCTACCCCGATAGATCCGGCATCGAGGGAGGTGGCCATGGGTCGCTCGGCTCGGATCGTCGTCCCGGGAATGCCGCACCACGTGACCCAGCGCGGCAACTATCGGCAACCGGTCTTCGCGACGCCCGAGGACCGCATCCTCTACCTCCGCTTGCTTCGCGAGTCGGCGGACCGGTCCGGTGTCCGAATCTGGGCCTGGTGCCTGATGACCAACCATTCGCATGTGATCGCAGTCCCCGAAGGTTCCGAGTCCCTGGCCTGGGCTTTCGGTCGCACGCACGCCGAGTATGCGCGCCAGACCCACGCACGATTGGGCCGATGCGGTCATCTGTGGCAGGCACGGTTCCATTCCTGCCTGCTGGACGACTCCCATCTACGAACCGCGATCCGGTATGTCGAACTCAACCCGGTCCGAGCTGGACTGGTCCGTTCCGCCGAAGACTACGAGTGGTCCAGCGCACGCACACGACTCCAGAAACTGCCACACCCGCTGATGGACGACGGCTGCCCGGTCGACGACACAAGCGAGGAGTGGAGGCAGTTCCTCGAAGCGGATTCGGACGGCGAAGATATCCGAGTGCTGCGAAAGGCCACGAGAACCGGGTGGCCCGCGGCCGATCCGGAAACCTTGGCGGAGATCGAGAAAGCCACCGGAATGGTGCTGCACCGGAGAAAACGAGGGCGCCGGCCGGGCCACCTTGTGAAACCTGTAATATCCACATGTTGAGACGGCAATAATGGTGACTGTCCCCGAATTATGGTGACTGTCCCCGAATTGGGGTCAGGCGCCCTTCTCGGGGAAGGCGAAGGCGAACCAGACGGCCAGGGCGATCAGCGCGAACGAGACCAGGGTGTTCCAGCGCAGGCGCTCGCCCAGGTACAGCCAGGCGAAGCCGGCGAAGACCGACAGGCTGACGACCTCCTGGATCACCTTCAGTTGCGTCGCGTTGAACTGGCCGTACCCGATCCGGTTGGCGGGGACCTGCAGGCAGTACTCGAACAGCGCGATGCCCCACGACGCCAGGATCACGATCCACAGCGGGGAATCCTTGAACTTCAGGTGCCCGTACCACGCCACGGTCATGAACAGGTTCGAGGCCACCAGCAGCAGGACCGTCCACATCGAGCGCCCCCGGGATGCCCCCGGGGCGGATTGTAAGGCTCTCCCGGGAAAAAGCGGCAACCGGCGACGGGCGGGACGGGGGACGAGGAGACGGACGCCTGCTACAGCGCGTTGCAGACCTTCAGCGCGGTGCCGCTGGGCGGCACGCTGCACGCGGTGTACCCGGTCGGGCAGTCCCCCGCCGAAGCGCACGACACCGCGCAGAATGCCGAGAGGTCATCGCCGGAGTAGGCCGAGAAGCGCATGCAGGTGTAGTCCGCGCCCTCGCGGTTGCACTCGCCGCCCGTGCCCGAGCCGCAGTCCTTCGAGCAGATCTTGAAGGCGCCGCCGGTCACCGAGGGCGCCGAGATGCACCGGGCGAACCGGCACTCGGAGTCCAGCGTGCAGGGCTGGCCGTGCAACTTGCCCTCGGGGTTCACGACCTCGGGGCCGACGCCGTCGTCCCCGGAGATTGAGGCGTCCTCCCTGCCGGCATCCGGGTCGTCGCCGGAATCGGAATCGCAGCCCGCCGCGCCCGCGAACGCCAGCACGGCCGCCGCCAGGAACCCGGCCATCCGGAACCCGAACCGCCCGTCCATTCGCGTCACCATGTCCTCAGCACCTGGTCCCACAGGACCCAGCCGAGGACCCCCAGGCCCACCAGGGCGATCAGCCCTCCCACGCCCCACATCCACCAGGATGAGACGCGTTTCCTCTGGGTGCCCAGCACGACCATCGGGATCGTCTCGCGGCCTTCCAGCATCTCGACCAGGGCCGTGCCCTGCGTGCGGGTCGCGGACGGCCCCTCCAGGCCGGTCGCGACGCCCTTCAGGTCGTCCGAGGACAGCCGCCCGCCCGACACGCGCCCCAGGGTCTCGATCTGGATCGGGTTGCTGCCCTCGACCGGCAGCGTCTGTCCCGCGTACCGCATCATCGACAGGCTGAGGATCTCGTCCGAGATCAGCAGCGCCAGGCGCTCCTGGCTGGCACCCTCGGCCTCGACCGCCTGGGCCTCGTAGATCTCGCGCAGGAACTCGGCCAGGTCGTAGGACGTGACCTTCAGCCCTTCCCGGAACAGGTAGCCGGTCAGCGCGTCCACCATCTCGCGGGCGCTGTGGTAGCGCTTGCGCGGGTCGCGCGCCAGCGAGCGGCCCACCATGCGGTCCAGTTCCTCGGGCACGTCGGGGTTCAGCAGCGTCAACGACGGGACCTCGGCCTTCTGGACCAGGTCCACGGTCTCCATCTCGGTCTTGCCCAGGAACAGCCGGCGGTTGGCCAGCAGTTCCCACAGCACGACGCCCGCGCTGAAGATGTCGGCACGGTGGTCCACCGCCCGGCCGTCGATGGCCTCGGGCGACAGGTAGCTGAACTTCCCCTTGACGATGCCCGGGTCCGTCAGTTCCGCCTGGGTGATCGCCTTGGCCAGGCCGAAGTCCGTGACCTTGACCTCGCCGCCCTTGGAGATCAGCACGTTCGGCGGCGACACGTCCCGGTGCACGATGCCCAGCGGGTTGCCGTTGGCGTCCCGGCGGTCGTGCGCGTGGGCAAGGCCCTTCAGCATCTCGGCGACGACGAACAGCGCGATCGGGACCGGGAAGCGCTGGCCGACCTCGGACAGGCGCTGGAAGATCCGGCGGAGGTTGTAGCCGTCCACCAGTTCCATGACGATGAAGTACGTGCCCTGCGCGCGCCCGACGTCGAACACCTGCACGATGTTCGCGTTGTTCAGGTGCATCGACAGCCGCGCCTCGTCCAGGAACATGTTGACGAACTTCGGCTGGCTGCACAGCGAGGGCAGGATCCTCTTGATCGCGACCGCCTTCTCGAAGCCGTCGATGGTGATGGCCTTGGCCCGGTAGATCTCGGCCATGCCCCCCGCATCCAGCTTCTCGACGATCTTGTATCGCTGTCGTTCGCCCATGGCGGAGGTATCGTAGCAGCAATGATTCAGGACGCAAACGGTAGATGCCGTTGACGCGGATCGGGCGCGACGGATACGATAGGGCGCGCGATTCGAAGGGAGGGGGGCCATGGAATTCGTCGCTGCCAAGAAGGACTTTGCCTCGGCGCTGCTGAAGGCGCAAGGGATCCCGGAACAGAAGAACCTCAGCAGCGTGATGGCGAACCTGCTGCTGGAGGCGACGGGCCCGGACGCGGTGCGCCTGACCGCCCAGTCCTACGAGGTCACGCTGGTGACCACCTTCCCGGCCCAGGTCGCCCAGGCCGGCCGCATGGCCCTGTCCGGCCGCAGCCTGGTGGACGCGGCCCGCATGCTGCCCGAGGCGCCGGTCCGCCTGCGCGCCACCCCGAACCACTGGTCGGACCTGTCGGCCGGCCGCACCGAGTACAAGATCCCCGGCATCCTTCCCGAGAACATGCCCGAGGCGCAGGAGCCGCAGACCTCCCTGGAGATCAAGCTGCCGCGCGACCTGCTGGTCGAGATGGTGGACCGCGTGTCGTTCGCCCAGTCGATGGACGAGGGCCGCCCCAACCTGAACGGCATCTACCTGAAGGCGACGCCGGAAGGCGAGGCCGCCCGCATCGAGGCCGTGGCGACCGACGGCCACCGGCTGTCGCGGATGGTCCGCACGATCGAGGCCGCCGGCCTGGCGGAACCGGTCTCCGCCATCCTGCACCGCAAGGGCGTGACGGAACTCAAGCGCTTCCTGGAGGACGTCACCGACGTCGTCACCGTCGGCTTCCAGCGCAACGCCGTCGTCTTCCGCGTCGCGACGGGCTTCCTGATGGTCCGGCAGATCGAACTGGAGTACCCGGACTACCACCGGGTCATCCCGTCCGAGGCCCACTGGCGCCTGGAGGTGGACCGCAACGAACTGCAGGGCGCCGTGAACCGCGCCGGCGTCATGATCTCCTCCGACAAGACCCCGCTGGTGCGCTTCAAGCTGGAGCCCGGCCGCCTGCAGGTGCTGGCCGAGGACCCCGAGCGCGGCCAGGGGCATTCCGAGATCGACGTGGGCTACGAGGGCGAGCCGCTGGAGATCTCCTACAACAACAAGTACCTGCTGGACGCGCTGAAGGCGCTGCCCGGCCCCGCCGTCGTCGTGTCGGTCAAGGACCAGTCGTCGGCCACGCTGCTGTCCAGCGTCAACGACGACGGCCTGCTGCAGTTGATCATGCCCGTGCGCGTGTAGGCCCCGATGCGCCTCGTCCGGCTGGACCTGCGCTGCTTCCGCAACATCCGCGAAGCCACGATCGCGTTCGGCCCCGGGGTCAACCTGGTCCTGGGCGCGAACGGCCAGGGCAAGACGAACCTGGTCGAGGCGGTGTCGTTCCTGTCCTGGCTGAAGTCCTTCCGCACCTCCCGCAGCGCGGACCTGCCCACCACCGGCGAGGCGGCGGCGTACCTGCTGGGGCGCGTCGAGGGCGGGCCGGCGGCGCACGAGATCGAGGTGACGGTCGGCGCGGGAAGCCGGCGCGCATCGGTGGACGGCAAGGGGGTGCGGTCGCCCCGCGAGTGCCTGGCGGTGCTGGCGGTGGCGTGCCTGTCGCCGGACGACCCGGCGGTGCTGGAAGGGGGACCGGACGGGCGGCGGCTGCTGCTGGACCGGCTGCTGGTGCTGCTGCGGCCGGCGGCAGGGGCGCTGCTGCAGCGGTACGCCCGGCACCTGAAGGAGCGCAACCGGCTGCTGAAGGAGGAACCCGGCGCGGTGGACCCGCGGCTGCTGGAGGCGGCGGACGAGGCGCTGGCCACCTGCGGGGCGGAGGTGGCGATCGCGCGGATCGAGGCGCTGGCACGGCTGGCGGCCCGCCTGCCGGGAACGCTGTCCGACATGTCGGGGAACGACCTGGGCGTGGTGCTGCGGTACGAGGCGCGCTGGGCGGCCGGGCGGGATCCCTCGCCCGAGGCGCTGCTGCGGGCGCTGCACGAACGCCGGCCCGCGGACCTTGCGCTGGGCTATACTACCGCCGGTCCCCACGCCGACGACCTCGACGTCGTCCTCCAGGGAAGGAGGGCTCGCGGGAGTGCCAGCCGCGGGCAGAAGAAGGTCCTGATGCTGGCGTGGAAGGCCGCCGAGGCGCTGGAGTACGAGGGGACGGCGGGCGAGGCGCCGGTGCTGGTGCTGGACGACGCGCTGGCGGACCTGGACCCCGAGCGCCAGGAGAGGGTGATCGCGGTCCTGCGGTCCTACCCGGGGCAGGCGTTCGTGACCAGCGCGGTGGCGTCCCGGGACGCGGTGCGCGGCGCGACGGTGTTCCGGGCGACGGCGGGGACGTTCTTGCGGGAGGACACATGGGCCGGTTCGTGATCGACGGCGGGTACCGGGTGGCGGGCGAGGTCGTCCCGTCCGGCAACAAGAACGAGGCCCTGCCGGCGCTGGCGGCGTGCCTGCTGACCGACGAGGAGGTCGTCCTCGAGAACCTGCCCCGGATCCGGGACGTCGAGGTGATGGTCCAGATCCTCCAGGACCTGGGCGCCGAGGCGGAGTGGACGGGGTCGAACCGGCTGCGCGTGAAGGCCGTCGAGGTGCGCAAGAGCGCGCTGGACCCGGCGCTGGGCCGCCGCGTGCGCGCGTCGGTGCTGTTCGCGGGGTCGCTGATGGCCCGCCGGCACGAGGTCGTGCTGCCCCCGCCCGGCGGCGACGTCATCGGCCGGCGCAAGCTGGACACGCACTTCGACGCGCTGATGGCGCTGGGCGCCACGCTGGATGTCGGCGATTCCTACCGGCTGCGGGCGGACGCGCTGGTCGGCGGCGAGATGTTCCTGGAGGAGGCCTCCGTCACCGCGACCGAGAACGCCATCATGGCGGCGGCGCTGGCGAAGGGCACGACGGTCATCGAGAACGCGGCCTGCGAGCCGCACGTGCGGGGCCTGTGCCGCATGCTGTCGGCCATGGGAGCGCGCATCGGCGGCATCGGCACCAACACGCTGACCATCGAGGGCGTGGACCGGCTGCACGGGGCGACGCACGTGGTCGGACCGGACTACCTGGAGGTCGGCTCGTACATCGGCCTGGCCGCGGTGATGGGCGACGGCGTCACGATCCACGGCGCGAACCCGCGCGAACTGCGCAAGATCCGCGGGGTGTTCGAGACGCTGGGCGTCCAGATGCAGTTCTCGGAGGCGGGCGAGGCTGCGACACCGGGCGGCTGCCCCGGCGGCAAGGTCTTCGTTCCCGGGCGGCAGCAGTTGCGGGTCCGGCCCGACCTGCTGGGCGCGATCCCGCAGATCGACGACGCGCCGTGGCCGCAGTTCCCGACGGACCTGATGTCGATCGCGATCGTCGTGGCGACGCAGTCCGCCGGCACCACCCTGTTCTTCGAGAAGATGTTCGAAGGCCGCATGTTCTTCGTGGACGGCCTGATCGGCATGGGCGCGTCGATCATCCTGTGCGACCCGCACCGGGTGGTGGTCGCCGGCCCGTCGCGACTGTACGGCACGACGCTGGAGAGCCCGGACGTGCGCGCCGGCATGGCGCTGCTGATCGCCAGCCTGGCGGCCACCGGGCGATCCGTGATCGGCAACATCCGGCAGATCGACCGCGGCTACGAGCGCGTGGACGAGAAACTGCGCCTGCTGGGCGCGCGGATCGAGCGCCTCGACGAGGACGGCTGACCCGGCCTTCCGGCCCCTTCCCGGCGAAGCCCCCGGCGTGCATCGAACCCCCGGAAACTCCGGTTTGACGTCTTATTGAAAATGCCTATCATCTGCTCGGGAGGTGTGAGGCTCCCTTGGCGAGGACGACGATGACCCTGGCGGAAGCGACGGTCGGGAAGCGGGTGAAGGTGGTCGGGCGGACCCGTCCGCGGTGCGGCGATCCCGAGTGCATCGCCGGGCTGGGCATCCACATCGGCGAGGAGGTCGTGGTCCTTCGGGCGGCGCCCTTCCGGGGCCCGCTGCTGATCGAGGTCCCCTCCTCGGGCGTCCGGGTGGCGATGGGACGGGGCATGGCCCGCGCCGTCGTCGTGGAACCCGTCGATGCCGCGGCGTAGAACCCGTCCTTCCCTGCCCTCCCGGTCCCTCCCGGACCCGGCTTCCGAGCCGTTGATCGTCCTGGTGGGCCAGCCGAACTGCGGCAAGAGCACCCTCTTCAACGCGCTGGCCGGATTCAAGGCCAACACCGGCAACTTCCCCGGCACGTCGGTCGCCTACACCGAGAGCCGCGTCGCCATCGGGGGGCTGCACGCCCGCATCGTGGACCTCCCGGGGACCTACTCGCTGACGCCCCGCGACGGCGCCGAGGAGGTGACCCGGCGCTTCCTGGAGGAGGGACGGCCGGACGCCGTGATCGCGGTGGTGGACGCGTCGGTGCTGTCCCGCAGCCTCGAGATGACGCTGGAACTGCTGGAGACCGGCCTGCCGCTGGTGGTCGCCCTGAACATGATGGACGAGGCCCGCCGCAAGGGCATCGAGGTGGACGTGGCGGCGCTGCAGGCGCGGCTGGGCGTCCCGGTGGTGCCGACGGTGGCGACCCGCGGCGAAGGGGTCGTGGCGGTGGCGGCGAAGGCGCTGGCCGCGTCGTCGCGGAAGCGGCCCGGCATCCCGCCGGTCTATGACCGGGACGTGGAGGAGGCGCTGGAGCAGTTGCAGGCGGCGATCCCGGAAGGGGCGCTGCAGGGGCTGGACCTGCCGCGACGCTTCGTGGCGGCGCGGCTGCTGGACAACGACGCGTTCCTCCAGCGGCGGCTGGAAGGCCCGGGAAACACGACCTTCCTGCAGCGGGCGGCGGATCTGCGGCAGCAGTTGGCCGAGATGCACCACTGGCCCGAGGAGAGCGTGTTCGGCAGCCACCGGCACGCCGTCGCGGTCGACCTGTTCGAGGCGGTGGCGACGGTGCGGTCCAGGCAGCGGCGGTCGAAGCGCGAGCGCCTGGACAACGTGCTGATGCACCCGTTCTGGGGACTGGTCTTCGCGGCCGCGGCCCTGGCTGGGCTGTTCCTGGTGGCCTTCCTCGTCGGGAACCTCGTCGCGGGGTGGGTGCAGGCGCCGTTCGATGCGCTGGCGCAGGCGCTGCTGCCCGACCCTGGCCGGAACGTCTGGACCCACCTGGGGAAGGGCCTGCTGGACGGCGTCGCGGGGGGCCTGGGGATCGTGCTGCCGTACCTGCTGCCGCTGCTGCTGATCCTGTCGCTGATGGAGGACGTCGGCTACCTGCCGCGCGCCGCCTTCCTGGTGGACGGCCTGCTGCACCGGGTCGGCCTGCACGGCAAGAGCGTCATCCCGCTGATCCTGGGCTACGGCTGCAACGTGCCGGGCATCCTGGGAACGCGGATCCTGGAGAGCCCGCGCGACCGCGTGATCACGGCGCTGCTGGTGCCGCTGACCGCCTGCTCGGCGCGCACCGTCGTGATCCTGGCCCTGGTCGCCGCGACGATGGGACCCCTGGCGGCGCTGGGCGTGTACCTGCTGAACATCCTGGTGACGGCCGCCGCGTCCCGGGTGCTGTCGGCCATCGTGCCGGGCAGCGCGCCCGGCCTGCTGATGGACATCCCGCCCTACCGGGTCCCGCCGATCCGCGCAGTGGCGAAGAAGGTCTGGTTCCGGGTCAGCGAGTTCCTGGTGTCGGCCTGGCCCGTGCTGATCGCGGCGTCGCTGGTGCTGGGCCTGCTGGAGCACCTGGGCGTGGCCGACGCCATCAACGGGGCGCTGCGACCGGTGACCGAGGACCTGCTGGGCCTGCCCGGCGCGCTGGGCGTCACGCTGTTCTTCGGCATCCTGCGGAAGGAGCTGACGCTGGTGATGATGTTCCAGGCGCTGGGCACGACCGACGTCGCCTCGGTGCTGACCCCGGCGCAGTTGCTGACCTTCACGCTGTTCGTGACCTTCTACATCCCTTGCGTCTCGACGCTGGCCGCGCAGGTCCACGAGGTGGGGTGGCGATGGACGGTGGTCGGAGTGATCCTGAACACCGGCATCGCCCTGGCCGTCGCCATGGCGGCCCGCCTCGCGATGGCCCTGTAGGGCGGGGGCCCCGTCCCCCGCCTGCCGGTTCCCGCGACGTGTCCCGGCGCGCCGGACGTCCCGGGCGGGGCACGGGGGCCCCGCCCTACATTCCGGTCCGCGCCACCGGAATTCAGGGACAGTCACCATTATTGGTGAGTCAACCGCTTGTAATCATGAACATCTTGTCGGGCCAGTAGGGAGATCCATTCGCCGTCCCCCGCCTGCCGGTTCCCGCGACGTGTCCCGGCGCGCCGGGCGTCCCGGGCGGGGCACGGGGGCCCCGTCCTACATTCCGGTCCGCGCCGCCGGCGATCCCACGGCGACGAGGACGCGGCCGGGGTAGTCCCGGCGGCTCGACAGCACCACGCCGGCCCGCGCGGCAGCCTCGTCCAGGGCGTCCAGGCGCACGGGCACGGTCATCACCAGGACGTTCCGGGAGGCCAGATCCCGCAGCCGGGCGGCGTCCAGCGGGGCCACCACGCCCTGCAGCATCGGGATCCCCGCAGTCGCCGCCAGGAAGCCCGGGTCCAGGCCCAGGAACTCCACGGGTCGGTCGCAGTACCAGGCGACCGCCGGGTCGTGCAGGTCCACGGTCGCGGCCAGCCGGTTCGCCTCGCCGGCAGCCCGCAGTTCCTCGCACGCGGCCTTCGTCCCCGGCCCGTAGTCCGGGGACTCCAGGTCCCGGGCGCTGCCCCCCAGCAGCAGGGCCAGCAGCGCCAGGCCCAGCGCCCCGCCCGCCACCGGCCGCCAGCGCGACGGCATCCGCGACGCCGCCACGTCCCCCGCCGCCGCCCCCGCCAGCCCCAGCCCTGCCAGCAGAGGTACCAGGTAGTGCGGCAGCGCGGTGCGCGACGCCAGCAGCGGCAGCCCGGCGCACGCCAGCAGCGCCCAGGCCGCGCGGGCGGCACGATTCCCGCGGACGGCCGGCACGATCGCCGCCAGCAAGGCCGCCAGCAGCAGGATCGATGTCCCGCCCTCGCGCTCGGCGAACCAGGCGGCGTAGATCCCGGGCCCGTCGCCGACCACGGCGGCCGAGGCCCGCCGCAGCAGGTGGTACCCGACGAACGTGTCCAGGAAGGCCGTACCGTGCATCGCCACCATCGCGACGTGCCACGGCAGGGCGACCGCCGCCGCCACGCCCAGCGCCAGCGCCAGCCGACCCGGCCGCTGGAACGCCCGGTCCGCCTGCAGCACCAGAAGCGCCAGCACGAACGGCACCGGGGCCACGACCTTGACCAGCGCCGACAGTCCCAGCAGCACGCCGCCGGCGATCGCGCAGCCCCTCCCCGCGCCCGGGCGATTCGCCGGCAACGCCCCCGTCGGCCGGTCGCGCAGGGAGGCCAGCACGCACAGGAACCCCGCCAGCCCCAGCGCCAGCCCCGGCACGTCGGTCATCGGCCGCCGCGCGTTGAAGACCAGCAGGTTCGTCGCCAGCGCCAGCCCCGCCCCGGTGATCGCCGCCCCGCGCGACGCCCCAAGCGCCCGCGCCAGCGCCATCAGCAGCGCCAGCACCGCCACGCCCGCGACCACCCCGGGCACCCGCACCGCCAGGTCGGTCGGCCCCAGCACCGCCTGCGACGCCTGCAGCATCCAGAACAGCACCGGCCCCTTCTCGAACAGCGGCCGCCCCTGCCAGGTCACGTCCAGCCACCGCCCGTCCTGCAGCGCCTCGCGCGCCGCCTGCGCGTAGATGGCGTCGTCGCTGCCCGGCAGGGACCCCTCCCCCAGGTGCCAGGACAGCACGACCGTCGCGAAGGCCAGGAACAGCAGCTCGGGCAGGCGGGCGCGGAGGAAGCGGGAGGCGGCGGTCACGGGCGGCCTCCGGGAGGGCCTACGACGCGGGCTTCCAGGTCAGGACCGGGGTGCGGGCGGCCAGGACCTCGTCCGGGCGCGAGATCGACGTGACCGACGGCGCGTGGTGCAGCGCGTCGGGGTTCGTCGCGACCTCGTCCAGGATCCCTTCCATCACGCCGATGAACTCGTCCAGCGTCGCCTTGTCCTCGGTCTCGGTGGGCTCGATCATGATGGCGCCGTGCACGACCAGCGGGAAGTACACGGTCGGCGGGTGGTAGCCTCGGTCCATCAGCCGCTTGGCGATGTCCATCGTCTCGATGCCGTGCTTCTTGTGGTTCTTCTCGCTGAAGACGACCTCGTGCATGCAGCAGCCCGGGTAGGGCAGGTGCAGCCGGTCCTGCAGGCGCACGCGCACGTAGTTGGCGTTCAGCACCGCCCGCTCGGCCGCCCGCTTGCACCCCTCGGCGCCCAGCGCCCGCAGGTACGCCAGCGCCCGGACCATCACCAGGAACTGGCCCTGGAACGTCCGCACGCGCCCGATGGTCTGCGGATAGTCGTCGCGCAACGCGAACGTGCCGTCGGCCTTCCTCTCGACCCGCGGCACCGGCAGGAACGGCACCAGGCCCTCGACCACGCCGACCGGCCCGCTGCCGGGCCCGCCGCCGCCATGGGGCGTCGAGAACGTCTTGTGCAGGTTGAACTGGATCACGTCCAGGCCCAGGCACGCCGGCCGGTACTTGCCCATGATGGCGTTGAAGTTCGCGCCGTCGCCGTAGACGAAGCCGCCCTTCTCGTGGACGATCCTCGCCACCTCGAAGAGGTTCGACTCGAACAGGCCCAGCGTGTTCGGGTTCGTGATCATGATGGCCGCGACCTCGTCGGTCATCACCGCGGCCACGTCCGCCGGGTCCAGCACGCCCTTCTCGCTGCTCTTGACCGGCACCACCTGGTACCCGTTCAGCGCCGACGACGCCGGGTTCGTGCCGTGCGCCGTGTCGGGGATCAGCACCTTCTTGCGGGCGTCGCCGCGGGCCTCCTGGGCCGCGCGGATCACCTTCATGCCCGTCAGTTCGCCGTGCGCGCCCGCCGCGGGCAGCAGCGTCACCGCCGTGAAGCCGGACAGTTCCGCCAGCGCGCGCTCGAGATCCCACATGACTTCCAGGGCGCCCTGCACCATGCCGTCGGGCAGCATCGGGTGCAGGCCGGTGAAGCCCGGCAGCGCCGCCGCGTCCTCGCACACCTTCGGGTTGTACTTCATCGTGCACGAGCCCAGCGGGTACAGCCCGATGTCCACGCCGTAGTTCATCCGGGACAGCCGGGTGAAGTGCCGGACCACCTCCAGTTCCGCGACCTCGGGCAGCAGCGGCGGTTCCTTCCGCAGCATCGCCGCCGGGATCCGCGGCTGGCCGGCCTCGCCGCACGGCACCTGCACGCCGGTCCGACCCGGTGCGCCCCGCTCGAAGATGGACGGTTCGCTGTGCTCCAACCCGCTACGCGCTGCCATGATCGCCTCCCGGATGGCGTTGTCTTCGGTTCGGCCGTCGGCCGAGGATGCGGGAACGCCCGCGTCACTCCTTCAGGAACCGCTCGATGGTCGCCTCGGCCTTCAGCTTCTCGACCAGTTCGCGCCGCGCCTTGAACGTGTTGCGGTTGCGCAGGCTGTCCTTGATCTGCTCCTTCACCTCGTCGAACGGCTTCACCCGCTCTTCCTTCTTCTCGATCACCTTGATCACGTGCCAGCCGAAGGGCGTCCGCACGGGATCCTTCGATACCTCGCCGGGCTTCAGCGCGAACGCGGCCTCCTCGAACTTCGGGACCATCACGCCCTTGCGGAAGAAGCCCAGGTCGCCGCCCTTCTCCCGGGTCATCGCGTCGTCGGTCGCCTCCTTCGCGACGGCCCCGAAGTCCGCGCCGGCCTTGACCTTCTTCAGCGCCTCGGCCGCCTTCTTCCTCGCGGCCTCGGCCTTGTCCTCGGGGGCGTTCTCGGCCACCTTGACCAGGATGTGCTGGGCGTGGACCTGCTCGGCCTCGGTGTACAGCTTGATGCCGGACTCGTAGGACTTGCGGACCTCGTCGTCCGCCACGTCCAGCCGCCCCAGTTTCTCCAGCAGCTTCGTCAGCGCCAGCGACGACTTCAACCGGTTCCGGATCTCGACGATCGTCGTCTTGCCGTGCGTCAGGTAGTTCTGGAACTGCTCCTCGCTCTTGAAGCGCGCCTTGTACTTGGCGAACTCGGCGTCCAGGTCGGTGTCGGTCACCTCGACGCCCTGCTTCTTGACCTCCTGGGCCAGCAGTTCCTCCTCGACCAGCCGGTTCAGGATGTTCTCCTGGATCTTCTTCAGGCGGTCCTCGGGAATGGCCCGGGCACCCCCCTGCGTGATCTTGTCCAGTTCGCCATAGAACAGCGCCGAGTCGATCGGGGCACCGTTGACCTTGACCACGGGGCCCGTAAGGCGCCCACCCTCGGCCGCAGGGACCGCGGCGGGAGCGGGGGTGGCAGTCGCCGGGGCGGCGGGCTCCTTCTTGCAGGCCAGCATCGCCAGCAGCACCGACACGGTGATCAGCGGCAGGGAACGCGACATGGGATACCTCCACCGGAGACAGGCGCGGGCGGATTCTAGCGCACGGTCGCGGGGCTGGCAAACGGTGCGGACGCCGGGAAAGGACCCCGAAGCGGGGCACGGGGGCCCCGCCCTACAAGGCAAGGCTCAGGTCGATGGAGTCGCGGCCGGTTCCGGGGCGGGCGCCGGGGCCGGGTCCGCGGGAGGCGGGGCGGGCGGCGCGGGCTCGTCGGTCTTCGGCGGCGGCGGGACCTCCTTCTTCGGCGGGGTGCCGTAGCCCACCGTGACGCCGATCAGGTGCGCGCGGCCCTGGTACTTCGCCGGGAAGTTCGGATTCACGTCGGCCTTGACCGTCCGGGACAGGAAGCTGGTCATCAGGTAGTAGGCGTCCAGCTTGATGCCCAGGGGGTGATACTCGTAGCCCAGGCCCACGGTCCAGACCAGGCGGTCGGCGTCGGGCAGTTCCGGACCCAGCGTCTTGTCGGGCGCCGGCGACTGGTCCCACACCAGGCCCAGCCGCGCCTTCACGGTGTTCTGCCACTTGTACTCGAGGCCCAGCCGGACGCAGTGGGTGTTCTTCCAGTTCTTGACCTGCGCTTCCGACAACTGGCCCGACGGGTCGTTGTCGAACTCGATCTTCAACTGGTCGTACGTCTCCCACAGCGTGTAGTTGTAGTCCAGTTCCAGCGTCACGTCGGGGTGGACGTCGAACCCGATGCCGAAGGCCAGCGTGTCCGGCGTCGTGATCTTCGTGGTGCCCTTCTGGTCGTGGAACAGGGTGTTGTCGAACCCCTCGGGCAGCGTGAACTTGCCTTCGCCGTTGTTGAACTCGAAGTTCACCTGGCTGAGGTAGCTGAAGCCGATGTGCAGCCAGTCCAGCGGCCGCGCCATGATGCCGAGGCTGGCGCCGAAGCCGACCGCGCTGGCCGACAGCTTGATGCTGCCCTCGGCCGGGTTGCCGCTCCCGTCCATCAGCAGGAACCCGCGCTGCAGCATGACCGTCGCCGGCATCACGCGCAGGGTGACGCCGATCGCCAGTTGCGGGATGGGGCGCGCCGCAGCCCCCAGGTACAGGGTCGGCACCTTCAGGTCGATCTTCTGGATCTGCTCCTGGCCGGCCCACCCCTCCGGCCACTCCAGCACCAGGCCGAACGGGGCGTTGAAGCCCAGGCCGATGGCCGCCTTCTTGCCGAAGGTGTACGTGAGATAGAGGTGCGGGTCCCAGATGACCCCGCTCTTCGAGTCCGCGGACTGCCGCAGCCCGGCCGGGTCGCTGTACTTGAACGTGGGCACGATGGCGGTGAACCCCAGCGAGGCGTTGACGCCGTCCAGGAAGGCGATGCCCGCCGGGTTGAAGAACAGCGTCGAGGGCTCCATCAGCTTCGCCGTGACCGCCAGGCCTCGGGCCGAAGCGGCCGAGTCCTGCTCGCCGACGTAGAAGCCCGAGGCGCGCGCGTCCAGGGCCATGGCCAGCACGGCGAGGACCGCGAGGGCGGCGATCGGGAACGTGGCTCGATTCCTCATGGCGTCCTCCCCCTCAATCCTTCAGGAAGTCGATGACGAACGCCCTCGCCTCGGCCTGTGCCGCGGCAACCTTGGCCTGGTCCAGCGACGGGTAGTCGTCCGGATCGCAGCCGTACATGAAGAAGGAATGGCAGATCGTGTCGGTCGCCCCGGTGCCGGCCGCGAAGGCCTTGAAGGCGTCGCTGCCCTTCGGGATGCCCAGCGCCTTGCCCAGGGCCTCCGTCGTGCCGTTCGGGATGAAGCCGTCACCCTGCGATTCGACGATCCGGAAGCGGTCGCCCGGCTTCGCGCCCTTCGCCACCGCCGCCCAGTTGACCGGGTCGGCGCGGTCCATCGCCCACTGCGCCAGCATCAGGAACTGCATGTAGGCGGCACTGCCCTCGGTGATGCCCAGCGCCGCCAGGGCGTCCAGCAGCGGCTGCTTGAAGGACTGCCGCTGGGTCTCCGTGAACACCCGGATCAGGTGCGCCCCCGGGGCGATCATCGCGACCTTCGGCAGGTCCTGCACCAGGCCGGCGGTCAGCGTCCCCGTCATCGCGCCCAGCGAGGTCCCCACGAACACGACCTTCGTCGGGTCCAGCGACGTCGCCAGGTCCGGGAACTGCGTCGAAAGGACCTCCCGGACGAACCGGATGGCCTGCGCCTGGTCCAGCGCCGCCTGGCGCATGTTGTCGCGCACCGCGAAGACGTCCGCGCTGAAGAAGCCGGTCCCCGAGTCGGTGCCCGGGATGCGGATCGGGTGCTCGCCGTGCATCGGGGCGTCGATCGCGAACGTCGCGAAGCCGGCCTTCGCCAGGTCGTTCGCCAGCAGGGCGGCCTCGTTGCGGGACGCGGCGATGCCGTGCTGGTAGATCGCGATCCCGAACGGGCCCGTGCCCGTCGGCAGCGCGAACAGGAACTTCAGGGCCCGTGCCGTCAGCACCGGCTGGCCCGCCTCGTTGGCCTGGAAGTGGCCCAGGACCGGGTGCGCCGGGTCCGTCAGGTCCGGCGTCGCCAGCAGCATCTGCGTGTTGAAGGTGCAGTCCTTGCAGACCTCGGCGATCGTGTCGTGCGGCGCCACGTCCCAGGGAGTTCCGGCCGTCGCGACGTCCACCAGCGAACCGGCGCCCTGGGTCGGCTTGGCCAGCAGGCCCGCGACCGCCTGCAGGTCCGCGGTGGTCGTGCCCGTGACGAACGTGAAGAAGCCCAGGACCTTGTCCCGGTCGATGCCCAGCAGCGAGGGGTCCTCTTCCGTCCCCTGCAGGGCGTCGAAGATCGGCTTGTAGGCCTGGCGCAGCATCTCCAGCTGGGCGGCGTCGGCATCCGACAGCGTCGAGGGCATCTGGGACTTGCCCTCCACCACCAGCGGCAGCTCGTTGCGGGCCATCCAGAACACGGGGGACACGTGGATCGGCAGCGCGCTGTCCTGGGTCGCCAGGGTGCTGAACAGCAGCACGGCGAACCGGTGGTTCGGCGGCAGCGGGATGCCCGAGACGTTCTGCAGGATCAACTGGCCGCCCGCGTAGGTCGCCGTCATCCGGTCCGGTCCCCAGACGTCCATGTTCGGCAGCGTGGACGGGTCGCTGGGGTCCACCGTGGTGATGTCCGCGACGCCGATGCCGAAGGGCGGCACGCCGGTCTCCTCGTCCGGGAACAGGCCCGCCAGGGTCGGGATCAGCGTGACGGTCGCCGGGTCCAGCGGCAGGCTGAAGCCCTGCGTCGCCGGGCCGTTGTTCGAGAAGCCGTCCAGCGTGTTCATGCCGGCCTTCAAGGCCTTCACGGAGGCCGGATCCGACGCCGCGATCGGCAGCGCGACCTTCCCGGTCTGCGGGTCGATCAGCAGTTCGTTCGGGAACGGGATCGTGCCGGTCGTCGGGTCGAACATCGCCTCGTTGGCCGCCGACACGGTGAACGTCCAGGCCAGCGAGACGTCGGCCCGCGGGATGGCCTTGCCGTCCGGCAGGGCCTCCAGCCACGACAGCAGCGGCGCCATGCCGGACCGCAGCGCCTCCAGCTGGGTCGCGTCGGCCTTCGAGGCCGGGATCAGCGAATCGCCCTCGTCGGTCAGCAGTTTCTGGGTGACCTTCACGAACCCGAACACGAACGGCGGCAGCACCGCGCCGCCGGCCGCCCCCTTCAGCATCGACGTCGCCACCCCCAGGTAGGTGTGGCCGGGCGTCCACGGGGACGGCCCGTGCACCGACGCCTGCGCGACCGGCAGCCCGGCGATCGTCGAGTATTCCAGCAGATCGGACCCGTAGACCAGGCCCGTGACCTCGTTCACCGGCACCTGCGTGATGTCGGCCGCGGGCTGGGCCATCTCGGCCAGCAGCGCCGTGACGTCGAACATGCGCACCGCGCTGCCGGCCAGCGAGGCCAGGTCCACGGCGGCCGTGTCGAACGGCAGGGAGACCGGCTGCTGCTGCGGGAAGCCGTCCAGCCGGTTCATGTAGTTCTCGATGAACGCCTTCTGCGCGGGCGGGAAGACGTCGATCGTCGTGCCGTTGGCCAGCGTCTTCGTCGTCGGGATCGCGATGGGCCCGTTCGGCGAGGTGCGGACCAGGTTGTTGGGCAGCGGGATGACGCCGTTGTCCGCGTCCAGCATCACCTGCGCCGGCCACGTGGTGAAGACCCACGCGACGGCCACGTCCTTGCGCGCGATGGGGTCGGTCGTGGACGCCTCGAACAGGTCCAGGAAGGGCACCATCGCCTGCCGCACCGCCTCCAGTTGCAGGGCCAGTTCGACGGCCTCGACCTGGTTGTCCGACACGAAAACGTTGGCGACGCACTTCGGGTGGCCCTTGTCGTCCACCACGATCGCCCCGTCGGTGCCCAGTTCGCAGGTCGCCAGCGGCGTCTTCGACTTCAGGTAGGAGAAGACCTGCGACGCGGCGATCGGCACGGGCTCCTGTTCGCCCTCCCGGGGGGCCCGTTTCACGCCGGTGGTCACCACCGCGTAGTACGTGTGCCCGGGCTGCCAGGGCAAGGCGGCCTTGGCCGACGACTCCCAGTACTTCGTCTGCGCGACCAGCGTCTTGTCCTCGGAATAGGTCAGCGTCTCCACGGGGGCGCCGACCATCAATCCCTGCACGCGCTGGGGCGCGCCTGCGGCCGCCAGCGCCGCCGCCCGCTGGGCCGGGTCGGCCAGGGCCATCGCGGCGCGGATCGCCGTCACGTCATACAGGCGGATCGAGTCTCCGGCCAGCGACGCCGTGTCGATGGTGTTCCGGCAGGGGGAGTCCACCGCGTCGGCCGCGGTGTGCTCGCAACTGAACTTGATCGACAGCGGCATCTCGACCGGGAACCCCGGCGCCAGGTTCAGGTAGTTCTCGACGAACTCCTTCATCGGCGGGGGGAAGGTGCCAAGCGTCTTCTTCGTGCCGTCCGCCGCCGTCACCTCCACGGTCGTCGGCAGCTTGCCGGTCGCCGCCTTCGCGATGTCGTTCGGCAGCGGGACGATCCCCGCCGACGGGTCGAACATCGCGATGGTGGTGATCGCGCAGTCGGGGCACGAGGAGAGATCCTCCTTGCACCCGGCTGCTGCCAGGGTCACCGCGAAGGCAACCCACAGGAACCACCCGGCCCGAGTCATGGCGCCCTCCTTGTGCGTTTCGTTCCCCTGCCGCTCACTCCAGGATCTGCAGGACGGCCCGCTTCTTCAGCTTGGCCGCCGCGTTCGAGATGAGGGTGCGGAGGGCCCAGGCCATGTTGCCTTCGCGGCCGATCACCTTGCCCATGTCCTCCTTCGCCACCCGCAGCTCGACCACCACCGTCGATCCGCTCTCGACCACGTTCAGCCGGACCTCGTCCTCGCGGTCCACGATCGCCTTGACCAGCATTTCAGTGAATTCCCTCATCTTTTCACCCCCACAGCCGCAGTCATGCCGCCACAGCATCCACCGGTCGACGCAGAACGTGCTTGTACGCGGGAAGTCTAGCACAGCACTTGTCCATGACCAACGCCATGGTTTTGCAACTTCACACTGGGCAAGGGAAATTCCTGCAGACTCACGCCGGGGGGTGGAAGGGGGGAGGGACTCGGGAAGGGTACAGACGCGCAACCCGGGGCGGCGTTGCCGTCCGCGACCGGGCCCGGGGCCGAGGGGGCCGGATCAGGCGGTCTGGTTGAGGGCCTTGGCCAGGCGCGAGGTCTTGCGGGCGGCGCGCTTCTTCGGGATGACGCCCTTGGAAGCGACGTGCTGCAGGACCGACTCCGCCTTGCGGAACGCGGTGGTCGCCGCCTTCTCGTCCTTCCCGGCCGAGGCCACGGCCTTCTTGACGGCCGTCTTGACCGTGGTCCGGTAGTGCACGTTCCGGGCCCGAGCGACCTCGCTCTGCCGGTGCCGCTTCAACGCCTGCTTGTGGTTCGCCACGAGACCTCCAACATTCCAGGAACAAACGCCGGGGGTTTGTACATGACCCCGCGCGGAAAGTCAACACTGACGATGCTGCCGGCACCGGGGATGCCCCGGGCGACACGCCCCCCGGACCGGCCTGGCGCCATTTTCCCGTCAGCGCGACGGCGGATCCTCGACGTAGAACAGGGTGATCGTCAGGCAGTGGAACTCGCGGTCCGACGACTGCACCACGACGCGGTCCACGGGCCGGAGCGCCGGGTGCTCCTTCAGCCACCTCGTGATGACCTCGCCCATCCCCTCGCGGTCCTTGGCCTTGGTGGCCGTGAACACCTTGACGCCCGTGAAGGCCGGAACCTCGCCCATCAGCATCGCCTCCGCCGGACCGTCGCCCAGCCCGCCAGCACCAGCAGGAACGCCAGCGCCGTGCCACCCGCGGGAACCGTCGCCCCCGCGCCGCACCCCCCGCTGGCGACGGCGGGGTCCGCCCCGCCCTTGTCGACCGCCACGCAGGAACCGTACGACAGGACGGTCCCCTCGGGACAGGGGCCGGCGCCGGTGGCGTCGCCGTTCCCGCCGGCGGGGTCGCCGGTCGCGTCGGCATCCGGGGTCCCGACCTCGACGCAGACGCCCTCGGCCGTGCAGGTCTCGCTGGCCCGGCAGGCGCCGCACGTGCCTCCGCAGCCGTCCGACCCGCCGCACTGCCGGCCGTTGCACGACGGGACGCAATCGCCGGGCGAGTAGCATTGCCCGTTGTCCCCGCATTTCTCGGGCGGCTGGCACGCGCCGCAGGCCCCGCCGCACCCGTCCGGGCCGCACGTCTTCCCGGTGCACCGAGGCTGGCACGGATGCGCCTCGACGCACTGGAACGCCTGGCAGATCCGGTTCGCCTCGCAGGTGCCGCAGGTGCTGCCGCAGCCGTCGTCGCCGCATGCCTTGCCGTCGCAATCCGGGGTGCAGGAGGGACCCGCGACGCACTGTCCTTCGGCGTTGCAGGACTGGCCGGACAGGCACTCGCCGCACGACCCGCCGCAGCCGTCCACGCCGCATTGCCGCCCCTCGCAGGCCGCGATGCACCCTCCCCCCGTCTGCACGCAGGCGCCGTATCCATTGCAGGCCATCCCGCCCGGGCAATCGCCGCAACTGCCCCCGCAGCCGTCGTCGCCGCACTCCAGGCCGGTGCAGTCCGGCGTGCAGGTGCCGTCCGAGACGCAGAAGTTGTAGGCCTCCAAGCAGGTCTGGCCGGCGGGGCACGTGCCGCAGGAGTTGCCGCAGCCGTCGTCGCCGCACTCCTTGCCGAAGCAGTCGCACCCCGAGTCCGACTTGCACTCCTTGAAGAACGTGTCGCAGGTCTGGCCCGACGGGCACGTTCCACACGAGCCGCCGCAACCGTCGTCGCCGCACTCCGCGAAATAGCAACTGGGCGTGCAGCACGTGCCGTCCACGCACACCTCGTCGGAGTAGTAGCAGGCGCCGCACGACCCTCCGCACCCGTCCGGCCCGCACTCCAGGCCCGCGCAGTCCGGGATGCAGGTGGTCTTGCACCTGCCCGCCGAGCAGGCCTGGCCCGAGGGGCACGAACCGCACGAACCCCCGCACCCGTCCGTCCCGCACGACTTGCCGGCGCAGTCGGGAGTGCAGGTGCCGCCGCCGCAGGCCTGCGGGTGCACGCCCGACGGATCCGCGCCGACCTGCCCGCAGTCGTACGTGAGGTACGATCCGTCCCAGCCGCAGGTGTCGGACCCGGACGGGTTGGTCGAGCAGTCGATCCAGCGCAGGCAGCCGCACTCGCACCACCGCACCACCGCGTCGTCGCAGCAGCCGGTCTCGTCGATGCCCCCGCACGGGACGCAGTCCGCCGGGCACATCATCGGGAACGAGCAGGAGGGGTCCGCGAAGCCCAGCGTCTCGACGCAGTCGTAGACCGCGTACTCCGCGTTCCAGCCGCAGGCGTCCTTGGTGGTGTTCGACGGGCAGTCCAGCACGCACAGGATCCCGTTGTCGCAGTACACGCTCTGGTCGGTGGCCGTGCAGCAGCCCTCGGCCCCCTCGGGGACCAGCCCGCAGGCGCCCGAGGCGACGCCTCCGTATGGGCAAGTCTCGGCGGCTGCGGGGGCCGGCCAGGCCAGGAACGCCAGGGCCATCAGGGACGGAAGGGCGGCAACGGGGGAAGTCGCGTGGCGCATGCTTCCAGCCTCCGGTCGGTTCGTCGTTTCAAGGCAGTCTAGGACAAAGCGGGCGGGATTGCACGGGGGTCCGCGCGGCGTGCGGTTCAGCCCGGGGAGGAGGTGCCCAGCGCGAGTCGGGCCAGGGCCCACAGCAGCGGCTCGATCCCCTCGCCGGTCCGCGCGGACGCGGCGAAGAACGGCAGGCCGCGGGACTCCGCGAACACCTTCAGCGCGTCCCGGGAGGCCTCGCAGCCCGGCATGTCGATCTTGGTCGCCACGACCACCACGGGCTTGGTCTCCAGCCCCCCGCCGTGGCTGGACAGCTCGTTCTCGACGACCCGGAACGCCTCGATCGGGTCCGCTTCGGCCGACACGTCGACCAGGTGGGCCAGCGCGCGCGTCCTTTCGCAGTGCCGCAGGAACTGGATGCCCAGCCCCACGCCCTGCGCCGCGCCCTCGATCAGGCCGGGCATGTCCGCGACGACGAACGACCGGTCGCCCACCCGGACCATGCCCAGGTTCGGCACGATCGTCGTGAACGGGTAGTCGGCGACCTTGGCCTTGGCGGCAGAGATCCGGTTGATCATCGTGGACTTGCCGGCGTTCGGCAGCCCGACCAGCCCCAGGTCCGCCAGCAGCTTCAGTTCCAGCCGCACCGTCCTCTCGACCGCCGGCCCGCCGGGGGTCGCGAAATCCGGCGCCTGGCGCCACGGCAGCGCGAAATTCTGGTTGCCGCGCCCCGGATGGCCGCCCTCGCAGGCGACGAACCGCTGGCCGGCCTCGACCAGGTCGCCCAGCGCCTCGCCGCCCTCGTCGAACACCACCGTGCCGACCGGGACCTTCAGCACCAGTTCCTGGCCGCCCCGGCCCGTGCAGCGCCGGCCCTCGCCGGGGGCGCCGTCCTGGGCCTTGTGCTTCCGCTTGAAGTGGTAGTCCAGCAGGGTGTTCATGCCGGGGTCGGCCTCGAACACCACGTCGCCGCCCCGACCGCCGTCACCGCCGTCCGGGCCGCCCTTCGGGACGTACTTCTCGCGCCGGAACGACACGCAGCCGTTGCCGCCCTTGCCAGAGCGGATCACGATGGTGGCTTCGTCGATGAATCGCACGATCGCCTCGGAGGAGACGGCCGGGTCGGTGGAGGGGACGCGCGGTCAGGCGGGCCGGAAAGGGGCAGGCCCCCGTCAGGCAGTCGCCTCGGCCGCGGGCGCGACCACGTCCACGTACTGGCGGCCGCGGCCCTCGCGGAACCGGACCACGCCGTCCGCGGTCGCGAACAGGGTGTAGTCCCGGCCCATGCCGACGTTCTCGCCCGCGTAGAACTTCGTCCCCAACTGGCGGACGATGATGTTCCCCGCGACGACCTTCTGGCTGCCGAACACCTTGATGCCGCGGCGCTGGCCCTGGCTGTCACGCCCGTTGCGCCCCGCGCCCTGTGCCTTCTTGCGCCCCATCGCCTCACCCCACCTGGATGCCCTGGATCGCCACGCGCGTGTAGGCCTGGCGATGGCCCTGCTTGCGGCGATAGTTCTTGCGCCGCTTGATCTTGAAGACGAGCACCTTCGGAGCCCGGCCGTTCTCCACGACCTTCCCGACGACCAGTGCGCCGGGGACCGTGGGCTGACCGATCTTCGTCTCGCTGTCGGTGCCGACCAGCAGGACCTGGTCGAACTTCACCTCGGCTCCCACCTCGGCGCCGAGCTTCTCGACGTCGATGGTGTCGCCCTGGCTCACCCGGTACTGCTTTCCGCCGGTCGCGATCACTGCATACATGACGCTCTCCGTCATCCCAAGGAACGGACTGCCGATTGTAGTCAGGAAGGTCCGGGTGTCAAGCCGGATTGCGAAAGTCTTGCCCGGGCGCCTCCGGCCGGGCCGTCGTCCGGGGTGCGGGACCGCGCTGGACCGGGGCCGCAACGCGCTCGAATTGACGGGGTTCCAGGCGTCCGGTACCTTGCCGTGTCGAACGCAGGCGATGGCAAGGTTCTGTCGAGGAGGTTCGCGATGAAGACCCTGTGGATCCTGGTTCCCGCGATCGTGCTGGCCCTGGCCCTGCCGCAGGCGGCGCAGGCGCAGGCGCAGGCGTGCGGGGGTTGCGGCAAGGACAAGGCGGCGGAAGGCGCGGTGTTCGGCGCCGAGAAGGGTGGCTGCCCGCACGCCCGGCAGGCGGCCCTGGAAGGCGGGTGCCCGATGGCGAAGGCGGCGGCCGAGAAGGCGGCGGCGGAACCGCCTGGCGACGCCCCGAAGACGGCATGCGGCTGCGCGGAGGGCAAGGACTGTCCGTGCGCGAAGGACGGCCAGTGCGCCTGCAAGGACGGCAAGGACTGCCCGTGCGCGAAGGATGGCAAGTGCCCCTGCAAGGACGGCAAGGACTGTCCGTGCGCGAAGGACGGCAATTGCCCCTGCAAGGACTGCCCCCACAAGAAGGACGGCGAGTGCCCGCACCACAAGAAGGACCGGGCCGCCCCGCACGCCGCCAGGTAGGCCGGCCTCCCCCCGGACCCTTGTCCCCCCGGCCACCCTCCCCTATGCTTGCCCCGTGAGATTCGCACCTTCCGTCGGCATCCGCGGGCGCCTGCTGGTGGTCCTGGTGGCCAGCGCCGGGGTGTCCGCCCTGGTCCTGGTGCCGGTGCTGCGGGGCCTGCTGGTCCCCCGCCTGGACCGCGACGAGGGGGAACGACTGCTGTCCTACGCGCGCGTGGCCGCCGCCCGGGCCCCGGCCGACCCGGGCCGCTGGGAGGCGTGGGCGGGCGACCTGTCCCGGTCGATCCCGGGCGCCCAGGCCAGGCTGATCGCCTCCGAGCCGGGTCGCGAGGGGTTCGGCCGGGCGTGCAGCCGGGCGGGCGTCCCGATGTACCTGGCGGTCGGCGCCTTCCTGCAGGGCGAGGAACTGGCGCGGGTGAAGGTCCCGCTGCCGGAAGGCATGGCCGAGCCCGGGGCCTGGCCTCCGGCGTGGCAGGCGCTGGTCCGGCTGGACGGGCCGACGGGCGAGAGGGCCCTGCTGGCCCTGGTGGAACTTCCGACCAACCGGCCGCCGACGCCGGTGTGGCAACTGCTGCTGCTGTACCTGGGCCTGGTGTCCATCCTGGCGATGTTCGGGGGGCTGCTGGCCGGGCACTTCCTGGTGGTGCAGCCGGTCGCCCGGGCGGCGGCGGCGGCCCGCAAGGCGGCGCCGATGGACGCCGCGCCGACCGGCGGGGACCTGTCGCAACTGCCCGGCCAGATCGAGGCCATCACCCGGCAGGCCCGCGAGGACCGGCTGCGAGCCGAGCGGGTACAGGGGGAACTGGACCGCATCCGGTCGGACCTGAAGGGCGCGCAGTCCCGGCTGATCCGGGCCGAGAAGCTGGCGTCGGTCGGGCAGTTGGCGGCCGGCATCGCGCACGAGATCGGCAACCCGATGGGCATCGCCCTGGGGATGTCCGAGATCCTGAAGGACGGCCTGTCGTCCCCGGAGGAGGAGCGGCGGTTCGCGCGGGAGATCCACGGCGCGATCCTGCGGGTGCACGGCATCCTTCGGGACCTGCTGACGTTCGCCCGCCCCGCGAAGGAGGAGGGCGCCCAGGCCGACGCGAAGGACGCGATCGATGCGACCCTGAAACTGCTGCGCCCGCACAAGGGGTTCGCCGACGTCGCGGTGGAGGTCCGGTGCGACGAGGGCCCGCTGGCCGCCGAGATCCGGCCATCCCAGTTGCAGCAGGTGCTGCTGAACCTGCTGATCAACGCCGCCGACGCGATGAACGGCAAGGGACGCATCGTGGTGCGTGCGCGGGCGTCCGGGCGATGGGTCCTGATCGACGTCGCGGACGAGGGGCCCGGGATCCCCGACGAGATCCTGCCCAGGATCTTCGACCCGTTCTTCAGCACCAAGCCGCCCGGCGAGGGCACCGGCCTGGGCCTGGGGATCTGCGCGCAGATCGTCGGCGTGTACGGAGGGGACATCACCGTGGACGGCGGCCCGGGACGCGGCGCCATCTTCACGGTCCGGCTGTGGCGCGTCGAGGCGTGACCCCGACATGGTAGAATGCCGCGACGGGGAGGCCGGATGGACCTGAAGATCCTGGTCATCGACGACGAGCCGGGCTTCCTGCAGATGCTGCAGGTGATCCTGTCCCGGGCCGGCTACCAGGTCACCACCTGCATGTCGGGCGAGGACGCGCTGGGCCAGCTGGATCGCGGCCGGTTCGACCTGTGCCTGTGCGACCTGAAGATGCCGGGCCTGGACGGGATGGGCTTCCTGCAGGCGCTGAGGTCGCGCGGCCTCCAGTTGACCGTCATCGTGATGACGGCGTACGGGTCCCACGACACCGCGATCGCGGCGATGAAGGCCGGCGCCTACGACTACGTCGGCAAGCCGTTCCAGGCCGACGAGATCCTCCTGGCGCTGCGCAAGGCCGTCGAGCGCGAGCAGCTTCGCCGCGAGAACCAGGAACTGAAGTCGAAGGTGGGGCGCAACCCGAACGGCACCAACGTGATCGCGCGGTCGGAGGCCATGAAGAAGGTCGTGGCCACGGCGACCCGCATCGCCGCCTACCGCTCGACCGTGCTGCTGACGGGCGAGTCCGGCACCGGCAAGGAGGTGCTGGCGCGGCTGATCCACGAGTCGTCGCCGCGCGCGCGGCAGGCTTTCGTGGCGGTCAACTGCGGCGCCATCCCGGAAGGGCTGATGGAGTCCGAGTTCTTCGGGCACGTGAAGGGCTCGTTCACGGACGCGGTCGGCAACAAGCGCGGGCTGATCGAGAGCGCGCACGGCGGCACGCTGTTCCTGGACGAGGTCGGCGAACTGCCGCTGGTGCTGCAGGTGAAGATCCTGCGGTTCCTGCAGGAGGGCGAGGTCCGGCGGGTCGGCGACACGCGATCGGTGAAGGTGGACGTGCGCGTGGTGGCGGCGACGGCACGCGACCTGGCCTCGGACGTGGCCGAGGGGCGCTTCCGCGAGGACCTGTTCTACCGGCTGAACGTCGTGCCCATCCGGATCCCCCCGCTGCGCGAGCGGCCCGAGGACATCCCGGTCCTGGCCGAGCACTTCCTGGTGCGGACGCGGGAGCGGCTGGACGTGCCGCACGGGACGGGAGGCTTCAACCCCGAGGCGATGCGGCTGCTGATCGCGTACCCGTGGCCCGGCAACGTCCGCGAACTGGAGAACCTGGTGGAGCGCGCGATGGTGCTGGCCGATGGGACGGAGATCGCGCCCGAGGCGCTGCCCGACCACCTGCGGGATGCGCCGGAGTCCACCGGATCGCGATCCGTGCTGCCGTTGTCGGGCCTGTCGGTCAAGCGCAACCAGCGGTCGATGGAGAAGTCCCTGATCCTGCAGGCCCTGGAGACCACGGGCGGCAACCGCACCCGCGCGGCCCGCCTGCTGGAGATCAGCCACCGCGCCCTGCTGTACAAACTGAAGGAATACGGCCTGGGGAACCGCGAGTGAAGGCCCAAGGCAACCTCCTCGGACTGCGCCCCGCACAACTGAAGCAGATCGACCGGCTGGCCGAGCGGCGGGCCGGGGCGGAGGACTTCGTCGACCCGTGGTTCGCGGTGGCGCTGCAGGACGCGGCCCTCGCGGCGGGGAGGCGGATCGGGTGCCTGGTGGACCGGCGGGGCGGGGTGCAGGCGCTGCTGGTGGGCAACGCGGTGCACCTGGCGGTGCCGAAATGGGCGCGCAAGCGGCTGGGCCCGGGGCGGCTGGGCGGCCTTCGGCTGATCCACGCGACGATGAACGGCGAGGGGCTGGCCCACGAGGACCTGGAGACGCTGCGGATGCTGTCGCTGGACGCGACGGTGGCGGTGATCTGCGGCATCGAGGGGTCGATGCCGTGGGTCGAGGCGGCGCACCTGCTGCCCGGCAGCGCGGGGGGGCTGTGGGAGGTGCTGCCGCGCCGGCACGCCTCGCGGATGGAGGCGCGGTTCGACCTGGCCGTGCGGGACCTGGAGACGCAGTTGCGGCGCGAGCAGGCGGCGCTGCGAAACCACGGTCCGGGCGGTGGCAGGGCGCGCGACGCGGCAATCGTCGTGGTGCCGGTGCTGGACCGATGCGTGGACGAGGAGTGGGAGAAGGCCGAACTGATCGCGCTGTGCCATACGGCGGGCGTGGCGGTGGCGGCGGTGGTCGTGCAGCGGCGGTCCCGGCCGGACCCGACGTTCCTGATCGGGCGCGGCAAGGTGCGGGAGGTCGCGATGCTGGGGCTGGCGAAGGGCGCGGACCTGCTGGTGTTCGGCAGCGCGCTGACGCCGTCGCAGCAGCGGTCGATCGCCGAGGCGACCGACGTGCGGGTGATCGACCGCAACCAGTTGATCCTGGACATCTTCGCGAAGCACGCCCGCACGCCGGAGGGGCGGCTGCAGGTCGAACTGGCGCAGCTGGAGTACAACCTGCCGCGCCTGTCGGACAAGGACGACGCGCTGTCCCGGCTGACCGGCGGCATCGGGGCGCAGGGTCCCGGCGAGACGACGCTGGAGATGGAGCGGCGGCGCGCGCGGCAGCGGATCCACGTGCTGGAGAAGCGCATCGAGGCGGTGGTGGCCGAGCGCGGCGAGCGGCGGCGGAGGCGGGTCGAGGCGGACGCGCCGATGGCCGCGGTGGTGGGCTACACGAACGCCGGGAAGTCCACGCTGTTCAACACGCTGACGGGCGCCGAGGTGGTCGCGCAGGACCGGCTGTTCGCGACGCTGGACCCGACGGTGCGGCGGGTGCGGCTGGAGGACGGCAGGACGGCGCTGCTGGTGGACACGGTGGGATTCATCCGGGACCTGCCCGAGGAACTGGCGGGCGCGTTCCGGGCGACCGTCGAGGAGATCGAGGCCGCGAAGGTCCTGGTGCTGGTGGCCGACGCTTCCGACCCGCACCTGGACGAGCAGGTCGTGGCGGTCCGGAGGCTGCTGGCGGACCTGGGGTTCGGGGACCGGCCGGTGCTGACCGTGCTGAACAAGGCGGACCGCGTGGCCGACCGGGCCATGCTGGACGCGCAGGCCCTGGAACTGGACGGCATCGCCACCTGCGCGCCGGACCCCGCCACCCTGCGCCCCGTGCTGCGGAAACTGACCGTGATGCTGTCAGAAAAATAGGGACAGCCTCCATTTTCCCCACCCCCCAACCCAATCATGACGAGCACATAGGCTCCACGGAATTCCTGGAAGCGCCCTTGAAATGATTGGAGGCTGTCACTCTTTTCGGGGGCGGCGATCGGCGGAGGCGAGGCGGGCGAAGGCCACGATGCCGTCGCGGATGGCGGCGGCCAGGCGGTCCTGGTAGGCGCCCTGGGCCAGTTTCAGGCCCTCCACGGGGTGCGTCATGAAGCCCGTCTCGACCACCACGGCCGGCATCGACGCCCGGCGCAGCACGGCGAAGTTGCCCTGGCGCACGTTGCGACTGGGGGTTTCCGGGAAGGCGGCGGCCAGGCGCCGTTGGATGGCCGAGGCCAGCAGCGCGGACTCGGACAGGTTCCCGTTCCGGCGCAGGTCCGACAGGATCGCGGCCGCATCCGGATCCTCGACCAGCGGCTCGGGGGTGACCGCCTCGGCATTCTCGCGCCGGGCCAGCGCGTCGGCCTCGGGGTCCGAGGCCGGCCCCAGGTAGAACGTCTCGATGCCGCGGACCTCGGGACTGGGAGCCGCGTTCGCGTGCAGGCTGACGAAGGCGTCGGCCCGGGCGGCGGCGGCACGCGCCGGCCGCTCCGGCAGGTCCAGGTCGGAATCGTCCGTCCGCAGCATCACCACCTCGATGCCCGGTTCGGGTTTCAGCAGGTCGGCCAGTTTCCTCGCGATGGCCAGCGTCAGGTGCTTCTCGTGGATGCCGGCGACGCCCATCGCGCCGGTGGACAGGCCCCCGTGCCCCGCGTCGATGGCGACCCGGAACGGCACGATCGGGACCGGCTTCTCCCGCGACTTCGCGCCGGCCTCCGACACGACCAGTCCGGCCAGCGCGGACAGCGCAACCCCGGCCAGGAAGACCCGCACCCCGTTCCGCATCCCCTTGCACCTCCGGCGACGAGTGTACCGGCGGCCGGCCCGGCATGCCAGGTTGGAACGCGGCGCGTTTGACACCCCTTGACCCCGGCCGTATCCTGCCGCCCGGAACGCCCGGAGGAGAACGTGCCCGGCTCGCCACGCCCGCTCCGCAAGGAGGCGACCCGACTGGCCCGCGAGACGTCGCGGATCCTGAAGTACCGGGGCGGCCGCCTGTCCGCGACCGACCTGAACGCCCTGAACGCGCGGCTGAAGGATCTGGACCAGGCCCTGGCGAAGGACGCGGAAGCCCCTGCGCTGGCGGCGGCGATGGAGTCCCTGCGGGCCGGGCTGTCGAAGCACCACGACGCGCTGAAGCGCGCCACGACCCGCGAGTACGTCCAGTCGCTGGGCGCCGCGGTCGGCATCGCGCTGGTCATCCGGGCCTTCGTCTTCGAGGCCTTCAAGATCCCGACGGGGTCGATGATCCCGACGCTGCTGATCGAGGACCACATCTTCGTGAACAAGTTCGTGTACGGCCTGCGCGTGCCGTTCACGCACTGGCGGGTGGTGGACGGCGGGACGCCCCAGCGCGGCGATATCGTCGTGTTCGAGTACCCGGGTCCGGGCGAGGACCACGGCAAGGACTTCATCAAGCGCATCGTGGCGGTCGAGGGCGACCGGGTCCGGCTGACCGGCAACCGGTTGGTCATCAACGGCCAGGAGGTCCCGACCGAGGTGCTGGACAAGAGCGCGCCCTGCGAGGACGCGACCTTCGCCCGGTGCCGGTGCGTGCGACAGAAGGAGCGCCTGGGCGATACCGAGTACGTGACGCAGCACCTCGCGCCGCCGCCCGTCAACACCGCGATCGGCTGCATCAACAATCCCGACTGGCCGCTGCCCGACACGGAGGGCACGACGATGCCCGAGGTGACGGTGCCCGCGGGCCACGTGCTGGCGATGGGCGACAACCGCGACAACAGCAGCGACGGCCGTTTCTGGGGATTCCTGCCCGTCGAGAACGCCAAGGGCCGCGCAATGGTCCGCTGGTGGCCGCCGGGCCGTTGGTTCAGCACGGTCGAGTAGGGCGGGGGCGCCGTCCCCCGCCTGTCCCCGCCCGAGCACGCAGGCAGAGTCCGCGGGTTTCCGCAGGAAACTCCGGACGGAGCCGGAGTCGCCTCGGGCGCACCCAGCGACTCCCCCGTCCCCCGCCGGGTCCGTCCTCGATCCCGGGGACGTCGCAACGATCGTTGGTACCGCCCTGGATTGTAGGCGGGGGCCCCGTCCCCCGCCGTCGCGACACCGCGTCGCTGGTACAATCCCCGCAGCGCCTGGAGCGAGTCACGGATGGACGTCCTGGGCAACCTCATCGGGATCGCGATCGCCTTGCTGGGCGCCGGGGTCCTGGCCGGGGGCGCTTACGCTCTGGCGGTGCGCCTGTATCCCGACGGTCCCGCGTCCGCCCGGCTGTCGGCCGCGACGGTACTGGCCGGCGGGACGCTGGTCGCCCTGTTCGAACTGCTGACGCCCCTGCACGCGTTCCGTCGGGACGTCGTGCCGGGGTTGGCGGCGATCGGCGGAGCGGGGCTGGTGCTGCTGGTGCCGCCCGGCCTGCGGGAGGCCGTGCTGCGGGGCCTGCGGACCGACGCGCGCGACGCCCTCGCCGTGCTGGGCCGGGACCGGTGGGTGGCGCCGGCGGCCCTCGGGACGGTGGCCGTCGCGGGGATCCGCCTGCTGCGGGGCCTGGCGGCGCCCCCGCTGGCGTACGACGCGCTGACCTACCACCTGGCGCGGGCGGCCACCTGGATCCGCACCGGCACCCAGGATCGCTTCCTGGCCCCGGACGCCTGGGGCTACTGCACCTTCTACCCGTCGGCCGGCGATGCCCTGTGGGCGTGGGCGATGCTGCCGACCTCGTCCGACCTGCTGCTGGCGCCGGCCGGGGCCGTCGCCTGGCTGGCGGTGGTTCTGGGGGCCTACGCGGCGGCCCGGTCGCTGGACGCCTCGCGCCGCGCCTCGGCCCTGTCCGCGCTGGCGGTGGGCGCCGCCCCGTGCGTGATGCCGCACCTTGCGGCGTCCTACGCGGACCTGCCGGTTCTGGCCGGGCTGCTGCACGGGTTCGCGCTGGCCGCTCGCCACGCCCGTAGGGGCCCGGGCACGACGGCGGTCCTGGCCACGATCGCGCTGGCCGTGGCCGCCGCTGCCCGATCCAGCGCCCTGCCCTTCCTCGTCTTCGGCCTGCTGCTGGCCGCCTTCGTCGAGGCCCGGCGCACCGCCCCGGCCGGCGCGCGATCCCGCACCGTCGCGGCCTGCCTGGCAGCCGCCCTGCTGGCGGCCCCCACCTACCTCGGCACCTTCGTGGACACGGGCTCGCCGGTCTATCCGCTGCCGGTCCGCATCGCGGGAACCGAGGTCTTCCCGGGCAGCGAGGAATTCCGGTGGGTCCACTCGGGCGAGGCGCTGGGCGCGACGAGACTGCCGGCCGCAACCATCGTGGAATCGCTGTTCGTACCCGACCTGGGCGCGGAATCCCCCCACCTCAACCTGGGTCCGGTCGCACCGTTCCTGCTGCTGCTGGGGGCGATCGGCGCGGCGCGCGCGCTGTGGCGCGGGCCGCGAGCCCCGGTGTCGTTCGCCCTGGCGGTCGTCGCGACGGTGGCCGCCGGCACGTTCCTGTGGGAGGGCTCGGCCGGCTTCCTGGCCGTCCCGTGGTGGCTGGACAAGATCGGCCGCTTCCTGATGCCGGGCATGACGATCGCGATCGTGCTGGGCGCCGTGCAGGGCGGGCGCCTCGCCGATGCCGTGCGGCTGGCCGCGGTGGCCGTCGGCCTGGTGCTTTCCTTCCCGCAGGGCTGGTCGCGCGCCGACGCGGTCGCGACGGCCGAGGTCGCTGGGGTGCTGGCGGCCGGCGGCGCCGTGGCGTGGGTCGCGACGCGCCGGCTGGCCAGCCGGGGGCGGGGCGTCGCGTTCGCGGCGGCGGCCGTCCTGGGGGTCGCCGCGCTGGCGGTGGTGTCCCCGATTCGCGCCGGGGCGCGCTACCCGACGTGGCAGGCGGCGGCGGACGGCGAGGCGTACGACCTGCACCCGGCGAACCGGCTGGCGCTGTCGGCCTGGCCCGTCTGGCAGGCCCTGGACGGCGAATCCCCGGTCCGCATCGCGCTGGCGGCCGGCTTCGACGGCGTCGGCCACAACTGGTACACGTACCCGCTGTTCGGCAGCCGGCTGCAGAACGACGTCGAGTACGTTCCGGTGACGCGGGACGGACGCGTGATGGACTACGCCGCCCCGGATGCGCTGGCGCCGCGCCTGGACCGGTCCGCCTGGCTGCATCGGCTGGCCGAACGGCACATCGAGGTGCTGGTGCTGCTGCTGCCGCCGCCGCCCGAGGCCGCCTGGGTCGAGCAACTGCCGGACGTGTTCGCGCCGCTGGGGTCGTCCCCCGGCGCCCAGGCGTTCCGTCTGGACGCCGCAGCGCTGGCCCGGCACCTGGCCACGCCGACCCCGACACCGTGATCCCCTTGCTCCCGGCGGTTCCCGGGAAGGCCCGCGTCGCGCCCCGACCCTCCCGTCAGCCGCCCGCGTCCCCCGCGTCGGCCACCACCTCGACGAGGTTTCCCTCGGGGTCCCGGAAGACCAGTTCGTAGAACCCGTCGCCCGTGCGGCGCGGCCCGTTCTCGACGGCCCGCCCCGCCTCGCGCAGGCGCCGCGCGAAGGCGTCCACGTCCGCCGACGTGCCCGCCCCGAAGGCCAGGTGTGCCAGGCCCGTGGCCGGTTGCGCCGGCGATGCCGCCAACCCGACGACCGTCATCAACTCCAGCCGCGCCCCGGCCCCGAACGCCAGGAAGCACGAGCGGAAGCCCCGCGCCTGGTTGCGGTAGACCGTCGTCGCGGTCCCGCCGAACAGCCCCAGGTAGAAGTCCCTCTGGGCCTCCAGGTCGCACACCCATGCCGCCACGTGGTGGATCGTCGCCATCCGTCCCTCCCCCGAGGCCCGCGGACGCCGGCCGGCCGCCGCGATCCGGTTGTCCCGTGCCGGTCCCTTCCGTCCCCGGTATACTCCCACGGAAACGGCCCGGAGGTACCATGAGCCTGCCGCATCGCATCGCCCTTCCCGTCCTGGCCCTCCTGGCCGTGGCGCCCCTGGCGTCCGCCGCGCCGCTGCGCGACCTGCCGCTGGCGGAGGTCCAGCCGGACGGCACGCCTGTGACCCTGTTCGCGACCGGCGACGAGTTCCACCGGCGCGTGCACGACGCCCAGGGATACACGGTCGTCCGCGACCCCGTGTCCGGTTGGCTGGTCTACGCGGATCGCGCCGGCGAAGCCCTGGTCCCGACCGGCCTCGCCGCCGGGCTGTCCGACCCGCGAATCGCCGGGCTGCGTCCCTTCCTGGACCAGGACCCGCGCGTGCTGGACCGACAGGTCTTCCCGGCCCGCGTGTCGCGCCAGTCCTGGCCCGCCGCGCCGACCAAGGGCACCCTCAACAACCTGCTGATCTTCGTGCGCTTCGACGGCGATGACGAACTGACCGAACGGATCGAGGACTACGAGCGGGAGTTCAACGACATCACTCCCGGCGCCACGTCGATGCGCGCCTTCTTCCGGGAGGCCTCCCGAGGCACGCTGGACCTGCCCACGATCTTCGTGCCGCCCGCGGACGAACAGGGTTGGGCCGTCGCCTACACCGACCCGCACCAGCGCGGCTACTACAGCCTCTATCATGCCTCGGCGAACCCCACCGGGTACCGGACCGACGCCGAGGCCGAGCGGCGCGAGCACGCCCTGCTGAAGGCGGTGCTGGCCGCCGTCGAGCCTCAGATTCCCGCGGACGTCGACCTGGACGCGGACGACGACGGCGACGTGGACAACGTGGTCTTCATGCTGCAGGGATGGCCGGACCAGTGGTCGAACCTGCTGTGGCCGCACATGTGGGTGATGTTCGAGGACGTGTACGTGCACGGGGTCCGCGTCTACGCGTACAACGTGCAGTTCACGTCGATGATGGTGCTGTCCCCGGGCACCTTCGCGCACGAGACGTCGCACACGCTGGGCCTGCCGGACCTGTACCACTACAACCACGACGACCTGGCGCCGGTCGGGCCTTGGGACCTGATGGAGAACACCGCCTCGCCGCCGCAGCACATGCTGGCCTACCTCAAGTGGAAGTACCTGGGCTGGGTGGACGAACTGCCGCAGGCGCGGCACGGCGACACGGTGCGGCTGGCCCCGTCGTGGGACGCGGGGACGCAGGCGGTGCGCGTCGAGGCGGGCGGCGATTCCCGGCAGTGGTTCGTGCTGGAGTACCGGCGAGCCAAGGGGCCGTTCGAGTCGTCCCTGCCGGGCAGCGGGCTGCTGACCTACCGCATCGACGAGCGCATGTATCCCGAGGGCAACCGCAGCGGCCCGCCCGACGAGGTGTACGTGTTCCGGCCGGGCGCCGGCAGCGGCAAGAGCGGTCGCGTCGGGCTGGCCCCGCTGGGGGCGTTCACGGGCCGCGACCGGCTGAACGAGGTCACCGACCCCGCCCCGCGGCTGCAGGACGGCACCGCGGTGACGCTGCGCGTGTACGACGTGGCCGAGGACGCCGACGGCGTGACCTTCAAGGTGTGCCTGGTGGCGCCGGACTGCGGGGGGAAGGTCTGCGGCGACGACGGTTGCGGCGGGTCGTGCGGGATCTGCGCCGGCGCGACGCACTGCCTGGATGGGTCGTGCGTGCCGTGCTCGTGCGAGGGCCTGGAGTGCGGCGACGACGGCTGCGGGAACTCCTGCGGGTCGTGCGACGACGGCGACCCCTGCACGACGGACGCCTGCGAGGCGGGGGCGTGCGCGCATGATTTCGCCCCGGCCGACACCGCGTGCGACGACGACACGGCCTGCACGGCGAACGACCGCTGCGACGGCCAGGGGACGTGCGCCGGAACGGCATACGAGTGCCAGCCCGAGCCGTGCCGGTCTGCGGCCTGCGACGGCCAGGGAGGATGCGTGCGCGAGCCCTTGCCGACCGGGACCTCGTGCGACGACGACGACCCCTGCACCGCGGACGACCGGTGCGACGGCCAGGGCACCTGCACCGGGACGCCCGCCTGCCTGCCCGAGGAGGCGGCCGCAACGGACGCCACGGGGGGGGACGTTGCGGGCGACGCGGCCGGGACCGACGCGAACCCGCCGGACGACGCCGCTGCAGATGCGTCCGACCCGGCCCCCGACGCCGGGAAGAAGCCTTCCAAGGGCGGCTGCCAGGCCGGCGCCGGCGGCGCGGACACGATCGCCTTCTGGATGCTGCTGGGGATCGCGGGGCTGGGCATCGCGTCGAGACGGCGCACCGGGGCCCGGTCGCGCGCCAGCGGTCGTTGACCGAGCCTGTGCCCGTCGTCGATCGGCTGCGGCGGGCGGCTCCCCGCCCTCAGAACCCGCTGGCGATCGGCAGGCGCCCGGCCTCGTCGGCGGCCCTCGCGCCCCCGGCCGCGCCGGCCTGCCAGGGCCCGTACACGCCCCGGCCCGCGTCCTCGAACGCCTCGTCCGCCAGCCGCGACAGGCGCCGGTAGACGAGGTTCGGCGCCAGGATCGACGTCAGCCTCCCCGCGAACCCGAACCGCGGCATCCCGTTGACCGTCGGGGTCGTGGCATACCGCAGCGCACGCCGCAGGATGGCCGGATACGTGTACAGATCCCCCGTCAGCCGCCGGTAGCCCGCCTCCAGTTCGCCCGCGCCCATGCCCTCCGGCCGGTGCACCACGTGCGTGATGTCGTACCGCGACCAGTCCCGGTGCAGGATCCGGCCCGCCGCCTGCATCTGCCGCTGCAGCAGCGTCCCGGGGAACGGCGTCAGCACGCTGACCTGCGGCACGTCCACGTACCGGTCGATGAAGGCGTGCGTCGCGTCGAACACGTCCGGCCCCTCGCCGGGCAGCCCCAGGATGAAGCACCCGATCAGCGCGACCCCGTGCCGGTGCAGCAGGTCGATGGCCGCGCCGTACCCGGCCACCCGGTTGCCCGTCTTGCCCAGCCCCCGGAGCCCCTCCTCGCGCACCGACTCGAACCCGGTCAGCAGCAGGTGGCAGCCCGACCGCGCCATGAGGTCCACCAGGTCCGGGTCGTCCGCCACCGACACCTCGCCCTGGCCCACCCACGTGATTCCCAGGGGCAGCAGCGCCTCGAACAGCGCCCGCGCGTGCCGGGTGTCCCGCACGCCGCGCCGGTGGTCCGTGTCCGACACGATGTTGTTGTCGGTGAAGAAGACCGTCTTGTCGGGCGTCAGCACGCCCGCGTCCTGCAAAGCCCGGATCTCGTCCGCCACCTCGCCGACCGGCCGGTGCCGCCGGGCCGCCCCCTGGAACCGCGTCGTGGAACAGAACCCGCACGCGTTCCGGCATCCGCGGCTGGTCTGCACCGGCACGATCCACGGGCACGCGTCGATGCCCCCAGGCTGCACCCACGCCGGCGCCGGCAGGCCCTGGAGCGACGCCCGACGCGCGCCGCCGTACCGCGGCCTCAGGCGCCCTGCATCGAAGTCGCGCAGGATCTCCCCGACGACGTCCTCGCCCTCGCCCACCGCCACCGACGTGGCATGCATCGCAGCCTCTTCCGGAAGCATGGACGGGTGGATGCCACCCAGCACCGTCGGCACGCCGCGCTGCCGCAGCCGGTCCGACACCCGGTAGGAGGCCGTCGCGTTGGTCGTGGACACCGTCAGCCAGGCCATGTCCGCGCCGGGGACCTGCACGTCCGCCTCGCGCTCGTCCACCTGCACGTACTCGTGCCGCGTGCCGGCCTGCCGGTCGTGCGCCTCGCCCAGGGCCGCCAGGTAGGGCAGCGTCAGCTGGGGCATGAACGGCTGGCCCTGCGTGCGCGCGATGCGGTCTGCCAGGCCGCCGACCGGCAGCGCCCCCAGCAGCGTGGAGAGCGCAGGCGGCAGTTCCCATTCCAGGTCGTGGGGACTCCGGACCTTCACGATCGCGATCCGCTTCATCTTCGCCTCCCGGTTGTCGACGACCCGGCGGCGTCACGGGCCCGATCCCGGGCGCGCACCCGTGCCGTCCAGGCCCCAGGATGGCCGGCCGATGTCACGGCGATGTCACGGCGGGGAGGTCATGGCGAGAAGCGGTACCCGATGCCCACAACAGTCCGCAGGTGGCGCGGCGCGGACGCGTCGGCTTCCAGTTTCAGGCGCAGCGCGTGGATGAAGTTGTCGACGGTGCGAGGCGTGCCCTCGTAGTCCCAGCCCCACACCTCGCGCAGCAGCGCGTCCCGGTCGAACGGCCGGTCCGGGTGCGTCACCAGGAACAGCAGCAGGTCGAACTCGCGCCGCGTCAGCGCGACCTCCTGCCCGCCGCGCCGCACGGAACGGGTCCCCGGGGCGATCGTCACGTCCCCGAAGGCCAGCACCTCCCGGGCCTGCTGCCGGCGCGCCTCGCGGGGGCGCCGCAGCGCGGCCTCGACCCGTGCCAGCAGTTCCGGCACCCCGAACGGCTTCGTCACGTAGTCGTCCGCGCCGCGGCGCAGCCCCGCCACCTTGTCCGCCTCCTGCCCGCGCGCCGACAGGATGATCACCTGCGACCCGATGCCGGCCTCGCGCATCGCGGCCAGCACCTCCAGTCCCGGCAGCCGCGGCAGCATCAGGTCCAGGATCACCAGGTCCGGCCGCGCGTCGCACGCCAGCCGCAGGCCGGTCTCGCCATCCGCCGCCTCGATCACGGTGTAGCCCTCGAAGCGCAGGTTGTGGGCGATGCCTCGGGCCAGCGACACGTCGTCCTCGACCACCAGGATCGTCTCGTCGGGCTTGCGGGCCGGCCCCGTCATCGCGCGCCCCCCGCGTCGCCCGCCGGCAGCACGATCGCGAACGCCGCCCCCTGCCCCTCCCCGGAGGCCAGCGTGACCCGCCCGCGGTGCGCGTCCGCGAATTCCTTGACCAGCGACAGTCCCAGGCCCAGCCCCGGGATGCCGGAATCCGTCGTCGCGCGCCCCCGCTCGAACTTCCGGAAGACCCGTTTCTGTTCCTTCTCGGGGATCCCGGGCCCGCGGTCGCGCACCTCGAACACCACCACGCCGTCGCCACGACGCGCCGACACCGTCACCGGGCCGTCGCCACCGTACGTCATCGCGTTGCGGACCAGGTTCGCCAGCGCCCCGTGGAACCCGTCCCGGTCCACCGTCACCGGCGGCAGGCCATCCTCGACCTCGACCCCCAGCCGGCCGGACGCCGCCGGGTCGCGCAGGAACGGATCGACGGCCTCGCGCACCAGGTCGGCCGGCATCGCCGACTCGCGCGGGCCGCGCCCCCCCAGCGTCGCCTTGCGGAAGCCCAGCAACTGCTCGACCAGCGCGGACAGCCGGCCGGTCTCGCGCGACAGCGCCTGGAGAAACTCGTCGGCCTCCCCAGGCGAAGACACCCGGTGCAGCCGCAGCGTGTCCGCGTACATCCGGATCGAGGCCAGCGGGGTGCGCAGCTCGTGCGACACGTGCGCGATGAAGTCCGCCTGCATGCGGGCCAGCCGGTGCTGCCGCCACAGCAGCGCCACCGCGACGATCGACCCCGCCAGCGCGAAGACGCTGAATGCCAGCGTCAGCACGCCCAGCACGATGTCGGAGGGCACGCTCCACAGCACCAGGATCAGGACGCCGACGATGGTCGTCGCGGCCGCCGGCATCAGCACGGCGCCGAAGATCAGCCACGGCACGGCGCGGCTGGTGACGGGCTTGAAGACGGGTCGCACGGTTCGCCTCCCGGAGCCGACGCGATTCTACCGGCCTTCGCAAAAACAGGGACAGTCACCATTATTGAACACGCAACCCAATGTATTTATGGATAATCCATCACCAGATCGAGGCAACGCTAGGAATATCCGGTAGTTAGGTCATCCATAATGGTGACTGTCCCTGAATTTCCCTGAATTTCCTGAATTTCAGTCCCAGTAGAAAGACAGGGTGTAGGGGGTGCAGGAGGGGTCGCCCTTCACGGACACGTAGATGCGACCGTAGGCATCTTCGCACGCGCCGGGATCGACGTCCTCCGTCTCGACGTAGAGGGTCCCGGATCCCTGCGCGCACCGGGTGTCGTCGACCGTGCCGTCGGGCCCTTCGTCCCAGTAGATGCACAGTTCGTGCGACCCCTCCGCGACGGTCAGCGTGGCCGCGGCGATCAGCGAGCCGTCGGTGTCCATGCAGAAGAAATCGGGAAAATCCTCGTCCCCCACGAACGAGTACCAGTCCGCATCGTCCGCGCCGTGGATCCAGCCCGTCAGCGGGTCGGGCGGCGCGTCCTCCTCGTCGTAGTAGCCCAGGTTCCACGCCGCGGCCAGGAACTCGTTCGGTTCGTAGGCGTCCTTCGTGAACGTGCACGCCTCCGCCCACTCGCACGCCTCGGTGCAGACGCGGTTGCCGCAGCCCTCGACGCACGGCAGCAGCGTCCCCGGTTCGCACGTCTTGGACCCCGCGCACTCCGACCATTCCGGCCACAGGCAGTCCTGCCCGCACGTCCGGGTGCGCGTCCCGCAGAAGCCGCACGCCTCCATCGCCACCGTGTCCGGGTCGCAGTCGAAGTCCTCGTCCACCGCCTCGTCGCAGTCGTCGTCGATGTCGTTGCACGTCTCGGCCATGCCCGGGTTGCGGTCCGCCGTCGTCTCGTCGCAGTCGCCGCCCTTCGTGGTCACCCACCCCCCGTCCGGGTGGCACAGGCACGGTCCGTCCACCACCGACCCCCACCCGTCCTGGTCCGCGTCGGCGCGGTAGACCTGGCAACCCTCGCGAAACTGGCCGTCGTCCACCAGGGTGTCGCAGTTGTCGTCCTTGCCGTTGCAGACCTCGGCCCGGCCGGGATTCGCCTCGTCGTCCCCGTCGTCGCAGTCCGTCCCGTCCCTCACCCGTTGCACCGCCTCCGGGTCGCACAGGCAACTCCCGGTTGCGGGGTCGCCGTATCCGTCCCCGTCCGCGTCGATGTATGCCAGCACGCAGTCCGGCAGGCCGGGCGGGTCGGTCCGCCCGTCGCAGTCGTTGTCCTTGCCGTCGCAGATCTCGGTCCCGCCAGGCACCACGTCGTCGTCCCCGTCGTCGCAGTCCCCGCCGATCTTGGCGTTCCAGGGCGGGTTGAACGCGCACGCGCATCGCGGCTCGCCCGTGCCGACGCCGTCCCCGTCGCCGTCGTAGTAGGAATCGAAGCAGTCCGCCGTCCCGTCCTCGTCGGTGTCGCCGTCGCAGTCGTCGTCCCAGCCGTTGCAGACCTCGGTCGCGGGCGGCCCGGCCTTGCAGGTGGGCGTCCCGTTCTCGCACACGCGCGGGCCGACGCAGATGTCCTGGCCCCACTGCAGGGCGCAGGTCCCGAACACCAGATCCTCGTCGGTCTGCCCGTCGCAGTCGTCGTCGACCGCGTTGCACGTCTCGTCCACCGCCTGAGGCGCGTCGCAATCCGTCAGCCCGGCCTGGGTGCACGTGCGCCGGCCCGGACACGTCCCGACGTCGTTGGTCACGGAGCATTCCGTCGAGAGGCCCTGCTGGATCGCGAACGCCGGGCAGGCGCACTCGGCCCCGCCCGCCGGCACGCACTGTCGCACGTCCCCGGCCTGCCCCGCGGGCGTCGCGCACTCGAATCCGTCCGTGCAGCCCTCGCCGACGCTGCAGTCGATCCCGCAGAAGCGCCCTTCCGAGGCCTCCCCCAGGCACCGGTCCTGCGTCTGCACCCCAGCCGGCCGGCAGTCCTCGTCGTCGTCGCACGGGGCGCACAGCCGATCCGGTCCCGGCACGCACAGCCTCCTGTCGCCCGCCTCGCCGTGCACCGTCCGGCACACCCGCCCCTCGGGGCACGCCTCGCCCTCGCCGCACGGGACGACCTGGATGACCTCCCCCCCGCCGGCCTCGTCCTCCGCGACATCCCCGGCGTCCGCCTCCACCAGGTCGCGCCCCGCCTCGTCGGCGTCGTCGCCGGACCCGCCGTCGTCCGGGAACGTCACCTCCGCCGCGTCCTGGCCGGGGTCGGCTGCCGGCTGGCCGCCCCCCCCGCATCCCCAGGCCGCCGCGACAAACGCGCAGGCCACCAACAGGACCCCGACCCGACCGGCTGGATGCATTCCCGACTCCCGGTGCCGTCAACGGCGAAATTATAGGCGATCCCCCGAGGCTACGGCGATTCCGGCGACTCGGGCATCTCGTACAGCCCGATCTCGATGACACCGGGCCTCGGCCTCAGGTCGATCAGCAGCCGGTTCGGCAGCACGGCGTGCCGGAAGGGGGTCGGCGACGCCTTCGACAGCGCGTCGCGGCAGTCTCGGACCAGGGCGGCGAACCCCTCGCTGCCCCGGCCCAGCGTCTCGGCCTCGGTGCAGGCCGACTGCCGGAAGAAGAACTGCGGCCGCCCGGGCCGGTGCGGATCGAACGGGTACTCCAGCCAGCGCACGTCCAGCCGGCCGGTCACCTTCGACAGCCAGAACGGCGCCGGCAGGGCCATGTCCTCGACCTCCCGGTACGCGCCGCTGCCGTAGGTGAAGTGGATCTCGGAGTCCGCCGGCAGGTCGCGGATCCAGTCCCGCAGGTACAGGTACTCCAGGTCCGCCTCGGACGGGGGCAGGACCATCCGGTTCGAGTACTGCATGCCGGCAACCAGCCCGACCGCCAGCAGGACCGCGATCCCGGCCCGGATCGCGACGCGCCGGATCGACGCCAGCCACCCCGTCAGCAGGTCCAGCCCGACCCCGGCCAGCACCGCGATCATCGGCAGCGACAGCGCCTGGTAGCGGAGGTTGGCCAGTTGCAGCGTGCCGTGCATCCCGATCGACATGGAGGGGAAGAACCAGGAGATCGACAGCAGGGCGAACAGGGCCCAGGCCAGGACCGGCTGGCGCGTCCGCACGGCCTGGATCGTCCCCAGGGCCAGTGCCGCGATCAGGAGGGCCGGCGTGCACAGCGTATTCAGCCACGACTGGTTCCACCCCGACAGCAGCGGGGGCACCCCCAGTTGCGCGAAGTAGTGGTCGACGTGCGACGTCCCGATGCCGGTGCCGGAGTAGTGGACCAGGACGAGGTAGGGCAGGAAGACGGCGCACGCCAGCCCGATCGAAGGCAGCAGCCTCGCGCCGCTCCGCCAGGATCCCGCGACGGCCGCGGCCAGGAAGACGCCCTGCAGCAGGAACAGCAGCGATCCCTCGGGACGGGTCAGGAAGCACAGGATCGTCGCGGGAACCGCCAGCGCCAGGCCCAGCCACCGCTGGCCGGACAGCGCCACCGACAGCCCCCACAGCGACAGCATCCCCAGGGACAGCACCAGCGCGTGACGGTGGGCATCCCCGGAATGCCGGACGGCGATCGGCAGGACCATCAGCACGATCGCGGCCAGCACCCGCGCCGACCGCGTCGCCGCGCCGGTCCGTTCCAGGAAGGCCAGCAGGAAGACCGGCGCCAGCGCCCCCGCGACCAGGTTCGTCACGACGAAGACGTTCTCGGTGCCCTGCAGCCAGCGTACCAGCGGGATCCACAGCGGGTCGGTGCCGGGCCCGAAGACCGGCTCCTCCAGGCCGTAGAAGGTCGCGAAGTAGATGTGCATGTCGCCCGGGCCCCAGTTCGCGGCCAGCAGGCGCACCCCCAGGGATCCGAGGAACAGTACCGCGGGGTCGCGCAGCGATGCCGGTCCGGCCCGCCGCAGGCGCAGCAACGTCGCCGCCAGGAGCGCCAGGAACAGCACCGCCCAGGACGCCTGGGCGACGCGGAACCACGCGGAGAAAGGTTTCGACGGGTCGCCCAGCGAGACGGACCGGTCGATGCGGGTCTCCACGCTGTGGCCCGGTGTGCCGTCGTTGCGCAGTCCGGTCCACCAGTCCGACGCGCCGCCCGGCAGGCGGCCCGCGACCCAGGAGGCGATGGCCGCGGGAGGCCCCTCGGCCGGTGCCGAGACCCCGAAGGCGTCGTTCGCCGGGCAGCCGGGACACGGCAGCCCCGGGTCCTGCAGCGTCACCGCGACCTCGCCGGACGGGAAACCGTACCGGATCGTGACGGTCGCCTGGGCGATGGACACGCCCAGCAGGCGCGCCCCGCCGGCCCCGGGGATCCCTTCCGGTGGCGGGGACAGCGCCGAAAGCAGGCGCGGCTGGAGGTCCGGCCCCAGCACGCGGGACGGCCGTGGGGCGGGGGCCGATGCCGGTGCGGGGAACGGGAAGGTACACCACAGCCCGCACGCGATTGTCGCCAGCACGACTCGGCGCGCCGTCGCCATCCCCCTCCGGCGGCCTACTTCAGGCCGTACCGGTCCATCCAGCGATAGACCTGGCGGCGGTCCTTGCCCAGGCGCCGCGCGACCTCCGACACGTTCCCGCCGCAATCGCGAAAGACCGCCGTGAACGCGTCGCGCGACGGCGCGGGATCGGGGGCGCAGGCCACCGGCTGCGCGATCGTGTCCGAGGAGTCGTCGGGCGCCGGCGCCTGACGACCCGCCGGGATCATCCGGGAGGGGGGCGATTCGACCGGGCGACGGGTCACGCGACCGCGGATCGCGTCCGGCAGCACGCCCAGGGGCAGCGGCACGCCCGCGGGGGCGTCGGTCACGGCCGCGTCCATGACCGCCAGCAGTTCGCGCACGTTGAACGGCCAGTCGTGCACCGCCAGCGCCTCCGCCGCGTCGGCCGACAGGCCGGGATGGCCCGCGGGCAGCCGCGACCGGGCGATCTCCAGCGCGTCCTCGGGCCGCTTGCGCAGCGGCGGCAGCACCACCACCCGCTGGGCCAGACGGGCGTACAGGTCCCCGCGCAGCCGCCCGGATTGCAGCCGCGACTCGAGATCCTGGTTGGTCGCGGCGACCACCCGCACGTCCACGATCGCCGCGTCCGGCTCGCCGACGGTGGCCAGTTCACCCGACTCCAGGAACCGCAGCAGCTTGGCCTGCGACTCGTCCGGCAGCTCGGCGACCTCGTCCAGGAACAGCGTGCCGCCCGCCGCCGCCTTCGCGTGGCCGCCGAAGTCCTTCGTGGCGCCCGTGAACGCCCCCTTCCGGTGCCCGAAGAAGGCGCTCTCGAACAGGCCCGCGGACACGGCGGCGCAGTTCACCGCCACGAAGCGCCCGCGACGGCCCGAGCACCGGTGCAGGTACCGTGCAAACACCTCCTTGCCCGTCCCGGTCTCGCCGCGCAGCAGCACCGTCGCGGGGGTGGGCGCGATGCGGCGGCAGGCCTCCTCGACCTGGCGCAGCGCCGGCGAACTCCCCGCGAACGGCAGACCGGGCGGCATCGGAGGCGGCGCGTCCACGCCCACCTCGCGCACGACCAGCAGCGTTCCCCCCAGGCGCAGCACCGAGCCGTCCGGCAGCACCGAGGCGGGGACCTTCCGGCCGTCCACGAAGACGCCGTTCTTGCTGCCGAGGTCGGTGACGACGAACCCGCCTTCCGCGCGGGGGTCCAGCCGCGCGTGGGCCCGGGAGACCAGCGGATCCTCCAGCACGAGGTCCGCACCGTCGTCCACGGACCGCCCGAGGACCCTCGCGCCGGACAGGATCGTGCAGGCGGAGTGCCCGCGCGGCACCGGGGGGTGGACCTGGACCAGTTGCACCACCTTGCGGGACGCGCGATCGGTCAGGTCCATCGTCCGTGTGGGTCGCCGCTTCATTCCCTGCCCCCGGCCGGGAAGGATAGCACGTCCCGCACCGCGGCCGGCCGTCCCTCCGGATGCCGGGTGGGACACCCCGACCCTGTCCCGGGACACCCCCCCCGTGTCCCACCCCGTGTCCCGCCCCCCGCCGGCCTCGGGGCACGCGGCCGGGCAGGACCCAACCACCCTGGAACATTACACTTCCTGGCGAGTTCACGGTGCTGGCACGGCCCCTGCAAAGAAGGGAGCGGCGTCCGAATGGAGGGAGACGAACCATGCGATGCGACCCGAGAACGACCCTGGGAACCTGCCTGATCCTCGTCGCCGGCCTGTGCGCCTGCGACCCCGACCCCGGCAGCATCGACCTGGCCGGCCTGGAACTGTTCCCGGCCGATGCCGCCACCGAGCTGTCGTCCGACCTGCCCGACGAGGCGGAGGTCCCGGCAGACGCGCCGCAGCCCGACGCCGATGTCGCGGTCGCCGATGCGGTGCCCGACACCGCGCCTGACGCGGTGATCCCGCCCGAGTGCACGAAGGACCTGAACCCGACGTGCGAACCGCGCACCTGCAAGCTGCCCGACGACACCGCCGGCCAGTGCGCGAGGGACGCCGCCGGAGGCTGCGGCTGCGCGCCCGTCCCCGACCCCTGCGCCAAGGGCCTCAACCCGCAGTGCCTGCCCAGCGACTGCATGCTGCCGGATGCGTCCCTCGGCCGGTGCGGGCTGGATGCGGACGGGATCTGCGACTGCCAGCCGGCCACCGTCGAGGACCCCTGCACGAAGGACCTGAACCCGACCTGCGAACCGAAGGAATGCCCGCTGGACGACGGCACCACCGGCCTGTGCCGCTTCGACGCGGTCGGCGTCTGCGGGTGCACGCCGCGGGTCGTCCCGGACGACCCGTGCGACAAGGATCTGAACCCCCAGTGCACCCCGCAGGGCTGCGACGACGGTTCGCCCCTGACGGTCAACGACCGTTGCCGCTGGGTCGAGAACGCCGCGGGGGCCGAGACCTGCCAGTGTTCGGGCGACCTGGTGCCCGACGACCCCTGCCTCCCGCTGTTCAACCCCGAGTGCAAGCCGACCGAGTGCAAGCAGGCGACCGGCGCGCCCGGCCGGTGCCAGAAGGACCCGGCGATCGGCTGCGGCTGCCTGCCCGAGGTCGTGCCCGTGGACCCCTGCGGCAAGGACCTCAACCCCTCCTGCGAGGAGAAGGAGTGCCCGCTGCCCGACGGCTCGGTCGGCCTCTGCCGCTACGACGCGGACAAGGTCTGCGGCTGCGTCCCCGTCGTGTTCCCCACCGACCCCTGCGGCCGGGAACTGAACCCCGAGTGCAAGGCCGCGCTGTGCGACGACGGCAACCCCGTCACCATCAAGGACCAGTGCCGCTGGGTGACGAACGCCGCCGGCTGGGAGTACTGCGACTGCGTCGGCGAGTTCGTGCCCGAGAATCCGTGCGGCCGGGAACTGAACCCCGAGTGCAAGCCGACCGAGTGCAAGCAGGCGACCGGCGCGCCCGGCCGGT
>CALJUR010000085.1 GCA_937975765.1 uncultured Myxococcales bacterium
ACCACCGAGATCTACACTCTTTCCCTACACGACGCTCTTCCGATCTGACGGGGACCTGTGCACGATCAGCGCCTGCGACCCGCTGCGCGGCTGCCTGCACGAACCGGTGGAGTGCGACGACGCCAACGGGTGCACGACGGACGGCTGCGTCCGGGAAACGGGCGCCTGCGCGAACGAACCGGTGGACTGCAGCGACGGCAACCGGTGCACGACGGACGGGTGCGTGCCCGCCACGGGCCAGTGCACGCACGACCCGGTGGACTGCGACGACGGGAACCGCTGCACGACCGACCGCTGCGACGGGGTGGCCGGCTGCGTGAACGACACGGTGGATTGCGACGACGGCGAGCCCTGCACCACGGACGGGTGCGACCCGGCGACGGGAGAGTGCGACCACGCACCCACCGACTGCGACGACGGCGATGCCTGCACGACGGACACCTGCCGGGTGCGGTTCGGATGCGAGCACGCCGACGTGGACTGCGACGACCAGGACGCCTGCACGCTGGACGGCTGCGACCGGGCGACGGGATGCCGGCACGCGGACGTGGATTGCGACGACGCGGACGCGTGCACGGCGGACTCGTGCAGCACGTCCATCGGGTGCCGCAACCTCCCCGTGGACTGCGACGATGCGAACCCCTGCACGATCGATTCCTGCGACGCGGCCCTGGGGTGCGGGCACGTGCGCGTGGGCTGCGACGATGGCGACCCCTGCACGCTGGACGATTGCGACCCGGCGATCGGGTGCACGCACGTGCCGGACCCTTGCGACGACGGGAACGCCTGCACCGACGACCACTGCACCGAGAGGGTCGGGTGCGTCCACGCCCCCGCGGACTGCGACGACCAGGACCCCTGCACGACCGACGGCTGCGACCGGGCGACGGGCTGCGGGCACGAGGCCCACACGGGCCCCTGCGACGACGGGGATGCCGGGACCGTCGGGGACTCGTGCGCGCTGGGCGTGTGCACCGGCGTCCCGGCGGTCGTGCAGTTGCCCGTGATCGTGGAGCGGATCGGGGTGAGGGACGTCCCGGCCGTGACGCCACCGGCCACGATCGCCCTGGTCGAGCGGATCGGGGTGCGGGATGCGCCTGCCGTGATCCCGCCCGCGGTCGTCTCCGTCACGGAGCGCATCGGGGTCGCGATGACCGGCACCGGGTCCCTGGACGACCCCCCACCCGAAAACCCGCCCGAGGCCGCGGAACCCGTCCCGGACGTGGTCGAGCCGTCTTCCGAGGTCGTGCAGCCCGCCGACACAGGCCCCGATTCGGCGCGGGACACCGGCGCCAAGGATCCCGGGGCCTCCGCGGACTCCCCGCGCGTCGACGCCCCGGCGGACGCGCCCCCGACGGTCGATCCGGGCACGGGGGGCGGCGGAGGCGGGGATGGGTGCTCGTTCGTGCGCGCCCGCCCGGCTGCCGGCGCCGAAGCCTGGGCCATCCTGTTCATCGCCTTGCTGGCGCTGCTGGCCGTCCGGAAACGCGAGGGGCGCACGGGCTCTTGAGGCGGGTCACCGCACGTCGGGAGACGTCCCCCACCGCGCCGGGTCCTTCACGACGTCGCAGTCCACGAACGGCACGCCGGCCGGGTTCTTGAAGGGCGACCAGCAGTACTCCAGCAGCGTCGCGAAGTCCTCGATCTGGAAGGAGTCCGGCCGGTAGCCCGGGTGGAAGCCGTCCCGGAAGGAGTAGACCCCGTCCGGTACCGACGCGTCCCACAGGTCCCAGTTCTTGAACTCCCGGTAGGACGCGACCGATTGCAGGTGGTACTTCTGCACCAGGCGCGCCTCGGCGGCGGTCAGGGGCAGGCCGACCACCGCGGCCCGCAGCAGCCACGTCGCGACGTGGCGTTCCCAGGCTTCCTCCGATCTCCCGGGCTCGGAGGACGCCGGGTCCTGGTACCGGTCCAGCCGCGTCGCCAGCCCCTCCAGCAGCGCCCGGGCCTCCTCCCTGTGGCCCGTCGTCAAGGCCAGCAGCACGGCCACCTCGTGGAAATGCACGATGATGTCGTAGTTGAAGAAGTGCCCGGTGGCGGCGAAGTCGTCGTACAGGCTGCCCTGGCCGCTGCCGCAATCCTGGTCGCGTGTGTCGCCGTACCCCATCAGCGCGGTCGACAGGCGCCCGTCGCACTCGGCGTCCGGGATGAGGTCGGTATACGCCACGAAGGAGGCCAGGTCCTCGGTTTCGGGGATGAAGATCTTCCCCTCCGCGTCCTTGGTCCGGATCTTCCAGCCGGAGTCCACGATGTCCTTCGCGCCCTTCTTCAGCAGGTCGTACGCGTCGGCCGCGACGGCACGAACCGTCTCGTCCTTCGACAGTTCGACCAGGTAGGGCAGCCACGCCCCCACCCGCCACAGGTAGGGGATGTCGTCCTTGCTGCGCTTGTTGGTGACCCAGATGTCGCCCCACGTGGGGTTGTCCGGGTAGTGGAACCGGTCGGCGTTCCAGCCCGTGTAGGCGAAGTACCACTCGTCGTACTCGACGGCCTTCTTCCTGCCGGAAGGCAGCGTGTACGAATGGTTGCGGCCCACGATGTGCCGCGAGATCAGCCAGTCGACCGGGTCGTTCGCGTCGAAGACGAAGCCCCTCTGGCACGCGATGAAGGACTTCAGGTACTGCTCGGTGGCGAAGCGCATGGCCTCGTCGCCGCCCAGCAGGTGCCCGGACAGCGCGCTGGCCAGCACGACCGACGTCGGCACCGCGTTGTTGTGGCTGCCGCCGTCCGCCGCGCTGGCCCGGAAGGTCACCGTGTCGCCGGCCTTCACGGCCACCTTGTCGTGCCACCAGATCAGGTAGTCCGGGAAGCCGGTCGATGCATGCATCCCGGAACTGGTGTCGGTGGCCCACGTGAAGTAGTCGATGTCCTTCCAGAACTGCGTCACGGCCGCCGTCGTGTCCGCGATGTCCTGCGCGGTGGGCGGTGCCCCCACGGCCGCGCGCTCGTACACGAACGGCAGCGAGAAGGGCAGCCCGCCCGGGGTGGTCGCGACCTCGACGTCGAACGGGTCGAGGGTGTCGGCGGTCGCCTCCGGGGCGTCCGGCACGTCCGCGGCGTCGGCGGAGTCAATCGCGGCGTCACCGACCTCGCCCGGCAGGTCCCCCTGGACCTCGGCCGGCACCTCCGGCGACGCGTCGGGCACGACCTCCATCGACACATCCGCGGGAACCTCGGCCGGCAGGTCCGCCGGCACGTCCGCCTTCCCGCCGCCCCCCCCGCACGCCAGGACGAGCGCCACGCCCACCACCGCCCACCGGAAACGAGGGAAATGAGGGACAGTCACCATAATTGCACTCCCAACACGTTGAATTTGCAGCATTCGTAATGCAATCCAATAGTTGCACCACCAATAATGGTGACTGTCCCTGAATTGCGGAGAGTCGGGCGATGGCGGGGCAGGCGCGGCGCGCGCTACACGCCGATCCGATCCGCCAGCAACTCCGCAATGTCCTTGGTCTTCATCTGGTCGGTCAGGTCCAGTTCGGCGATGCCGTCCTTGTTCATCTGCAGGCAGAACGGGCAGGCGGACGCGACCATCTCGGGGTTGGCCTCCTGCAGCTGCTTGATGCGCACGCGGTTGATGCGCTCGCCCTCGTGCTCCTCCTTCCACATCATGCCGCCGCCCGCGCCGCAGCACATGCCGTTCTGGCGGCTCTTGACGATCTCGGCCAGCGTGATGCCCGGAATCGCCTTCAGCACGTCGCGCGGCGCGTCGTAGATCTGGTTGTAGCGGCCCAGGTAGCAGGAATCGTGGAAGACGACGCGCAGCGGTTCGCCGTGCGCCGGAAGGGTCAGGCGCCCGTCGCGGATCAGGTCGGCCAGCAACTCGGTGTGGTGCACGACCTCGAACGTCCCGCCGAACTGCGGGTACTCGTTCTTGATCGTGTTGTACCCGTGCGGGCACGTGGTCAGGATCTTCTTGAACTTGTACTGCTTGAAGACCTCGATGTTCTGCTGGGCCTGCATCTGGAACAGGTACTCGTTGCCCAGGCGCCGCGCCGAGTCGCCGCAGCAGCCCTCCTCCGGGCCCAGGATGCCGAACGTCACGCCCGCCTTCTGCAGCAGCTTCGCGACCGCCGCGACGACCTTCTTGTTCCGGTCGTCGAAGGCGCCCGAGCAGCCCAGGTAGAACAGGTAGTCGACCTCGCCGGCGTCGGACATCAACTTCGCGCCCAGTTCCTCGATCATCCACAGGCCGCGCTCGCCCATGGCCATGCCCCACGGGTTCGACTTGTTCTCGAGGTTCTTCAGCGTCGTCGTGACCTCGGGCGCCGTGTCACCTTCCATCAGGGTCAGGTAGCGGCGGTAGTCCACGACCTTGTCGGTGTGCGTGATCGCGACCGGGCAGTTCTCCTCGCACGAACGGCAGGTGGTGCATGCCCAGATGGCCTCGCGCTTCACGGCGTCGATCAGCGTCTGGCCCGACTCGACGGTGTTCTTGCCGGCCAGGATCTCCTTCTCGTGGTGCTTGATGTAGTCGCGGGTGTCGATGATCAACTGCTTGGGCGACAGCGTCTTGCCGGTGGTGACCGTCGGGCAGGTGACCGTGCAGCGGCCGCACTCGGTGCAGGAGTAGCCGTCGAAGATCTGCTTCCAGGTCAGCTCGCGCGGCTCGGCCACGCCGAACGTCTCCTGGTTCTCGATGTCCTGGATCGGGGCCAGCGCGCCGGGGGCTCCCAGCTTGCTGAAGAAGGTGTTCGGGATCGACGTGATGACGTGGAAGTGCTTGGACCGCGGCAGTTCGTTCAGGAAGAACAGCAGGACCGCGAGGTGCAGCCAGAACATCGACACCTCGATCACGGTCAGCACCGTCGGCGACAGGCCGGCGAACCACGTGCCGACGAAGGCCGACACGGGCGCGTACTTCGCCTCGTGGTTCAGCGCGTCCAGCAGCGGTTGCGGCAGCGCGAAGCCGTCCTTGCCCGACAGCGCGGCCTGCGCGAACCGCGAGCCGTCGTACAGGAAGTCGGTGATCATCAGGCCGCCGATCAGCGCCAGGACCAGGTAGCCCGAGAAGGTGATGGTCAGGCGCTTCGGCTTGGTGATCCAGCGGCGGCCCCATGCGTAGGAGACCATCGCCAGAACGATCAGTTCGGTCCAGTCCTTCAGGAAGGTGTAGACGGTTTCCAGGCCGGGCCAGAACCAGAACAGCGTCCAGTTCGACTCGGGGCCCGCGAAGCCGCGGCCGATGATGGAGATCGACCGCACCAGCAGCATCAGGAAGCCCCAGAAGATCAGCGCGTGCATCAGGCCCGGGGCGGGTTCCTTGAACAGTTTCGCCTGCGCGAAGGCGATCCGGATCATCGCCCAGATGCGCTCGGGGACGCGGTCCCAGCGAACCTCCTTCTTCGCCTTCAGCAGCACCTTGATCTTGGTGATCATGATGGTGGTGAAGAACGCCAGCGCCACGATCAGCATCAGGGACATCACGATCGGGTAGATCACGTTCGCCATGGGGTACCTCCTAGGGGCGCGTTGGCTGGACGCGCTGCGTCAGACATCCGGGCCCACGGGGGCGAGTCCGGGGCACCGGCACTTCGGGTCTGTCGGGAATCCTACCGGCGGATCAAAGCCGCTGTAAAGGTATTTGTTCCGGAGCGAAGGAGGCGGAGTTCGCGGTCGGTGTTCGGCAGTTCCGGCGGGGCGTTCCCCGCGTCATAACGGCCCGTCTGAAGGAAGGATTCGAGCATCTGGGCCAGGTACGGCTCGACGTCGCTCTTCAGGACCATGAGGCCTCCGGGACGCAGCGCGTCGGCCAGCACCGTCGCCATCAGGGATCCGTGCCGACGGCGGGCGTGCTTGCGTTTCCACCAGGGGTCCGGGTACAGCAGGTAGGCCTCGTCGGCGGTGCCCGGCGGGACGACCAACGGGATCGTGAGGCGGGCGTCGCCCCAGGCCATGAACAGGTGCGAGTGCCCCTCGCGGTCGGCGCGGCGCAGGGCCTTGACGCAGAATCCCAGGCGCGTTTCGCAGCCCAGCAGGCGGGCGTCGGGACGCTGGGCGGCCAGGCCGTTGATGAAGCGACCCAGGCCGGATCCGACCTCGAGGATCAGCGGGTGGCCGTCCAGGCCGGCGCGGGCGGCATCGACGGTGCCGGGATCGCCGGGCACGACCAGCCGCGGGTGGGGCTGGATGCGGGACGGCAGCGGCATCGTGGCGCGGACGCGGCCCCCGATGATCGACTCGGCCACGTCGTCGCCATCGAACTCACGGAAGTCCTTCAGGTAGCGGCCGGCGTAGTCCTCCGGTCCCCGTGGGCCGGGCCCGGCATCGATGCCTTCCGTATCGCGCGGGTCCGCCATGGGCTCCTCTGCGGGGCCGGCAGCCGGGACCGTCCCGCCTGCCGGCGCGTGTTTTTACCACGACCCGGGTGGCCGGTGCGAGGGGTCCCCGCCGGGGCACGGGAAAACTTGGGACAGCCTCCAGAAACCAGGGACAGCCTCCAATTACCCACTTGTGACTTCCAGGACTTCCAGCGTCCCACCACGCCCGGAGGGCCCGGAAAATAAGGGAGGCTGGCCCTCTTTCCCGGGGCCGGCGAGACGAGGAAGGCGCGCTGCCGGAGGCGGAGCGCGGCGTTGCTTGTGCGGGCCGGGGCCATCCGGTACACTTTTGCGCGGTCCCGGGGGAAAGGGGGCACGAATGAATCGAATCCAGGCCTTGCCGTTGATGCGTGCGGGGTTGTCCGTGCTGGTCGTGGCCGCATGGACGGCGTGCGGAGGCGACGGCAAGGGCGACGTCGTGCAGGACCTGTGCACCGGCCCGGCGTGCCCCTCGGACGTGCCGGATATCGCTGAAGCAACTCCCGACGAGGGGACCCAGGTCGAGGAGGTCCGCGAGGTTCCGGCCGAGGTCGCGCAGGACACGGGCAAGCCCGAGACGGTGGACGAGTGCAACCCGGACTGCGATGCCACGCCCGGCGCCTTCGGGTGCGCGTGCCTGGAAAACCGCGACTGCGACAGCAACTTCTGCGTGCTGTTCTCCGACCAGACGCGGCGCTGCACGGTCACGTGCGTCGAGAACTGCTGCGACGACTGGAAGTGTTCGCAGGTGATCATGTCGGGCGGCGACCCGACGTGGCTGTGCGTCCCCGACATCGACCCGCTGTGCAACATGAAGTGCCTGCAGGACGGCGTCTGCGGTGGCGACGCGCTGTGCGTTTCCATGCCGACGGCGCACCCCGAGGACACCCCGATGTCGTTCTGCCTGCGGGCGTGCCAGGACGCGTCCCAGTGCCCCGAGGACTACGACTGCATCGACGCGACGAACTCGGCGGGCACCCGAACCGCGAAGCAGTGCGTGCCGAAGAGCGGCCACTGCCTGTGCCCGGCGGACACGGACTACCAGAACGACCCCGAGCATTGCGGCACCTGCGAGAACCAGTGCGAATTCGCGAACGGCGTGCCCATGTGCCAGGAAGGCGGCTGCATCATGGCGGGCTGCCTGGAAGGCTACATGAACCTCGACAGCAAGGACGCGAGCGGGTGCGAGTACCAGTGCACCTACCAGGGCAAGACGGACCTGCCCGACCCGGACAGCGTGGCCGCGGCGTGCCCGGACACCAACCGGAACTGCTTCGACGCCAACTGCGACGGCATGGACGGCGTGATCGATCGCGGCGTGTTCGTCGACGTCGAAACCGGCTTCGACGCGGACAACTTCAAGGGCACCCAGGCATTCCCCTTCAAGTCCATCGGCGCGGCGATCGACTTCGCTGCGAAGGACGCCAAGCGGAAGGACGTGTACGTGTCCAAGGGGATGTACACCGAGCAGATCGTCCTGAAGGAAGGCGTCTTCGTGTACGGCGGCTATGACGCCGCGCAGGGCTGGAAGCGGTCGCTGGAGACCTTCGCCACCAACGTCAACTGGAAGGGCGCCGAGACGGACGCGATCCGCGCGGTGGTCGCCGACCGCATCACCTCGGCGACGCTCGACGGGTTCCGGATCCGGACCAACCCGGCGTCCAGCGAGTCGAGTTCGGCTTACGGCATGACGGTCCACAGGTGCGGTGCCGGCCTGGTGATCGCGAACAACACCTTCGAGCCGGGGTCCGGCCGCGACGGGCGCAGCGGGTCCCCGGGGGAGTATGGGCTGAACGGGAACTCCGGGGGGATCGGCGCCAACTCGTTCGAATACGACGGCTGCCTGCTGTGCGCCGGCTGCTCGAAGGTCTCGTACGACGAGATCGCGATCCCGGGTTCCGGTGGCACGGGTCCTTGCGGCGACAACGGCGGGGTCGGCGGCAAGGGGGGCAAGTTCGACTCGGCGGGGAATCCCGGCCAGCCTGGCATGGATGGCGGCGGCACCGCGGGTGCTGCGGGCAGCAGCCCGACGGCAAACGGCGGCAACGGGGGCAACGGCCTCCCGGGCGCCAACGGCACGACCGGGACCGGCGGCTCGGCGCTGGCCCGCTGGAACGCGATCAACCTGTTCCTGCCGCAGCATGGCCAGGCCGGCAGTGACGGCAGCGACGGCAAGGGCGGCGGCGGCGGCGGCGGCGGCGGCGGGGACGACGAGGGACTCCTGGGATGGGAGTGCCACTCCGCGGGCGGGTCGGGCGGCGGTGGCGGTGGCGGCGGGTGCGGCGGCAAGGGCGGCAAGGGCGGAACCGGCGGCGGCGGCTCGTTCGGCATCCTGGTCTACGAGTCCAGCCCCGTGATCCGCGGCAACTTCATCTACTCCGGCAACGGCGGCAACGGCTACCCGGGCGGGCGCGGCGGCGATGGCGGCCAGGGCGGCCCGGGCGGTACCGGTGGCCAGCAGGCCGACGACGTCGGCGGCGGCGGCGGCAAGGGCGGCAACGGCGGCAACGGCGGCCTGGGTGGCGCGGGCGGCGGCGGCGCGGGCGGCCCCTCGTTCCCGCTGTACATCGTGGGCGTGTCCTCGGACCCGGCCTGCGAGGGCAACACGCTGGAAGTCCGCGGGACGCCGGGCATGGGCGGCTCGGGCGGCGTGGACGATTCGAACCGGGGCGCCGACGGCCTGACCGGCGCGATCTTCGGCGCGACCCCGAAGTGCGTGGAACCGGCCTCCTGAGGCACAGGCCTGCGACGCGGGTGCCCCTTCTCCTCCCCTCTTTCCTTCGAGGTGTTTCGATGCCCGGATTGCTGGACCCGATCGACGTCGCCCACCTGCACCTGCGCAACCGCATCGTGATGCCGCCGATGGCGTCCGGGCGCGCCGGGGCGGACGGGCGCGCGACGGACGACCACGTGGAATACCACCGGTCGCGCGCGGCGGCCGGGACGGCGCTGGTGATCGTGGAACATTCGGGCGTGCACCCGCTGGGCCGGTACAACGAGGGACAGTTGTGCGCCTGGGACGACGGATGCGTGCCGGGGCTGGCGCGGGTGGCCGCGGGCATCCGCGAGGCGGGCGCAGTGGCCTGCCTGCAGTTGTCGCACGCGGGTTCGATGGGGTCGCCGGCGGTGCCGGGGCGGCGGCCGGTGGGGCCGTCGGCGGTGGGGCACCCGTACGGGAAAGGCGAGGTGCCGGACGCGCTGGACGAGGAAGGGATCGCCGAGGTGGTGCGGGCGTTCGGGGACGCCGCCGAACGGGCGGTGGCGGCCGGGTTCGACGCCGTCGAGGTGCACGCGGCGCACGGCTTCCTGCTGGCGCAGTTCCTGTCGCCGCTGACCAACCGTCGGTGCGACGCGTACGGCGGGTCCGAGGAGAACCGGGGCCGGCTGCACGTCGAGGTGGTGCGCGAGGTGCGGCGGCGCGTGGCAGGGCGGGTCGCGGTGTTCGTGCGGCTGGGCGCGGATGACGAGACGGCGGGCGGGACGACGATCGACGCGGCGTGCCGGGTCGCGCAACGGCTGGTGGAGGCCGGGGCGGACCTGCTGGACGTGTCGGGCGGGCTGCAGGGTTCGCGGCCGGCGTGGCACACCGAGGCGGGGTACTACGTGAAGCATGCGACCGCCATCCGGAAGGCGACCGGCGTGCCGGTGATCACGACCGGGGGGATCGCCGATCCGGCGTTCGCGGACGCGGTCGTGCGGGAGGGCCGGGCCGACCTGGTGGGCATCGGGCGCGCGATGCTGAAGCACCCCGACTGGGCCGCGATGGCCATCGCCGAACTGCGGCGGTAGGACGCCCCTCCAATTCAGGGACAGTCACCATTATTGGTGATGCAACTCCTCGAATTCTCGCCACTCAAGCGGAGTAGCGGGGCCCCGGCCTGCATCCGGACCGGGACCCGCGTTCGGCATCGGGGAATACGCGAGGGTCAGCGCCAGCCGCGCCGATCGAATTCGTGGTGCAGGACCTGGACCGCGGTCGCGACGCCGTCCTCGGACTGCACCCGGCGGCCCAGCGCGCGGGCCCGGTCCTGCATGGACGCGTCGGCCAGAACCTGGCGGATGGCGTCGTGCAGGCGCGCGACGGACAGGCGCCGGTACGGGATCGAACGGGTGGCGACACCCAGTTCCTGCAGGCGCCACGCCCAGAAGGGCTGATCGGCGAAAAAGGGCATGGGGATCGACGGGATCCCGGCCCGCACGGCCTCGGCCGTCGTGCCCGCCCCGGCGTGGTGCAGGGCGGCGGCCATCCGGGGGAACAGCCCGCCGTAGGGAACGTCGTCGATCGCGTGCGCGAAGGGGGGCAGGTCGGACGCCTGCAGGCCGCCCCAGCCGCGCGACAGCACCAGCCGGGCGCCGGCTCGCGACGCGGCCTGCAGCAGCATCGCGGCGTCCCGTGCGGGGTCGGGCCCGGCCATGCTGCCGAACCCGGCGAACAGCGGTGGCGGGCCGTCGCGCAGAAAGCCTTCCAGGTCGGGCGGAAGCGCCCAGCCGTCCGGCAGGGGCAGGAACCAGTACCCCGTCATCCGCCACGGGTCCGGCCAGTCCGGCGGCTGCGGCAGCACGGACGGGCTGATGCCGACGACCAGCGGGGGCTGCGACGCGCGGATCCCGGCGAACGGCCCGCCCCGGGGATAGGCGGGCAGTCCCAGGATGCCGGATCGCACGTGCCGGAACACGCCGCCGGTCATCCCCCACAGCATCCTTTCGGCCAGGCGGTGCGAGACGCGGTTGAAGCCCGGCAGGTGCCGCACGGCGGGTGGCAGCGCAGGCGTCGGGAAGGTGCGTGTCTCGGCCATCGGGACGACGTACGCCGCGAACCACGGCTTGCCCAGGCGTTCCGCGATCCCCTGGCCGATCAGCAGGTTGACGGTGCTGGTGCCCACGATGTCGGCGTCGCTGCAGGCGGCCAAAGCCTTCCGGGTATAGCCCTCGGCCAGCGGCACCAACTGGTCGCGCAGCCAGCCCAGGGCCTTCCAGCCGCCCTGCCCCAGCATCGCTCGCCCTTCCGGGCTGTCGACCAGCGCACGCGGGTCGCCCTCGGCGGCGGTGAACGGCAGGCCCTGGGACCGTGCCAGCGCCTCGAACGGCGGGTGCGACACGACCTTCACGTCGTGCCCGGCCCGGGCCAGCCCGGCGGCCAGCGCCACCAGCGGCTGCACGTCCCCGCGGGACCCCATCGTCAGCAGGCGGATGCGCATGCGAAGACCTTCCCGTCGATCCAGTCGATGCAACGATGATAGCGGAACGCGGCGCCCGAGGGGTGCCTCAGGGCGCAGGCAGCGCGCCGGCAACGAGGTTGGGCGCGTAAACGCCGTCGCCGGGCACGGGGATCACCTGGGTCTTCTGCTGGAGTTCGTCCAGGACCTTCACGGCGAGCAGGCCGTGATACAGCCGCGGCACCGACGGATCGGGGCCGGCCGCAGTCGGGGCGAAGCGGATGGTGAGGGGGACGACCGCGCCCGGAGCGATGCCGTTCATCCGGGTGGCGGGCGTCCCCGACAGCGAGAACGCCGTCGAGGGGTCGCCGGTGAACGGTGCCGGGCAGGCGGGGTTCCCTTCTGCGTCCGCGGGGCAGTCGTGCGCGATGGCGCCCTGGAAGGTGCAATGGCCCGTACCGGTGTTGACCAGGTTCGCCACCCGGTCGATCGGCGTGCCGACCGTGGTGGTTCCGAGGTCCGCCGGAAGCCCGGGCACGAACGCGATCCGGCAGATCGCACCCACCTCGATGTTCACCAGGATCGGCACGTCCAGCGTCGGCTGTGACGGGTCGTCCGACACGATGCGCAGCACCGCGGTGACCCGGGCCGCCTGGCCGTCCGCGGTGAAGGCCAGGTTCACGGTCTTGAAGCCGTCGCCCGCAATCTCGAAGGTGGGCAGAGTCTCGGCCGGTTCGCCCCCCAGGTCCAGTTGGAACCGGTCGGCCTGCCCCGGCGGCTGGACGTCCGCCACCGACACCGACGACACGTGCAACGTGGCGCTCCCCGTGTTCGACAGCGTGACCATCCGCTGGATGGGCGCCGATACCGCGGCGAATCCCAGGTCGATGGCGTCGGGGGTCACCTGCAGTTGCGGGCAGCCTGGCGATGCACCGAGGACCTCGAACGGCCACAGGCCGGCCTCCCCCGCCACGATCAGCGAGATTCGCGCCTCGCCCGAGGTCGTCGGGGTGTAGCGCAGCGTGACGCCCAGCGACTCGTCGCCGACCAGCGCGAACGGCAAGAAAGCCCCCTCAAGAAGCGACACCGCCTCCATCGTAAAGCCGGTCGAGCCCTCGATGTCCAGGTACGTGGACGTGATCGGGATCGGCCGGCATCCAGCGTTCCGGATCAGGACATCGAGGTCCTTCGATTGGCCGCACTCGACGGTGCCGAAGTCGATGGGATCGGGCGTGGCGACTAGTTGAAGGGTGTCGTCCCCCCCCCTGGATCGGGATGCGTGTTTCCCCCCAGGGAAGGTCGTGCTTCAGCAACAACTCGGCCCGATGCAGTTCCCCGTTCGCTGGCCTGTATGTGACCAGGACGGACATCGTCTCACCCTCTTCCAGGGCGTTCCGGGGTAGGACCGGTATCTCGAAGCCTTCGTAGTCCCCGGCCAGAAAGACCTCGTGAAACCGGATTGCTCCACAACCCCCTGCATTCGTGATCTCCACCATTCTCGCATCGGCAACGCCGACCGGCACGCAGCCGAAGTCGAGAGTGGACGGGGACACGACCAGAGGCAGATCCGCACCCTCCCGGCACAGGGCCTCGTGGCCGTCGTCCCCGTCGAACGCGCAGCCCGCGATCGGGACGATCCCCAGGACGGTGGACAGGAAGGCGATTCGGACCGGCCTCGACGCGCGCATGGTTCACCTCGCGGCAGAAGGAACGTGACGGCATTGTAAGGTTTGGACGTCGGGGAAGGGGAGTAGTTGCGGGTGGACGGCGCGATCAAATGCCTGGTTTCCTGGAGGCGGGGGACGGGGCCCCCGCCCTACAACCGGGATCAGCCGTGCAGGTCGGACCAGACGTGGCCGCGGCCGACCTCGACGGCCAGCGGGACGGCCAGCGGGAAGGCGCCTTCCATCACCTCGCGCAGCACGGCGGCGACGGCATCGCCGGTGCCCTCGCGGGTTTCCAGCACCAGTTCGTCGTGCACCGACAGCACCAGCCGCGCGGGCAACCCGTCGGCGATCAGCCGGTCGCGCAGCCGCACCATCGCGATCTTGATGATGTCCGCGGCGGTACCCTGGATGGGCATGTTCAGCGCCATCCGCTCGGCCGCGGCTCGCTCGTTGCGGTTCGTCGCCGCGATGCCCTCGATGGGGCGGCGGCGTCCCGACACGGTCTCGACGTAGCCGTCCGTGCGGGCGCGGTCCAGCGTGGAATCCAGGTACCGCCGCACGGACGGGAAGGCGCCGAAGTAGTCGTCGATGATGTGCTGCGCTTCCGCCATCGGGATCTTCAGGTCGCGCCCCAGCCGGAACGCGCCCATGCCGTATAGCAGGCCGAAGTTGATCACCTTGGCGGCCCGGCGCTGGTCGGGCGTCACCGCGGACTCTTCGCAGTGGAAGATCCGCGCCGCCGTGCGGGCGTGGATGTCGATGCCGTGCCGGAAGGCGTCGATCAGCGACGCGTCGCCGGACAGGTGGGCCAGCACGCGCAGTTCGATCTGGCTGTAGTCCGCGGAAACGAACTCCAGGCCGGGCCCGCTGACGAAGGCCCCGCGGATCTTGCGGCCGGCCTCGGTCCGGATCGGGATGTTCTGCAGGTTCGGGTCGGACGACGACAGCCGGCCCGTCGCCGCGACCGTCTGGTTGTAGGACGTGTGGATGCGCCCGGTGCGCGGGTGGACCAGGCTGCCCAGCGCGTCGGCGTACGTGCCCTTCAGCTTGGCCAGCGACCGGTATTCCAGGATCAGCGTGGGCACCGGGTGCTGCTCGGACAGCGCCTCCAGCACCGTCACGTCGGTGGAGGGCCCGGTCTTGGTCTTCTTGATCACCGGCAGTTGCAGCTTGCCGAACAGCACGTCGGCCAGTTGCTTGGGCGAGTTCGGGTTGAAGACGGTTCCGGCCGCGTCCAGGATCTGCTTTTCCAGGCGCTGCAGGTCGGTCGCGAGGTCGGTGGACAGGCGCGCCAGCGCGTCGCGGTCGACGGCCACGCCGGCGGTCTCCATCCCGGCCAGTACCCGGGCCAGCGGGATCTCGACGTCGGCCAGCAGGCGCGACAGGCCGGCCGCGTCCAGGCCGGCCTGCAGGGGGGCACGCACGCGGCGCGCGGCCATCGCCCGCAGCGCCAGCGCGGACGGCGACGCGTCGGAAGGCGGGGGCAGCGGGGTCGCCAGCACCTCGATCACCAGCGTGTCCAGCGAGTGCGACTCCCGTTCCGCGTTGCGCAGGTAGGACGCCAGGACCGGGTCGAACGCGGGCAGGCCGGGATCGCCGCCCGCGGCCGCGAAGACCTGGTGCATCTCCTTGGACCCGGCGATGCAGGCGTCCCGATCGCGCAGGGCCGCGGCCAGCCGCGCCAGGAATCCCTGCGGCGCGTCGGCGGGGCGCAGCACGATCGCGTCCCGGTCGTCCACCGCGATCGCGATGCCGCGCAGGTCGGGCGCCACCGGGTCGCGCGCGCCGAACAGCGCGGCCACGGCCGGGCGGGAACAGGCGGCGATCCGGGACAACACCTCGTCCCAGGACAGGTCCGTCCCCGCCACGATCGGCGTCGCGGCTAGCGGCGCGGGGGCGGCGGTCACGGCCGCGAACAGGTCGCCGAAAAGAGGGCCAGCCTCCATTTTCTGGCGGAGGGTTTTTCGGCCCTCCGATTGCCGAACCTCGGGACCGAACGAACCGGTTCCTTCCGTGTGTTCAAGAACATCGGATGCCGCTTCCGCATCCGCGGAAACCGGGAAATCGGAGGCTGTCCCTATTTTTTCGGCCATCACCTCGGCCAGCATCCCGCGGAACTCCAGTTCGGTCAGCAGCGCGATCACGTCGTCGCGGTCCGGCGTCCGCATCGTCAGCGTCGCCGGGTCGCGGTCCGCCTCGGGCAGCGGCACGTCCTTGCGCAGCGTCGCCAGGTCGCGCGACAGGAACGCCGACTCGCGCCCCGCCGCCAGTGCCTCCCGCTTGCGCGGCGTCAGCGCGTCCAGGTTCGCGTAGATCCCCTCCAGGCTCCCGTACGCGTTGATCAGTTCCGCCGCGCCCTTGTCCCCGATCCCCGGCACGCCCGGCACGTTGTCCGACGCGTCGCCCACCAGCGCCAGGTAGTCCACGACGCCTTCCGGAGGCACCCCCAGGCGCCCCACGACGCCCTCCCGGTCGAACCCCTTGTCCCGCATCGGGTCGCGCGCCGTCACGCCCTCCCCGACCAGTTGCAGCAGGTCCTTGTCGCCCGACTCGATGACGACCTCGATCCCCGCCGCCCGGGCCCGCGCGCACAGCGTCGCGATCACGTCGTCGGCCTCGAACCCCGCCTCCTCCAGCACCGGGAAGCCCATCGCCTGCGCCAGCCGCCGCGCGTACGGGAACTGCGGCACCAGGTCCGGGTCGGCCGGCGGCCGGTTCGCCTTGTACTCGCCGTACATCGCGTTGCGGAACGTCTCCCGCCCCGCGTCGAACACCACCGCCACCCGGTCCGGCTTCCGGTCCCGCACGAACTTCCGCAGCATCTGGGCCAGCCCGAACAGCGCGTTGGTGGGCAGCCCCTTCGACGTCCGCAGCGGCCGGATCGCGTGGAACGCCCGGTGGATCAGCCCGGACGCGTCGATGAGGTGGATCGTCATGTCGGCGGCACCGTCGCAAAGGGAGGACAGCCGCATTATAATTCGCGCCGGTCGATTTCCAAGGAACCCCGGATGAAGGCCGACAAGGGCGACGGGCGGAAGATCGTCGCCGAGAACCGACGTGCCCGCCACGACTACGAGATCCTGGACCGCTTCGAGGCCGGGATGGTGCTGCTGGGCAGCGAGGTGAAGTCGCTGCGCAACGGCGGAGCACAACTGGTCGATTCCTACGTCGAGGTCAAGGACGACGAACTGTTCCTGGTGGGCGCCAACATCGCGCAGTACGCCGCCGCGTCCTACCAGAACCACGAACCGCGCCGGCGCCGCAAGTTGCTGATGCACGCAGCCGAGATCCACCGCCTGGACATGAAGGTCCGCGAGAAGGGCCTGACGCTGGTCCCGCTGGCGATCTACTTCCGCGAGGGACGCGCCAAGGTGGAGGTCGCCCTGGCACGAGGTCGCAAGTCGTACGACAAGCGTGACAAGATCCTGCAGAGGGACCTGGACCGCGCCGCCCGGGAGTGACGCCGATGATCGCGCCCCCCAGGAAGGAGCCCTACCACGACACGATCTACGACTGGAACCTGGTGGACAACTACCAGCAGGTCCAGCAGAAGAAGGTCGCGCTGCACGACGAGACGCTGCGCGACGGCCTGCAGTCGGCCTACGTTCGCCATCCCTCCCTTGCCGAGAAGCTGGACCTGGTCCGGCTGATGGACCGGCTGGGGATCGACAGCGTCGACATCGGCCTGCCCGGCGCCGGCGAAACGGCCCTGCAGGAGTGCAAGGCCCTGGCGCGCGCCATCGCCGACGAGAAGATGCGGATCCGCCCGGCCGTCGCGGCCCGCACGCACCTGGACGACGTGATGCCGTCGCTGGAGGTGGCGCAGCATGCGGGGATCCCGGTCGAGTTGATGGTGTTCATCGGGTCGTCGCCGATCCGCATGCTGGCGGAGGAGTGGGACCTGCAGTTCCTGCTGACGAAGAGCCACCAGGCCGTCCGCGCCGCCAAGGACGCGGGGATGCCCGTCACGCTGGCCACCGAGGACACGACGCGGTCGCGGCCCGACGTGCTGTACCGGCTGTTCGTCAACGCGGTGGACGCGGGCAGCGACCGGCTGTGCATCTGCGACACCGTGGGGCACGCGATGCCCGACGGGATCCGCGTGCTGATGCGCTTCGTGCTGGACCTCGTGAAGGGCATGGGCGCGGACGTGAAGGTCGACTGGCACGGGCACAACGACCGCAGCATCGCGCTGTCGAACGCGCTGTGGGCCGTCGTGTCGGGAGCGGACCGGCTGCACGGTTGCGCGCTGGGCGTGGGCGAACGGGCGGGCAACACGTCGATGGACCGCCTGATCATGAACCTGCGCCTGATGGGCATCCTGGAGGAGACGCGGGACCTGTCGGCGCTGCTGACCTACTGCCAGCGGGCCAGCGAGGTCCTGGGATACCCGATCCCGTCGAACTACCCGCTGGCCGGGCGCGACGTGTTCCGGACGCAGACGGGCGTGCATGCGGCGGCGGTGATCAAGGCCCGGAAGAAGGGCGACGACTACCTGGCGGACCGCATCTACAGCGGCGTGCCGGCGGGAATGTTCGGGCGTCGCCAGGAGATCTGCATCGGGCCCATGAGCGGCGCCAGCAACGTGCTGCAGGTGCTGCACGACAGGGGGCTGGACGCCACCGAGGACCGCGTGCAGGCCCTGCTGCACCGTGCCAAGGCCGAGAACCGCATCCTGTCCGACGAGGACGTCGTCGCGACGATCGCGCAGGCCGACCTGGCCCGCGCCGCCTCCCGTTGATGCCGGCCGATCGGGCCGCGACCGCGAAGAAACTTCAGGCGATGGCCCTCAGCACCCCTCGCGCTGGACCGGGACGTTGGTCTTGTGGCCGAACTGCTGGGGCGGGTAGATGTAGTCCAGGTTGAAGCAGGCGAAACAGTATTCCGGGCTGTCGTGCAGCACGCGGTCGAAATCCGCGACCTCCATGTACCGCAACGAATCGGCGTTCATGTACTCGGCGATCTGCGGGATCGTCATGCGGTTTGCGATCAGTTCGGCGCGCGTCGGCGTGTCGATGCCGTAGTAGCAGGACCCGATGACCGGCGGCGAACCGATGCGCACGTGCACCTCGCGCGCGCCGGCGGCCTTGATCATGCGGACGATCTTGCGCAGGCTGGTCCCGCGCACGATCGAGTCGTCCACCAGCACGACGCGCTTGCCCGGGAAGAAGCCGGGCAGCGGGTTGAACTTCTGCTTGACGCCCTCGTCGCGCGACTTCTGGTTCGGCTTGATGAAGGTGCGCCCGACGTAGTGGTTGCGCAGCAGGCCCATGCTGTAGGGCACGCCCTTCGCGGCGGCGTAGCCCAGCGCGACGAAGTTGGACGAGTCGGGCACGGGCATCACGACCAGGTCCTGGTCCACCGGGATGTCGTCGTCCTTGGCGGCCAGGCAGGCGCCGATCCGCTGCCGTACCCCGTACACGTGCTCGCCGAACGTCTCGGCGTCGGGCCGCGAGAAGTAGATCAGTTCGAAGACGCAGTGCCGGTTGCATTCGGGCATCGACAGCACGGTCCGGACCGGCTGGCCATGCTGCAGGCACAGCACCTCGCCGGGGGCCACCTCCCGCACGCGCTTCGCGCCGACGATGCCGAACCCGCAGCACTCGGACGCGAACACGGTTCCTTCCGACCGGGTCTCGTCGACCCCGTCGCCGTCCAGGTGTCCCATCACCAGCGGCCGGATGCCGTGCGGGTCGCGGAACGCGTACATGCGGTCGCGCAGGATGACCAGGGTCGCGAAGGCGCCCTTCAGTTCCTGCATGGTCTTCCGGATGGCGTCCTCGATCGGGTCGTCGCGGACCACGTGGTGGTACGCGATCAGGCGGCCGATCAACTCGCCGTCGTTGTCGCTCTTGAAGGTGAACTGGGCCTCGCTCTCCAGCCAGGACCGCAGTTCGCCGTAGTTGATGATGTCGCCGTTGCTGCAGATCGCCATGTGCGGCCCCTCGGCCAGGTCGATGGCGTGCGGCTGGGCGTTGGCGATGTCGGAGGCACCGGCCGTCGGGTAGCGGACGTGGCCGATGGAGATGTCGCCGTCGTTGCGCGCCAGCACCTCGGGGACCAGGACGTTCTTCACCAGTCCCATCGCCTTGTGGGACGAGATGTTCCCGCGGGCGTTCCGGCTGGCGATGCCGCAACTCTCCTGGCCGCGGTGCTGGATGGCGAACAGCATCTCGGATACGAGGCTTTCCGCGTGGTCCACACCGAAGGCACCGGCGACTCCACACACGATCGCGCCTCCTTGTCGCGCGAAACGGTCGCGGCGACGGGTGCCACTGTACGGACCTGAAGCCGGCTGTCAACGGGGTCGTTGCCGGAAGTTGCGGCAAGGCCGGCCGGTCAAGGGGTTTCCGGCGTCCATCGCAACGAAAGCACCCAGGGGCCGGGAGGCGCGCCGGGAGAGGCGCAGGCCTCCAGCAGGCCGGGGGCGGGGGACGGGAAGCCGGTGCACGGGAAGTCGGCGCAGGGGCGGGGGGGCGTGTCGCCGGGCGGGTCCAGGGTGCACGCCGTGGTCGCTCCGGGAATCGCGGGGCCCGTCCAGGCGACCAGGGGTGCCGAGGGGGACTTCCATTCGAAGACGGCGGTGAAGGCCTGGACGCCCGACGGATCGAAGGCGAGGTCCTGCGAGGCGACGGGTCCGGGCACGCGGCGGAGGTGGGGATGACCCAGCCGGCAGGCCAGGTGCGGAGCGATGGAGAGGTCGGGCAGCCGGATGCCGAAGCCGCCCGCGTCGTCGGAGTAGATCGCGTGCGACCAGCGCCGGGAGGCGAACCGGGACAGGATGTCCTCGAGATAGGTGTCGAAGCCGGCGACGGTGGTCGGGCCGCCCCACTCCCCCATCCAGACGGGTACGCCGCCCAGGTTCGCGGCGGACTGGGCCACGGCGTCGAAGGCGACATCGACCATGTCCGCCATCGTGTCGTGGTCGTACTCCCCGCCGTCGTGCAGCGAGGGCAGGTAGTAGTGCGGGGCGAAGGCGACCCGCGGGGCGGGGCCGGGCACGAACGGATCGACCACGCCGTAGGCCAGCATCGTGGCGCCCTGGAAGAAGGCCAGCCGGTCGGGCGCGACGGCGGACAGGGCGGCGGCGACCTGTTCCTGGCGGGGCTGCCACAGGTCGGAGACGAAGCGCGAAGCCTCGAAGGTCCCGGGGTTGGGCTCGTTCAACAGGTCGAAGCCGACGACGGCGGGGTGGTCCCTGAAGCGGTCCGCGATGGCGACCCAGGCCTCGACGAAGCGGGCGAACAGCGCGTCGTCCGTGTAGAAGCGGTCGAAGCAGGCGCGGACCTGCGGGGACAGGTAGTTCAGGTACCACGGCTGGGTGGGCACGTAGGCGTCGTAGTTCGCCGCGTCGCACGCCCACAAGGGCGCGCCGTCCTCGTGGAAGCCGACGCCGAAGAGGTCCTGGTGCATGTCGATGACGACCAGCAGGCCCGCGTCGGCGGCCCACTGCACGCGCCGGGCGTACTCGTCCAGGTAGGCGGTGTCGATGACGCCCTCCTGCGGCATGACGGCGGACCAGAAGGCCAGCAGCCGGACGCTGTCGATGCCGGCGGCGGCCAGCGTGGCGAAGTCCTGCGCGGCGTGCCAGGCCTGGTTTCCCGGCAGGTACTTGGCCGCGTTCGAGACGTTGACGCCGTGCAGGAAGACCGTGCGGCCGGCGTCGTCGACGATCGCGTCGCCGGTGCGACGGAAGCCCCCGGGCGCGGCCGGCAGCCAGGGGAGGTCCGGCGCGGCATCCCCGGCGGGGAGGTCGGCGGCGAGGTCGGGCGCCGCGTCCGGTGCGGGGTCGGGGGAGGCGTCCCCGGCCGGGTCGGCCGCCGCGTCGGACACGGGATCGGATGCAGGATCGGGCGACGCCTCGGACGGGACGTCGGCGGGCAGGTCGCCCGGGTCGTCCGTCACGACCTCGGAGACGACGTCGGGAGCAGCCTCGGCCGGCAGGTCCGCGCCGCCTCCGCCATCGCCGCCGCCGCAAGCCGCGACCGTCGCCAGCATCGCGATCCCCGCGCAAATCGAGCACGCGCCCGCCCGAGCCATCCCGTCCTCCACCGAACGCACGCCGGAGTATAACGCGCCGTCTGGTACAATCCGCCGCGGGAGGCCGGGATGATCCGGATCGCGTTCAAGACCACCGGCTGCAAGGTGAACCAGGCGGACGAGGAGTCCGTGCGCCGCGCGCTGGCGGACCTGCCCGTGGAGTGGGTGTCCCCGGACCAGCCGGCCGACGTGATCGTCGTGAACGCCTGCGCCGTGACGCAGGCGGCCGAACGCGACGGCCGGTCCTGGGTGAACCGCGGGACGCGGGCGGGGTCCTCGGTGGTGCTGGCGGGATGCATGGCGACCCGGGTGACGCGCGACGGCGGCGACGCGCGGCTGCCCGGGGACGTGCGGGTCGTGCCGGGCACCAGGGACCGCGACCTGCTGGTGCAGGCACTGCGGGACGAGGTGGCCCGTCGCGAGGCGGCCGGCGGGTCCATGGCATCGGTCCCGGTGGACGCGGCGGCCGGCGGCAGCATGGACCCGGAGGCACGCGTGCCCGGGGACGCACGGTCCTCCTCCCCGCACACCCGGACGCCCTCCCGCGCCCGGCCGCTGGTGAAGGTCCAGGACGGCTGCGACTGTCGCTGTGCCTACTGCATCGTGCCGCTGCTGCGCGGTCCTTCCCGATCCGTCCCGGTGGAGGCGATCCAGCCCGCGGTGCTGGCCGCCGCCCGCGCGAGCGCTGCCGAGGTGGTGCTGGCCGGCGTGGACCTGGCCGCCTGGGGTCGCGACCTGCACGGGGCCTCCCTGCCCGACCTGGTCGCCCGGCTGCGCGCCCTGCGGACCGGCCTGCGGTTCCGGCTGTCGTCCATCGAGCCGCACGGCCTGACCGACCGGCTGCTGGAGGCGATGGCCGCCGGCACCGACGTCTGCCCGCACCTGCACGTGCCCCTGCAATCCGGCTGCGACCGCGTGCTGCGCGCGATGCACCGGCCGTACGCCACGGCCATGCTGGCCGACCGCGTGAACGCCTTCGCCCGCGCCCTGCCCGGCCTGTCGATCGGCATGGACGTCATCGTGGGCTTCCCCGGCGAGACCGACGCCGACTTCCAGGAGACCCGCGCCTTCCTGGAGTCCCTGCCGGTCACGTACCTGCACGTCTTCCCGTACTCGGTGCGCCCCGGGACCGAGGCCGCATCGCTGCCCGGCGAGCCCGATCCGCCCGTCAAGGCCGCCCGCTCGCAGGTGCTGCGCGACTTCTCGGCCGCCCGCCGCGCCGCGCACGCCATGGCCCTGGTCGGGCGCGACGTCGAGGTCGTGGACGTCCGGGCCCGGGCCGGTGGCCACGTCGAATCCCTGTCCGGCGACTACACCCGCGTCCTCCGGCGCGACGCGTCCGGCCCCCGCCCGGGCCGCTTCCTGCTGCGCGTCGCGTCCGCCCGAGGGGCCGACGTGGTGGCGTCGGCCGCACCCTCCCTCACGGAGCCCGCATGAGCCACACCTTCGGGGACCCGTCGATCGTCGAGCAGGCCGCGGGCTATGCCTTCCGCGACCCGGCGCTGCTGCTGGCCGCGCTGACGCACGCGTCGTTCCGAAACGAGTCGCGCGACGTGCTGGTGGACAACGAGCGCCTGGAGTTCCTGGGCGACGCCGTCGTCAGCACGGTGGCCGCCGCCGCCGCCTACGACCTGTTCCCGGACGCATCGGAGGGCGAGCTGACGCGCCTGAAGGTGGCCGTCGTCAGCGAGCCGGCGCTGGCCGGGCGCGGGAAGGCTCTGTGCCTGGGCGAGTGCCTGCGCCTGGGCCGTGGTGCCGCCCAGGGCGATCGCGTGGCCGAGACGCCGTCGGTGCTGGCCAATACGTTCGAGGCCCTGGCCGGGGCGATCTTCCTGGACGGCGGCTTCGATGCGGCACGCACCTTCGTGCTGTCCCAGTTGCAGCCGCTGCTGCTGCGGGCCCACGCCGAGGGCCGGGGGCACGACGCCAAGTCCACGCTGCAGGTGCTGTCGCTGAAGGCGGCCCACGCGGTGCCGCGCTATGCCGTGACGACGTCCTCCGGCCCGTCCCACGCGCCGTCCTTCACCGTGCAGGTGACCCTGTTCGACGGCCGGACCTTTTCCGGCACCGGGCGCTCCAAGAAGGAGGCCGAGCAGGCCGCCGCGCAGGCCGCGCTGACGTTCACGCTGCCGCGGGAGGACGCCGGGGACGATCCGCAGGCCTGATGCCGGCATTCAGCCGGGTCCCCTGTCCGCCAGGCCGTTCACGTTGCGCAGAACGCCGGGGTCGTCCACCGGCACGAACGCGACGCGCGCCCCCGCCTGCCGCAGCGCCTCGCCCAGACCCCCCGGGACGTCGGCGGCCGGAAGCGATTCCGCCAGTACCCAAGGCAGCACGACCGGGTGGCCGCCCCGTCCCTCGAAGGACGGCTTGGCCCCGGTCGACGGGTCCGCGTCGAAGGCCTGCAGCAGCGCCCCGACGGTCCCCGGCCGCACGTGCGGGTGATCCACCGGGAAGATCAGCACGCCCGCCACCGGGGCCAGCGCGTCGAGGCCCGCCCGCAGCGACGACAACATCCCGCGTTCCGGGTCGGGGTTGACGGCCAGCGCCAGGCCCGGCGTGGCCGCGGCGGCACGGTCGCGGTCCTGCGGGCGCACCACGGCCACGATCGGCGCCGCCCCGCCCTCCCGTGCAACGCGGGCCACGTGCGCCAGGAAGGTCTCCTCCACGGAGGTCGTCACGTCGGAAAACGGCAGGAACGCCTTGGGCCCGCCCGCACGGCGCCCGGCGCCGGCCGCCAGGATCACGCAGGCGATGCTGGGGGGGACGGAAGGCACGGGTCCTCCAAGGGAGGCGGGGGACGGGGCCCCACACCTGCGATGGCGGGGGACGGGGCCCCCGCCCTACAGGGCGGCAACGTCGCGGTTGAAGGCCAGGATGGCCTCGTCCACGGCCGCGACCTCGCCGGCCAGCATCTGCACCCAGAAGTCCGGGTCCCACAGTTCGTCCAGTTCGGACGACGCCTTTCCCTGCTGCTCGACCCACGTGTAGTACTTCAGGTTGTGCAGGGCCTTGCGGTCCCGGTACGACAGTTCGCGGAAGAAGTCCGTCCCCTGGTGCGCCAGCGGCCCCTCGAAATCCCGCGCCGCCTGCGTCGCCGTGTACATCCCGCGTTCGGCCCGCATCTCGTCGACGCGCGAACGGTACAGGGCGGCCGAATCCGTGAACACCGTCAGCACCACGTCCCGGTCGGACAGTTCCCAGTACTTCGCGGCCTTGATGGAGGCCAGCAGGTTGGCGATGCTGCTGATCCCCAGCAGCGGCAGCCGGTCGGCCACCTCGGTCCCGACCCCCAGCCCCTGCAGGAACGCCAGCCCCTCCTCCTCGTTGAACAGCCGCAGGACCCGCATGCTGTCCTCGTCGTCGATGGCCGCCACGCCGTCGGTCATGCGCACGTTGTGCACCCACGGCACGTGCTTGTCGCCGATCCCCTCGATGCGGTGCGCGCCCCAGCCGTTCATGAACAGCGTCGGGCACTGCTGCGCCTCGGACGCCACCACGAACGCCCCGGGGTACCGCGTCTTCAGGTAGTCGCCCGCCGCGATGGTCCCGGCCGATCCCGTCGCCGACACGAAGCCCGCCAGCCTCAGCCGCGGGTCGCCCATCTCCTGGAAGACCTCCTCCAGGGCCGGGCCCGTCACGTTGTAGTGGAACAGCGGGTTCCCGAACTCGTCGAACTGGTTCAGGATGACGTGCTTCGGGTCCTCCCTCAACTCCCAGCACTTGTCGTAGATCTCCTTCACGTTCGACTCGGTGCCGGGCGTCGCGATCACCTCGGCGCCGATCTGCCGCAGCCAGTTGAACCGCTCGCGCGACATCCCCTCGGGCAGGATGGCGACCGCCGTGCAGCCCAGCAGCGCGCAGTCGAAGGCGCCCCCTCGGCAGTAGTTGCCGGTGGACGGCCACACCGCCTTGTGCGCGTCGATGTCGAACGCCCCCGTCACCAGCCGCGGCACCAGGCAGCCGTACGCCGCGCCGACCTTGTGCGCGCCGGTCGGGAAGTACTTGCCGACCAGCCCGATGATGCGCGCAGGCACGCCGGTGATCTCCCGAGGGATCTCCAGCGCGTTGACCGCGCCGTACCCCCCGGTGGCCGGGTCGTTCTTCCACGTGATCCGGAACAGGTTCACCGGGTCGACGTCCCACAGCCCCACGCCGGGCAGCCGCGCCTTCACGGCGTCCGGAGCCCTCGACGGGTCGCGCAACTGCGCGAAGGTCGGCATCAGCACGCCGCGCTGCCGGCAGCGTTTCACGGCGCGGGCACGGGCCTCGGGATCGACGGGGGACACCATGCGGGACATTCCTTCTCCTTCCTCGGGCGCCTCACCCCGCGATGCGCGGGGTCGCCCTTTCCGCCAGCCGCTGGATCAGCGCCGGCACGTCGTTGACACGGGACAGCAGGATCATCGCCGCGATCACGAACGGCTTGAATCCCGCCTCGGTATACGTGTGGATCCTCGCCTTCTCGAACACGTCCTTCGCGACCTCGCCGCGCGCGCACGACACGCCGCTGATGTCGGCGGGCAGGCAGTGCATGTACAGCGCGTCGCCGTCCGCGGTGCGCGCCATCCTTGCCGCGTCGCACTCCCAGTCCGCGAAACGCGCGTTGTTGGCCAGGCACTCCTTCTCCAGTTCCTTCAACCCGTCGCGGTCGCCCTGCTTCAGCAGCGCGGTGCGCCGCTGCATCACCCGGTAGGGCGCCCAGGACTTCGGGTACACGACGTGCGCGCCCTCGAACGCCTCGGCCATCGAGTGCGCGACCGTGAACGTCCCGCCCGCCTTCGCCGAGTTCGCCTTGGCCAGCCCCACGACGTCCGGGATCAACTCGTAGCCCTCCGGGTGGGCCAGCGTCACGTCCATCCCGAACCGCGTCATCAGCCCGATGATCCCCTGCGGCACCGACAGCGGCTTGCCGTAGGACGGCGAGTACGCCCAGGTCATCGCGATCTTCTTGCCGCGCAGCGCCTCGAAGCCGCCGAAGTAGTCCTTCAGTTTCAGCAGGTCCGCCATCGCCTGGGTCGGGTGGTCGACGTCGCACTGCAGGTTCACGATCGCCGGGCGCTGGTGCAGCACGTCCTCCCGGTGACCCTCCTCCACCGCGGCCGCCACCTCGCGCATGTAGGCGTTGCCCTCGCCCAGGTACATGTCGTCGCGGATGCCGATGACCTCGGTCAGGAACGAGATCATGTTGGCCGTCTCGCGGACCGTTTCCCCGTGGGCGATCTGCGACTTCTGCTCGTCCAGGTCGGACACCGCCAGGCCCAGCAGGTTGGCCGCCGACGCGAATGAGAACCGCGTGCGCGTCGACTGGTCCCGGAAGATGCTGATGGCCAGCCCGGTCTCGAAGGTCTTCAGAGATCGGAAGAGCACACGTCTGAACTCCAGTCACCGAATACGATC
>CALJUR010000086.1 GCA_937975765.1 uncultured Myxococcales bacterium
ATACGAGATCATATTCGGTGACTGGAGTTCAGACGTGTGCTCTTCCGATCTCTGACGCCGCCCAAGGGCGCGTGGGGTAACCACCGTGCGCGGATCATCCAGGGACATCCTGACAGGTGCCTTGCTGCTGGTTGCGGTCCTGCTGTGGGCGCTGGCTACTCGGGTCTGACGCCCCGGACGGACGGCCCCAGCACGAGGCGCACCTCCCCGTTCCACTGCCACAGTCCGGAGAGGACATCGGCAACCAGAACGATTCCGTCGTAGGAGTGGGGCTCGCCAGGAAGGGTCGGGTCCACGACGCGCCCGGTGGCGTCAACGCACCAAGCGTGGGGGACGCAGCCGTTGAGAAGGCCCTCGGCATAGCGGAGACGACCGCGGCTGCACAAGGCGGCCAGCCAGGAGTTGCGGTGACACTGGTGAGGGCGAGGCTTCACCTCTCGGAGCAGGGCGGCGTCCTCGTCGGATAGTGGCCCTCCAACCCCCTGCACGATCTGGGGCTCCGGACTGGCTGACAGCCCGAGGGCCACGACCTCGGCCCAGGACTGCACCGGCAGCCGGACCCGCTCGCGCCGCTTTGCCATCTCCCGTCCTCCTTCACTTCACCGGGCCAGCCCACTGCTGTCCCTTGCACTACCAAAGGCAGCCGTATAGGCAGTCTCGTCGAAAGAAACCTAACCGCCCCCGAGTTCCCGGCCCGTCCCCGTGGCATGTCGATACCCGGGGACGGGCCGGAGTGCTCGCCCCCTGTCAGGAGTCCAGGCGCTCCAGCAACTTGACGAGGCCGTCCCGGAACCGCCACGCGCCCCTGGCCTGCTTGGCAGGGGAGTCCCCGGGCGTCACGTTGAAGTCGAACGAGTGCAGGTCGGTCATCAGGGCAAACTGCGATCCACGGTCGTTGCCGTGGATGTGGCCCAGCGTGTAGACAGCCTCGTCCCGGGACGCGACTTCGAGGAGAGAGTCCACGTTCGGGCCACGGACGAACCAGCGGCCGTTGTCCGGGTTTTCGACGATGCCTTCGTTGATCAGATCCGCGATCGTCTTGACCTTGGGGGAGTCCCCCTTCTTGGAACCAGCAACACGAGCCATGAGACCCTCCTCGCGGCCCACGGATCAAACCGGGGCCTTCGTCTGCATGGCGTGTTCTTGGGGGTGGGTGACCGTGTGCCGCCTGCAAAGCAAGGGGCACGAACCCACGCCCCTCACGCCATGCGTAGGGGCCGTCGAGTCCATGCGCCGGGTCCTTTGCCTGCGAGGTGATGGATGACGAACGGCAACTGTGAAAGAACGCCGAACGTGCGGAGTGTCTCACGGGCAGTACATGCGTGTCAATGGTTTTTTTCAGTGGCCCAAACACCCGTTTCCTGTACCCAACGGACACCCGAAGGCCCTTATTCGACGCGGGTTTCCGACCGCAACCGGCACAAGAACCGGCACATCTTGACCCCGAAAAGGGCCAGCGGCACCGGCCCCTGCAAGGCCCGAAAGGCCATCAAGCCCTAGTGCTATCAAGGGTTGCCCGAACTAGGCCCGGTTTCGGCTTGTGCCGGTTTTTGTGCCGGTTGGGCGGTCGATCGGGGTAGAAAGGGGTCGATTCCAGCAGAATTGACGATGGGGGTAAGTGGTCGGCCCGTGTCCAGAAAGGTCAACAATATCAGCGGGTGCCGGAGGTGGGAATCGAACCCACACGCCCTTGCGGACACGGGATTTTGAGTCCCGCGCGTCTACCTGTTTCACCACTCCGGCAGCGAGCCAAGGCGTCCGGAAGATACCCTTCCGCCACCGGGCCGTCAACCTGCGAGCGCGTGATGAAGAGTTCCGCGGGGACGCGTGGCGAGATCCGGGAAAGGGAGAGTTCGGCGGGTCTAAAGCACCGACTCCCCGGGCTCCAGGTCCAGGTTCTCCGGCGCCTCCAGCAGGGGCTTCATCTCGCGGATCAGCACGCTGGCCTGGTACCCGTCGATGACCCGGTGGTCGGCCGTGCACGTCAGCGTCAGGATCGGCCGCGCCACGACCTGCCCGTCCCGCACCACCGCCCGGTCCTCGATGGCGTTCACCACCACCAGCATCGGCGTCCGGGACAGCGTGACGATGGGCGCGAAGGCCATCCGGATCCCCAGCATGCCGACGCTGGTGACCATCACGCCGCCGAAGGGGTCGCGCGGCGACATCGGCATCCTCAGGTTCCACCGGTAGGTCAGCCACCTCAGCGCCTTCAACACCCAACGCGTCAGGGTCCCGGGCATCGCCATCAGCAGGCTGCGCGTCTGGGCCATCTGCCCGTCGGTCTTCAGGCGCACCTTCTCCGCCATGTCGGCCAGTTCGCGCGCGATCTCCGGCACCTTCTTGGTGTCCGCCTGCCGCACCACGGCGCCCGACAGGTCCGCGGCCATCCGGCTGCCCGGGATCGGCATCGCCACCTGGTGGAAGACGTCCACGTCCCTTCGCAGCCAGATGCGCCGCCCGCGCACCAGCACGTTCGCCTCGGGGTGCCGCCGCAGCAGCATCGCCATGGCCCGCGTCACCGCGTGCGTCACCGTGCAACGGACGCCCGACGCCTCGGTCTTCCCGGCCAGCCATGCCTGCAGCCGAGCGGCGTCGATCTCCAGCACTCCGTACATGGTCGGGTCGTTCGGTTCGGCCCAGGTCTGCAGGGACAACTTGCGCCAGATCGTCGGCTTCCGGAGCCACGTTCCGGGCACGTTCATGGCCGCCTCCCGACGGGCGATCCGCCTCGACTCAACCCGCCGTCGCCGCGTCCAGCCGGGCCCGCGCCGCGTCCGCCTCGGCCACGACGCGTTCCAGCACCTCGGCCACCGTGGGCAGGTCGTGCACCAGCCCGACCACCTGCCCCAGCGGCAGCACGCCCCGGTCCACGTCGCCGTCCAGCGTCGAGACCTGGAAGGCTTTGAACGCGTTCGCGAGGTAGGACAACTGCTTCACGTTCTTCCAGCCGGATGCGGTCACGCCCAGGGCCAGTTTGCCCCACGGCATGCCCATCATCCGGGCGATCTGCCGCGAATTGGACAGCGCCCGGGGGAGGTCCAGGCCGCGCCGGATGGCCTTCCTCGACCCCTTCGACACCAGGATGCGGCACGGCTGCCCGTCGAACCGCGTCGTGTAGACCGTGTCCGCGATCCCCTTCTGCAGCGCCAGTTCCTTGCACGCCTCGTGGATCGGGCTGTCCTTCGTCATCATCAGCCGCGTGCCCATCGCCACGCCTTCCCCGCCCAGCGCCAGGACCGCGGCCAGCCCGCGCCCGTCCGCGATCCCCCCTGCCGCCACGACCGGGATCTTCACCGCGTCCGCGATCGCCGGGACCAGCACCATCGTCGTCACGTCGCCGCCGTGCGCCGCGGCCTCGTGCCCGGTGACCAGCAGGGCGTCCGCGCCCCACGATTCGGCCGCCCTGGCGTGCTTCTCGTTCACGACGGTCGCGATCACCTTGCCGCCCCATTCCCGCGCCGCCTGCACCAGGAAGTCGCCCTTCCCCATCGACACGTTGATGACGGGCACCTTCTCCTCGATCAGGACCTGCGCGTTCTCGCGCGCCCCCGGGAAGTACAGGGTGACGTTGGCCGCGAACGGCTTGTCGGTCCGTTCCCGGATCTTCCGGATCGCCTCCCGCGTCTGCGGGGCCGACAGCACGCCCGTTGCCAGGATGCCCAGTCCCCCGGCCTCGGACACCGCCGCCACCATCTCGGGCACGCTGATCCACGACATCCCGGACAGCAGGATGGGGTGCCGGATGCCGAACAACTCGGTGATTCGGGTCTTCACGGGGGGCTCCTGGGTGCGACTGGAGGCAAGACTACCACAGTCCGGGTTACTTCTTCCGGAACGTCCACAGGTTGTTGGCGATGAAGTTGATCGCCAGCCCCGCCACGATCCCGACCATCGGCGCGAAGGCGTGGTAGACGCGGTACTCGCCGCTGATCGGCATCGCGAAGAACTCGTTGCCGCGCACGGCGGCCGACACCCAGGACGACGTGCCCAGCTGGACCAGGGCCGCCACGGACGAGACGAGGTAGAACTGGAACAGCCGCCGGAAGAAGCCGCCGGCCGTGCTGCCGGCCACGCGATCCCCCCAGGTCCAGTAGTTGTTCAGCAGGTAGTTCGTGAAGATCGACACCAGGATGCCCAGGCCGTAGGCCACGATGTCCCGCACGCCCGTGGCCGTCAACGTCGGCACGGCGAACGCAGCGGCGCCCCGGTCGCGGACCGGCACGAACAGCGCGGGGGCCAGCGCCACGGTCGCCAGCCACACGACGCCCAGGTTGACCGGCACGCCCGAGGTGCCGACCACCAGGAACTTGATCACCCGGCGCTGCTCCGGGTTCAGGTGGGCTCGCAGGAACCGCCGGATCCCGATGAACTCCACGAATCCTCCACCGGACCGGCCGCGGCATCGCCTCGCGGCCCGTCCGTCAAAGCCGTTCTCCGTCGTCCGGCACCACCACGTGCACCCGGTTCCGCCACGCCTCGGGCAACCGTCCCCGGATCGCCGCCTCGACCTCGTCGCGCCGGTAGACCTGGCTGACGTGGTACAGCACCAGCGACCTCGCCTGCACACCCTCCAGCACGCCGGGAAGGTCGAAGAGGTGCATGTGCCGGCCGATCCTCGCGGCGTTCGAGTCGCGCCGGACGTCGTCCAGGAACGTCGTCTCGATGACCAGCACCCGGGCGCGACGCACGAAGGACGGCGACAGGTCCAGGCCCTCCGCCTGCGTGTCGCCGGTCACCGCCACCAGCGCCTCCTCGACCTCCTCGAACAGGCCTTCCGCACCCTCGGCCTTCCTGCGGGCGATCTCGGTCCCCGGCAGGCCGGCGTGCTCGGGCCGAAGTTTCTGCACCCGGCGCACGACCGAATACCCCACCGAGTGCTCCTGGTGGACCACCGGGAAGGGACGCAGGAACAGACCGTGCCCCAGGCTCGTCTCGCCGCCCGGGGACACGCCCTCCACCGCGGACTCGAAGGGCCGGCCCTGCAGTTCTCCCATCACGTCCACCAGGCGCTGCATCGCGGGCGCGATCCCGGCCGGGGCGATCAGGCGCGGCGGTCGCATCCCGTACAGGCGGCGCACCCCCAGGTACAGGTTCAGCCCGGAGACGTGGTCGGCGTGCGCGTGGGTGAACGCGACGGTGTCGCACCGCAAGGCGGCCGGGGTGCAGGCCCCCAGGTCGATGCACAGGGACCACTCCGGGAAGGCGATGGCCGTGGCGATCCCGCCCAGCGACCGCACGTCCATGCGGATGCCTTCGACCTGGAACTGCGTGGCGACCCTCCCAGCCGGCTGGCGCGCGAGTATAATGCCGCAAAATGGGTGGGGCAATCCCGGTTTCGGACCTGCGTAGGATGGCGGCGGAGTGCGGCCTGGACGACGTGGCGGCCGTGCCCGCCCACCCCGTCCCGTGCGACGCTGCCGACCTGTCGGCACGGCTGGCCGGGTACCCTCCCGAACTGGGGTACCTGTCTCGCGGGATGCAGCGGCGCCTGGATCCGTCGAGGGTCCTGCCCGGCGTACGGACCGTCATCACGGCGTGCCTTTCGTACGCAACGCCCCACCCCGGGGCCCGGCAGCGCCCGCCGGGTTCCGCCTTCGTGTCGCGCTTCGCCTGGTGCCCGGACTACCACCTGCCGGTCGGCGAGGCCGTCGCACGCCTCGCCGCCGCCGTCTCGGCCCGCACCGGCAGCACCGTCCGCTGGTACGTCGATACCGGCCCCGTGCTGGAGAAGGCGTATGCCGCCGCGGCGGGCCTGGGCTTCATCGGGCGGCACGGACTGCTGGTGCACCCGCGCCTGGGATCGTTCGTGTTCCTGGGAGTGGTGCTGACCGACGCCGAGGTCACCGGGGGGGACCGGCGCCCCGACCTGCCCGGGTGCGGCACGTGCACCGCGTGCGTGCAGGCGTGTCCCACGGGTGCGCTGGGCGACCCCTACCGGCTGGACGTCCACCGCTGCCTGGCCCACCTGACCGTGACGTCGAGGGAACCGTTCCCGCCCGGCGTGCCCCTGGACTCCCACCTGTACGGGTGCGACCGCTGCCAGGACGCCTGCCCGTACAACCGGCGCGCGGACGTGCCGGATCGCGCCGCGTTCCGGCCGCTGCCCGGGTTGCCGTTCATGGCGCCGGCAGAGGTTCTGGCGATGGATGAGACGGCGTTCCAGCAGCGATTCGGGACGACACCGGCGCGACGCCGAGGCCTGGCCGGACTGCAGGCGACCGCCCGGGCGCTGATCGATCGGGAGTCCCGCGGCGAAAGGTAGCCGGGAAGGCGAGGGACGGGGCCCCCGCCCTACACGTCGGAGGAGGGGCCCTGGCCGCCCGGAACGCACAGGCCGTCCAGGCAGGTCCGGGTCGGGTCGGCGCACGGGTTCGCGGTCGAACACCTCTCCACGCACGAGAGGTCCCAGCAGCCCTTCCGCGGATCGACGCAGTCCTCGTCCTGCCGGCACTGCACGTCTGCCAGTTTCAGGCACTTGCCGGTGGACACCTGGCACAGGTCGGACCCGTCGCAATCGTGGTCCACCTCGCAGCGGAAGGAGTCCTGGCCGCACCCCGCGAAGGCCGGCACGATCGCCAGGGCCAGCAGCAGGACCGTCACGCGGGCAGCACCCATCGACACCTCGTTCCAGGGGAATGCACGCAGAGGATACCACGCGGCCTGAAAACAAAAACGGCGGGATCGCTCCCGCCGTTTTCGTGGACCTGGAAACAGGGATCGAACGACCGTTTTCCTCACCAGAGCATATCGGCCAGTCCGGGATGGCGGCATCGTGTCACCACGACCCGTCCTCCTCTCTTGCGGTTGGATGGTCCCCCGAAGAAATCCCGTCATCGTATCGCCGCATGGGTTCGGCGATCCCACCCCGTGGTTCGTCCACCTCGTGGTCTTCCGGTGACGGGCGCGAACCATGTGACTGGTTCGTGAGTCCTTCCTCGGACTTTCTCCCCGCTTCAGAGTATTGCCCGGCAGCCGCGACACCGTCTTCCGGCGTCTTCTGCTCTCCCGAGGTTTGTTCCCCCTGCAGCGCAACCCAATCGCGGCGAGCCACCACTCCCGGAGTTGCCTCCTCCGGGTCCTGTTGCGTCCCTGCCGTTCCTGCCGGCTTCGACGCCTTGCTCCCGTCGCGATCTCCCCGGTGTTTTCAACCGGGCGCGCTCTTGGGGTTCACCCTTCAGAGCTTGACACGGCAAGGATCGCTGTCGCCTCTCGGCGCAGCCTCCCCTCCTGCGATTGGCTTACGCGGCGTCACGGTACCGGACGGACATGCCGTTCGGCGAAGCGCGTCTCCCCGGGCCCTCGTCCGGCTCCATCGCCTTTCGGCTTCGGCGCATGACGGGGTGGTCGTCGGGTGCCTCGTTCGAGGTCCCGTGCGTCCCGGATCATCGACGGCCCGTTGTGATCGCCGCCGCGGTCCGGACGGCGGTCCGGCGCGGCCTCGCTCCAGGGGTTTGATCCCCTTGTCGCGTTGGAGTCCCGGCTCCGCATCTCTGCGGGTCGCGGATACTCCGGCTCTCCTGGGCTTCTCCCTCCCTGGGGCTCTCCCCTCCCCGGCCTTGGCCTGATCGGCGTCCGCAGCCCGTGCGCCTCGCAGCGTCGGTGCACGCGGAAACCCCGGGATCGCGGCCCGAACGACGCGCTTGCGCACGTTCCCCGGGCTCCCCCGCTCGGCCTCCTCTCCGGTACTTCGGGCAGGTCCCCTTCCGGGTTCGTTACCCTGTACTCCAGAGTTTCAAAGAACCGGGAAATCGGCTGGCCTCTTTCGAGGTTGCCGGCCCCTTCGAGGTCCTTGTCCTCGTCTCCTTGCCCTTCCCTCGCGGGTCTGGCTCGGAGTGTCGGACCGGCCGTCCGATTCCCAATTTCCAGGTCCACTTCGCATTCTGCAACCGCCCCGAAACCGGGTCAACCGGACCCTGTCAAGAAATTTTTTTTCGCTCGTCTTATCGTCGGGTTGCGATGTCAGCCGATTTTCGCGTCTTTTCTTCCGACAAGGATTCGACAGGCGGAAGGGCACGCCACCAGGGGATTCGCCCTGCACGCACCGTGCGGGACAGCGTTCCTGGCTGGATTCCGGGTTTTCGACAGGCAGGATCCCGTTGATGGAACTGGCCGGAACCGGGTTCTTCCCCCCGGAATCGCCCCGCAAGCCCCATCGTCACGGCGCGAAGAAGGTGTTGTACGCGCTGGTTTCGCAGAGGTTCCGGTGCTGCTCGACCGTAAGGCCGGAATAGATCCACTTCGTGACCGACCGGTCCTCCTCCTTGGAGGTGCGGCAGCCACCCATCGATCCTTCCCGCTTGCAGGTGCATCCCCGGGCGAAGATCCCCTTCTGGGTCTTCTCGCACGTTTCGCGGTCCTTGTACTGGCCGTCCTCGGCAAAGCAGACGCCGTTGTCGTTCAGCGACTTGCAGACGAGGTCCCAGCAGGTCCCGTCGGGCAGGTGGCAGGAGGCCGAGATCGACTCCTCGGCAGGCCCGCAGAGGGCGGGATCGACCTCCTTCTTCGAGCACGCGCCCAGCATCAGCGCAACCCCCACGGCGACCAGTGCGATCGTTCTTGTCGTCACGGACGGACTCCGAAAGCGCCTGTGAAGGCGGTTTCGCGGACACTACCGCGCCCCGGCGCCGGAATCAACGGAATTCAGGGACAGTCACCATGATTCAGCATCTAACCCATTGGATCTTCACCCTTCTTTCAGAGCGCGTGGAGACCGCGCATCAACGCCCGGCCGCTCCCATCAGTTTGCAAATATTCCAGCAGGTTACGCACGCAATAATGGTGACTGTCCCCGAATTGGGGTCAGGTGCCGGCGTGGCAGGGATTGCGGGTGGGCGACCGGCCGTCGCCCCGGGCGGCGTAGGGGACGAAGGGGCGCCGGGGGGCCCCGGTGTAGACCTGTCGGGGGCGCGCGATCCGGGTCTGCGGGTCGGCGTTCATCTCCAGCCACTGGGCCAGCCAGCCCGGCATGCGGCCGATGGCGAAGATCGCCGTGAACATGTTGGTGGGGATCCCGATCGCGTGCAGGATGATCCCCGAGTAGAAGTCCACGTTCGGGTACAACTTGCGCTCCAGGAAGTACTCGTCGGCCAGGGCGACGCGCTCCAGTTCCATCGCGGTCTCCAGCAACCGGGTATGCACGCCCAGCTTGTCCAGCACGTCCCCGGCTGCCTTCTTCAGCACCTTCGCGCGCGGGTCGTAGTTCCGGTAGACGCGGTGCCCGAAGCCCATCAACCGGACGCCCGAGTTCCTGTCCTTCACCTTCTCGACGAACTGGGCCGGCGTCAGTCCCGCCCGCTCGATGTAGTTCAGCATCTCGATCAGCGCCTGGTTGGCGCCGCCGTGCAGCGGGCCCCACAGCGCCGACACGCCCGCCGAGATCGACGCGAACAGGTTCGACTGCGACGACCCCACCACGCGCACGGTCGATGTCGAGCAGTTCTGCTCGTGGTCCGCGTGCAGCAGGAAGATCAGGTCCAGGGCGCGCGTGACGACCGGATCGGGCTGGTGGACCCGGTAGGGCGTCGAGAACAGCATGTGCAGGAAGTTCTCGACGTACCCGAGGTCGCAGCGCGGGTAGGTCACCGGGATCCCCCGCGACTGCTTGTACGACCAGGCGATGATCGCGGGCAGCTTGGCCAGCAGGTGGCGGCACGACTCGACGGCATCCGGCCCGCGCCGGGCGTTCATATACTCCGGGTAGAACGTGGACAGCGACGCCACGACCGCCGCCGCGACCGCCATCGGATGCGCATCGCTGGGGAACCCGTTGAAGAAGTGCCGCAGGTTCTCGTGCACCATCATCTGGTCCAGCACGGTCCCGGCGAAGTCGTCGTACTGGTCCGCGGTCGGCAACTCGCCGTGGATCAGCAGGTAGGCTGCCTCCAGGAAGGTGCTCTTCTCGGCCAGTTCGGCGATGTCGTACCCGCGGTAGCGAAGGATGCCCTGTTCTCCGTCGATGTACGTGATGGCGCTGCGGCAGGACCCCGTATTGCCGTACCCGTTGTCCAGCGTGATGACGCCCAGGCGTTCCCGCAGTTCCGAGATGTCCAGCGCGATCTCGCCCTCGCTTCCCTCGACCACGGGGAGGCGCAGCGTGCGGTCCCCGAAAGTGATCTCGGCAAATTCCGGCATCGTGTCCCTCCCTTCCTGCGCGTGGCAGGAATCATTGTAGGGCCCACCCTCACCCGGGCAAGCCGGGTCCCGCCAGGGCGCGGCGCACCGCGGGAATCGGGTGTCGAGGAGGTCGGCGGCGAGGAGGAAGGCCCCCGGGTCCGCCCCGGCTTCAGCGGGACTCGTCGCGCAGGGAGGACATCGCGGGGCCGGCGTTCTGCAGGAAGTCGTCGAAGGCGCGCCGGTAGACCACCTTCCAGGACTTGCCGGACGCCGACATGCCCTTGACCTGCCCCTGGCCCTCGATGGCCAGGGGCCGCTCGACGCCCCCGCGGACGGCCCGCAGGTTCACGCCCATCCAGGCGTCCACCGAGACCACCCAGGCGCCCGGTGTGAACCAGGCCCAGAAGCGCTCGATGTCGGCGTCCACGATCCAGGCGTTCGGCGAGGCCGAAGCCTCGTCCACCACCGACAGGCCAGCCTCGGCCATCGCGCTTTTCAGCAGGTCGCGGGTCACGCCCTCGACAGTCTGGCCCTCGGGCAGCAGGATGTCGCCCATCGCCTTGCCGTAGGAATTCCGTTTGCGGGCAATGGCCCGGGCCTTGATCTCGTCGGGGATCCTCTCGACGCGCCCGCCGTAGCCCAGCGACGGGATGCTGGGCTTGCGGGGCCGATCCTCGAAGACCCGGCGATCCGTGACCTGCCGCAGCACGACCTCGGTGCCCGCCACCCCCCCCCGCACCTGCGGCACGTCCAGGGCCATGACGCCGCGGGACGTGGCGCATCCCGTCGCCAGCATCGCCGGCAGGACCGCCAGGGCGGCCAGGACCCAGTGAAGCAGGTTCCTCATTGTAGCCTCCTTTCACGCGCCGACGTACGAAGCCTCCTGCGCCGCCCCCCTGGGCTCGGGCCGGCGGTCGTGTCCCCACTGCAGGCGGAATCCCTCGCCGGTCAGGATCGACGCGTCCATCACCGGCACGTTTCCGTCCTCGGGCAGCACGATCCGCGCGCCGGGAGCCGCTTCCAGGATGTCCTTCCGGATGTCGACGCCGGGCGCCACCTCGATCAACTCCACGCCGCGCGACGTCAACTGGAAGGTCCCGACATTGGTGCAGTAGTAGACGTTCTGGCCCTTCTTCAGCGCCTCGTGCGCGCTGAAGGTGACCTCCTCGACCTTCTCGACGAACTTCGGCACGCCGGGCTTCCGGACGACCAGTTTCCCGTCGGCGATCTCCAGTTGGGCCCGGGCCATGAACTGCCCCACGAAGATGATGTTCCGGGCGTACGTGACCAGGTTGATGAAGCCGCCCGGCCCCACGTACTCCTTGATGGCCGGCGACTTCTTGGAGACGTTGACGTTGCCCTGCGAGTCCACCTGCAGCATGCCCAGGATCGTCGCGTCCAGGTGCTTCTCGATGTAGTGGAACATCTGGGCCGACGTGATCAGCTTCTTCGGGTTGATCGCCATGCCGAAGAAGAAGCCCGGGGCCGGCGTGCCGCCGATGACGCCCGTCTCGATCATGAAGGTGATGTCGTCGCCCAGGCCTCCCTCGACCGCCAGCCGCCCGACCTCCTGGGGCAGGCCGTAGCCGATGACCGTTCGCAGCCCGGGGAAGCCGGCCCGCGCGAAGGTCGCCGCCGCCGCCCGCGCCAGCGCGTGCTCGACCGGGCCGCGCACCGGGTCCAGCTTCGTGACCTTGTTGTACATCGCCAGCCGCTCCATCGTCGGCTTGATCGGCGCGTCCTGGCCCAGCGTGAACTCCTTCAGGCACTTCAACTGCGGGATCATCAGGGTCTGCTCGTTGCGCGGGTTGACCACGATCGCATCGACCTGGTCGGCCCGCAGGAAGATCTGCGAGTCGTCGCGCGGGATGATGCCGGCGACGCTGATGATCACGACTCCCCCGTTCGCCCGGGCTGCCAGGGCGCCCTCCAGGTTCTCGGTGTAGATCGCGCTGTCCTTCATGTAGATGTTGCCGTCCGCGTCGGCGTACGTGGCCATCAGCGCGGTCACCGTGATCTTCGGGATGCGGTAGCGCAGCAGTTCGCCGTCCGCCTCGACCAGTTGCGGGCCCTTGCCGGGCACGACCTGGGTGCCGGTACCGACGCGCGGGTCCACGAAGGTGCCGATGCCGACGTCGGTCAGCACCGAGTCCTCGCCTCGCCCCTGCGCCTCGATCAGGTGGGTGATGGTGCCCTGCGGCAGCACCGACAGCGTGACCTCGTCGCGGTCGGCCATGTCCAACACCGCGCGCACCGTCTCGTGGTGCCCGCTGATGAACCAACTGATCAGGCCCTTCGTGCAGCATTCCTCGACGCTGCCGGGGGCCTTGCCGCGCGCGCCCGCGCCGCCCGCGGAGATCCACGTGATGTTGGCGGGGTGCCCGGTCCGGTTGAACGAGTCGCGGACCAGGTAGTAGCACGTCGCCGGCCTCATTGAGGCGGTCATCCCGCATCCCACGATCACGGCGCCGTCGGGGATCAGCCTGGCTGCTTCGCGGCCCGTCATGAACTTCGGGCTCCTGACGTTGCGGGGCTTGTAGTCCAGATCGACCTTCCCCTTGCTGACCAGCCATGCGACCACGTGCTTGATCACCGACAGCTTCATCATCAGGCCCATTTCCACCTCCATGTCTCCCGCGGCCGGGGGACACCCACGAGAACCGGTGCGCCAGGAGGAACGGGCCGGATCATACCCGGATTCGCCCCGTCAAGCGACGATCGCGCGTGTCATGCAGTTTCAGGGTATCCCGGCGGGTTTTTCCGGGAACGCATCCGGCGGTCGCAAGGAGGCCATCAGGGGATCGTGAAGACCGAGTTCTTCCCGCCCTGCCCGTCGTCCACCTGGTCGGGGTTGAACGGGTCGGGGAACCACTCGCTGCCGTTCCTCACGAACTTGTACTGGTAGGGGCCCGGTGCCAGCGGACCGGTCGTCGCCACCCAGGCACCGTCCACCACCGACATCGACAGTGCGCCCCCCTCGTCCCACGGCGGGTTCGTGAACGAGCCGCGGACCTGGATCGATGTCGAGTCTTCGTGGGGCAACACGAAGGTCGCGGTCCGGGCGGTGCCGTCGATGGCCGGCAGGGCCTCGCACTGCTCCCTCAGGCAGAAGTTCCAGGACGCGCACGCCTGGTCCCTCCAGTCCGGGCAAGGCTGCCCGTCCAGCGCGCACTCCTGCTGGACGCCCTGGTCCTTGCATCGCAGGAGGCCCACGGTGCCGCAACCGGGGACGCAGTCGGAGGGGATCGTGACGATCGAATTGTACCCCCCCATGGAGTCGTCCTCCTTCTCGGGGTTCGCCGGGTCGAAGAACCAGTACTGGGCGACCGGGGCGTGGAACTTGTAGGCATGGCGCCCCGCCGTCAGGCCGGGGACGTCGGCGCGCAGCAGCGTGACCGAGCGGCGGCCGGCCAGTTGCGTCATCTGGAAGAAGGTGCCCCAGGCGGGGTTCGTGAAGTCGCCCCCCACCTCCACGGCGAATCCCTGGTCCCGCACCGTGAAGGAGACCTCGGTGGCGGTCACGACGGGCGATTGCAGCGGGTGGCAGAGGCCGTCGGCGCAATACCGGTCCGGCGCCGTGCACGGGTCCACGGCCGGCTTCCAGGCCGGGCACCCGGCGTTCTCGTCGCAGGCCTCCAGGGCGCCGTCCGCGGTGCATCGCGTCGCGCCGACCTGCGTGCAGTTCGACACGGCCACGACCTCCACGGCGCTGTTGTCCAGGGGCGGGGTCCCGACGGTGGCCGGGTTCAACGGGTCCAGCAGCCAGGTTCCGTCCGCGATGAACTTGTACTCGTAGAAGCCCGGGGCGGCCACCGGGAAGGTGGCGGTCCACACGCCGTCCACGAGGGTCGCGTTCACGGACTGCCACGCCGGCCCCTGGAAGTTCCCGGATACGAACACCTCGGAGTAGCCCTGGTTGACCAGGTTCAGGGTCACCTCGCCGCAATGGACGACCGGCGAGACGATGCGCCGGCAGTCGCCCTGCACGCAGGAGTCGGCGGCGTCGCAGGCGACCGGGTCGCCCCAGTAGGTGCAGCCCAGGGCGTCGGCCGCGGCGCAGGACTGCCTCTGGCGAAGCCCGAGGCAGCGGGACTGGCCGGACACGCAGGGGTCGTCGCAGACGCAGCCGGCCGGGTCCAGGCAGACCTGGTGCTGCGGGCAGTCCTGGTCGGGCGCCCACTTGATGCAGCCGGGCGCGCCGGGCACCTCCACGCAGGTCCGCAGCTGCCCCGTTGGCGAGCAGCGGTGCGTCCCGGTTGCCGGGCAGTCGAGGTCCGACACGCACAGCGGGCTGCACGTGCCCTGGCTGCACGTGCTGCCTTCCGGGCAGGCCTGGGGGGCGCCCCAGTACAGGCATCCGTTCGCGTCCTGCAGGCACTCGGCCGCGTTGTCGTAGTCCACGCACCTCCGGGCGCCGGCCGCCGTGCAGCCCCCCTCGACCCTGCAGGCGCAGGCCCCCGTGACATCGTCGCACTGCTGGTGGTCCGGGCAGGCGGCGGCCGCGCCGAACTGGATGCAGCCCGCGTGGCCGGCCACCTCGGCGCAGGTCGAGAACGAGTCCAGGGACTCGCATCGCGTCACGCCGACCGCCGTGCAACCCGGGTCGCTGCCGCAGATCGCCACGCACTGCCCGCCTTCGCAGTTCGCCCCGCCGCCGCAGTCCTGGTAGGACCAGTAGGTGCAGCCGTCAGGGTCGATCTCGCACACCTTCCGGTCGTGCGGGTCCACCTCCGGCAGGCATTCGGCCTGGCCCTGGGTGCACGGGTTCCCGCACTCGCAACGCGTGCCCGTGCATGCCTGGTGCAGGGGACAGGCCTCGGGCGCCCCGAACTTCAGGCAGCCCGGGACGACCTGCTCGCAGGCCTGCTGGTGGCCGAGGTCGGCGCACCGCAGGGTCCCCGGGACGTCGCAGCCCGCGTCCGGGATGCAGGCCACCTGGCACTGGCCGTCCTGGCACGTCAGCGTGCCCGGGCAGGGAGAGGCATCCCCCCACTTCAGGCATCCCGGCTGCACCTCCATGCAGACCTGGTAGGTCGTGCCCGAGGCGCACTGCAGGGCGCCCTTCGGGTCGCATTCCGACGTGCAGACCGGCTGGCACACCCCGGCCCCGACGCAGACCGAGTCCTGACCGCACTCCTTCGCGTCCGACCAGACGCGACACCCCGACGGGTTCTCCACGCACTCCTGGTAGAGGTCCTGCTCGGCCGCGAAACACCGGCGATCCCCGACCGCCGGGCAGGCGTGCTGGCACTGGCAGGCGCCGTCACCGACGCATGCCATTGCCGCCGGGCACTCCTGCTCGGCGCCGTACTTGAAGCACCCGGACGAGACCTCCTCGCAGGCCTGGAAGGCCGTCGAGGAACCGCATCTCCGGTCCCCGGCCTGGTCGCATCCCGGGTCGCTCTCGCAGACCTCCAGGCACTGGCCCTGCACGCAGGCCCGGGATCCGGGGCACTGCTGCGCGGCGCCCCAGGCCAGGCAACCTTCCTGCTCTTCGCAGACCTGGTACATGCCCTGCACGCCGGGCACGCACTGCCGGTCGCCGGCGGTCGTGCATTCCGGGATGCAGGGCACCTCCTGCGGCACTTCCGGGGTCGCCTCGCCGTCCTCGCGGGCATCCCCGGGCTCGCCGTAATCGATGGTCTCCACCGGCTGGACGTCGATCCCGGCATCCTTCGCGATGTCCTCCGTCCTTTCCCCGCCGCCGCCGCACGAGGCCAACGCGACCGCGACGAACCACAGGGACAGGACACGAAGGCGGGCGCGTGACGACATGGCGACTCCCCGGGAATGACGGGCGATTGTACGCACGAAAGGCGGCGCCGCGGAAGGGTCGAAGGCAAGGATCGACGGGGCGGTGGCACGGCGGGGGACGGGGCCCCCGCCCTTGCTACAGCCGGAGCAGCCGCGCGCCCACCAGCCGTCGGTAGAGGAACCCCGCGGCATCGGTGATCCTGCGGATCGCGTCCGGACCCTCGAAGAGGTGGTGGAACCCGGCCCCGACCCCGATGCTGGCCAGCCATGCCGCCGCGACGATCGACACCGCCGCCAGCGGGTGCCTGGGCCCGGCTGCGATGAACAGCGCGTTGGCCAGCAGGTAGATCGGGAAGTGCACCAGGAAGACCGAGAACGAGATGCGGCCCAGGAAGGCGACGGTTCGTGCGCCCGGCCAGGAGGCTTGCACCCCGTGCCGCCCGGCGCCCCCACCCAGGGCATCGGCAGGCTGCCCGTGCTCATGGCGCCAGCCCTCCCCCGCAGGCCGGCCCCAGGTCCCCGGGCGCGTCCTGCGGCAGGACCACCGCCCGCGGGATGCGGTAGTTCGCCAGCACGAACCGGGTCGCCGCCTCCATTCCGTCCGCGTCCAGCACAATCTCCGCGACGCTGCCGTTCGGGGCGAACCGCACCCGGTGGAACCCGTCCACAGGGTGCCTCAACGCCTCGTCCAGCGCCGGCAGGGAATCGACGGTTCGCCCGTTGACCTCCCGGACCTCCAGGTCCCGCAGTTCCTGGTAGCCGACGTTGTACGGGATCGGGATGACCCCCTGCAGGAAGACGATGCGTCGATGCCCGGGCTGCTGGTCCTCGGCGGATTCGTCCAGCCGGACCACCAGCGGCACCGGCGCCTTCTTGTGCCACTTGTCGCCCCACGTCTCCAGGTAGGGCATCGACAGTTCGCGGAACACCAGCCCGCCGGCGATCACGTACGGGGGTGCCCCGGCGACGCGAAACCGCGGCACCAGGCGGTCCGAATCGACGTACCGCCGCAACGGGACCTGCACGTCCATCACCCTCCCCTGCCGCAGGATGCGGGCCGGCACCACGTCCCCCGGCCGGTGCCCGTCGATCACGATCTGGTCCAGGTCCAGCAGCCCGAAGCGCGGGTGCTCGTAGAACCCGCTGGAATCGATCTCGTGGCCGTCCAGGGACAACAGGATGTCCCTGGGTTGCAGCACGCCGCGGCCGGTCGCGCCCCACGGCACCTTCCGCAGCACGATGCCCCGCGGGCTGCCCTCCTGCCCCAGCCAGGCCGCCAGCGCCGGGTCGTCGTTGACCTGGTACCGGGCTTCCCAGCCCGCGAACCCCGTGTAGGTCGCGGGCGTGCGAGCCTGCGCCAGGTAGGCCGCCAGGATCCCGGCCGGCACGACGTAGGCGGTTCGACCGTCCTGGGAGGTCGTCATCCCGGCCAGTTCCCGGCCCCGGAAGACCGGTTCGGCCCAGCCGCCCTCGGCCAGGTCCGTCGTACCGACCAGGAACACGTGCTCCTGGCCGCCGCTGCGGGCCAGTTGCACGTCCGCCTTCTGCACCCTCAGGTCGGCGATCTCCAGTTGGCGGTCCTTCCACCGCGCGGTCTTCAACTCCCCGTTGCGCGGGTTCGCGTCGGAGATCGGGACCGGCACCAGGTCGTCCGTGAAACCGGCCTCCGTCACCTCCAGCAGCGCCAGGTTCATGAACGGATCCCAGTGGCGCACCCGCGCGACGGCCGACTGGGGCAGGCCCCGCTTGTGCACCCGGATCAGCGTGGCGTCCTTGACGATGTAGAACGAGGTCAGCAGGAAGCGGCCCTCGACCACCGTCGCCGTGCCCGTCCGCATCGACGGGGGACGGCGGGCCCAGGGGGTGCGTTCGTCGAAGTCCTGGTATGCCACCTTCAGCGTGACCACGTGATCCTCGGCCCTCTGCACCTCCCCGGCCGGACGCGAGGCGGGCGCAGCGGATCGGGACCGGTTCGCGGGGCTTCCCGCCCTCGCGGCGGAAGGGCATCCCGCCAGCAACAACGCGAACGCCAGGATCCCTCGCATGCGCATCACAGCCTCCTGTCCTCGGGGATCCCGTAGCGTTCGAGGATCTCCGCGTTCGCCCGGTCCGCCGCCTCGCGATCCAGCACGCCCAACCGCCCCTGGTGCAGGTACTCCAGCACGTGGAACCGGTCCCGGTTCGACTCGAAGGCCTCGACGACGTCCCGGATCTCGCGTACCTCACGCCCGTTGACGCGATCGACCACGACGTTCCGGTACCACGCCATCCTCACGTTGACCGGGTGGTCCAGCCGCCGCAGCAGGATCACCCGGTGCCGGCGATACAGCGCCGGGTCCGAGAACGGTTCGTACAGGGCGGTCCACAGCAACGCCCGGTCCGCGTTCTCGAACCAGTCGCTTCCGAAGGTCTTCAGCATCTCGACGTCCAGTTCCACGAACACCAGCCCGCCGACGACGTAGTAGGACGGCATCCGGTCCCACTGGTGGGTGAAGCGCACCATCTCCGGGTCCGCCTTCAGCGGGATCTCGATCTCCCGGACCCCGCCGTCCCGGAACACCCGCACCGGCAGTCCGCGGCCGACCTGATAGCCGTCCAGGACCCGGAACAGGTCGTGGGTCTCGCCTCGCACGACCGCCTTGCCTGCCCGGTCGATCGCCGCGTCCCCGACGTGCAGCAGGACATCGCCCGGCCGAAGCAGCCCGTCGGCGCTGGACCCCGGGTTGACCTTGTCGATCCAGGCCCCCTGCAGGTTCGCGGGCACCCGCAGGAACCTGCCCGTCGCGGGGTTCTGCATCGACACCAGCCGGATGCCCATCGAGGCGAACCCGTCGTAGCGGCCGTCCTCCAGGTCTTCCAGGAAGTGCCGGACCACCGGGTTGGGAATCACGTACCCGACGCCCTGCAGTGCGCCCGCCACCTGGAAGGCGACCCCGACGACCTTCCCGTCGCGCAGGACCGGTCCCCCGCTGTTCCCCGGGTTGATCGCGGAATCCGTCTGGATGACCAGGTGCCGGAACAGTGCGGTGTGCATGTACTCCTGGACCTCGATGCGCGACACCACGCCCCGCGTCATCGAGATGCGCTCGCCCCCGACGGGGTAGCCCAGCGTCTCCAGCGAGTCGCCCACGACGGGCAGGTCGCCCAGTTCCAGGGGCTTCACCTTGCGCAGCAGCCCGGGATCGACCGGCTCGACCAGCGCCAGGTCGCACTCGTGCCCGATCGCGACGATCCGGGCGGGATACGGCGTGGAATCGCCGTCCAGGTACAGCACCAGGTCCCGGCTGTCGCTGACGACGTGGGCGTTCGTCAGGATCCGCCCCTCCGCGATCACGAAGCCGCTGCCGGACACCGAGAACGGGGCGGGGCTCTGCCACGGCGAATACCAGTCGGGGTGCTGGGAGGTGTTGACCAGCCGGACGATGGCCTTCTGCGCGCTCGACGGGGCGGCGCCAACGGGAACCGCCGGCATTCCTGCCAGCGCGATCCCCACGAGGATCGGTAGGGTCCAGCGACCTGCGCGAGCCATCGGTTGCCTCGACGTTCGTCGGATGGCGTCGATCCTAGCCGAAAGCCGGCGTCCCGGCGACGGGCGGCGCGGGGGGGGGGCGGTCGTCAGTCGCAGTTCTCGAAGACCAGTTCGGCCTTCGCGGTGCCTCCCTGCGGGAAGGTGCAGTCGATCCGGGCGTGGCCGTCGACCAGGCGGATATCGTTGACCGTGGTGTTCGTCTGCCGGATGGATACGTCGAAGACGGTGCAGTTCTCGCGCACGATGTCGATCTCGGTGCACACCTCGTAGTCCGGCGGCCGGCAACTTCCCGGGATCTCGACCTTGAGGTACTTCCCCTTCGCGACGTCGTCGATGACCAGGATCCCCCCTTCCGTCGGCCCGTTCCCGATCAGGCCCACGCCGTGGAAGCTCATCCGCTGGCCCGATCGGCAGGTGGCCGGCGTGAACGTGAAGTCGCCCAGGGGCTGGCCCGTGGAGATCAGCGAGCCCTCCACGTGCCCGCATCCCTTGCCGCCGACGATGAAGAAGGCCGCAATCCCCCCTCCCAGCGTGACGATGGACATCAGGATCGATACGAGGACCGGTGCGCGCCTCGACTTCACCCCCCTGCCCGGCGGACCGGCCGGGCGGGCCTCGGCCGGGCCGCTCGAACCCGTGTCCGCTGCCGACAAAGGGGATCCGCACCGACTGCAGAACGAGTCCTCGTCCGGATGGATCGTATGGCACCGCGTGCACGTCCTCATGCTGCCTCCTACCGCCAGCGCCCCGTGTACAGCCGCACCCCCGGCAGGGCCGCGTACGAGGACGCGAACCCGATCGCGCCCGCGACGGCCCAGTGCCCGGCCCACAGGAAGGCCGCCAGCGCCGCGCCGAAGAAGATGACCGCGGAGAGGGCCATGCCCGCGACCGCCATCATGCGCCCGGAAGTCCCCGCCCTGTGCCCGCGGGCCAGGAAGGTCTCGGCCGTCGCCAGGATCGGGACGTAGAAGACCGCCAGGGCCATGGCCCCCGCCTCGTCGGTGGACCGCATCCCGGCGGCCAGGACCTGCACCCCCAGCAGCGCCGCGCCCAGCAGCACCCGTTCCAGGGCCAGCCAGCGTCCCGCCGGATGCCGCGCCTCCGTGCCCGCGATCCCGCCTTCCATCCGTGCCTCCCGTGGAGACCCGATTGTACCCCCTTCCCCGGTCACGCGAATCGCCTTGCACCGGGGTGCCCCGGCGGGTAGAGTTCCCTCGTTTCGCGCCCTTCCCGGTAGCGGAGGACTCCATGTCCGCGCGTCGCCCGCGTGCCCGGTCGCTGGCCGCGGCAGCCTGCCTTTCTGCCCTGGCGCCGTTCCTGGCCTGCGACCGGGACGCCCCCGGCACTGCGGAACTCGCGTCTCCCGATGTCGCCGTGGATCCCGACGTCCCCTTCGAGGCATGGGTCGGGCCGCCCTGCGGCAACGGCCTGCGGGACCCGGGGGAGGCCTGCGACGGCGACGCCCGCCCTTGCGCCGCCCTGGGCGCGTTCCAGGGGGACGGTTCCGCCTTCGCGCCCTGCCGCGACGACTGCAAGGGGTGGGACGTGAGCGCCTGTCCCTGGCCCGTCCGCGACCCCCGCGAATACGAGGTGGTCAAGCCGGCGCAACGCGCCGCGGCGCCGGTCGCCGGCGCGCTGTGCAACGACGGCACCCCGTTCGCGTTCCGCATCCGGCCGTCGCCGACCCGGTCGCGGGACTGGGTGGTATCGCTTCGGGGTGGCGGCTTCTGCGAGGACCGTGCCGTCCCGTGCATCCGTTCCGAGAACCTCTACACGACGACGCCGCTGCTGGACCGCCAGGCGACGATCCCGGAGGACGAGGCGGGCGGCATCCTGGATCCGGACCCGGCCGACAACCCGGACTTCTTCGACGCGAACCTCGTGTTCGCCTGGTACTGCACCTCCGACTTCTGGGCCGGCACCCGCACCGATCCGATCCCGACGCTGATGGCCCCGGAAGACGGCTGGCGGTTCCAGGGGCGGGTCAACGTCGCCGCGATGCTGGACACGCTGATCGCGGCATACGGCCTGGCCGACGAACCGGGGGTCCGCGTGCTGTTCAATGGAACGTCCTCCGGGGCGTTCGGGGCCTCCGCCACGGCGGACCTCGTGGCCTCCCGGCTGCCGGTCGCCGCTTCCGAGGGGCGCGTCAAGGTCCTGCTGGACTCGGGCTGGCTGGTCCACGACTGGGACGAGACGGACTCCCGCGTCATGATGTCGGAAGAGGGCGATGCCTCCGTGATGCGGTACGCGTACGACTTCTTCCGGGCCCGCGTGAACCCCGCCTGCGAGGCGGCCCGGACCGGGGCAGGCGGCCATCCCGGCGACTGCCTGTTCGGCCGCTGGTTCGTGTCGGGACTGGTCGATCCCCCGCCTGCCGGGCTGGGCCTGCGCCTGCTGGTCGTCCAGTCCCTGATGGACACGGTGTTCGCGGAATACCACAACCACCTGGATTCCGACCTGGCCTTCCTGCAGCGGTACGGCGCGCGGCAACTGGCGGACGTCCTGCTGGCCGATCCGGGCCCCGACGGCGTGCCCGGGCAGCCCCTGAAGGCATCGTGGTTCCTGGCCTGGCAGCCCGGCCACGACGTGATCCGCGACACGGGCGCATGGCGCGTGGGCGACCCGGGCAGCACGCTTCCCGACGTCATCCACCGGTTCTGGCAGGACGGCGCCGCCCAGCGGGTGGTCTTCGACCCCCGCGCCGGCGCAGGGAGGACCCAATGAACCGGCGTGTCATCGGGATCCTGGCGGCGTGCACCCTGGCGATGCCGGGTTGCGGGGGGACCGGGGACGGGAAGGACGCGACGGACGTGCCGCTGGCGGAGGAGGCCGCGGTCCCCAGGACCTTCACGCTGGTGACCTTCAACACCGGGACGACCGACAACCTGTCGCACGCCGGCGACCCCGACGGGTACACCGACGCCATGGCGGACATCGAGGCGTCCGTCTACGGGAACAACCTGGCGTGGATGAAGGCCCAGCAGGCGCTGCGGACGGTGCTGGAGACGCTGCGACCCGACGTCCTGGCCTTCCAGGAACTCTACTACGACGGCCGGTGCGGCGACGACTGCGCCGACGCCCAGGCCTCCGACCCGGCGCTTTACGAGGCGGCCTGCCAGGGGACCGTCTGGGCCTGCGGTACGTGGACCGACGGCGCGCCGATCACCGTCCGCCGCATCCTTCCTGACGGGTACGCCGTGGCCTGCGCGCCGGGCCACCCCGACAACTGCGTCGCGGTCCGGAAGGCCTTCGGAACCCTGAAGGACTGCGCCGACGGCCCCTGCATCGACGGGCTGGACGGCATGCCCCCGACCAACCATTGCACCGGCGGTGCCCGCGTCGCGACGGCCGTGATCCAGGTCGCGGGCGGCCCCGAGATCGCCGTGGTCGACGTCCACACCGTGGCCGGCACCAACCAGGACTGCCGGAAGGCGCAGTTCCAGCAGGTCTTCGAGGATCGCGGCGACGGGAAACCCGCGGCGTTCGGCGCGTACAACCTCGTCGCCGGCGACATGAACATCGACCCGTTCCTGATGCAGTACGACGTCAGCGTCGACTACTGGAACCTGCACGTCGGCGAGGACCGGCCGTTCCACTACCTCTCCTCGTCCAGCCTGGATGGCCCGAACACGCACCCGTGGTCCTTCATGAAGCTGGACCACGTGATCTCCGACAGCCTCCAGGGTTCGTGCGTCGTGCTGGGCGTCACGGAGGGCACGACCGCCCCCCTGTCGGAAGGCAGCACGTACTTCGACCACCGCCCGGTCCTGTGCACCGTCACCCTGCCCTGACGCCCCTTGCGGACTCCCCGCGTGCGCCCCATGCTACCGGGCACGAACGGGGAGGCATCATGTCGAATCGCTGGACCCTGGACGACGTTCCCGACCAGTCCGGCCGCGTGGCCATCGTCACCGGCGCCAACAGCGGCATCGGCCTGGAGACGGCACGGGCCCTGGCGCATCGCGGTGCGAAGGTCGTGCTGGCCTGCCGCAATCCCGCGAAGGCGAAGGCGGCGATCGACGACATCCGCAAGGGCGCGCCCGGATGCGCCGTCGAGGCCCGTCCGCTGGACCTGTCGAACCTGGCGGGCGTGCGGGCCTTCGCGGCCGGGTTCCTGGCCGATGACGGCCGCCTGGACCTGCTGGTCAACAACGCCGGCGTCATGATCCCCCCCTACGGGAAGACCGCCGACGGGTTCGAACTGCAGTTCGGCACGAACCACCTGGGCCACTTCGCCCTGACCGGGTTGCTGCTGCCGTTGCTGCGCGCCGCGTCCGGCGCCCGGGTCGTGACGGTCGCCTCCCTGGCCCACCGGTCGGGCCGCATCGTCTTCGACGACCTGGACTGGCGTCGCCGGCGCTATTCGGCCTGGCAGGCCTACGGCCAGAGCAAGCTGGCGAACCTGCTGTTCCACTTCGAACTGGCCCGGCGCCTGCAGGCATCGGGAGACGGCACGATCGCGGCCGCGTCCCATCCCGGGTGGACGAACACCGACCTCCAGCGCCACTCCGGCTTCATGTCCCGGATGAATCCCCTGCTGGCCATGTCGCCGGCGCAGGGCGCCCTGCCCACCCTCTACGCGGCCACCGCCCCCGACGTCCGCAGCGGCCAGTACTTCGGTCCCGACGGCTGGTTCGAGGTCGCCGGTCATCCCCGCGAGGTCGGCTGCAGCCGCGCCGCGCGCGACCCCGCCCTGGCCGCCCGCCTGTGGCAGGTCTCGGAGGATCTGACCGGGGTCGCTTTCGGGCTGTAGGCCCAGGCCCGCGGCGACTGGTTCACCCGCAAACGAAGGTCAGGATCCGGTCCACCGTCCGGTCGAAGCAATCCATCGACGGCACGTGCCCCAGGTACGGATCGACGCGCACCTCGACCAGCCCGGGAAGGACCCTGGCGGCCTGCCGGGCCAGGGACTCGAACGGGAACAGCCGGTCGTGCAGCCCGGCGACGACCAGCGTGGGCGCCGTGAAGCGGGCCAGTTCCTCGCGGTGGTACACCCTCACCGGCGAGGTTCCGGGGAAGTCGAACGGCCACAGCGGGCGGATCTCCGGCGCGAAGCTCCGTGCGGTGATCTCGGTCATCCGGACCAGGTCCTCCATCGGCTCGTGCCCCGGGGCGGCCAATGCCCGGTTCAACGCCCGCGACGCGTCGGGGTCCCGCAGGGCCGTCGCCCGCAGCCACTGGTGAACCAGCACCAGCCTGGCATCGTTCGTCATCGGCACCAGTCCCGCCGGGATCGCCAGCGCCGCCCTTTCGATGCGGTCCGGCGCCTGGGACGCCAGCGCCAACGTCAGCCAGGACCCGAACGAGAAGGCGACGATGCGGGCCTTGGCGATCCCCAGACCGTCCAGCACGTCCGCCACCCACTGCCCGTAGCCGGGACCCGCCGGATCGGGCCGCGAATGCGCGCTCTTCCCGGGCTGCCCGATCACGTCCACGACGTGCAGCCTGCACCGGCGCCCGGCCTGCCCCAGCACCGCCGGCATGCCGACCCCCGTCGTCCCCAGGCCCGGCAGCAGGACGACGTCCGGCCCGTCCCCGGCACCGCAGGTCACCACGTGGGTATTCCCCTGCCGCGTCCGGACGTACCGCGCCTCCCACGGCACGTCCAGGCGGCCCAGCATGCCGTCGTACCACTCCAGGAAGATGCGCCGGCCGTCCGGCTTCAGGAACAGGGAGTCCATGTCGCCTTGAGGGGTCACGATGACGCTTCCTCCCGTCGGGATGCGGTCTTGATGCCATCGCGCCCGCGGGGTGTCAACGTCCCTCCCGCCGGGCACAGGACATCCGCTATCGCACGAACCTTCCAAGGGGCTTCCAGCGGGCCATCAGCAGGACGGTCGCCACCGAGGCGGCGAACGCCAGGACCGGTCCGGCCAGTTCGAAGGTCCAGTGCTGGATCTCCCGGCCTGCCGCGTGCGCGAGGTCCACGAAGAACAGGTGGACCAGGTAGATCCCGACGGCCAGGGGGCCCAGCCGCGCCAGCCAGGTGCCGCGCCCCAGGTCGGGACGGGCCAGCGCGATCATCGCCACGGCCGGTCCCCACAGCAGGGAGGACAGCACGTACTCGTGGCGAGGGTAGGTCCCGAACACCTTCTGCAGCCCCAGCGACTCCCCCAGGTACAGGGCCCATCCCGGCAGCGAGAGGGCGATTGCGACGCGCAGCGAAGGCGGGCGTGGGCGCCTTTGCAGGATGCCGCCCAGCACGACGAAGACCAGGCCGAAGAACGGCCCGTTCCTGGCGTTGAAACCCGTCGGGATCCCCAGCGGCGTGTCCACCCAGGCGTCCATGCACAGGCCGGCCAGGAACAGCCCCAGTGCCAGCGCCAGCAACGTCTTCCTCCAGCGAAGCGTCTCCGCCAGCGTCACGACCAGAAGGCTGAGCAGCAGCGACACCAGGAACCACAGGTGCTCGCGGAACCCTTCGAACAGCAGCCGCTGGGGGTCCGTCACGGTCCGCACGAACAGTTCCGTGATCGCACCCGCATAGCCGTGCCGGGCGATCAGGCCGGGCTCGGTCGGGATCAGCAGGTAGGCCGCGTTCCAGAAGCCGTACATCGCCAGGATACGGCGGGCGTATCGACGGAACACGACCCAGGGGTCGCCCCCTCGCCGCAGCGAAGCCGCGAAGTAGTAGCCCGACAGGACGAAGAAGCACGGGATGACAAAGCGCAGCGACTGGTCGATGGCGACCCAGAGGAAGCGGTACGGTGGCCCCTCGAACGCCACGAACGGCGTGTAGTGTCCCAGCACCACGCACGCGATCAGCACCGTCCGCAGGCTGTCGATGCCGCTGCGCCGATCTTCCGGCAAGGCGCGCCCCAGGGGTATTTGACCCGATTCTAGGACGTTCCCATCGGCGCCTCCAACCCGGGAGGCCAGGGTGCGTCCGGGGGCGCGATCCTCTCGCTGTCGGGGCGTTTCCAGCGCGGGGGCATGCGCGGCATTCAGGGCGCGACGTTGGTCGCGCCGCGGGTCGGCTGGAGAAGCGTCGCGAACGGTCCCGTCCCGTCGGGGTAACGCCCCCAGCTGTTGGCCAGCGGGGCCTGACCGTCGGTCCAGGAGGTCTGGTCCACCAGCGTCCCGTCGGGCCGGAAGAGGCGCGCCGCGTCCGCCTTGCCGAAACCGTACAGCGTCGCCAGCGGCGGCACGCCCCCGGGGCCCTCGATCACCAGGAACGCCCCGGCCCCGATGCGGGTCCCCGTCGGGAACGTGAAGATGTGGGTGTCGTCGTCGTCCTTCAACATCCAGCCCGACAGGTCCACTTCGGCTGCGCCCATGTTGAACAGTTCCACCCAGTCCGGTCCCATGTTGGGAGCGGCCGCGACCACCTCGTTGACGTGCACCTGGAGGGTCGGCGGGACGTCTGCGGGGACGTCCTGCGGCAGTTCCTGGGGAAGCTCTGCGGGCGTCTCGGGCGGGAGGTCTTCCGGCGCGTCGGAATTGGCGTCCTCCCCGGGCACCTCGGCGCCGGGATCGACGGGCGCCGGGTCGGTCGGCAGATCCGTCCCCGCGTCGTCCTCGACCTCGACCGGGAATTCGGCCACGACGTCCGGCCCGGGGATCTCCGTCGTCGCGTCCGCGTCCGGCACGGACACCGAGTCGTCCCGCGCGGCATCCTCCGGGAGGACTTCCGTGTTCACAGCGTCCGGTTCCCCGCCGCCGGAGTCCCCCGCCTGGTCTGCCAGCCCGCTGTCGCGATCCGCGCCGTCCCCGCCATCGCCGCCGCACGAGGCCTGCGCGAACGCCATCGCGACTACCAGGGCCGTCGCGGCCAGTCCCTTCCATCCACGTCTCATGCCTGTCCCCCCTTGGACACCCGTCGTTCCTTGAACCGGCTCGGCGGCATTATACTGACTCGTCTCGCAGAATGCGGAAACCCCTTCGTCGCGGCGTCCCCTCGGTCTAGCCATGTTTTCTGTTGTTATACGTATGGTTGCATTTCTCTTCGCCCCCGGTTCGCGATTGACACCACCTGCCTGGATTCCTTAGACTTGTTGCCCGTCTTCGGGACAGGTCCGGCTGGGGCGAATCGACTCCCCGTTGGCGTGGCCGCTGCGGGCGGACGCGTGCGAGGGCTGATGGGCCGTCTTGTACTGGCGCTGGCGGCAGCGGCCTTCTGGGCCGCGTGCGGCACGGGACCGTCCGGCGTCCCGCACGACGGGACTGCGGACCCGGCGGACGTCACGCACCCGGACGTGCCCAGGGACGCGCCCGCGGACGTGTCCGCGGACTTTTTCGAGGTCCCCGCCGACACGGGGCCCGGCGAGATCGGCGATGCCCTTGACACGGTCGCCGATCCGGCCCCGGAAGACCTGCCGCCGGACAGCGCCCCGGAGGTCATCGACGCCGCCCCGGACCCGGCGTCGGAGGACGTTCCGGTCGAGGTCCCGCCGCCCGCCTGCCTGCACGACCCCTCGCTTTGCGACGACCACGAGGCCTGCACCCGGGACTCGTGCGACGCGTCCCTGGGATGCATCCACCAGGGGCTGGACGAGGCGTTATGCGACGACGGCAACGCCTGCACCGTGGACGACCGTTGCGCGTCCGGTGCCTGCGTCCCGGGAGCCCCGCTGTCCTGCGACGATTCCGATCCCTGCACCGACGACCCCTGCGATCCCCGGGACGGCTGCGGCCACGTCTTCAACACCGCCGATTGCGACGACGGGAATCCCTGCACGCATCCGGACCGCTGCGGGGACGGGAAGTGCGCCGGCCAGCCTTCGCCCGGCGACTGCGCCTGCCTGTCAACCGAGGATTGCGCCGTGTTCCAGGACGGCAATCCCTGCCATGGCCTGCTGGTCTGCCAGGACCGTCAGTGCGTCGTGGACCCGTTGACCGTGCCGTACTGCGACACCGCGACGGACCCGCCGTGCCAGCGCAATGCCTGCGACCCCGCCACGGGAGGCTGCGCGCGGACCGCCCTGCCCGATCGCACGCAATGCGACGACTCGAACGCGTGCACGACCCTGGATCTCTGCGCCCAGGGGGCCTGCATCGGCGAGATGCCCGCGGACTGCAGCGACGGCAATCCGTGCACGGCCGACGCGTGCAGCGTGACGCAGGGGTGCGTGCACGTGAACCACTCGGAACCGTGCACCCAGGCGCGTTGCCAGGACGGGCTGCTGTATCCCGGCACGAACTGCACCGACGGCGCCTGCCCGGTCCAGGTCCCCGTGGCCTGCACCGATGACGATGCCTGCACCGTGGGCGACACCTGCATCGACGCCGCCTGCCGATCTGGCCCCGCCGTCCTGGACTGCGACGACGGCAATCCCTGCACCGACGACGTCTGCGACCCGTCGGCCGGGTGCACGTACGCCTTCAACACCCTGCCCTGCGCGCCGGCCGAGTGCACGGACGGCGTCTGGCTGGCCGCCGCCTCCTGCGACGGCGGGACGTGTCCCCCGAGGGTCGCCACCGACTGCCGCAGCGGCATCGGGTGCATGACGGACGGGTGCGACCCCGTTGCGGGCTGTTCGCACGTTCTGCAGGCCGGGACCTGCCTCGTCGACGGGGTTTGCTCGGTCGCGGGCCAGGCCCTCCCCGGGGAACCCTGCCGCGTGTGCTCCCCGGAAACCGATCCGCGGGCGTGGACGCCCCTGCCCGACGGCACGTCCTGCGACCCGGGCCGGGCCTGCATGCGGGGGCGTTGCCTGGGTCCCGTCATCACCGAGTTCATGGCCCTGAACAAGGACACCCTGAAGGACGAGGACGGCGACTCCAGCGACTGGATCGAGGTCCACAACCCGACGGTCGCGACGATCTCCCTGCTGGGCTGGCGCCTGACCGACGACCCAGCGAAGCCGTCCCGCTGGACCCTCCCGGCGGTCTCGGTGGGGCCCGACGGCTTCCTGGTGGTCTTCGCGTCGGACAAGGACCGGCGCGACCCGTCCCGGCCGCTGCACGCGAACTTCAAGCTGGCCGGGGAAGGCGAGTTCCTGCAGTTGCTGGACCCTTCGGGACGGGTGGTGCAGTCGTTCGGCCCCTTCCCCCCGCAGGTCCAGGACGCGTCGTTCGGCCCGTCGATCCGCATCTTCCGAAGCACCCCGCTGGCGATCGGCGCACCCGCGCGCCACCACGTGCCCGCCGGAGCACCCCCGTCCGGCGACTGGACCTCGAACGGGTACGATGATTCGGGCGCCGGCTGGTCCCCGGGCCGCACCGGCATCGGCTTCGTCACGCTGGCGACGTACCCTCCCCCGGTCACCGGGGACGATCTGGGCGTCCCGGTGGCGGACTCCGAGGCGGACTGGTCCGTCACGGGCACGCAGGGCGAGAACGGCTGGACCTACGGCTTCTATCGCCGGGAACTGGACCCGGACCGTGCGTACGACGAGGCCGCGTTCGAGCCCTTCCCCCGCGACAACGGCAGTTGGGGTCCGACGAACGCATGGAACGGCACGGCCTGGGACTGGTATGCCGGGGACCCGCCGTGGACCTTCCTCGGCCGCGACACCGCGCAGCCCAACGGGCTGGACGACGGGGGCGAGACCTGGCCGATCCGCCGCTGGACGGCCGAGGTCGCCGGTCCGCTGGCGGTCGAGTGGCACGTGCGGCGCACCGGCACGGGCGGCAACGGCGTGACCGTGATGCTGTTCCACCGCGGCGTTCTGGTGGACGACGACTCGATCGAGGGCCTGGACACCACGGGCATCACGAGGATGTCGGTCATCCAGGACGTGCTGCCGGGCGATACGGTGGACCTGGCGGTCGGTCCCGAGGGTCCGGACGGGGTGCCCGATGCCTCCGGCGACAGCGTGGTCGTGAACTGCGCGATCTGGCAGATGCCCGACCCCCGGAAGGACATCGCCACCGACGTGTCCGCGACGATGGCGGGGCGCGCCCCGGGACTCTTCGCGCGCATCCCGTTCCTGGTGGCCGGCCCGGAGGTCCCGAACCGGCTGGTCCTGCGGATGAAGTACGACGATGGTTTCCTGGCGTGGGTGAACGGGCAGCCGATCGCGGCCTCGAACGCGCCCCAGCCCGCCGCCTGGGACTCCGCGGCGACATCGAGCCGATCGCTGTCCGCCGCGGCCGCCTTCGAGGCCTTCCCGATCCCGGGCGCGGCCGCGCTGCTGTCGCCGGGGGTCAACGTGCTGGCGCTGCAGGGGATGAACGCGGCTGCGGACGACCCCACCTTCCTGCTGGCGCCGGAACTGGACGCCCTGCACGTGGCCTACGACGTGGACGCTCCCCGCTACTACGGCATCCCGACGCCGGGCGCGGACAACGACGACGGGCGGGCCGGCCTGGGCCCGCTGATCGCGCAGCACCTGACGGCAGCCGGCAGCGTTGCGTCCGGGCAGGACATCGTCGTGCAGGCGCGGGTGCTGCCTACCGAGGCCCCGCTGGCCGGCGTGACATTGGTGTACCGGGTCATGTACGGCCCGGAGGTCGAGGTGCCGATGACGCTGTCCGCAGGGGACGCCTGGTCCGCCCCGATCCCCGCCGGTGCGGCCACGATCGGCCAGATGGTCCGCTGGTACATCCGGGCGACGGACGAGGCCGGCATCCCGGCGCGGCTGCCGACCTTCCTGGATCCCCTGGACTCCGAGGAGTACTTCGGCACCATCGTCCGCGACGAGACCGTCGTCGGCAACCTGCCGGTGGTCCACTGGTACGTGCAGGACTTCGCCGCCGCGAACACGCGCACGGGGACGCGCTGCCAGGTCTTCTTCAACGACGAGTTCTACGACAACGTGCAGTTCGATCTGCACGGCCAGAGCACTTCCGGCGGCGCCTTCCCGAAGAAGAGCTACAACGTCGACTTCAACTCCGACCACCGCTTCCGCCTGTCGGAGGAGTACCGGCGGATGAAGGACATCAACCTGCTGACCAACTACGCGGACAAGTCCAAGCTCCGCAACACCCTGGCATACGACGCCTATCGCGACGCGGGGACGGGGTACCACCTGGCGTTCCCGGTCCGGATCCAGCGCAACGGCGCGTTCTTCAGCGTGGCCGACTTCGTCGAGGACGGGGACGACCGCTGGCTGGAACGGCTGGGCCTGGACCCCGAGGCGGCCCTGTACAAGATGTACGACGGCCTGTACGACCCCGCCTACGGCGAGAAGAAGACCCGGAAGTGGGAGGACTCGTCGGACCTGGCGGCCTTCATCCAGGGGCTGGACGCGACGGGCGACGCGCTGCGCGCCTACATCTTCGACCACGTCAGCATCCCGGCGATGGTCGATTTCCTGGCCGCGCACGTGCTGACCGCGAACATGGACTGCTGCCACAAGAACCTGTACGCCTACCGGGACACGAACGGGAACGGCGAGTGGCGGTTCCTGCCGTGGGACGTGGACCTGACGTTCGGCCGCAAGTGGATCCTGCAGAAGACGTACTTCGACGACACGATGTACTGGTGGAACGACCTGTTCTCGGGTGCCAACAACAAGCTGATCGCCGCGCTGTACGAGATGCCCGACTTCCGGGACATGTACGTGCGGCGCGTGCGCACGCTGATGGACCAGTGGCTGCAGGCGCCCGGCACCCCCGCCGTGGACCTGGTCTTCGAGGCGCGGATCGACGAACTGGTGTCCCGGATCGGCGCCGACGGCGCCCTGGACTTCGCGGCGTGGCCGACCTGGGGCGAAACCCAGACGATGGAGCAGGCGGCCGGGATCATGAAGGCCGACTACCTGGCGCCGCGCCGGGTGTTCCTGTTCGAGACGCGGGTCGCCGACGGGACGATCCCGGCCGCGCAGTCGGACCCGGGGCTGGCCTTCGGGGACTTCAGCCGGTCCCCGGCCGCGCCGGACCAGGCCTGGTTCAGCGTGGTGAACCCGAACGCCTTCTCGGTGGACCTGTCGGGCTGGCGCGTCCAGGGCGACATCGACCTGGTGCTGCCCCCGGGCACCGTCCTCCCGGCCCTGGGAACGCTGTACCTGTCCCCGAACGTCGTGGCCTTCCGGGCTCGGCCGATCCCCCCGACGGGCGGCCAGGGCCTGCTGGTGCTGGGCAACTACACGGGCATCCTGGGGTCGGCCGGTTCCCTGTCGCTGCTGGATGCGAGCGGGAACCCCGTGCCCACCCTGGTCGTCGGAATCGAACGCGAGGTGGAAGGATGAAGTCGTCGAACGTGCGCGCATGCCTGGGGATCCTGGTCGCGGCCGCGCTGGTCCTGGCCGCGGGCCCCTCCCGGGCCGGGGTCGTCATCAACGAGATCCTCTACCACCCCGCGAACGGCGCGGTGCAGACGGGGGAGAACCCCGAGGACCTCCAGTTCCTCGAACTGTTCAACGCCGGGCCCGGCGACGCCGACCTGTCGGGCTGGTCGTTCGCACAGGGCGTCACGTGCGCCTTCCCGGCGGGCACCCTGCTGGCCCGGGAGGCGTACCTCGTCGTGGCGGCCAACCCGGCGCTGCTGGCGCTGCGCGGACCCGCGATCCCGGCCGGCGTGCCGGTCGTCCAGTGGACCAGCGGCGACCTGTCGAACGCCGGCGAGACGATCCAGTTGCTGGACGCTTCCGGGAACACCGTGGACCAGGTGGCGTACGACGACGCGGGCCTGTGGCCGGCTTCGGCCGACGGCGCGGGCGCATCGGCGGAACTGGCGAACCCCTCCTTCGACAACGCCCTGCCCCTGGCCTGGCAGGGCTCGGCAACGGTCGGCGGCACGCCCGGCGCGCGCAACAGCCGTTTCACCGAAGGTCCCATCGTGATCCTGGAATCCCCCGAGCGCGGCGGCGTCGCCGGCTCGATGGTCGAGGTCTTTGTCACCTTCTCCGAGCCGGTCGCCGGCGTCGCGGCGGGCGACCTGGTGGTCGACGGGTCGGCGTCCACGGCCGTGACCTGCGCGTCCTGCCCCGGGGGCATCGGGGCCGGCCCGTGGGTCTTCACGGGCTTCGCCACGCCCCTGTCCAACCCGCTGAGCGTGTCGCTGGCACCCGGCGCGATCGTGGACCTGGACGGGCACGCCTTTGCCGGCGATTCGTGGCTGTATTTCCTGTCGGTACCACTCGTCGTGATCAACGAGGTCCACTACAACCCGGCCAGCAGCACCGACTCCGAGGAATTCATCGAACTGTTCAACGCGGACACCGTCCCAGTGGACCTGTCGGGCTGGCGCCTGGCCGAGTTCGGAAGCCCGGGCTGCAGCTTCCCTTCGGGGACCGTGATGGCACCCGGCGACTACCTGGTGTGCGCGAAGGACCCCGCGGCGCTGGCGGCGGCGACGGGCTTCACGACTTCCCTGACGTGGGGCGCGAGCGACAGCCTTGCGAACGGCGGCGAGCCGATCGCCCTGCTGAACGCGGAGGGCGCGGTGGTGGATCACGTCGTTTACGCCGACAACCCGCCCTGGCCCAGCGGCACCGGCAGCCCCGACGGCAACGGGCCTTCCCTGGAACTGACGAACCCCGGCGTCGACAACGCCCAGGGACAGTTCTGGCAGGCATCGACCGGTGCCAACGGCACGCCGGGCCGGCAGAACAGCACGTACAGCGACGCCCCGGTCGTCTCGTCCGAGACCCCGGCGCGCGGCTCGGTGATCCTGGACCTGACCGAGGTCCAGGTCACCTTCTCGGAGGCGGTCACGGGCGTCGTCGCCGGGTCGCTGGAGGTCAACGGCGTGCCGGCCACCGCGGTCATTGGCGAGGGCGCGGGCCCGTACGTCTTCGCGGTGGCGGACCCCGGCCTGGGGGCCGTCGCGATCGTGCTGGACGGCACCGGGATCGCGGACCTGCAGGGCACCCCGTTCGCCGGGGACTCGTGGCTGTGCTTCTACAGCCTTCCCCGGATCGTGCTGAACGAGATCCACTACCACCCTGCCGCCTCCGCGGTCGCGGCAGGCGAGGACCCCGAACGCCTGCAGTTCGTCGAGTTGCACAACGCCGAGGCGACGGCGGTGGACCTGTCCGGGTATGCCCTGGGCAAGGGCGTGGACCTGCTGTTCCCGGCGGGGACGGTGCTGGCGGCCGGCAGCTACCTGGTGCTGGCCCGCGACGCGGCGTTCCTGGCATCCCGGGTGTCGATCCCGGCGGACGCCCTGCTGCTGCAGTGGACCGACGGGGCCTTGTCCAACGGCGGCGAGACATTGCAACTGCGGGACCCCTACGGGCAGTTGATCGACCAGGTGACCTACGACGACGCGGGCGACTGGACCGACGCGCCCGACGGGGGGGGGCCGTCGCTGGAACTGGTCCACCCGGCCCTGGACAACGCGGCCGCGGGCGCATGGAGGGCGTCCTCCGGGCTCAACGGCACGCCGGGCGCCGCGAACAGCGCGTACGCGGCCAACCCGGCCCCGGTGGTCTTCGGCACGCTGCACCAGCCCCCGATCCCCGCCCCCGGCCAGGCCGTGACGATCACCGCAAGCGTCCTGGACGACGCCGGCGCTCCCCAGTCCGTCACGCTGTTCTACCGCGCGGACCAGGACCCGCCCGTCGCGTACGCGTCGATGCCGATGCTGGACGACGGGATGCAGGGGGACGGTCTGGCCGGCGACGGGCGCTACGGCGCCGTGGTCGCGGGCCTGGGGGACGGCCAGCAACTGGACTTCTACATCCAGGCCACGGACGGTTTCGGGACGACGGTCGCGCCGGCCGGCCACGCCGTGCCCGACGTGTACGGCCAGCCGTCGCAGACCTGCCTGTGCAAGTTCTCCGCCGAGGTGCTGCCGACCGACCTGCCCGTGTACCACCTGCTGGTGACCCTGTACAACAAGCACAAGCAGGAGGCGCTGAACACCTACCCGGCACGCAAGCAGGGCTTCGACGCGACCTTCATCGACGGCAACGGGAACGTCTGGTACAACGTTGTCGAACGCTTCCGCGGCCAGAGCAGCCTGTTCAAGCTGCCCTCCTCCTACAACGTGCAGTTCCCGACGAACCGCAAGCTGATGTCGGTACTGGGCTTCCCGGTCGAGACGCTGCAGGTGAACTCGATGCGCCCGATGGGCCAGCACCTGGGGTTCAACCTGTTCAACCGCGCCGGCATGCCCGCCCCGAAGACCGCCTTCGTGCACCTGCGCTACACGGGCATCGACTACGACACCTGCTGCACGGGCCAGAACAGCTACTACGGCGCGCACGTCGTGGTCGAACGCTACGACGACGAGTTCCTGGACTCCCAGGACGGCGCCGTCCAGGACCGCGGGACCAGTTCGGAAGGCAACCTCTACCGCGGGCGGAACGACGCCACCCTGCGCTGGGAGGGAACGGACCCGGCGACCTACTTCGTCAACGCGGCCGGCCAGAACGGGTACGAGAAGTACAACAACACCGACGAGAACTTCTGGTACGACCTGCTGCCGATGTGCGACGCGGCCTCCAACACGCCGGATGCCGACTACGTACGGCACATGAAGGCCCACGTGGACGAGGACAACTGGGCGAAGTACTACGCGATCCAGATGCTGCTGGGAAACCGCGAGGGTGGCATCTACCGCGACACCGGCGACGACTACTTCATCTACTTCCCGCCGCCCGGCGACCCGGACAGCCCGGTGCACCCCGACTACGGCACGGAGCAGCTGCCCGACGACCGGTACAGCGGAAGGTCGCTGATGCTGCCGTGGGACATGGATTCCGTGATCTGGGCGGAAAACGAGACGATCTGGCGCACCAACCTGGCGGCGCCCCGGCGCTTCCTGCGCCACAACGCCTTCGCCCCGATCTTCGTGAAGGCCATCGAGGACCTGGCCGCGAACGAGTTCTCGCCGGGGACCATGGACGCGCTGATCGACTCGATGCCGGACGCCGCCTTCGGCAGTTCCGAGGGTAGCGACCTGTGGCCCGAGACGAAGGCGCAGTTCAAGGCCTGGATCCGGAACCGCCTGGCCTACGTGCTGGCAGAAACGGTGGACGAACTGACGCTGGACGGCGTGCCGGACAGCCCGTTCGCCGCCACGGACCCGGTGCTGCACCTGTCCGGACGGTTGCAGCAGGCGGGCACGCACGATGTCACGCTGAACGGCGCCGCGACGTCCTTCAGCGTCTACGCGGCCACGTGGTCGTACGACCTGGCGCTGGTGCCCGGATGGAACACCATCCTCGTGCAGGCGTGGGACCGCGCCGGAGCCGAGAAGGGCCGCATCGAGAAGAAGGTCTTCTACAACCCGGCCGGCAGCCCTCACGAGGTGCACATCGACCTGCGTTCGCCGCGCCGCATGGTGCGCGACAAGACCCTGACGATCTCGGCGGCCATCTCGGACCCGATTGGGCGCCCGGCCTGGCAGTACTGGAACGAACTGGGCACCGTGCGCGTGGTGCGGCTGCCGGACCGCACGCCGGTCGCGATCACCGACACGGTCTTCGACAGCCACCTGCCCGTGCCCGACGACTCGATCCGGTTCGTGAACGGGTGGGGCAGCGTGTCGTTCACGCTGGACCAGGGTGCGGCCTTCGCCCCGGGCGAGATCGAGGTGTCGGTCGAATGGAACGGCCTGTCCGCGTCCCGGCGCGTCACCGTGCTGGGCGACCCGGGATTCCGCGACGTGTCCGGAACCCTGACCGGGGCCTCGCTGGTCTGGGGCCCGAACGAGAACATCCGCGTCACCGGCAACTGCACGGTGCCGGCGGGCAGCACGCTGACGATCCTGCCGGGAACGATCGTGCAGGTGAACACCACCGGGACCCTGGAGAACGGCACGCTGTTCACGGTGAACGGGAACGTGCAGGCGCTGGGCACGAAGGACCTGCCGATCTTCTTCTTCTCCGAGCGGGGGCCGGCGGCGATGACGCTGACCCAGTCGGGCTCGGCGTCCAACGGTGACGCGTGGCGCGGCTTCCAGTTCTACGGCACCGGTTCCTCGACGCTGCGGCACGTGTTCCTGACCGGCGCGGGCAACGGCAACGTGGTGTCGCACCCGCGTCCGCCGATCCTGGGCATGTTCAACACGCACAACCTGGTGGCGGACCGCTGCGTGTTCGCCGATGACGGCGGGATGGCCTTCTCGGGCCAGGGGACCGGCAGCTACACGATCCGCAAGACGCTGGTCTCCCGCGCGGGCATCGGCGGCGAGTTCTTCGGCAACGGGCACACCCTGCTGATCCGGGACAGCTGGTGGACCGGGATCGGGCGCGCCCCCGAGGCCAACAACCTGGACGGCGACCTGCTGCACGTCGACGGCGCCGCGTCCACGCAGACGATCCGCAGTTGCATCCTGAACGACAGCGGCGACGACGGCATCGACCACAACGGCTCCCGGTTCCGCGTCGAGCACAGCATCATCACGGGCGTGCGGGACAAGTCGGTCAGCATGACGGGCGGCCACGTGGACGTCTGGAATGCCCTGATGTTCGGCAACGGCAGCGGCATCCGGGGCACGGCCTCCACGGACTACCTGACCGTCGCCGTGCCCAGCCCGATCGGGGCGCCGGACCGGGTCAGCACGACCATCGTGTGGCCGGCCAGCATCAGCACCTGCACCGGAACCGTCAGCTACACGGACGTCGGCAACGCCGCGGACCTGGGCTGCGGCACGGCGAACCTGTCGGCGGACCCGCAGTGGGAGGACCCCGCTCACAACGACTACGACCCGCGCGCCGGATCGCCCGCGCTGACCGCGGGGCCGAACCAGGACCGCATCGGATGGCTGGGCTTCCCGTACGGGTCGGTCTGCCGGACGACCGCGGACTGCGACGACACCAACGCCTGCACGACCGACGTGTGCGTGGACAAGCTGTGCGTGTTCACTCCGATCGTGGGCTGCATGCCCTGCGACATCGACGAGGACTGCGACGACGGCAACTCCTGTACGACCGACACCTGCGCGCCCGACGGGGCCTGCCTGCACCCGCGGATGGACGACGGTTCGTCGTGCGATGACGACAAGGCGTGCACGATGCCCGACACCTGCCAGGCCGGCACCTGCGGCGGCGTGGAGAACTGCCCGGCGGGCAGCCACTGCGACTCGCTGGGCGAGTGCCTGGCCGATCAGGTGACCGTCGAGTTCCGCCAGGACGTCGACGGGTACGCAGGCACCCAGGACACGTACCTGCACGGGGCCCAGCCCGACACCGCGCTGGGTTCCCTGGAGTTCTGGCGCTGGGACCTCGAGAACCCCGCCCCCTACCCGGAATTCGGCCTGATCCGCTTCGACTCGCTGTTCGGCAGCGGGACGCACCAGATCCCGGACGGGTCCACCATCTTCGGGGCGACGCTGACGTTGAACGTCGAGGACGGCAGCATCGAGCCGGCCGGGTCCGTTGCGGAGGCGGCTGTCGCCTGGGACGAGGCCACGGCGACCTGGAACAACTTCGGGGGGGACGCCGGCGTGGACGCCGGCGAGATCGGCACGATGGTCGGCGCGGCCGCGGTGGCCGCCGGGACCTTCCCCCTGGACGTGACGGCCAGCCTGCAGAAGTGGGTGCTCTCCCCCGGCGCGAACCTGGGCTGGATCTTCGTGCCCGCGGTGTACGACGACGTCCGGGTCTCGTCCAGCGAGGCGGCGACGATCACGCTGCGCCCGGTGCTCCGCGTGACCTACGCACCCCCGGTCGCGCGCTGCACGAAGGACGAGGACTGCGACGACGGGCGTTTCTGCAACGGTGTGGAAACCTGCAACCTGGCCAACCTGGCCTGCCGTGCCGGCGCGATCCCCTCCTGCGACGACGGCGTCGCCTGCACCGCGGATTCCTGCGACGCCGCGGCCAACCTCTGCGTCCACGCGTCCCAGGACGTCCTGTGCGACGACGGCGACCTGTGCACCGACGACGCGTGCGACGCGTCGTCGGGGTGCCGGCACGCGGACAACACGGCGGCCTGCAACGACGGCGACGCCTGCACGGACGGCGACCGGTGCCTGGGCGGCGCCTGCGTGCCCGGGGCGGCCCTTTCCTGCGACGACGGCGTCGACTGCACCGCGGATTCCTGCAACCCGGTGACGGGATGCAGGAACGTGGACGCCTGTCCGGCCGGACAGGTGTGCAATGTCGTCGACCGCGCCTGCGAGGCCGGTCCGACGACGGTCGCCTTCCAGCAGGGCGTGAACGGGTACGGCGGCACGATGGACACCTACCTCAGCGCCGGCACGCCGGATACCAGCAACGCCCTGGCGACCCCGCTGGTCGTGGACGGCCCCGTCCCCGCCGGGGAGGAGCGACAGATCCTGCTGCGGTTCGACCAGGTCTTCGGCAGCGGACCGGCCCAGGTACCGGCGGGCGCGCGGATCATCTCCGCCACGCTGACGATGTACGTGGTCAACGCCAGCCCCGACGGCGCGAACCTGCACCGGATGCTGGGTCCGTGGTCGGACACCGATACCTGGAACTCGACGGGCGGCGGCATCCAGCACGACGGAACCGAGGCCTTCGATGCGATCGACGCGGCCGGCGCGACGAACTCCGGGCGCATGCCGTACGACATCGACGTGACCCCCAGCCTGGTGCGCTGGTCGGGCGGCCAGGCCAACCGGGGCTGGGTCTTCGTGACGCCCGAGGGCGGCACGGATTCCTGGCAACTTGCGTCGTCCGAGGACGACGTGGTCGAGTGGCGGCCCCGGCTGGAAATCGCGTTCATCCCGTGCGATCCGGGATACGCCGGCGACGGGGTGGCGTGCTTCGACGTGGACGAGTGCGCACAGGGCGCCGGGCCGTGCGACCCCAACGCCACCTGCACGAACACCGTGGGGTCCTACGGGTGCAGGTGCAACGAGGGCTGGGAGGGCGACGGGCGGGCGTGCCTGGACATCGACGAATGCCAGGCCGGCGACGGGCCGTGCGACCCCAACGCCACCTGCACGAACCTCCCGGGCGCATTCGAGTGCGGCTGCATCGCCGGCTGGGAGGGCGACGGGCGGGTCTGCACCGACGTGGACGAGTGCGGGCAGTTGCCGGCCCCGTGCGACGAGAACGCCACGTGCACGAACCTCCCGGGGACGTTCGCGTGCGCCTGCGACGCCGGGTTCGTGGGGGACGGGACGGACTGCGGCGAGTGCCCCGGCGGTGCCGCCACGCCGTGCAACGGCCGCGGCACGTGCGGGGGGACCGCGGACGCCCCGGCCTGCACCTGCAACGGGAACTTCGCGGCGCCGGCCTGCGCCGACTGCGTGGACGGGTACTTCGGCACCTGGTGCGACCGGGCGTGCCCGGGCGGGGTGGAACTGCCCTGCAACGGTCACGGCACCTGCCAGGACGGGACCTCCGGGACCGGCGCGTGCGCCTGCGACGACGGGTTCGTCGGCAGCGCCTGCGACCGGTGCGCCGACGGTCACGTCGACTACCCGGTCTGCCTGGACTGCACGCAGTGCCTGGACGACAACCCCTGCACCACCGAGGTGTGCACGGCGGCGACGGGCTGCGAGCACCAGGCGAACACCCTGATGTGCGACGACGGCAACGCCTGCACGATGTGGGACCAGTGCCGCGACGGGGCTTGCGGCGGCACGCTGATCAACTGCGCCGACACCGACCCGTGCACACGGGACACCTGCGATCCCGTTTCCGGGTGCGCACACGCGGCCATCCCGGGCTGCTGCACCTCGGACGCCGGCTGCGCGCTTCCGGGGCGCTGCCTGTTCCGCGCGTGCGACGCCGCCTCCCATGCCTGCGGCTCCATCGAGTCCCTGCCCGACTGCTGCGTGGCGAACGAGGACTGCGACGACGGCGACGCGGGGACCTTGGACGGGTGCGACACCGACACGGGCCTATGCAGCAACCTGGCGATCTGCTCGGAGGACGCGGACTGCGACGACGGCGACCCGTGCACCACCGATACCTGCTTCGTCGCCTCGGGCCGCTGCGTGCACGAGGCGATCCCCGGGTGCTGCGGGGCGGACGACTGCACGGAGACCGCCGGGGGCGACGACGCGGCCACGACCGACGCCGCCGAGGAACCTCCGGAGACGACCGGCGACGTCCCGCCCGAGGCCGGGGAGGACGTGCCGGAAGCGGAAATTCCGCCCGAAGCGGAGGTCGACGTCCCCGCCACCGACGAGGGGGGCGAGGGCCTCGACACGACCGTCGCGGACGCCGCGTCCGAGGTCCTGCACCCGGACGCCGGGGGGGATCCGGGCGTGAACCAGTGGAGGCTGGCGGGCGGGGGCTGCACGTCCTCGGGCGCGTCCGCCCCGTCCGGCACCCTGTGGGTGATGCTGCTGGTGGCGGCGGCCTGGGCGTTCCGGCGCGCGATCGTCGGGCCTACGGGCAGGCGTTGGTGGTCTCGATCGTGATCGAGTCGCTGCCGCGGGTCGTGCCGTGCAGGTCCACCGCGTTCAGCAGGAACAGGTTCGCCCCGCACTCCAGCGGCACCGTGGCGGCCCACTCCGCCAGGCCGGTCCACTCCAGCGGCAGCGGCTGCGCGTCCCCCATCCGGTAGACCTCGCGCACGTCGATCCAGCCGGTGCCCTGCAGGACCATGGAACCGACCGACACCTGCATGTCGGCGCCGCCGTTCGTCGTGATCTCGAAGGGCACCGCCGGGATCGCCTGGTTCAGATCGGAAGAGCGTCGTGTAGGGAAAGAGTGTAGATCTCGGTGG
>CALJUR010000087.1 GCA_937975765.1 uncultured Myxococcales bacterium
CGCCGCCTGACTACCCCCCCAAATGGTCATGTGATTTCCGCTCCCGGTAGTAACAACCCCTTGAGCGAGCGTAGGTAGTCCGTCTGCATCGCCTCGCCAGGACGATGCTCCTGCGCGAAGAAGACCTCCTTCTCCGGCCCGTCCGCCGCCCGCCACGCCTGGAACCGGCACAAAGCACGTCAAGGAAGTTCGTGGTCGTCGGGGCGGCCAGGCGGCGGGGTGACCAGCAGCTTGTCGATCCGGTGGCCGTCCATGTCCACGACCTCGATTCTCCAGCCGTGCCAATCGACGATCTCGCCGGTACCGGGAACGTGACCGAGGCGATCGACAGCGAAGCCCGCAAGGGTCTGGTACGGACCCTCGATTGGCGCAGGGAACCGCAGCCGGTGCCGTGCGCTGACGACGTCGAAATCCCCGTCCACGAGCCATGACCCGTCTGCCCGCCTCACGGCGTCCGGGAGGTCGGACGGACCCTCCGCGTCCCGCATCGCACCCGCGACCGACTCCAGGAGATCCGAGTCCGTGACGAGGCCCTCGAACCCGCCGTGCTCGTCCACGACGATCGCCATGTGGGTCGGGCTGGCCTTGAGAATCGCCAGCGCCCGGAGCGCGGTTGCGGAGTCCGGCACGACCGTCGGGGAATTCGCCAGCGAGACGAGGTCCGCGGGAGCGCCGTCGACCAGGCGGTCGAACACGTCCCGTGCGCGGACGATTCCCACGACATCGTCCACGCGACCGCGACACAGGGGAAGGCGCGAATGGCAACTGCCGCGCAACCGGGCCAGGGTGACGGCAGCCGGGGCATCCGCATCCAGCCAGTCGACGTCCACGCGCGGGGTCATGACCGTGCGGACGCTGCGGTCGGCCAGTTCCATTACCCGGTTCATCATGTCCTTCTCGTCGGCCGAAAGGACCCCCGAACGTGTTCCCTCCCCGATCAGTCGTCGGATCTCCTCCTCGCTCACGGTATCGTCCGCGACGCGCGATCTGCCGAGCACGCGCATTCCCACGGCCGCCGAGGCATCGAGGACGGCGACGACGGGCAGCGCGAGGCGGGACAGCATTTCCATGGGAGGTGCCACCACCGATGCGACTCGCGCCGCGTTGCGCAGCGCGAATTGCTTGGGGATCAGTTCGCCCCCGACGATGGAGGCGTAGGTGATGACTGCGACGACGATTGCGAACGCGACCTCCTGCGCGAGCGGCATTCCCGCCTGCGCCAGCCATTCGCCGAGCGGGGCGGCGAAGTTGGCGCCGGAAAATGCCCCGGCCAGGATGCCAACGAGCGTGATGCCGAATTGCACCGTGGACAGGAACCGCCCCGGCCGTGCGGCCAACCGAAGCGCAGCCCGTGCGCCGCGGTTGCCCGCCTGGGCCCTCTCCTGAAGGGCTCCCTTCCGGGCGGAGACGACGGCCAACTCCGCCATGGACAGCAGCCCGTTCAGCAGGATCAGCAGCGCGATTACGAGAACATCGGAGACCATCGTCTCATCCCTGTTTCCGGTTCTTCCCTCCCCGGATGCCGTCGAATCGTAGCCTCATCCATGTCGGGGGGCCAGTCCTGGCGAAAGCCCGCCGATGGCCGACGCGATGAATCGCGTGACGGCCCGGGGAATATGGCATCGAATTCCGTGCAATCGGGAGGGACTTGCTGCCTGCCCGGCAGATGATGATGTTCCGCCCTGGCGGCGTGCTGGTCGAGACAGGTCGTACGGCCGCGGGTGCCTGGCGCGGCAAGGATGGATGACGAGATGGTCTGGCTGTGGGTCGGGTTCATCGTTTTCGTGCTGGCGATGCTGGCCCTGGACCTGGGGGTCTTCCACAGGAAGGCCCACGTCGTGGGCGTGAAGGAGGCCCTGGGCTGGTCGGCGGTGTGGATCTCGCTGGGGCTGCTGTTCTCGGTGTTCGTGTACCTCGGCTACGACGCGCACTGGCTGGGCCTGGGGGTCTCGCCGGACGCGGTCGACGGCGCGATCAACGACGGCGGTTCCGCGATGGTCAAGTACCTGACCGGGTACGTGGTCGAGAAGTCGCTGAGCGTGGACAACGTCTTCGTGATCGCGATGATCTTCGGGTTCTTCGCGGTCCCTCCCATCTACCAGCACCGGGTCCTGTTCTGGGGCATCCTGGGGGCACTGGTGTTGCGTGGCGTGATGATCGGCATCGGCGCGAAGCTGATCGCCGAGTTCCACTGGATCCTGTACGTGTTCGGGGCCTTCCTGGTGGTGACCGGGCTGAAGATGCTGTTCCTGAAGGCGGAAGGCGACGATCCGAACCGGAACGTGGTGGTCCGGCTGGTGCGGCGCCTCTTCCCGGTGACCACGCGATTCCATGGCGAGCACTTCTTCGTGCGCGCCGGGACCGCCGCGTCCAGGGAGAGCGAGCAGCCGGGTGCGGCGGTGCTGCCCGACCCGGTGGTGGAAGCGGCCCGCCCCGGTGCGTGGCTGATCACGCCGCTGGCCCTCGCCCTCGTCCTGGTGGAGACGACCGATCTCGTCTTCGCCGTGGACTCCATCCCGGCCATCTTCGCCATCACGGCCGACCCGTTCCTGGTCTTCACCAGCAACGTCTTCGCCATCCTGGGCCTGCGCTCCCTCTACTTCGCGCTGGCCGGGATGCTGGACAAGTTCCGCTATCTCAAGGCCTCGCTGGCCATCGTCCTGATGGTCGTCGGCATCAAGATGCTGGCCGCCCCGTGGCTGAAGGCGATGCTGGGTGCCCACTTCAACTTCTACCTGCTGGGCGTGATCCTGATGATCCTGTCCGCCGGAGTCGTGGCATCGATTCTGGTGGGTCGGTCCAGGAAGACGGCCTGACCCGCGCCCGGGACGAAGGCACGCTTCCTCGCGGCACCTGCGGATCCCGTGGCACGAGCGTGGCAGAACGGATCACCACCCCAGGGGCGTCCAGTGCAGGTCCTGCCAGTCCCGGGAGCCGAACTCGCTGATGGACCAGTAGCCGGAACCGTCCGGGGCCAGGGCGATGGCTTCCCCGGTGGTCTCGTCGGGGAACGGGGGCAGCGGACACGGCGTGCCGGCGAACGCCTGGGCCGCGCTGCTTCCCGGCGGGCGACGGTAGAGGACGCCGCCGAACGGGTTCCGGACGACCAGGATCGAACCGTCCGCCGATGCCGATGCGCCGGTGGGGACCAGCGCGGGAATGATCGCGACCTCCTCGAGGATCGCCGGGGTGGTCGTGGAGACGTGCGGCGGCCCCTTCCGGAAGACGCGGTTCATGCCGCCGTCCAGGGACTCCTTGGGGAACAGGTACAGCGCGCCGTCCACCGGATCGACCAGCATCGCCTCGCAGTCCTGGGGCCCGACCGGGTAGGCCAGGTCCATCGAGACCAGCACCGGCAGCACGCCGGGCGTCCCGGTCGCCTCGATCTCCGAGGGTTCGGCCACGACGTGGACGGTCACGAAGGGCCGTTGCAGGTCGTTGTCGCCCACGTCCCCGATGAAGATCGCGTCGCCCGGAAGGCCGGCCAGAGGGCCCCGCGCGATGTCCTCCCAGTCCAGCGCCTGAACGCCCTGCAGGTCGAACGCCTGCCGGACCCGGCCGTCCGTCCCCAGCGCATGGATGCGAGGGCCTGCGCCGGAGTCCTCGTGGGTCCACAGGATGCCGGGGTGGGCCCGGCTGGCCGCGAGGCCCGAGGCCTCGTGGACCTCCTGGGAGGTGACCGTGGCCGCGACCACGGTCGGGCCGAAGTCCGGGCACGCCGCGAAGTCCACGTCGCCAAGGGCGTCTTCCGGCGCGTCCGACGCCCCGTCATCGGGAGCGGGCGTCCCTTGCGTCCCGCTGCAGGCCGTCGCCAGGGCGGCCCCGATCGCCGCCAGGATCCGGATCTCGTCACGTCGCATCGGCAGGGCCTCCTTGCCCGGGGGGTCGTCCGGTGCGGGATCCTAGTCGATTTCCATCGCTGGTGCCTTCGTCGCGATGCGGCAGGTTCTCCCGTGCTACCCTTTCCCGGCGGCCGCGACGACATCCCCGCGGCCCGCGATGAACCGGCACGGCAAGGAGGCGCCCATGAAGGATCTGTCCGACGTGTTTCCGTTCCCGCCGCCCGAGAGGCGCCTGTGGTGCAACCGGACCCTGAACCTGAAGTCGATCCGGGCGATCGGGTACGACATGGACTACACGCTGGTCCACTACCGGGTGGACGAGTGGGAGCGGCGCGCCTATGCGCACCTGCGGCAGCGGCTGGCCGACCAGGGGTACCCCGTTGCCGGGCTGGAGTTCGACCCGGACGCGGCGCACCGCGGGCTGGCCATCGACAAGGAGAAGGGCAACCTGGTCAAGGCCAATCGCTTCGGGTACGCCAAGCAGGCCTCGCACGGCACGCGCCCGATGTCGTTCGACGAACTGCGTGCCGAGTACGGGCGCACCGTCGTGGACCTGGCCGAGCCGCGCTGGGAGTTCCTGAACACCTTCTTCTCGAAGTCGGAAGGCTGCATGTTCGCCCAGCTGGTGGACCGGCTGGATGGGGGGGCGCTGCCGGGGGCGCTGGGCTACGAGGATCTGCACCGCATGGTGCGGCGGACGCTGGACTTCGCGCACATGGAAGGCCACCTGAAGGCCGAGATCATCGCGGACCCGGACCGGTTCGTGGACCTGGACCCGGACCTGCCGCAGGCGCTGGCGGACCAGCGCGCCGCGGGCAAGAAGGTGCTGCTGATCACGAACAGCGAATGGCCGTACACGAACGCGATGATGGCGTATGCGTTCGACCGGTTCCTGGCGGGGGGGCGGACGTGGCGAGACCTGTTCGACATGGTGTTCGTGTCGGCCCGCAAGCCGGCGTTCTTCACGTCCCGGATGCCGCTGTTCGAGGTGGCGACGGGGGACGGGCTGCTGCGGCCGGTCAACGCGCCGCATGACGGCGGGCTGTTCCTGGGCGGGGACGCGCGGGGGGTGGAGGAGCACCTGGGCGTGTCGGGCGAGGAGATCCTGTACGTGGGCGACCACCTGGCGACCGACGTGCACGTCAGCAAGGCGGTGCTGCGCTGGCGGACGGCGCTGGTGGTGCGGGAACTGGAGGAGGAACTGGCGGCGCTGGCGGCGTTCCGGGACCGGGAGCGCGAGCTGGAGGCGCTGATGGTGGAGAAGGAGCGGCTGGAACACCTGCACGCGCACGCCCGGCTGGGGCTGCAGCGGCTGAAGGGGGACGGGCCGCGCGGGGCGTTGTCGCCGTCGAAGCTGCACGCGGCGATGGACGACCTGCGGGCGCGGCTGGACGCGCTGGACGAGCGGATCGGGCCGCTGGCGCAGGGAGCGGGCGGGATCGGCAGCCGGCGCTGGGGGCCGCTGATGCGGGCGGGCAACGAGAAGAGCCTGCTGGCCCGGCAGGTGGAGCGGTACGCGGACGTGTACACGTCGCGGGTGTCGAATTTCCTGCACCACACGCCCTACGGGTACCTGCGGTCGTTCCGGGGCACGATGCCGCACGACGAGGGGATCCTGGCGGGCGGGTAGGAGGCGGGGGGCGGGGCCGGCGACAAGGCCGGAAAGGACCGCGTCCGCCGCGGGCTTCGGGGACCTTTCTTCCGGCGTTCCCGCCTTGACGACAGGGCAGGAAACCCCGAGACTTCCCCCGCCCGCGAGGGCTGACGGAGGGTGGCGATGAAGCGGCTCCTGGGGCTGGTGACGGTGGCGGCGGCGATCTTCGCGGCGTCCTGCGACAGCGACACGAACAACGGCGGCAACGGGGGCGACGACGCGGTCGTGGCGGACGGGCCCGGCGCGGACGGCGCGGACGCGCTGGACGTGGCCGGCGACGAGGGGCTGCGCGAGGAGGTCGGCGGGGATGACACCGTCCCCGAGGCCGTGACGGACGAGGGCGCCGAGGCGGGCGACCCGGGCTGCGCGGGGTGCGACGCCGGGGACGTGGCGAACGACGAGGGGACCGCCGAGGTCACGCCTTCCTGCCCCGGCGGGTACCTGTGTCCGTGTACCAAGAACGACAACTGCCTTTCGAACCTGTGCGTGCAGGACGTCGAGGGCATGGTCTGTTCGCGAACCTGCGACGGCGAGGACTCGTGCCCGGACGGCTGGTCGTGCTCGGTGATGGCCGGCACGGGCGGCGACACGATCTACGTGTGCGTGAACCCGCATTCGACCCGGTGCCGGCCCTGCCGGACGGACGCCGAGTGCACCCCGCCCGAGGGGGCCGGCGACGCCCGGTACGGATGCGTGGCGCACGGCGATACGGGATCGTTCTGCGGGCGCGGCTGCGCCACCGCGGACGACTGTCCGCGCGGGTATGGATGCGTGGATTCGACCACGGCGTCCGGGTCCGGGAAGTACTGCGTGCCGGCGGACGGCGCGGACTGCGCGTGCCCGGGCTACTTCGTGCAGAAGGGCTTCCTGACGACCTGCAAGGTCGCCAACGAGGCCGGCACGTGCAAGGCCGACCGCACCTGCGACCAGGAGTGCGGCGCGAAGGTGCCGGCCGCCGAGACCTGCAACGGGGCGGACGACAACTGCAACGGATCGACGGACGAGGGGCTGTCCGGCGTGGCGTGCCAGAACACCAACGAGTGGGGCTCGTGCACCGGAACGGCCGCGTGCCTGGAGGGGACGCCGTCCTGCATCGGCCAGACGCCGAAGCAGGAGATCTGCAACGGCACCGACGACGACTGCGACACGGTGGTGGACGAGGAAGGCGCGTCGGGCTGCACCGAGTTCTACCGGGACGACGACCAGGACCGGTACGGCCGGGACGACGACCACAAGTGCCTGTGCGCCGCGAAGGGCACGTACACGGCGGCGGTGGGCGGCGACTGCGACGACGGGAAGGCGGCCGTGAACCCGGCCGCGGCCGAGGTGTGCAACGGGATCGACGACGACTGCGACCTGGTGGCCGACCCGGCCGGCGCGGGCGGCTGCACGAAGGTATACCGGGACGAGGACCAGGACACGTACGGCGTGGCGGGCACCGAGACGTGCCTGTGCGTGCCGGCGGCGCCGTTCACCGCGGCCCGCGACGGCGACTGCGACGACGGGGCCACGGCCGTGAACCCCGGCGCGACCGAGGCGTGCAACGGCCTCGACGACGACTGCGACACCCAGGCCGACGAGACCGGCGCGGACGGCTGCACGACCTACTTCAAGGACGCGGACCGGGACGGGTACGGGCTGGCGGCGGATTCGCGGTGCCTGTGCGCGGCCGCGGCGCCGTACGACGCGACGGCGGACGGCGACTGCGGCGACACCGACCTGGCCGTGAACCCCGGCGCGACCGAGGTCTGCAACGGCAAGGACGACGACTGCGACACGAAGACGGACGAGGAAGGCGCGGCGGACTGCACGACGTTCTACATCGACAACGACGGCGACGGGTGGGGCGTCGAACTGGACAGCCGGTGCCTGTGCGCGGCGGAAGGGAAGTACACGGCCCGCAAGGTCGGCGACTGCAACGACTCGGACGGCGGCATCTGCCCCGGGGCGACCGAGGTCTGCAACAACAAGGACGACGACTGCAACGGCGGGATCGACGAGGACGGCACGATGGGCTGCACCACGCTGTACCTGGACGTCGACGCGGACAGTTGGGGCGCGATCGGCAGCGCCCGGTGCCTGTGCCCCAGCCAGGTGCCGGCGGGCTATACCGCGACGGTCGGGCGGGACTGCGACGACGTGGACTACTTCATGAATCCCGGGGCGACCGAACTGTGCAACGAGAAGGACGACGACTGCGACGGCTCGATCGACGAGGCGGCCTCGGATTGCACCGTGTTCTACCGCGACCACGATCTCGACGGGTACGGGGTGCTGGCCGACGTGAAGTGCCTGTGCAAGGCGTCGGGCGAGTACACGGCGACGAAGCCGGGCGACTGTTGCGACATCGACGCGGCGGCGAATCCCGACCGGGCGGCCTACTCGGAGACGGCGAACCTGTGCGGGTCGTTCGACTGGAACTGCGACGGATCGGCCAACTTCGACCCGTCGCAGGGGACCGGCGGCGGGTGCAAGAGCTGGCCGGGCTGCGGCGAGAAGCAGGGATTCACGGGGTCCGGCCCGGCGTGCGGCCAGAGCGGTAGCTACGTCACGGGCGGCTGCTCGCTGAGTTGCGTCTACAAGTGCTGCGACGCCGACACCGAGACCCGCATCCGCAAGTGCATCTGATCCTTCCGCCTTCGTAATTCGGGGACAGTCACCATTATTGGTGTTCCAACTATCCGAATTCGTAAAAGAATTCATATTCTCTATTTGGATCAAGCACTTTGGGTCTCAATAATGGTGACTGTCCCTGATTTCTGCTCGCTGGTCGGAGTCGCCCCCTTTGCCCGCGACTCGGGCAAGAAGAGCGGGCACCGCATCATCACTGGCGGACGGGCCCGCGTCCGGGCTGCACTCTACATGTCCGCGCTGGTCGCGTCCCGGTGCAACCCGGTCATCTCGGCAATCTACAAGAGGCTCGTCGCCGCGGGGCAGCCCAAGAAGGTCGCCCTCACCGCCTGCATGAGGAAGCTCCTCACGATCCTCAACGCCATGATGCGGGATGGCCGCCCTTGGTCCCAGCCTCTCATCCCGGAGGCTGCCTATTGACGAACAAGACGGTTGCTACAGCCCCAGGCGGTGCGAACGTTGATCGCGGATTCGGGGAGGTGACGGCGGGTCACAGGGGCTCGGCGAAGAACTCGATCTCGGTGCCGTACCGGGCGCCGGCCTCGGCCGTCATGAACTCGGCCGACCCCTCGGACCCCCGGATGAACCGGTTCAGGAAGGACACCGCGTACTGCGCGACCGCCTCGTGGGCCTCGTTGAAGTCCCAGTTGTTCACCGGGTCGCAGCCGTCCTCCATCGCGTCCTCGGCGTCCCCCCACAGCGGTGCCAGGTCGGCAAGCTTCATGCGGCAGATGTCCGTGAACGTGTAGTGCCCGCCGCGGTTCACCTTCAGGAACCACTTCGGAGTCTTCTGCTCGTTCCAGGGGTTCCACTGCGAGGTGGTGAAGTCCAGCGTCTTGTCCATCACGCCGCCCATCATCATCGTCGGGATGGACAGTTCGGCCATCGCCGGCGACCCGAAGTTCGGGGCGATCAGGTCCACCATCGACGCCTCGGGCGACATCGGCACGATGGCCTTGATGCGCGGGTCGCCCGTGATCGCGTACGACGTCAGCCCGCCGAACGAGTGGCCGGTGGACGCGACGGTGTCGGTGTCCACGCGCTGGTAGAACGGGTCCGCGGGGTCTTCCGTCTTCCTCGCCATCGCGTCCATCAGGTACAGCAGGTCCACCGGGCGGCGCACCGCGGACTCGACCAGCGTCTCGGGCGCCCACCCGTCCACCATGATCTCGTACAGCGTGTTGTCCTGGTGGTCCGGCGCCACCACGACGTAGCCGTGCGAGGCCAGCAGCACCGTGAAGAAGGTGCTCTGGTACCGGATGCCGAACGCGCCGTGGCTGAACAAGACCAGCGGCCACTTCTTCTCGCCCACCCGGACCGGCGCGCCCCAGACGGCGTCGCAGGGGAAGGTGCCGATGTCCACGTCCTTGTACTTCGCGCGCATCGCGTCGGTGCCGTCGGACTTGGGGTCGTACGAGTATACCGGCTTGCCGCGCCACTCCTCGGTGGTCGGGTACCAGAACTCCGTGACCAGCGTGCGTGGGCTGCCGTCGGGGTTCGGGTTGTCCGGGTCGATGAAGGTCTGCCGGCTGACGCCCACCGGGAAGGGGCCCATCTCGCGCGGGTCCGGGGCATGCGTCGGATCGGCCGCGCACAGGCCCTGGTAGCAGGACGGTTCGGCCGGGGGCAACTCGGGCGGCACGTCACCGGTGGCCTCCTCGATCGTCTCCACCGAGGTTTCCTCGAACGCCTCCACCGGGACCTCGGGCGCCGCATCCGGGGCCGCCTCGGCGGGCACGTCCGCGGAGTCGCCCGCCAGGTCCGTGACGGTCGCGTCCTTCGTGTCGTCGCCGCCGTCGCAGCCGATCGTCGCCAGGCACAGGGCGGCCGCCGCCGCCAGCGCCAGTCCGCAGGTCGCATTGGTTCGCATCGGTTCCTCCGCAAGGATGGGCCGCTCCCGGGCGGAATCATACAGAGTCAGGGGATTTTCGGCGAGATCGATGCGTCGCCCTCCGGGGGTGTTTCCGGGGGGCCGGCAGGCGTCCACGAATCCAGCGTCAGCGCCGGCTCGCGACCGTCCTCGAAGTCGGCCTGCAGGTAGTTGCGGAAGCCCTTCGGTTCGTGGTTGTCGGTCCAGCGCGACACGGAGGCCCAGGTTCCCGTGTTCGCGAACGTGACTCCGCGGGACAGCGGCACCAGCACCGGCCGGTGGGTGTGTCCCATCGTGACCAAGCGGACGGGCAGCAGGTCGGCGATCGCACGCGCGTATCCCGGGATCTGCCGGTCGGCCGTGAAGATGTCCTCGCCGTGCACCAGTTGCTCGTAGATGAACAGCAGCAGCGGGAAGCAGGACAGCGGCACCATCAGCTTGACCCACAGCGGGATCGGCGACAGCGCCAGGGCGACCGTGCCGCCGATCATCAGCAGCGCCAGGACCAGCCGGTCGATCCAGAACTCCCGTACGATCCGGTAGAAGCGGTCGGTGATCGGCCGGCGCTGCAGCCGCGTCAGCGCCTCCACCGTGATGTCCGCCAGCCGCTTCTCGACGGCCACGGCCTTCAGCCGCGCCTCGTAGCCCTCGGGCGTCTTCCGCAGGTGCTTCTTCGCCCGCAGCAGGCGCTGCATCACCACGATGCTGCCCCACAGCCACGTCCAGACCAGGCTGCGCCGGGTGAAGGCGTAGAACTTCAGCCAGTGCGCGAGGTACGAGAAGGCGTCCAGGATGAAGTCGGACGAGTGCGGGTTGAAGAAGCCCATCCGGGTCATCAGGTACCGGTTCGACAGGTTGCCCATCGGCAGCGCCAGCCGATCCTCGTCGCCGATGCGGATCGTCGGGTGCAGCAGGTACCGGAAACTGGAGTAGTAGTCGAACTGGTTGCCGTGCTCGGCGTAGATCTCGCCCGGCCGGTACAGGAACCACGGCTCGAACCGGATCGACGACGGGTCGCAGTCGCCGCCGCCCTGGCGCACGGTCTCCACCAGGCGCCGCACCAGGACGTCGCGCACCTCCGGGAAGTGGAACTCGCGGTCGTGGTTGCCCATCACCAGCACGACTTCCTGCCCCCGGCACAGCACGCGGGCGAGGGCGCGCAGGAAGACCGGGTGGTGGTCCAGCACGCGCACGCACTTGTAGGCGGACTTGGGGCCCGTCGCGTCCAGGCCCCGCTGCCGTTCCGACCGGCTGACCGGCCACGGCGGTTCGTCCGGCACCGCGCACACCAGGTCGAAGTCGAACACGTCGCCGTTCAGCACCAGCACGAACGAGGCACCCTCCGGCAGGGAGTCCAGGGCCCGCAGGACCAGTTGCTCGAAGTCCTCGTCGAACAGGTGGCGGGCCGACTTGTAGGCCTTCCAGCCATCGGGGTGCTCCTCGACGTCGCACAGGTGCAGGTCGCTGACGACGAGGTACCGGCGCATCGGGATGCCGCCACGCGTCGGGGATGAAGCCAGTATACCGCCCCGCGGGACGCGCCGCGCCGGCCGTGCCGCGATTTCGCCTGCGATCGGGTCGCCGAAGGTGCTAGGATGCGCCGCCATGGCGACCTGGATCACCACCGCCGACGAGTTCGCGTCCCTGGCCGAACGGATCCGCCGCGAGCCCGTCGTCGCGCTGGATACAGAGTCGGACAGCCTGTACCACTACCGGGAGAAGGTGTGCCTGGTGCAGGCGGGATTCCGGTCGTCGCCGCCGGTCCTGATCGACCCGCTGGTCCTGAAGAACCTGTCGCCGCTGGCCGAGGTCGCCGCCGGGGGCGAGGTCGAACTGGTCTTCCACGGCGCGGACTACGACGTCGCCTGCCTGAAGCGCGACTTCGCATTCCGCTTCGCGAACCTGTTCGACACGATGGTCGCGTCGCGCTTCCTGGGCGAGACGGACTTCGGGCTGGTCGCCTGCCTGCACCGCGAACTGGGCGTGCACGCGTCCAAGGACGAGCGGCTGGCGGACTGGTCCTGCCGGCCGCTGGACCCCGAGCAGGAGGTCTACGCGCTGGAGGACGTGGCGCACCTGGTGGCGCTGCGGGACCGGCTGGTGGACCGGCTGCGCGAGGCGGGGCGCGAGGCCTGGGTGCGCGAGGAGTGCGCCGCGGTCGCGGACCTGCCCGCGGCGGCGTCCGGGCCCGAGCCCGCGGACTTCCGCAACGCGCCGGGCGCGCGCGACCTGGACCCGCGCGGCCTGGCCGTGCTGAAGGCGCTGTACGAGGCGCGCGAGGCGCGGTGCCGCGCGACCGACCGGCCGCGATACAAGGTGGCCGGCGATCGCGACCTGCTGCTGCTGGCGCAGGGGCGTCCGCACAGCGTCGGGGCGCTGCTGGCCCTTCCGCACGTTCCCCGGAACCTCCGCCGCACGCCCGGGCCCTGGCTGGAGGCGATCGCGCGGGGGATGGATTCCCCCCCCGTGCACCTGGACCCTCCGCCCCCGCGCCCGCGATCGGACCCGAGGGTGTCCGAACGCATCGGGCGGTTGCGCGCGTACCGTCCCGAGGCGGCCGCCCGGCTGGCCCTGGACCCGGGCCTGCTGCTGCCCCAGCGCCTGATCGTGGCGCTGGCGGTGGAGGCCCCCCGCGACCTCGATGCGATGGCGCACATCGAGGGCTTCCGTCGCTGGCGGGTCGAGGTCCTCGGTGCGGACCTGCTGCGCGTGCTGCACCCGTCCCGCCGGTAGGACCCCCCCGCCCTCCGGGAACGTTCCGAACGCACTGGGCGCAGACGCCATGTTCTTGCCCTGGCACCCGGATGGTGGTACACCGCCCGCGCATTATCGAAGGGAGTGGAAACTGATGAGCCGGATTCCGCACGACGAGAAGGTGAGACGCGTGGCCGACGCCGTGGCCGAGGCGGCGCGGCAGGGACGCCAGGTGCACCCCGCGAAGAAGAGCGTGTCCCACATGGTCCCGCTGCCCGACGACCCGCGCTCGCGCACGATGCCGGTGGACCTGTCGGACCTGGACGAGATCCTCGCGATCGACCCCGTGGCCCGCACCGCGACGGCCGAGCCCGGCGTGTCGTTCGGGCGCCTGGTCGACGAGACGCTGAAGCACGGCCTGATCCCGACGGTCGTCCCCGAACTGGACGGCATCACGATCGGAGGCGCCGTGGCCGGCTGCTCGGTCGAGTCGATGTCCTACAAGTACGGCGGTTTCCACGACAGCGCCATCGAGTACGAGATCGTGGACGGCACCGGGAAGGTGCGCGTCGTGTCCGCCGGGCAGGACCCGCACGTGTTCGACATGATCCACGGGTCCTACGGGACCCTGTCGCTGCTGACCCGGCTGACCTTCCGGCTGGTGCCCGCGAAGCCGTACGTGCGAGTGACCTACGTGACCCTGCCGACGGCCGAGGCGTTCCACGCCGAGATGCTGGCCCGCTGCCGCGCGGCCGACCACGACTTCGTGGACGGCATCATCCACGGCCCGTCGAAGTTCGTGCTGTGCCTGGGCGACTTCGTGGACCGGGCGCCGTACGTCAGCGACTACACGTGGCTGAACGTCTTCTACAAGTCGACGGCCACCCGGAACGAGGACTACCTGACGACGCGCGGGTACTGCTTCCGGTACGACGCGGAGTGCCACTGGATGACCCGGACCTTTCCGCCGATGGAGTGGAAGCCGGTGCGCTTCCTGGTGGGCAAGTGGTTCCTGGGGTCCACCAACGTCCTGAAGTCCGCCCGCCGCTTCGAGCCGATCTTCAAGAGGACGCGGCTGCGCCCGGACCTGGTCGTCGACGTCTTCATCCCGGTGCGCAACTTCCGGCCGTTCGTGCAGTGGTACCGGGAGACCTTCGACTACTGGCCGCTGTGGATCGTGCCCTACAAGGTGCCGCGGATGTACCCGTGGCTGTCCGACGACTGGCAGAAGAGGATCGAGGACGAGTACGCCATCGACTGCGCGGTCTACGGCAAGTCCGACAACGACCCGAAGGTCCACCTGTCCGAGATGCTGCAGCACAAGACCCACGAACTGGGCGGCATGAAGACCCTGATCTCCCGGAACCACTACACCGAGGACGAGTTCTGGACGGTGTACTCGAAGGACCGCTACGAGGCCGCGAAGTCCGACCTGGACCCGTCCGGCGTGTTTCCCCACCTGTTCCGGAAGTTCGGCCGGGTCGGGTAGGGACCTACCGGAAGATCGGGATGAACGCCTTCACGATCACGTTCCAGTAGTCGTCGAACACGATCGCCTGGTAGCCGTCCACCATCTTGCGGTAGCTGAAGCCGATGTTGACGGGGACGTAGATCGGCAGCAGCGAGAGCGACGCGCCGACCTGGATCGCCTGGATCGTGTTCTGGCCCATCAACTGCAGGGACTTCGCCATCTGGATGAAGTAGTAGTCGCCCTGCATCTCGGGTTCCTGCGAGTGGATGACGCCGTACCCGAAGTTGAAGCCCAGCAGCGCGACCTGCACCTGCAACTGGCCCGTCCACGACAGGCCGAAGCCGGGGGTGTAGTCGAAGCCGCCCAGGTCCTTCAGGTGCCGCAGGTCCGGGAACTGGTTGTACACGGCCGGGTCGTTGAAGGCCTTCAGGACCTTCGGGTCGGGCTCGGTCGTGAAGTTGGTCGGGTAGCGCCGGTGCTGCTTGAACCCGTAGGACGCCGTGAATTCGGACGACAGGATGATGTCGATCCAGTACGAGTACTTGTAGACGCGCAGGTCCAGGCCGTGGGTGAAGCCGGCCACCCAGCCGCCGATCCCGGTGTCCAGTTCGGGGCCGGTCGCCAGGAACAGCGAGGAGTTGGGGTTCGCGACGCGGCCGGTCGGCAGGAAGACGCGGCAGGTCAGCGACGTGGACAGCCGCTCGGTCCGCCAGGGGTTCCAGGAGAAGCCGGTGTTGATGTCGGCCAGCACCCAGTCGGCGTCGTACTTCAACTGCGGGACGGGGCGGCCCAGCTTGGGCAGGTAGTAGTACAGCTTCCGGAGGCCTTCCTTGCGGGCGAAGTCGGGGTCCGGCGAGCCGTCGGGGTTGTTGCCGGTGACGGGCTTGCCGTCCGGGTCCAGGAACTTCGGGTTGAACGACAGGTGCATGTACTGGTAGGGCACCTCGAAGTACCAGTCGAAGTTGCCCAGGATGCCGTAGGAGGCCTGGAAGACGTGGCCGCCGCCGTGGCCCTTCAGGCCGACGTCCAGCGCGCCGCCCGGCAGGGAGATCGGCTTCATGACGGGGCCGATCTCGTGCTTGTCGTCGTAGCGCCGGCCCGCCTTCAACTGGGTGTAGTCCCACTTGATCGAGGCATAGCCCTTGGGAAGCTGGGCCGTGACGCCGTAGCGGTCGTCCTTGCCGATCCGCTCGAGTTCGCCGTCGATGAAGGAGGTCCAGCGCTTCCACGCACCCTTCGGCGGTTCGGCGGGCGCGGCCTCGGCGGCCTTCGCGTCCGGGGTGGAGACGGCGTCGGCCGGGGTTGCCGGCTGGCCTTCCCTGCCTTCGATGACCGTGTTGATGCCGCGGGTGGTGGTCCCCTGGGCCAGCGCCGTGGACGACGCCAGCAGCAGGAGGGCACCGACGATCGCGACCGGGATTCTCTTCGTCATGTCGTCACCTCGCCGCCTACTGGGGGCACGTGGCCGGGCAGTAGGGGTCCTTCGGTTCGGTCGAGCACTTGCCGTTGTCGCACAGCAGCAGTTCGACCATCGACAGCGGCAGGCATCCCTGCAGCGGGTTGCCGTCCATGTCCTTCACGCCGAGGTTCGGGCAGCCGTATCCTTCGCGTCCGCAGTCGGCGTCGGTGGCGCACTGCTGCACGCAGATCATCGGGAAACCGTCCGCCAGTTCGCTGGCGTCGGCGCACTTGCCGCCGGTGCCGCACTCGTCGTCGAGGCTGCAGCCGATCATCGAGCACATGCCGCCGGGGACCTGCAGGTTGGGGTTCATCAGTTGCAGGAACTCGGTCGTCAGGCAGGTCAGGGTGTAGCACTGGTCGTCGGTCTCGCAGGGCGAGCCGGTCAGGCGGTCCGTGTCCGGCAGCGTGTCCGTCGTACCCTCGGCCGGCACGTCCAGTTCGACGTCGCCGACCGTCTCGCCGGCGGTCTCCGGTTCCGCATCGGTGACGGGGATTTCCTGGACGCCCGGGTCCGGTGCGGCCTCGGGAGCGACGTCCATGAACCACAGGTCGGTGCCCGAGATCCGCGCCTGGTAGCAGCCTGCCAGCACCGGCAGGGCCAGCAGCGCGGCCAGCGTCATCGAGGATCTTTGGGACATGCCACTCCTCCCCAGAGCGTTACGGGGATTTGACACGGAGGGCGAGGGCCTGTCAAGGAATTCAAGGCGGCCTCCCGGGACAAGTTTTTTCCCTGCCCAACCGGGGCGGGTTCTGCTATCCTCCGGCCGGGTCGCGCGGGGGCATCCCTGCGCAATTGTTGGGCGTTGGGTCGGAGGAGGTCATGCGCCAGTTCGAACTGATCAACGCGTTCCGGGCGAAGGCCCGCAAGCAGGTCAAGCACGTCGTCCTGCCCGAGGGCAACGAGGCGCGCACGGTCCAGGCCGCTGCGCAGGTCGCCGAACTGGGCGTCGCGAAGGTGACCCTGCTGGGGTCCGAGGACGCGATTCGCAAGGCGGCGGCCGAGCAGCACGTGGACCTGAAGGGCGTCGGCGTGCTGGATCCGGCGGCGTCCGACAAGCTGGAAGGCTACGTGGCGGCCTACCACGAGATGCGCCGGCACAAGGGCGTGTCCCTGGAGCAGGCCCGCGAGCTGGTCCTGGACCCGATCGTCTTCGGCACGATGATGGTCCACCTGGGCGATGCGGACGGGCTGGTGTCGGGCGCGGAACACTCGACCGCCCACACGATCCGCCCGGCCCTGCAGATCATCAAGACGGCGCCCGGCATCCCGATCTGCTCGTCGGCGTTCATCATGCTGGTCCCGGACTGCCCGTACGGCGAGGAAGGCATGTTCGTGTTCGCCGACTGCGCCGTGACCCCGAACCCGACGGCCGAGGAACTGGCGGCCATCGCGCTGTCGTCGGCCGACACGGCCCGCGTGCTGTGCAACATGCAGCCGCGCGTCGCGATGCTGTCGTTCTCGACGAAGGGCAGCGCGGAACACGAACTGGTGGACAAGGTCGTCCGCGCGACCGCGCTGCTGAAGCAGCAGGCGCCCGACCTGATGGTCGACGGCGAACTGCAGGCGGACGCGGCGCTGGTCGAGAAGGTCGGCCAGAAGAAGAGCCCGGGGTCGCCCGTCGCCGGCAAGGCGAACGTGCTGGTGTTCCCCGACCTGCAGTCGGGCAACATCGGGTACAAGCTGGTCGAGCGGCTGGCCAAGGCCGCGGCCATCGGCCCGTTCCTGCAGGGCCTGAAGAAGCCCGTCAACGACCTGTCCCGCGGCTGCTCGGTCGAGGACATCGTCAACGTCGTCACCATCACGGCCGTCCAGGCCCAGGGCTGAGCCCGGGAGACACATTCATGATCATCCTGTCGCTGAACTCCGGTTCGTCGTCCCTGAAGTACCAGGTCTTCGACTACGCGTCGGGCGAGACGCTGTCCACGGGCATTGTCGAGCGCGTCACGGTCGGCGACTCGTTCATCAAGTTCTGCCGGCACGGCGGCGCGGCCCAGACGATCGGGCACGAGTGCCACGACCACAAGGCCGCGATGAAGCTGATCCTGCAGGTCATCACCGACCCGGTGACGGGCGTGGTGAAGAGCCTGGACGAGATCGCGGCGGTGGGCCACCGCGTCGTGCACGGCGGCGAGTTCTTCGCGAAGTCCGTGCTGATTGACGAGGACATCATCCAGAAGATCAAGTCGCTGTACTCCCTGGCCCCGCTGCACAACCCGCCGAACGTCCTGGGCATCGAGGCCGCCCGCGAGGCCATGCCGAACGTGCCGCACGTGGCGGTGCTGGACACCGCGTGGCACCAGACGATGCCGAAGTACACCTACTCGTACGCGCTGCCGCACGAGTGGTACTCGCAGCACGGCATCCGGCGCTACGGCTTCCACGGCACGTCCCTGCTGTACTGCGCGAAGCGGGCTGCGGTGCTGCTGGGCAAGGACCCGCACAGGACCAACCTGGTCATCCTGCACATCGGCAACGGAGCGTCGGCCAACGCCGTCAAGGACGGCTGCAGCTTCGACACGTCGATGGGCCTGACGCCCCTGGAGGGCCTGGTGATGGGGACGCGCGCGGGCGACCACGACGCGGCCATCGACCTGGCCATGATGGAGAAGCTGGGCAAGACGCCGAAGGAGATGAACGACATCCTGAACAAGAAGTCGGGCATCCTGGGCATCACCAGCGGCAAGTGGTCCGACCGTCGCGACGTGGAGAATGCCGCGAAGGAAGGCAACGAACTGGCGCAGCTGGCCATCGACGTCGAGGTCTACCGGCTGAAGAAGTACGTGGGTGCCTACATGGCGGCCATCGGCGGCGCGGATGCGCTGGTCTTCACGGCCGGCGTCGGCGAGATGTCGGCGCTGCACCGGGCGCGGACCTGCGAGGGCCTGGAGTTCCTGGGGATCAAGATCGACCCCGAGAAGAACGACATGGCACATACCCGCAACGCCGAGGTGTGCATCAGCACCGACGACTCGAAGGTCAAGGTGTTCATCATCCCGACCGACGAGGAGCGCGTGATCATCGAGGACACCGTCGCCATCATGAACGGGACCTACGACGACCACACGAAGTTCGTCTATCCCTTCCAGAAGCCCGACTACATCAACAGCCAGCGCTTGAAGGAATTCGAGCGCGAGTGCGAGAAGCGGCCGCTGCTGGGGAAGATCGAGGCGAAACCCCTGTAGCGGGGGCCCCTTCCCCCGCCTGGAGCCCGCCCGAGCACGCAGGCGGAGTCGATGGGTTTCCGAAGGAAACTCTCGACGGAGCCGGAGTCGCCTCGGGCGCACCTGACGATGGCCTCGTTCCCCGCCATCACGAGGAATCCTTCCTACTTCAGGGTCCAGGTCCCCGACAGGTACTGCTTCTTCCCTTCCTTGTCCCGCAGGTCGTAGGCGAAACCGTCGCCGTCCGGGGTGGCGCCGAAGACCGCCTTCGCGGGCAGCAGCACCGGGCGCTTGAACTCGACGTCCAGGCGCGCGACCGGGGCGGGGGCGCGGCCTTCCAGTTCCGCCACGCAGCGCGCCAGCGACCACATGCCGTGCGCGATCGGGCGCGGGAAGCCGCCCAGCAGGCGCGCGGTGATCGGCCAGAGGTGGATCGGGTTGTAGTCGCCGGAAACCTTGGCGTACCTGCGACCCTGGTCGTGCGGGACGGCCCAGGGCTTCGTCTCGGCCATCGGGACCGGGTCCGCCGGCTTCTCGCGCGGGGTCTTCGGGGCGCCTTCGGGGGCCTTGCGGCGCACGAACACCGTGGTAACGGACTCCCACGCCAGTTCGCTGCCGGAGGACGCCAGGGTCACCACGTCGAACTCGTAGCCGTTGCGCACGTCGCGGCTGCCGTCCACCTTCACGACGAAGTCCAGGGACTCGCCGGCCTTCAGCGCCCGGTGCTGCACGATGGAGTTGCGCCCGTGGATGATGCCCATCGCCGGGATCGGGAACTGCGGGCACGTCAGCACGGCCATGTGCAGCGGGGCCGCCAGGATGTGCGGGAAGGTCAGAGGGACGTCGTCGCCCTTCGCGAAGCCGCAGACCTCGCGGTACGCGGCGACCTTGGCGGGGTCCAGCGACAGCCCCGCGCAGGAGGCCTCGAAGCCGCCCAGGACCTGGCCCGCGCGCAGGCCGGGCTTGCGGCTGAACAGGGCGCGACGGTACCCGGCGCCCAGCGTGGGCGGGGTCGAGAACGTCATTCGAACGGTATCGGCCATGGGGGTCCTCCCGAAAATGCCGGTGCCCAGCATAGGCTTCGGGCCGGTGGCGTGCAAGGCGCAAACGAGGGCCGGCGTGCGCCGCGGGGGTGCACCCGGGAGGCGGTCAGCGGCGGGCGGTGGTCAGGGCCGAGAACAGCTTGCGGTACAGGCTCATGCAGTGCGCCACGGTCTTCGCCGCGTCCTCGGGCCCCAGGAAGTCCTGCACCAGGACCTCCTTGTTCTCCAGCTTCTTGTAGTCCTCGAAGAAGCGGCGCAGTTCCTCCAGCCGGTGAGGCGGCAGTTCGCCGATCCGGGTGAAGTGCTGGTACTCCGGGTCGTCCAGGTGGATGCAGATGATCTTCTCGTCGTTGTCGCCCTGGTCCAGCATGGTCATCATGCCGATGGGCCGGACGCGCAGGATGGACAGCGGCACCACCTGCTCCTGCATCAGCACCAGCACGTCCAGCGGGTCGTGGTCGTCGCCCAGCGTCTGCGGGATGAAGCCGTAGTTCGCCGGGTACATCACCGACGAGTACAGCACCCGGTCCACGCGCACCAGGCCCGTCTCCTTGTCCAGTTCGTACTTGACCTTGCTGCCCTTGGGGATCTCGATGACGCACTGGAACTCGGCGGGGGCCTCGGGACCGATTGCCACGTCGTGCCACGGATGCATGGGGACTCCTCGCGGGGAACGGCCTGGGTGGTAGGATGGGGCGTGTCCGCGTTCCAAGTCAAGGCGGCGGCGCTTTCGCCCTTTCCGCAGGCCATTCGCCCCCATGCACCTTGACGAAGACGGCCGATCCGGTCAGATTGAACCGTCTCCCCGATCGAGGTGTCCCGGTGGCGAACACGTTTCGCCTGGCCGTCGTGCTGTCCCTGGGCCTGGTCGCCTTCCCGGCCAGGGCGCAGCCGGATGCGTCGGCGGGCGGTTCGTCCCCGGCGAAGGAGGCGGTCGAGGAGGTCGACGAGGTCGAGGACGTCGAGGTGGTGGACGTGGCCCCGGCTGCGTCCACCGGCCAGCCGGCCGCGCCGCGCGGGGGATGGAAGGACGTGGCGGGCCGTTTCCACCCGGCCATCGTGCACCTGCCGATCGGTTGGCTGCTGATGGCGATGCTGCTGGACGTCCTGGCCTTCGGGCTGAGGCGCCGCGAACTGGAGGCGGCGGGCACCTGGGTGCTGGGGGGGGCGGTTCTGGCGTTCCTGCCCGGGATCCTGACCGGCCTGCTGCGCAAGGGGTTCGTGTCGCAGGAACCCGCGGTGCAGCGGCTGGTCGGGACCCACGAGACGCTGATCCTGGTGACGGCCGGGGTCGCGGCGACCGCGATGGGCGTCCGGCTGCTGTCCGGCAGGCGGTTCGCCGGCGGCTGGAAGGCGACGTACCTGCTGCTGATGATCGCGGCGGTGGCGCTGGTGACGGTGGCGGGACACTGGGGCGGCAAGGCGGCCTGGGGACCGGACTACCTGCCGTTCTGACAGCCTTTTTTCGGGAGGACGATCCATGGCCCTTCGCACCGACTGGTACGACCCGCCCGCGAACCTGGTCGAGATGTTCGAGGACAGCGTCGCCAGGCACGGCCCGCGCGAGCTGTTCGGCACGCGCGGCGGCGACGGGTTCTTCCGGTGGGTCACGTACGCCGAGGTGGGCCGTCGGGTGGACGACCTGCGGGCCGGCCTGGCCGGGCTGGGCGTGCGGGAGGGGGATGCCGTCGGGTGCATCGCCAACAACCGGCCCGAATGGGCCATCGCGGCCTTCGCCACCTACGGCCTGAATGCGCGGTTCGTGCCGATGTACGAGGCCGAGCTGCCGGCGGTGTGGCGGTACATCCTGAAGGACTCGGGGGTGAAGGTCCTGTTCGTGGCCAACCCGCGCGTGCTGGAGATGCTGGGCGACGTGTCCGACCTGCCGGCGCTGGCCCGCGTCGTGCTGCTGGACGACGGGGAGGCCGGCATCCGGGCGCTGGAGGAGAAGGGCAGGTCGGCCCCGGTGCCGTCGGTCCGGCCCGGCCCGAACGACGTGGCGACGCTGATCTACACGTCCGGGACCACCGGCGAGCCCAAGGGCGTCCTGCTGTCGCACGGCAACTTCACGTCGAACCACCAGGCGGGGCACCGGCTGTATGCCTTCCTGGAGGCGGGCGATCGCAGCCTCTCCATCCTGCCGTGGGCGCACGTCTATGGCCAGACGGCCGAACTGTACCACTTCATCAGTTTCGGGGGGTCCATCGGGATCGCCGGAGGCCCGGCGTCGGTCGCCAACGACATGCTGGAGGTGCGACCCACCTACCTGATCACGGTGCCCCGCGTGTTCAACCGGATCTACGACGCGGTGTGGTCCACGGTGCGCGAGCACGGCGGGGTGAAGCTGCGCCTGTTCGAGGCGGCGGTCGCCGCGGCGCGGGCGCACCGCGAGACGGGGCGGGCGGGCCTGAAGTGGCGGCTGCTGGACCGGGTGGTGCTGGACAAGGTGCGGCAGCGGTTCGGCGGGCGGGTGAAGGGTGCGCTGTCCGGCAGCGCGAAGATGAACGTGGAGATCGCGCAGTTCTTCTTCGACATCGGCATCCCGGTGTACGACTGCTACGGCCTGACCGAGACGTCGCCGGCCGTCACGATGAACGGGCCGGAGGCCCACAAGCTGGGCACGGTGGGGCGGCCGATCGAGAAGGTGAGGGTGGTCATCGACCCCGGCCGCGTGGACGACGGGACGGGCGAGGGCGAGATCATCGTCTACGGTCCGAACGTGATGCTGGGGTACCACGGCAAGCCCGAGGCCACGGCCGAGGTGATGACGCCGGACGGCGGTTTCCGGACGGGCGACCGGGGGCGGCTGGACGAGGACGGCTACCTGCACATCACGGGGCGGTTCAAGGAGCAGTACAAGCTGGAGAACGGCAAGTACGTCTTCCCGGCGGCGATCGAGGAGGAGATCAAGCTGATCCCCTACGTGCTGAACGCGATGGTTTTCGGGGACGGGAGGCCGTTCAACGACTGTCTGGTCGTGCCGGACCTGGCGCGGCTGCGAAACCATGCCCGGGACCTGGGCCTGTCGGTCGATCCCGAGGTGCTGTTCTCGCGCGGCGACGAGGTGGGGCAGGCGATCCGCATGCTGGTCGGGCGGGACATCGCGAACCACCTGCGCGGGCGGTTTGCCAGCTACGAGATCCCGCGCCGCTTCCACTTCGTGACCGAGGACTTCACGGTCGCGAACGGCATGCTGACCCAGACCCTGAAACTGAAGCGGAAGGCCGTGATGGAGCGGTTCGCGGCCGATCTGGCGCTGGACGCGGACGAGATCCTGCCGGGGGCCTGACGTCCGCGAGGGTCAGGCGGATTCCCCGTCCTTCAACTCCCGGCGCTCGACGACCCGGTGGGCGGCCTCGGGCGCGCCGGACAACCGGATCAGTTCGCGTGCCAGCGAGGTGGCGTCGATCGACCGGTACCTCTGCCAGGGGCCCGGCACGCCCAGCGCGCGGGACAGGCCCAGGACTCCTTCCAGGGCGGCATGGGCCACCCGTTCTCCCGCGCGGCTCTCGTCCCGGTCCGGTCCCGTGACGAGGCCGGGACGGACCAGGGTGTACGGCAGGCCCGACGCGACGACGGCCTCTTCCGCCTTCGTCCTCCAGTGCATGTAGGCGCCCTTCGCCGAGGGCCCCGCCCCCATCGCGGACAGGTACACGAACCGAGGCGCGATGCCGGCGCCGGCGGCAGCCCCGGCCAGCAGCGCGGTCAGCCCGTAGTCCACCGCCCGGTAGGAGGCGTCGTCGGGGTCCCGCCCGGCGCGGGCCAGGTCCCGCATGCGGGCGCGGGTGGTCCCGACCAGGCAGAACACGCGGTCCGGCCGCAGGCGGCGCATCGTCGCCTCCATCGCGTCCGGCGTCCACGGCGTCTCGTCCACCCGCGCGCCCATCGTCGCGAACCGGTCGCGCCACTCCTGCAGCCGGGGCGAGTCCGGCCGCAGGTGCGCCACGGTCGGGATGCCCGCCTGGCACAACTGTCGCGTCACCTGCTGGCCCACGTATCCCGTCGCGCCCGCCACGAATGCCCCGCCCGTCGCACCCATTCCCGCGCCTCCCTCCGCCCGCCTCCGCGGGCTTGCATTTCCAACCCCCGCGACTATACTCCGCCGCGCAACTGGATAGGGCCTGCACTGGCGGGTCCGTCGAGCAGCATCTTGAGCGTTGCCCTGGTCCTGACGCTCCTGGCGATCGCCCTCCTGGTCCTCGGCGCATCCCTGTGCACCTTCCTGGGAAGGCAGGACCGCGCGGCCCTGGCCGTCGGCACCGGGACGTCCGTCGCGGCCAGCCTGGCCGGGATCGCGGGCGCGGCCTGGGCGCTGGTGCAGCGCACCGAGGAGACGCTGGTCCTGCCCTGGCGCATGCCGGTCGGCGCCGTGTCGATCGGCCTGGACCCGCTGTCCGCCTTCTTCCTCCTGTGCATCTTCCTGGTGTCGGGCCTGTCGGCGATCTACGGCGAGGGCTACCTGCGCGGCTTCGCCGGGCGGCGTCGGGTCGCGGCGGCCCCGGCCTTCTCGGGCCTGCTGGCGGCCTCCATGGCGGGCGTGGCCCTGGCCCGGGACGGCGTGCTGTTCCTGCTGGCCTGGGAGGCGATGTCGCTGTCGTCGTTCTTCCTGGTGACCTTCGAGGGCGACCGGGAGGAGACCCGCCGTGCCGGGATCGTGTACCTGGTGGCGTCGCACGTGGGCGTGGTGCCGCTCCTGGTGCTGTTCGTGCTGCTGGCCGTTCCGGCCGGGTCGTTCGGTTTCGCGGACATCGCGGGCGCCGGGATCGCGCGGGCGGGATTGGCGACGGCGGCCTTCGTGCTGGCGCTGCTGGGATTCGGGCTGAAGGCGGGCTTCTGGCCGCTGCACGCGTGGCTGCCCGAGGCGCACCCGGCCGCCCCGTCCAGCGTCTCGGCCGTGATGTCCGGCGTGATGATCAAGATGGGCATCTACGGGCTGCTGCGGACGCTGACCTTCCTGCCCGACCCGCCTGCGTGGTGGGGCGTCGCGATGATCTGCGTCGGCATCGTGTCCGGCGTGGGCGGCGTGCTGCACGCCCTGGCCCAGCACGACCTGAAGCGCCTGCTGGCCTGGCACAGCGTCGAGAACGTCGGGATCATCGCGATGGGGATCGGCGTGGGAATCGTCGGGCGGGCCAACGGACACCACACGGTGGCCTTCCTGGGCTTCTCGGGCGCGCTGCTGCACGTGCTGAACCACGGCCTGTTCAAGGGGCTCCTGTTCCAGGGGGCCGGCAGCGTCCTGCACGCTACCGGCACGAAGGACATCGACTCGCTGGGCGGGCTGATGCACCGGATGCCGGTCACCGGTGCGACCTTCCTGGCCGGCTCGGCGGCGATCGCCGGGCTGCCCCCGCTGAACGGCTTCGTCAGCGAGTTGCTGATCTACGCCGGCGCCTTCACGGGGGCCGTCGAACTGGCGTCGCCCGACGGGTTGTGGACGCTGTCGGTGGTGCCCGCGCTGGCCCTGATCGGCGGGCTGGCCGCGGCGTGCTTCGTCAAGGCGTTCGGCGTCGTCTTCCTGGGCGAGCCCCGGACTCCCGCAGCCGGGCGGGCGCACGAGGCGTCCGCCTCCATGCAGGGCGCGATGGTGGCCGGCGCGACCCTGTGCGCCGTCATCGGCGTGGCCCCGTTGCTGGCGATGCGGCTGGTCGAGGGCCCGGGCGCCTTCGTGGCCGGCGGCGGCGGGCTGCCCGGGGGCGTCGGCACGTTGCTGGCGGCCGTGACGCGGGTGTCGGCGGCCCTGGTCGCGGGCCTCGCGGTGCTGGCGGCGCTGCGGCGGGTCCTGCTGCGCCGACGGGACGTGCGCCGCTCGGCCACCTGGGGATGCGGCTACGAGGCCCCCACCGCGCGCATGCAGTACACCGCCGCGTCGTTCGCGGACCCGGTCCTGAAGCCCGGCGAGTTCCTGTTTGACCGGCATCGCCACGCGGACCTGCCCGAGGGGTACTTCCCGCGCGCCGCCCGGGTCGAGTCCCACCGGGGGGATCTCGCCGCGGACCGCGTGATCCGTCCCGCCGTGAACGGGCTGCTGACGCTGTTCCGTTGGGCCGGCTTCCTGCAGGCCGGCGGGGTGCCCCGGTACCTCGTGTGGGTCCTGCTGACCGTCGTCGTGCTGCTGGTGTGGCAGATGGGGGCGTCCTGGTGATGTCCGTCGTGATCGACATCGCGGTCCAGGCGGGCCTGCTGATCCTGCTGCCCCTGCCGATGCTGGGCCTGATCAACGTCGTGAAGTCCCGCGTGGCCGGGCGGCGCGGCCCGCCGCTGCTGCAGCCGGTCTTCGACGTGCTGCGCCTGCTGCGCAAGGGCGCCGTCTACAGCCGGACCACCACGTGGGTGTTCGCCTTCGGGCCGATGATCGGCCTCGTGGCCACGTTCCTGGCGGGCCTGATCGTCCCTTCCGCCTTCCCGACGTCCCCGTTCGGCTTCCCCGCGGACGTCTTCGTCGTCGCGTACCTGCTGGGGCTGGGCCGCTTCTTCACGATGGCGTCCGCGCTGGACACCGGGTCCGCCTTCGAGGGAATGGGCGCCAGCCGCGAGGCCGCCTTCTCGGCCATGGCGGAACCGGCGCTGCTGCTGGCCCTGATGATCCTGTGCATCCCGTCGCGCGTCCCCTCGTTCGGGGACGCCTTCTCGGCGCTGCCCGCGGCGGGCGGCCTGCTGCGCAGCCCGGGCCTGATGCTGGCGGCGCTGGCGCTGGGCGTGGTGCTGCTGGCCGAGACCGCGCGCATCCCGGTGGACGACCCGAACACCCACCTCGAACTGACGATGATCCACGAGGTCATGGTGCTGGACCATTCCGGGCCGGACTTCGCGTTCATCCAGATCGGGTACGCGATGAAGATGTACGTGCTGGGGGCGGTGCTGGTGCACCTGGTGCTGCCGATCCCGCAGGACGGCTGGGCCGCGCCGGCACTGTTCATCGTCGGCCAGGCCGCCGTGGCGATCGAGATCGGCGTCATCGAGTCCATCATGGCCCGGCTGCGGCTGTCCCGGGTGCCCCAGTTGCTGATCGGCGCGTGCGTCGTCGCGGCCGTCGGGGTGCTGGTCCTCTTCACCGGAGGCCGACCGTGAGCCTGGACGCGGACCTCCTGCTGCTGCTGGTGATCGGCATCGACCTGTTCATCGGGTCCACCGGCCGCCTCGTGGCCCGCATCCGCGCTTGCGCGCTGCAGGGGCTGGTGCTGGCCGCGCTGCCCCTGGCGATCCAGGGGACCGGCGTGCTGACGGGCGGCCAGCGGATTGCCCACACCGGCATGGCCGTGCTGGCCACGCTGCTGCTGAAGGCCGTGGCGATTCCCGCCCTGCTGGTGTACGCGATGCGGAAGAGCGGCGTGCACCGCGAGACCCAGCCGGAGACCAGCCTGCACCTGTCGCTGCTGATGTGCGGCATCCTGGTCGGCCTGTCCTTCTGGATCGGGGCCGTCATGCTGCCCTCCGCCGGGGCCGGATCGTCGCCGCTGGGCGTTCCCGCGGGCCTGGCGACCCTGCTGGTCGGGCTGTACCTGACCGTCACGGGTCGCACCGAGATCACGCAGGTCATCGGCTACCTGGTCCTGGAGAACGGCGTGTTCGTGATCGGCCAGCGCGTGCTGGGCGAGTTCCCGCTGGTGGTCGAACTGGGCGTGCTGCTGGACGTGCTGGTCGCGGTGATGCTGATGGCCGTGCTGGTGGTCTTCGCGAACCGGCACCCCGAGGACGAGGCGCAGGACGCGCCCGCCGCGGCGATCGGAGGGCGGCGATGAGCCTGCTATGGGCGCTGCTGCTGGTCCCGGTCGCGTGCGGCATCGTGGCGGCCGTGCTGCCGCGGCCGCGGGCCGTGCTGGCCACCTGTGCCGCGGGTGCGCTGGCCGAGGCTGCCCTCACCGCGCTGGCGGTTCCGGCGGCGCTGGAGGCCCCGGTCTTCGCCGGCGGCGCCCAGTTGATGATGGACGCCCTGTCCGCCTACAACCTGGCGATCGTGGTGCTGGTCTTCGCCTTTGCGTCGGTGTACGCCATCCGGTACTTCGGCCCGGCGGTCCGCGACGGCACCTTCTCCCGGTCGATGGCCCGGCGCTTCGGCGCGGCCTGGTTCGGCTTCCTGGCCAGCATGGTCCTGGTGCTGCTGTCGAACAACGTCGGTCTGTTGTGGGTCGCGATGGAGACCACCACGCTGGCCTCGGGGCTGCTGGTCTGCCTGGAGTTCGACCGGCCCTCGGTGAAGGCGGCCTGGACCTACCTGATGATCTGCTCGGTCGGCATCGCCCTGGCGCTGCTGGGAACCTTCCTGCTGTGCGGCGAGGCACGCGGCGTCACGACCGGCAGCCAGAGCCCGTTCCTGTGGACCGACCTGTCCGCCGTGGCGTCGCGCATGCAGCCCGGCGCCGTCAAGCTGGCCTTCGTGTTCCTGCTGGTCGGGTACGGCACCAAGGCCGGCCTGGCCCCGATGCACACCTGGCTGCCGGACGCCCACGGGCAGGCCCCGACGCCGGTGTCGGCGGTGCTGTCGGGCGTCCTGCTGAACTGCGCCCTGTACAGCATCAGCCGCTTCCTGCCGGTGGTCGAGAAGGCGACGGGCGGCCATGGCTGGGCGTTCTCCCTGCTGGTCCCGTTCGGGCTGGTGTCGATCGTCGTGGCGGCCGCCTTCATCGCGTACGAGCACGACCTGAAGCGCCTGCTGGCCTACTGCAGCGTCGAGCACATCGGGATCATCGCGCTGGGCCTGGGCCTGGGTGCCGTGCCGGCCGCGCTGTTCCACACCCTGAACCACTCGCTGGCCAAGATGACGGCCTTCTTCTCCGTCGGCAACCTGTACCGGCAGCTGGGCACCCGCGACTCGCGCCGGATAGACGGCCTGCTGCGCGCGTCCCCGCTGTCGGGCGCCGCGCTGCTGGTGGCCGTGCTGGCGCTGGTCGGCGCTCCGTCGTCGTCGGTGTTCATGAGCGAGTTGTGGATCGCGCGGGACGGGGTCGCGGGGGGCCACGTGGCGCCGGTGGTCGCGTTCCTGCTGGGCGTCGCGATCATCTTCGTCGTCCTGCTGCGGCCGGTCCTGGGCATGGCCTGGCGGCCGGTGCCGGAAGGGGTCCCGCGACACCGGGCCCACGCGCTGGATTGGCCCGGCCTGCTGCTGCCGCTGCTGCTGATCGTCCTGCTGGGGGTGTGGATGCCGCCGCCGCTGGCGCAGGCGCTGGCCCGGGCCTCGGCCGTGCTGGGGGGGGCCGGATGACGATGCCCAACCCGAAGTCGTTCCACAACGGCCAGGCCGTGGTGGTCGCGGACATCGTGGCCGTGGCCCCCCGGGCGTTCAGGGACCTCGTCGTGGAATCGTGCGGCGAGGGCGGGCGACTGGCGGCCCTGTTCACCCTGCCCGGGCGGCCCGGCATGCCCGACCTGGTGGCGCTGGTCGCGCACGACGCGGAGGGCCGCCTCAGCCTGCTGAAGACCGGCATCGGCGCGGGCGGGGGGTACCCGTCCCTGACCGCCGGGCTGGTGTCCGCGCACGCGATGGAACGCGCCGTTTGCGAGACGGACGGCCTGCGCCCCGAGGGCCATCCCTGGCCGAAGCCGTTGCGGCTGCACGCCGCGCTGGATCCCGCCGTCCCGCCCGCTGCCGCAACGTTCTTCCGGGTCGAGGGGCCGGGGGTGCACGAGGTCGCGGTCGGTCCCGTCCACGCCGGCATCATCGAGCCCGGGCACTTCCGGTTCCAGTGCTCGGGCGAGACGGTGCACCACCTGGAGATCCACCTGGGCTACCAGCATCGCGGCGCCGAGGCGCTGCTGCGCGACGCCACGCCGGCCCGCCGCATGGTCGTCGCCGAGTCGATCGCCGGCGACACCGCGATCGGCCACGGCCTGGCGTGCTGCCGCGTCGTCGAGTCGCTGGCCGGCGTACAGGTGCCGGAGGCGGCCGACCAGTTGCGCGCGATCGCGCTGGAACTGGAGCGGATGGCGTACCACGTGGGGGACCTGGGCGCCCTGTGCAACGACGTGGGGTACCTGCCCGGCGCCTCGTGGTTCTCGCGGCTGCGGCGCGAGTTCCTGAACTCGCTGCTGGAGATCACCGGCAACCGGCACGGCCGGGGGCTGCTGGCGTTCGGCGGCGTGCGGGTGGATGTCCCGGCCGCCATCCGGCAGTCGGTGCTGGATCGCCTGGCCGCCGCCTGGCGGGACCTGCAGGACGTGGCGTCCCTGGCCTTCGATTCGCCCTCGGTGCTGTCCCGTTTCGAGCGGACCGGGGTCGTGTCCCGGAAGGCCGCCCTGGACCTGGGGCTGGTGGGACCGTCGGCGCGGGCCAGCGGATGCAGCCGGGACGTCCGCCGCGACCACCCCTCCGGGGCCTGCGCGACGCACCGGTTCGAACCGGTGGTCGAGAACGGCGGCGACGTGCTGGCGCGGGCCCGCGTGCGATGGCGCGAGGTCGCCCGGTCGATGGAGTTCGTGCGGTCCCGACTGGAGGCGATCCCCGAAGGCGTCGCGGCGGTCGTGGTCCCCGCGCTGCGTCCCGGGCTGCTGGGCGTCGCTCTGGTCGAGGGCTGGCGCGGGCAGATCGTCCACGTGGCCTCCACGGACGCGGAGGGCCGCCTGGTCACCTGGCGCGTGTTCGACCCCAGCCTGCAGAACTGGTTCGGGCTGGCCATGGCCCTGCGCGGGACGCCGATCTCCGACTTCCCGTTGTGCAACAAGTCCTTCAACCTGTCGTATGCGGGGCACGACGTCTAGGAGGCGGCGACGATGGACCTGATCCGGGCGCGCCTGCGGCAGGGATTCAAGACGATCGCGTATCCCGACGGGCCCGCCAACCTGCCCGCCCGGTACCGGGGGCGGCCGGTGCTGGACCCGGCCCGCTGCGCGCCGGGGTGCCGGGCCTGCGCCGATGCCTGCCCGACGGGTGCCGTGACGATCGCCCCGCTGGCCCTCGACCTGGGCAAGTGCCTGTTCTGTCCGGACTGCACCGCCGCGTGCCCGACCGGGGCGCTGCGCTTGTCCGCCGACCACCGCCTGTCTGCCTCGGCCCGCGAGGACCTCGTCCTGTCCGGAGATGCGGATGCGGACGCCTCCAGGCTGGCCCGTGCCTTGCCGGAAGCCACCCGGCGCCTGTTCCGCCGGTCGCTGAAGCTGCGCCAGGTCTCGGCGGGCGGGTGCAACGGGTGCGAGGGCGAACTGAACGCGGTCGGCGGCGTGGACTTCGACCTCTCCCGTTTCGGGGTGCAGTTCGTCGCGTCGCCGCGCCACGCCGACGGCATCGTCGTGACCGGCCCGGTTTCGCGCAACATGCGGCAGGCCCTGCTGGACACGTACGAGGCCGTGCCGTCGCCCCGGCTGGTCATCGCCTACGGCACGTGCGCCATCGGCGGCGGCCCCTTCGCCGGATCGCCCGCCTGCCACGACGGCGTGCCCCGGGACCTGCCGATCGACCTGTTCGTTCCGGGCTGCCCGCCCCATCCCCTGACGTTCCTGGACGGGATCCTGCGGATGCTGGGGCGTTTGTAGTCGCGAACCCGGATGCGCTGGCCGGTGGACCGCAATCGTCCCGGAGGAGGTGTGCCCGCCGGACCCGTCCGGCTGCACGCCAGGGGCTTCATGCGCCCGACTTCTTCCGCGGCTTCTTCCCTGCGTGGAGGGCCTGGGCGGGTTTCGGGGCCTGGGTGATGCCGAGTTTCCGCAGGCCTGACGAGACGCCGACCATCCCGGAGTGGTACAGTCCCCGGACGGTGCCCGACGCGGTGTCCCCCAGGGCGTCCAGGCTGGGCTCCTTCAGCAGCCGCTGGCCGGCCTCCGCGGTGTCCTTCTGCGCCTGCACCATCTTCTCGTACTCGCCCGGGTTGGACTCGCGCATGTAGTCGTCCAGTTCCCTGGCGTGGTCCTCCATCCACTTCAGCACGACGTGGACCGCATCGTCGAAGCGATCCTTCAGGAAGTCCACCAGTTGCTCCAGTTGGGCTTCGACCGCGCTCCCCTGCGACAGCAGGACCAGCAGCAGGCGGCCCGCGTCCACCGGGGCCACGCCGATCGAGCCCCCTGCGGACCCGCCCAGTCCCAGCGCCGCCCCGACGTCGGCCTCGACCTTGACCATGCCCCCCTTCAGGCCGACGTCCAGCGACGCCTCGGCGCCTGCCCCCGCGTGTCCCTTCGCGGTGGCCGAGGCGCTGAGCAGGTCGGCCCGGCCGGCGTCCCCGATGATGGCGGCGGCCACCTCGTCCAGCAGCCCGGTCCGCTCGGCCAGCCCGATCGCATCCCGGACCTTCCCGGCGGCCCCGGCATCCATGCGGGGCAGGACGTACCGGTCCAGGGCCACCCGCGCCCCCTCGAAGTAGGTCATCGGGTCCCTGCGCTGCCACCAGATGTCCGCCCCGACGGTGGCGCTGCCCGACGCCCCGACGAAAGCCTCGGCGCCGGCCGTCAACCTCGGCGTCACCTTGCCGCCGTCGAGCGCCGTGACGTAGATGTCGCCCGAGGCCTTGGCGCCGACCTGGGCCTTGAGGTCCGCATAGGCCTGGGCCTCCAACTGCTCCCTTCCGATCGTCAGGGGTACGATGGGGGAGGCCACGTGGAGGCTGCCGGCCGCGAGGTTCGCTTCCGCCGATGCCTCGGCGCCGGCCTTCGCGTCCTTCAGGTCCAGCTTGCCCTCGGCCCCGACCGACGCCTTGCCCGACAGGATCTCGCCCTGCATCTGCAGGAGGCCCGCCGCCGACTTCCGCTCCAGTTCGCCGCTGGCAACCGCCCCGTGCACGGAGGCCTCGGCCGAGCCCTCCAGTTTCGGGAGTTTCGCCGGAAGCGAGGCCGAGGGGCCGGTCTTCGCGGGCATTCCTGCGGCCTGCCCGGGGGGCGTCGCACCGATCGGGAACCCCTGCGCCTTCCGGTCCGCCGGCGGCGTGCGCGGGCTCAACAGGCTCGTCTGCTGCGCATACCCCTTGCCCTGCAGCCAGTCGAGGCTGCCCAGCCCGGTTCCCGGAACCTTGCCCGGGCCGGCCTTCGCGGCCGGGACCGGAGTCTTCCCGACGGGCTCCGGCGTCTTCATCTGCGGCATGTTCCCCCCTGGCGAATTCGCTGGCAGGTTAGATCGTGGGGTGGAAGATCGCAAGGACCGGTCGGGCGCCGCTTCTAGCCTTCGCGCTGCTTCGCCTCCAGTTCCTCCCAGCGCGCGTACAGGGCGTCGACCGTGGCGCGGGCCTCGTCCGCCGCGGTGGAGGCCGCACCCAGCCTGCCCGCGTCGCTGGAGATGGCGGGGTCGTGCAGTTCGGCCTTCCTCGCAGACAGCCGCTCTTCCGCGTCGTGGATCCGGACCTCGATCGTCTCCCAGTCCTTCTGCTCCAGGTAGGTCAGGCGCTTCGGCTTCGGCCGGGCCGCGCGATCCTCGGCCTCCTTCCGGGAGGCCGCCGAAGCCGCCTCGCTGCGGGCCGCCGCCTCCCGCCGCGCCGCCTCGCGCTGGGCCTGTTCCCACTGCACGTAGTCGCCGTGGAACGCCGCGCCGCCGCGTCCGTCCAGCCCCAGCACCGTCGTGGACACCCGGTCCAGCAGGTACCGGTCGTGCGTCACCAGCACCACCGCCCCCGGGAAGTCCGACAGGCTGTCCTCCAGCACTTCCAGCGTCTGCAGGTCCAGGTCGTTCGTCGGCTCGTCCAGCAGCAGCACGTCCGCGGGCTGCAACACCAGCCGTGCGATCAGCACGCGCGCCTGCTCGCCGCCCGACAGGTCGCCCACCGGCGTCGTCAGTTGGTCCCTCCGGAACCCGAACCGCGCCGCCCACGACGCGACGTGGATCTCCTGGCCGCGGTACCGCACCGCGTCGCCGTCCGGCACGAACGCCCGCTGAAGCGTCAGCGCCCCCGGCAGCGTCTCCCGCCGCTGGTCGAAGTACACCACGCGCAGATCCGGCGCCGTCTCCACGCGCCCCGCGTCCGGTTCCAGTTCGCCCGCCAGCACCCGCAGCAGCGTCGTCTTGCCGCTGCCGTTCGGACCCACCAGCCCCAGGCGCATGCCCGGCGTCATCACGAACGAGACGCCCCCGAACAGGGCGCGCCCGCCCAGCGCCTTCGCCAGGTCCTTCGCCACCAGCAGCCGCCGAGTCCGGCGCTCGGTCCCCGTGAAGTCGAACGTCGCGCCCGTCGACACGTTGCGGGCCGACACCTCGTCCAGTTCCTCGATCAGCCGCGCCGCCTCGTCCACGCGGTACCGGGCCTTCGTCGCCCGGGCCTTCGGGCCGCGCCGCAGCCACTCGGTCTCGCGCCGCACCTTGTTGGCCAGCGTCTCCTGCAGCCGGGCCTGCCCCTCCAGGAACCGCGTCCTCGCGTCCAGGAAGTCGCTGTAGGTGCCTTCCGCCGCCAGGGTGCCCGTCGGGTACGCGCGGTTCAGTTCGACCATGCGGGTCGCGACGTTCTGCAGGAACCAGCGGTCGTGGCTGACCATCAGCACCGCGAACCGCGCCCGTTGCAGCAGGTCCTCCAGCCACGCCAGCCCCGGCAGGTCCAGGTGGTTGGTCGGCTCGTCCAGCAGCAGCACGTCCGGGTGCGTCACCAGCGCCCGCGCGATGGCCAGCCGCTTCTGCCAGCCGCCCGACAGCGACGGCGCCGATTGCGTGCGGTTCTCGAACCCCGTGCGCCCCAGCGTCTCGTTGATCCGCGCCTCGGCCTCGCCGGCTTGGTCCGGCCCCGGCGGCAGCGCGCCCTCGACCGCCTCGCGCAGCACGCCCTCGACGGTCACGTGGTCCGGGAAGGGATGCTCCTGCGGCACGTAGGCCAGCCGGGCCCCCTTGCGGACCGCCACGGTGCCCGCGTCCGGCCGCTCGTCGCCCACCAGGATGCGCAGCAGGGTCGTCTTGCCGGCGCCGTTCGGGCCGATGACGCCCAGCCGGTCCCCGTCGAACAGGTTCAGGCCGACGCCCTCGAACAGCCCCTGCGCGCCCCACGCCTTGGCCAGCCCGCAGGCCGACAGGACCGGCCCCACCTGGGTTTCCGCCACCGCCTCTCCCCGCCGGTCCCGCGACCGGCCCGAAGGGTCGCGGGAAGGGTAGGGCCAAGCGGTCCCCGGCGCAACCTCTTCCTTCCCGCTACGGCGCGTCCAGCCGCATCTTCTCGCCGGCCTCCAGCCCCCGCACCTCGGCATACCGCTCGTCGCCGGCCAGCAGCTCGACCGTCCTCTCGCGGTCCCACGGCCAGGCCGGCACCCTCACGGTCGCCCGCCCGTCCCGCACGCGCAGGGCCTCCCTCGGCACCCGCACGTCCACCGTCCGCGGCGGCAGGTCGACCACCGCCTCCAGCCGCGTGCCGATCGGTGGCAGGTCCCCGATCCCGTCCAGCGGCGCGAACGCCCCGCGGACCTGGCTCTCGGCCCGCTCGCGCGCGTCCTGCGCCCCGATCGCCCGCTTCTGCAGGCGCGCCGCCACGCGGTCCACCACGGTCTTCCCCAGCACCCGCTGGTTGCCCGGGGTCGTCACCGTGACGGCCAGGCCCGGCACCACGCGCGCCGCGTCCACCTCCTCCACCTCGAACCGCAGTTCCACCCGTCCCGGGTCCGCGATCTCGAACACCGCCTCCGGGGCCGCCTGGCCCTGGAGGCTGATCGTGTCCCCCGGATCGATGCGCCGCGCCAGCACCACGCCTGCTCGCGGCGCCACGATCCGCGCCCGCGCCGCCTCGTCGCGGGCCTGGGCCACCGCCGCCTCGGCCGCCGCCAGCCGAGCCCGCGCCGCCTGCACCTCCGCCGGCCGGCTGCCCGACCGGGCCGCCCGCAGCCGCGCCTCGGCCGAGTCCTGCCGCGCCTTCGCGATGTCCCACTCGATCTGGGCCTGCCGCTGGGCGGCCTCCGTCGAGGTCCCCGCCGCGTCCAGCCGCGACTGCCTCGCCGCCCGGTCGCCCGCCAGGTCCGCCTCCCGGCTCGCCGCCCGCGCCTCGGCGTCCAGCGCCGTCCGCTCCTCCGGCCGCAGCCCCTCGGCCACCAGCCGCAGCCCCTCCTCCGCCGCCCGCGCCTCCGCCTCCCTGCGCGCCAGTTCGGCCTGAAGGGCGCCCGCTTCCACCACCGCCAGCAGCGCCCCGGCCTCGACCCGGTCGCCCTCCCGCACCGCGACCTGCTCGACCCGCCCCTCGACCCGCGGGTACACCTCGGCCACGCCGTCCACCGGCACCACAACGGCCCGCGCCAGCACGCGCTCCTGCAGCGTCCCGGGGCCCGCCGTCGCGACGTCGTCGCCCGCCCGCTGCACCGCCCACGCCACCGTCAGGACGCAGCAGGTCGCCACGATCACGACCGCCGCCGCGATCGCCCCTTTTCGAGCGCCGTTCACTTCCCCCCTCCCGCGTCGCCGCGCGCGACGCCACGCCGATCATGCAGCGCTGCCTGCGCCGCGCTGCCGTGCCCGGCCGCCGTCCCGTCGCCCATCGTCCCGGTCCAGCCGCCCGGATCGTCCCCCACTACGCGCCCGTCCTCCAGCCGGATCACCCGGTCCGCGAACGCCTCCAGGCGCCGGTCGTGCGTCACCAGCAGGACCCCCCGCCGTGGCTCCACCACCCCGCGGACCAGTTCCATCACCAGCCGTGCGCTGTGGCCGTCCAGCGCCGCCGTCACCTCGTCCCCCATCAGCAGGTCCGGGTCGCCCGCCAGCGCCCGCGCGATGGCCACCCGCTGCCGCTCGCCGCCGGACAACTCGTCGGGCCGGTGCCGCAGCCGGTGCCCCATCCGCATCGAGTCCAGCATGCGCGTCGCCTGAAGGCGTGCCGCCGCCATCCGGACCCCGGTCTTCATGCGAACCACCTCGGCCACGTTGTCCAGCGCGGTCAGCGCGGGGAACAGGCTGGCGTCCTGGAACACGAACCCCAGGTGCCGCCGCCGCACCTTCGCCACCTCGGGGTCCGGCAGGCCCGTGATCTCGCGCCCGCAGACCTCGACCGTCCCGGCGTCGGCCCGCATCATGCCCGCGCAGATCGACACCAGCGTGGTCTTGCCTGACCCGGACGGCCCCATCAACAGCGCCAGCTCGCCCGCCCGCAGGTCGATGGCGACCCCGTGCAGCACCTCCACGTGCAGGCCGGCCTTGCCGTACCCCTTCACCACCGACCTCGCCCGCAGCAGCGTCGGGTTCACTTGAACACCTCCGCGGCGGGCAGTTTCAGCACCAGCCGCAGGCTCCACAGGCTGGCCAGCACGCACATCGCCAGGATCGCCCCGCAGCCGATCCCCAGCACCGACGGTGTCACGTGGATCACCAGGCCCGTCGCCCCCGCCGCCGACTCGGTCAGCAGCGTCATCGCCACGCCGATCCCCCCGCCCGCAAGCGCCAGGAACCCCGCCTGCCACCCCACGAAGCGCGTCAGCTCGGCCGACGTCGCGCCGATGGCCTTCAGCATCGCCAGTTCGCGCCGGTGCTCCCGGGTCACGGCGTACAGCGTCTGCCCCACGACCACCACGCCCACGATCAGCGCCAGCAGCGCCCCGAACCACAGCGCCGCCCCGGCCCCCGAATCGCCCACCCACGAGTCCTGCGTCAGCTGCGCGAACTGCGCCGTGGTCATCGCCGACAGGTCCGGGTGCCTTTGCACCGACGCGACGACGTCGGGCGCGCACCGCGGGTCCTTCAGGTCCAGCACCCAGTAGTGCGCCTGGCCGTCCGACAGGCCCAGGATGCGCCGCGCCGACTCGGCGTCCGTGAACAGGTACGGCGCCAGCGTGAACGACCGGATGCCCTTCGTCACCGCCGCCACCCAGGCCGTCTGCGACCCGATCTCCAGCGCCGCGCCGACCGGTTCTGCGGGCAGGCGCAGCCGCTGCAGGTCGAACTCGTCCACGCTGACGCGCATCGCGCCGCGCAGGTCCCAGGGCATGCCGTCCCGCAGCGTCCAGGGCACCTGCGGTCCCTCGCCGCGCTCGGGGCCGATGACCATGACGGAATCCGACCCGCCGTCCGGCCTCCGAGCCGCGCTCCAGGACAGCACCAGCGCCCGCGCCCTGGCGACGCACGGGTGCGACGCCGCGATGGCCCTCGACCCCGCCGACAGCGCCTCGCCGTTGTCCACGACGCGGGTGGACTTCGCCATCACCCAGACGTCGCCCCCGACGCGGGTCACCAGGCTGGTGGCGCCCTCCACGAACCCCGCGTAGATCGCCATCTGCAGCAGCACCAGCGCCGACGCGAAGGCGACCCCGGCCAGCGACGCGACCAGCTTGCCCCGGTCGTGCGCCAGCGACTGGATGGCGATGCGGACCACGGTGCCCTCGATCGACCTCGGTAGTGGTCCCGATTGTAGGGGAATTCGCCGGGATTGCGCGGGCGGGCAGGGCGGGAAGGAGGCGCGGATACACCGGACGGAGTGCGTGAAACACCCGGTGCGCTTCCTCGATCCCTGCGTGGCTGCCTCCGCGATGGAAGGCGATGGAATGCAGAAACCAGGAATCATAGAATGCAACCAAGGAACGCAAGGAGGTCCGGCCATGCGGTACCTGACGGTCCGGAACGTGCCCGACGCGGTGGCCAGGGAACTGGACCGCGAGCGCCGTCGCCGCGGCCAAGTCGAGTCAGTGTGTCTACATCGACTCAAAGGCCTGCGACACAAGTTCTTGTTATCGCAGGGTCAGGAGTGACTGTTGGGACGCCTGCGTTCCGGCTGGATATGAGCAATATGACGACTTCTAGAATTTCGGGAATGAAGACCGGACTGCGCGGAAGAGGACGTTCAGGGGCCTCGAACTGTTCAGGGGCCTCGATCGAGGTCGCCGATTCAAGAACTCGAATGCGAATCAAGACAATGTTGCTGCAGAGATGCATCCTCGCCCTGCTGGCTCCTGCTTGTTTTGCTTCCTCCACAGTGTCCTTGGCGCAAACCACCTCCACGACGGATCGGTCCGCCGCATTGGTGAATGCTGCGCATATCATGTTGGACGAAGGACGTCTGGACACAGCACAGGAACTTCTGGAGAGGGCATATGCAATTCGTTCAGAGCCAGCGATCTTGAAGTACCTGGCCCTCATTCAGGAGAGGAAGGGGGACCTGATCAGGGCTCGGGACTTGTTCAGTCAGTGGTTCGTGATGGAACCAGACCCCATCCGGAGAGCGGAAGCCAAGCGATCTTTGGATGAGGTATCAGCCCGAATTTCGGGTGGTCCTCTGACGAAAGAGACTCTCCCGCTATCCGATGCCTCCCGGATGACGAAACCAGTGGAGGTTGACGAAGCAACTTCCGTCACCAAGCAAATAGCTCCCGAACCGTCTGATCAAACAGGATTGGGCTCAGGAATGGACCCGGGGGTATCTTCGGAATCGTATTTCCTGTCGGTCTTCTGCCTGCCCTCAGGTTCCACGGTCCGGTTGGATGACAAGGTCATCGGCCACACGCCGCTTCATCATCATCCTCTTCCTCCCGGTCTGCACCGTCTCGAGATCCGTTCAGACCGCTCCTACAAGCCGTTAGTCCTGGAACTCATGGTGCAGGGCGATGTTATCGTGAGAGATGAACTGGAGAGAACCGAAAGTTTGATTGGCGAGGGACATCGTAGCGGAACCCATCGCCATGACTGGATCAGGTTTCGGAGTCTAATCGGGCCCGGAGCTCTCTGGGATTTCGCCCTGGTCAGCCTGCGTAGCCGAGGATTCATGTGGACCTCGATTCGCGGAGGGGGTGGGATCTACTGGCAGGCCGCCTCCTCCATGCACTCGGGTACGTCAGGTTTCGGGGGCATGGGATACGTAGGGACCGAGTTCTCGTACTGGTGGCGCCTCAATCAGCATCACATCGGCATCAGCACGATGGCAGGATTCGGACATTTCTTCTTCGGTCCATCGGATTCAGGGGACGACCAGAACTATCGTGTCGAAGGACTGCTCCTGCACCCAGGCATTCGGTATCGGCATTATTCCTACTGGCCGAGAAACGGAAGGTTCGGATTCGAGGTTTCTGTGGAACTGCCGATTGTTCTCGGGGAAGGGCGACGGAACGGCAAGGATGAGAACTATCGTTGGCGCAGCACCGGATTCGAATGGGCGACAGTGTTCCCCTTCATTGGTATTGGATTCGGGATGTAACCTCCCGCCCCGATCAGATATTCGCCTTCCCCCCCGTCCCCTGGAACACAGTGAAGCTGGCCTTGTGGAAGTCGGCGTTGGCGCGGGCGATGTGCTGGATGCCGATGCGCTTGGGGCAGACGGCCTCGCACTCGCCGTAGTTGCTGCAGTACCCGAAGCCCTCCTTCTCGGCCTGCCGGATCATGGCCAGCGCGCGCTTCATGCGTTCGGGCTGGCCCTGGGGCAGCAGGCCCAGGTGCGACAGCTTGGCGGACACGAACAGCGACGCCGACCCGTTCGGGCAGGACGCCACGCACGCGCCGCAGCCGATGCACTCGGCGGCGTCCATGGCCAGGTCGCTGGCCTCCTTGGACACCGTGATCGCGTTGGCGTCGGGCGCGGACCCGGTGCGCACGGCGATGAAGCCGCCCGCCTGCAGAATCCTTTCGAACGCGCCGCGGTCCACGATCAGGTCCTTCAACACGGGGAAGGCCTTCGACCGGAACGGCTCGATGTAGATCTCGTCGCCGTCGTGGAAGTGCCGCATGTGCAACTGGCACAGCGTCGTCCCCTGCTGGGGACCGTGCGGCTGGCCGTCGACCACCGCACCGCAGCACCCGCAGATGCCCTCGCGGCAGTCGTGCTCGAAGTGGACCGGCTCCTCGCCCTTGCCCACCAACTCCTCGTTCAGGACGTCCAGCATCTCCAGGAAGGACATGTGCGAACTGATGTCCGCCATGTCGTACCGGACGAACCCGCCCTTCTCCGAACGCGCCTTCTGGCGCCAGATGTGCAGCGTCAGCTTCATTTGTAGCTCCTCTGCGCGAGGTGGACGACCTCGAAGGACAGCGGCTCCACGTTGCGGATCGCCTCCTTGCCCGGGCCCGCATACTCCCACACGGCGGCGTGGCAGAAGTTCTCGTCGTCGCGCTTCGCCTCGCCCTCCGGCGTCTGGTGCTCCTCGCGGAAGTGGCCGCCGCACGACTCCTCGCGCAGCAGCGCGTCGCGGCACAGCAGTTCGCCGAACTCCATGAAGTCGGCCACGCGCCCGGCCTTCTCCAGTTCCTGGTTCAGGTCGGCCGCCTCGCCGGTCACGCGCACGTCGTTCCAGAACTCCTCGCGCAGCGCCGCGACCTTGGCGATCCCGGCGGTCAGCGACTCCCTCGTGCGGCCCATCCCGCAGTGCTCCCACAGGACCAGGCCCAGCGCCTTGTGGAAGGAATCGACCGACCGCTTGCCGCGCACGCCCAGCAGTTTCTGGGTGAACGCCGCCACCGACTGCCGCGCCTCGGTGAACTCGGGCCGGTCCGCGGCGACCTTCGGCAACTTGCTGTTGGCCAGGTAGTCGCCGATGGTCGTCGGGATGACGAAGTACCCGTCGGCCAGGCCCTGCATCAGCGCCGACGCGCCCAGCCGGTTCGCGCCGTGGTCTGAGAAGTTCGCCTCGCCCAGGACGAAAAGCCCCGGGATCGTGCTCTGCAGGTTGTAATCCACCCACAGCCCGCCCATCGTGTAGTGGACCGCCGGGTAGATCCGCATCGGCACCGTATACGGGT
>CALJUR010000088.1 GCA_937975765.1 uncultured Myxococcales bacterium
AATGTCCAGAAATCCGCAGTCCACTTTTCCGCGGTCCGTCGTGCGCGGCTACAGTGAACCGCCAGTCGGGGGACGTCCTGCTGGAGGAATCGGACATGGATCGGCTGCGCGCGTGCGGCGTGCCGTTCCCCGCCCTGGACTTCATCCGGCTGGCGCTGGTGAAGAAGCCCGACACCCGGTACGAGATGGACGGCCGGGGCCTGGACCAGCGGATCGTCTGGGACTTCGACTTCGAGTTCTGGCGGGACGAACTGCCCGGGCTCCGCGTGGAACTTGCCGACCGGTGCGGCCTGGCCGGGGAACAGTGACGGCCGGCCGCCCCCCTCCTACTCCCCGCTCCCCAGCGGCACCGGGAAGAAGACGAGGCCCAGGTCCACCTGGAACGGCGCCTCGAAGTCGGAGGCCGGCGAGTTGTACAGGAACACCGTCATGTCGATCCGCAGCGCGAACAGCCGGGACAGGTACACCATGGCGGTCGCACCGACGTCGCCGCAGAACTTCACGAGGTGCTTGCCGTCGTCGTCCGGGCGATCCGCGTCCCACAGGTCGGCGCCCATCGCCCCGAGGCCGGCCTTGATGCCGATGTCGTAGTGGCCCAGCGTGGATCCCAGCAGCGCCATCTTCCCGTAGATCGGGTACCAGGCGACGTTCGCGACCGCATACCAGCGTTTCAATGCGTACGGTTCGAACAAGGGGTCCAGGCTCTTCGTCGCGTCGATCCCCGTCACCTCCTCGCGGATGCGGGACTCCATCTGGTCCTTCCACGGCTTTTCCTTGGTCACCAGGTAGGCGCCCTCGACTTCCACGGCCAGCGTCTCGGTCGCCAGGAAGCCGTAACGAAGCCCCATCGGGAAGTACCACTGCTGCTCGTCGGTCGGCACCAGTCCGACCAGCAGGGACAGCGCGTGCCGCTGCGATTTCTCGAACCTGCGCACCTGGATGACCTTGGCCCCGTCCGACTTGTCCCAGGGCCTGACGTTGTCGGGAAGGGGCGGCGGGGCGGCCGGCGGGGCGGCTTCCTGGGCCGCGACGGGCAGCACGGCCAGCAGCAGCATCCCGGCGGTCAGCGCGGCGCTGGCGATGCGTATCGTCTTCATGGCGTCCCTCACTGGTACCGGGGGTTCGACTGGGGCCAGCGGTACACGCCGAAGCCCAGGAACGCCATGTTGGCGGGAGTCAGGAATCCCCGGGTGAACCCGTGCCCGTACCCCAGCGAGAGGTCCAGCACGCCGATTGGCACCCGGATTCCCAGGTTCATCTGGAACAGGTTGGAGGGGTTCGACTTCAGTTCCACCAGGCCGGTTCCCTCCACGAACGCGTACCCCCCCCGCTTCATGAACTTCACCATCACCAGCACCCCGTAATCGAAACTGCTCTCCAGGGTGCGGCCGAAGTGCTCCTTCAGGAATCCCGCGTCCACGCGCCGCGTCGCGCCCAGGTTCGCCGCCACGGACACGATGGAGATCTCCGTGTCGATGGCCACGTTCAAGCCGAAGTTCTGGTTGCCGGACCCGGCCATCTTGCCGGGGCTTCCCGTGCCGAACAGCAGGAAGGGGGTCAGGGTGATGCCGACGCTCTTCTTCTGCCTCCGCAACGGCTGGTACTTCACGCCCAGGTAGAGGTCGCCCACCCCGGTGACCTCCAGTTCCTTCCGGAACGCCTCGTCCGCACTGCGATCCACGTGCAGCGGCAGTTGCAGGTCGATCTCCAGGCCGTCCAGGATCCCGACGCCCGCCTGGAACTCGATCATCTGGGCGTACTTGACGGCCTCCACCTCGTCCGCACCGGCCACCGTGGGCTTGGCCACCAGCGGCTGGTGCAGGAAGCTGTAGACCAGCCCGACGGCGGGATTCCATTGCCACAGCGTGTCGGTGGTCTGGACGGTGTACCCTCCCCTGCCGAAGCCCAGCGGGCGCAGGATCTGCAGGTCGGCCGCCGATGCGTTCGAAACCGCGCCCCCGCAGGACAGGAAGGCTGCCGCGACCATCCAGCGATGCACGTGCCGTCCCCGGAACGCGCCGCGCCGCCAGGCCCCCATGACAGCCAGGCACGCCGCCACCAGGGCCAGGGCGACGGCGGAGTTCCCCGTCCCCCCCGTCCCCGCCGAGCACCCCTTCCCCCCCGCCCACTCGGTCTGCGGCGGGAGGTGATGCCCCGGGTAGTCCTTGTCCCACAGGGGGTCGGTGGCCATCCAGTCGCTGTCCGGGTCCTCGCTGATCGTGGGCTCCTTGCAGGTGCCGCTGTTGGTCTTCTTTTTCCGCAACGCGAACTCGTCCTGCAGGTGCTTCAGCAATTGGCTCCGGCAATCTACCGCCAAACGGTTCTTCTGGCGCTCGTCGCATCGCAGGGCCTCGGCCGTGGCTCCTGCCGGTATTTGGTCCGTCGGGTCGTCATCTCCCCGGATCTGCACCCAGCACGTGTCGAATTCAGCCCTGCAGCAGAAGACCCCAAGGAACTGTTCGATGTCGGTCCTGTCCCAACCGGCTGGCATCAACTCGACGAAATCGGAGTATCCGTCGCCATCCGAATCCCATCCCTGGGGATTGGTCCCGCAGCGAATCTCGTCGATGTCCATCAGACCGTCGTCATCGTCGTCGTCGTCGCACGGGTTGTCCCCGGCGCAGGGGTGGGAAGCGTCACACGGGGATACTCCCTTGTACAGCGGTACCCAGGCTCGCCCGCCATTCCACTGGTCGTCCTCGGGGTTGGCGTCCCCGTCGAAGTCCTCCTGGAGAGGATTGGACACGTACGGGCAGTTGTCGTCGCAGTTCCCGACGCCCCCCCCATGACACTGTCCGGACACCGGGCCGTCACCCTCGAGAGGCTCGACCTCGCCGTGCATGCAGTCGGGGAAGCGTGTCCGTTCGGGCCTCCATCCGGTCGCGGCCTGCCCGTCCCCATCGGCGTCGTCCATCACGCCGTCGTTGTCGTCGTCCTCGTCGCAAGCGTCCCCGCGCCCGTCACCGTCCCTGTCCGCCTGGTGGATCTCCCGATCCTTGAGGGTGCGCTTCAGCACGTCCCACGAATACGGCACAGGAATCGAGTTGGCGACCAGAGGACAGTTGTCCGAGCAGCCCGAGGGATCCAGTTGGAACGAACCGCAGGCATGATGGGCCCGTCCGGGAGCACCATCGGGGGGGGGAGCGGCCTCCACCGACTCGACCGGAACGATGTTGCCCGTCGAATTGCACGCCATGTCCGTCCAGGTACCGCATGGCGAACCCTGGTCGAGCACGCCGTCGTTGTCATCATCCAGGTCGCAGGCATCACCGCCCTGCAGGACGCGGCGAACCGTCTTCTGGTCGCCGACAAGAACCGGCGCGTCTCCCTCCGCCAGGTAGTTCCAGCCTTGGCAGAAGACCCGGTCGGACGAGGTCGCATCGGCGAAACTGCGCGGTTGGAGAAACGCGTTGCCCCTCTCGCAAGGGTCCTTCTCGGGTTCGTCGTCGTAGTTGCTGTCGAAATCCCCGTCGTTGTCGGCCTGGTCGGGATTCCACCAACGCGGGCAGTTGTCCAGGTGATTCGGGACCTGGTCCCCGTCGATGTCGTCGTCGCAGGCATCCCCTTCGCCATCGAAGTCCACATCGACCTGCCCCCAGAGGTGTTCGTCCAGGTTGAACTTCCCGGCATCGATGAAGGACTTCATCAAGGCGGCGCTGGAGTTCGGGATCATCGGGCAGTTGTCGTCGCAGGCCGTATCGCTGTCCGAACGGCAGCGTCGATCCAGCCCCGAACCATTCAGGTTCCCGTCATCCGGAACGCCGTCGTTGTCGTCGTCCAGGTCGCACGCGTCTCCCCCGCGGCTCCTGGCCGCCAGCAGGTCCGCACACTCCGGCGATTCCGCCTGGGACTCGCAGGAAGCCACCCATCCGTTCTTCAGCAGTTCGGCCCGGAGGTCCTGGGCCCCGGCGAGGTAGTTCGGCGGGTTGTCCCCCGTGGCCACCTTCTCGAACTCCAGGTCGTTGTCCGACTGGTCCGCGTTGGCAAGCCGCGGGCAGTTGTCCGCGTCGTTCGGAACGAGATCGCCGTCCATATCGGAATCGCACGCGTCGCCCATCCCGTCCGCGTCGACATCGCTCTGGTCCCGGGACCACTCGTTCACGTAGAACTTGTTGTTCTGGGCATCCACGCCGTGACCGTTCTTGACGAGCCTGCAGTTGTCGTCGCAGTCGATGGAGGCGCACCCCGGGCAGGAGGTTCCCTCGCCGACGTTCCCCGTCTCGCAGGGCCTGTCAAAGGCACTTCCCGACAGGTCGCCATCGTCCGGGACCCCGTCCCCGTCATCGTCGTCGTCGCACGCGTCCCCTTGCCCGTCCAGATCCTGATCCCTCTGGTCGTAGTCCGGCACGTACGGGCAAAGGTCGTTGCACTTGATGACCTGGTCCGGATGCCTGGCGGTCGGACAGACGGCATTCTCCGGGCACGTCTCTTCCGTTGGAAGGATGTCGTAGACGCAGTCCGCGTCATCATCCGGATCGACCTTGTCGACCTTCCCGTCGCCATCGGTGTCCAGGTATCCCTCATCGACCTGGCCGTCGCAGTTGTCATCGACCTCGTTGGCAGCCTCGAAGGCTCCCGGATGGATTTCAGCGCCCTTGACGCCCTTGACGAAGCCTTCGTCCACGCAGTCCCCGCATCCGTTGGGGCAACGAGTCCCGGGACCGGCGCAGGGCATGCTGACTGAACAGTAGCCGTCCTGGTCGTCGTCGCACCCCTCGTCGGTGTCACCGTCGCAGTCGTTGTCGTAGCCGTCGCAGATCTCGCCGGTCGCCCCGCCGAAATGGTCGCACTGCTGCAACTTGCCCCCGACACAGTACTGGCTCCACTTGCCGCAATCGCCGATGCCGCAATGCAGGGCGCCCAGGTCGTCGATCCGGCCGTTGCAGTCGTCATCCTCGCCGTTGCAGTACTCCCGTCCCGGAAGAACCGGGCTCGGCGACCCCTCGCAGGAACTCCACCGGGCCGAGGAGACGGCAACCCCCGTGGCCACAGCACTGCAGGACGAGGGCGCAGTGCACTTGCATTTCTGGGTTCCGGTGGTGCAGGGAGCCATCGATCGGCCGCAGGTCCGCTCGGCCGCAACAGCCACGTTGGCCACCGAGTATATCGTCGTCCCACTCTCGACCCGCGAGACGCAGTCGTAGGTGCAGGTACAGGGACATCCCTCGTCGATCACCCCGTTGCAGTTGTTGTCCTTGCCGTCCGCTGCGCCACCCGGGCATTCCCGCATGTCATTGGGAAATTTCTTCGATTCGGGATCGCAATAGGTCAGGAATCTTGCCGTCACGTTGTCCGGATTGGAATCGTCGACCTCGCACACCGGGATCGCCTTGTAGCCGCAGGAAGCACCCTCGCACACGCAGCAGTACTTGCTGCCGAAGACCTCCTCGTCCCGGGTGGTCGTGTCGCAATCGTTGTCCTTGCCATCGCACAACTCCGGCACCAGTTCGCCGCTGTCCGGAACCGTGCAACTGCTCCAGTAGTTGCTCTCCATGGTCGAGTGGACGCACACCTGGGTGCCCTGGCAGGAACCCCGGCGGCATGTCCTGCAGGATTCATCCGTGCAGCCGATGCAGGTGTCCGGATCGCACGAGGGATTCGTATTCACGACGCATCCGCCGCATCCCTCGTTGATCGAGCCGTCGCAGTTGTCATCGATCTCGTTGTCACAGCCACCCTCCATGTCCTTCTCGACGTCTTCCGACCTGCAACCCGTCCACTGGTTGAATCGGCAGGTCTTGAAGGTGTTCGTGGTGCATTCATGCCCGCCTGCACCCTTCATCGAGCAGGGCATCTTGTCGCCACTGGTGCACGAACAGTCGATCCCGGCCACGCAATCGATATCCGCGGGGACTGCTCCGCAGTAGTCCGGCTGTCCCGGGTGGACCTGGTTGTTCCCGTCGTCGCAGTCCCCCTTCTCCATCGCGGTGTATCGCTGGTTCCATGGCAGTTCCGTGCACCTTCCTCCCGATTCCACCGCGAAGGGACACAGGCATTTCTTGCTGCCGATCAATCCGTAGTCGTCGCAGTCGTTGTCCAGAAAGACATCCCTGCAGTTCAGCAGCCCGGATCCCTCGTCGGTGGTCCCGTTGCAATCGTCGTCGATCCGATCGCAGCGCGTCTCGGAACTCGCGGGAACGTTCGCGTTGGTGTCGTCACAGTCGTTGGGCGTCGTGGTGGAGGTCACCAGGACGTTGAACGGCGCAGTCAAGTCGCAGAGGCACTGCTTCTGCCAGGGATTTCCATCGGGGGCCGGATCGGGAACGACCCGGTTGGAGGGAGTCGCGGGGGCGCTGGTGGGACCCGCCTTGTTCCAGGCGTCACCGTCGCCATCGTTGTCGCGGTAGTAGTCCCTGCAACCGAGGGCATTCGCCTCGTCGGCAACGCCATCGCAGTCCTCGTCGCCGGGGGCGATGCAGGCTTCGATCCACTGGACGCCGCAGGCCCCCAGATCGGCCAGCCAGACGTTGGCATCGGCCAGGTCGACCGGGAGTCTCCCGCCCTGCATGATCGAGACGCGGACGTCCGTCGCCGCCTGGCAGGCGACTGCCACCTTTTCGTTCGGCATGCACGCGGCTTCCAGGTTGCCGCAATCCAGGTGCTTCCCGACACACCGGCACGTCGTGTCTGCCCCGGAATCCCAGTCCTCGTCGCGTGCTCCCAGGACGTGCCCGATCTCATGGGCGATGATGGCGGCGCGTTCGGCCTTTCCGGCGAGGTCGCCGCGGATGTTCAGGACCGCCACGGTGCCGCCGCGGTAGGCCATCGCCCTCTGCTTCGTCACAGCCAGGATGTCTCCGGGCTTGGCATTCAGCACGAACAGGGTGACCGCACGGTAGGAATCGGGCACGCAGGCGTCCTCGAACGCGGCGACCTTCTCCCTGACGCTGCCGGACGCGGAGGAATCGTAGTCGCACGCGAGGTCGGGCGAGGCGGACAGCGAGTCGATGACCTCGCCGATCCAGCCGTTTCCCGTCGCCATCAGCGGGGAGACCGGGTGCTTGACTTTGCACGATTTGCCTCCGCAGGGCGACAGGATCTTCACATCGGAGGCACACCCGGCCGAGGGGCCGTCGGGACGACTGGAGGTCTTCCACCAGTTCGCGGCGGTCTGGAGGTGCAGGACGAAATCATCGATCTCGCCGTCCCCAAGAATCGTCCCCGACCAGCCCTCTTCGGTGCCGTCTTCCACGAAAATGACCGAGATCCCGATACTCTTCTTCTCGGGAGAGTCCGCACAGGCCAGCCCGATGCAGGCCAGAGCCTCGGCATCGTACAGGAGCGGGTCGGGATCCGCCGCGGCGGAGGCGACGGATGAAAGCCCCGGTTCCCCGGGGGCCGGGAATCCGTCCCCGTCGGCTTCCGGGTTGCAGGCAATCAGGAAACCGATCGCCGTCGAGGCCAGCATCGCCTGCAATGATCGACCGCGCATCTGCCCCTCCTTCTCATTTCCAGGTCTCCAGGGCCAGGAAAGCGTCCCGCGACCCATTCGTGGAGATAGAGGACTCCAGCACGCTTCCTGCGACCAGGATCGACTTCCGTTCGACGGATACCGTCACCCGGGATGCATCCCCTTGCCCGATGCGAACGACCGAGGGAAGGAAGCCGGTCCGGTCGCCCCAGTCGGGATCCTGGGTCCCCGTGGCCGTGAACCGTGCCAGCCAAGGCGAAGCTGCCTTCCTTCCTCCGGCGAAGACGCCACCGCGGGGGTCCGCCGCCAGAGTCTCGATCCTCCCCTCGATGGACTTCAGGACCCCGTCAGCTGCATCCGAGGCGAACGTGAGGTCCGGCTGGACCCCGAGGATCCAGGGACGGGCCACGTCCTCCCACGTCGCGTATCCGCCGACGAACAGGGCGGACGGCGTCCGGACGATCGCCGACGCCTGGTCCCGCTTCAGGCCGCCCGAATCCGCAACCAGGATGTCCTTGAAACTCCGCGTACCGGCGCCGACGACCTGGGCCACCCACAGGTCGTCCCCCGTGTTTCCTCCGCTGGCGAACCGGTACCCGGCCAGAACGAGTTGCCCGTCATCGGAGGCGGCCACCGCAAGGGCCTCGCTCTTGTCGCCCCTGGCCTCGTTCAACCGCAGCAAGGAATCCTCCTTTGCACCTTCCAGGGACCAGAACAGGACCAGCGCCGCGGGATAGTTCTCCACCTTTCGGGACCCGACCGTCACGATCTTCGACCCGACGACGGCAGCATCCCAGGCGGTCTCGTCCGTACCCGGAACCGTGTCGATGCGGATCTCGCCACACCCCTCATCGTCCAGGCTGGCCAGGAAGACATCCCAGTCGTCGCCGTTCAGCAGGTGCCCCCCGTAGAAGACCCGGGTCCCCGTGTCCAGCAGAAAGGTGATCTGCCCCGTGACACCCTCCAGAGTCTGACCCGGGAAGCAGGACTCCCCGGCCAGCCGGCCGTCCATCTCGACCCGCATCACCTCGGGACGACACTTCAACTTGCCGCCATCCTCGCCTTCGCATGCCGTGTTGACCGCGAACAGGATGCTGCCATCCTTCCTCATCAGGGCCGCGACTCCCCGCTCGTCCAGCGTGGTCGAAAGCAGTCCACCCTCCAGGCCACCACGGGTCACGGAGTCGCAGCCGCCCATCCCGATCTGCGCAATGAAAACCGGCAAGACCACGACCAGACGATTCATCTCGTCTCCTCCGCCGACCTGGGCCACAGGATGCCTCCGGTCGCACCCAGCAGGGCCCCAATGCCCATCAGGACCCCCCCCGCGATGGCATTCGCGGAGGACTGGTGATCGGCTCCCCTTTCGTACGTCCAGTTGGTCAAGGGGTCCGTTCGTACCACCCTCCCTGACACCGAGGAGCGATCCGCCAGGTACTTCCCCAGGAACCCCACTCCCATGACGAAGACGGCGACACCCACCCCAACCGAGGATTTCGCCACCACGGGCCGCACCTGCTCGAACTTCGTGGGGCCCTTGGGTCCCTTGACCGTCTGCAGCGAGAAGGACACGCTGGCCAGCGCGTCGGCGGTCACGGTCACGGCCTTCAACTGCTCGACGAAGCCCATCCGGGACACCCGCACGACGTGCCGGCCTTCCTCGACCGTCAGGGGCGCCTTCAGGGGCGTCGTGCCGGCCCAGTCGATGTCGTCGACGAACACGTCCGCGCCGCCCACGTCGGTCTCGACGGACAGCAGGCCGTACCGCGCCGGCAGCAGGGGATAGCTCTTCTGCACGGGTCCCGGCCGCGTGACCAGGAGGCTGTCCCGGACCGTCCGGTAGCCCTTCAGGCGGACCGTCACGGTATGCTCGCCGGGGGGGATTCGCGCCTCGACGGGCGACTCGCCTGCGAACCGGCGATCCAGGTAGACCCGAGCGCCCTTCGACGGCGTCGTCTCTATGAAGACCGTGACGGGCCGCAGCAACTCGTCGATGGCCTTCAGGCGCCGGTCCAGTTCCTGCTGGATCTCGCCCTTCAGCCACGGGTGGTTCCAGACGTCGAGGTACAGTTCCCGCGCGTCGCCCAGCAGGCCCAGCGACTGCAGCGACTTCGCCTTGAGGTACTTCGCGTAGGGGTGCTGGTTCAGGCTCAGGGCCTCGTCCAGCCGGGTGATCGCCTCCTCGTGATGACCCTCGTCCTGCAGCTTCTGGCTGTCGACGATCAGGGACTGCATCCTTTCGACGACCGCCCGGTCCTGGCCCAGGGCCGGCAGCGGAGGGAGAAGGGCCAGCAGCAGGAACCAGGCCACGATCCGACGTCGGGTGCCGTTCCTCCCGTTCCCGCCAGAGAATCTCAATCCACCCTCCCCTTCCCGTTTCAGGGTTTCAGGATGCCCCGGTTCAGGAAATCGCCCCTGGGCCGGTTCATCTCGACCGTCACCAGCGTCTCGCCCTTCTCCTTCAATTCCACCCGGGAGACCGGCACGGTCTGCGTGATGTAGCCCTTCAGCCGGAACTCGAGTTCGGGCGGCACGACGTCGCAGTCCAGGACCAGGGGATCCGGCGTCCGGACCCGCGGCTTCCTTTCGCCCTTGATGTAGACCTCCACCCCGGAGGGCCGCGAGTCGAACTTCAGCGTGCACTTCGTACCGGCCGCCGGCGAGGGATCGGAAACGGCCTCCGGACGAGCCGCCTCGGGAGCCGGCTGAGTCGCATCCCGAGCCGCGTCCTGGAACTCGATCACCTCGGGGGTCGCGAAGCCGTCATCCGGGACGGGATGTGGAAGCTTTCCCGGCCCCAGGAAGGCATAGGCCCCGATGGCCAGCATCACCAGCCCGACCGCCACGCCGGCCGCCGCCAGGGCGATCCGACGGGATCGGGAACCCGTCGCCAGCGACGGCGCGTGCTGGATCGCCCAGGCATGGACCGGGTGCAGCGCGACCGTCGTCTTCAGGTCCGCGTGATCGGCCGCCACCGCGAGGCTTTCGAACAACTGCCGCGTCGCCTGGAACCGTTTCGCCGGGTCCTTCTCCAGGCACTTCAGGACGATCTCCTCGACCTCGCGCGGGACGTCCAGTGCAGGTTCGATCTCGGAGAAGGCCGGCACCCGTTCGGTTTGGTGCTTGGCGAGGATCGCCAGGGCGGTCGTCCCGGTGAAGGGCGGGCGCCCCGCCAGCATCCGGTACATCATCACGCCCAGGGAATAGATGTCCGTCCGGTGGTCGACCGGGAGACCCTCGGCCTGCTCGGGAGCCATGTAGGTGGGCGTACCGATGGGGCTGTGGGTACGGGTCATCCACTCGGTGGACGGGTCTTCGACCGCGGTCACCAGGCCGAAGTCCAACAACTTGGCTGTGGTGGTGCCGTCGCGGTTGGCCACCAGGAAGACGTTCTCGGGCTTGATGTCGCGGTGGACCATCGAGCACTGGTGCGCCGCCTCGATCGCGCTGATCACCTCCTGCAGGATCGGCAGCGCAGCGGCCAGGTCCATCCGTCCCACCCGCTTCAGGTGGGCCTGCAGGGTCTCCCCGTCCAGGTACTCCATCACGAAGTAGTAGCCCAGGTCCGGGTCGTCCCCGAAATCGAACACCTCCACGATGTTCCGGTGCCCGATGCGGCAGACCGCCTTCGCCTCGCGCTCGAAGCGGCGGACGATCCGCTTGTCGGACTGGAACTGCCGATGGAGGATCTTCAGCGCGTACAGGCGTTCCAGCGTGACGTGCTGGACCTTGCAGACCGTTCCGAACCCGCCCGATCCCAGGACGGACAGGATCCGGTAGCGCCCGCCGACGATGCGGCCTTCCAGCCCTTCCAAGAGCCACCTTCTCGACTGATCTTGCGGCCGGCACCATAGCATGCCGCGTCGTGAATCTTCAACCGCTGGATGAAGGGACGCGAAAGCGCTTCACGGGGGCGATCACCGGGGATCGGCGCAGCACCGGAAACCGGTGGTCCGGGAAGGCTGGAAGCGCCGGGTCTCGAAGGTGCAGGAGGCGGCGCTGCCGTCCTTGGCATCGCCGCCCATCAGGACACCCTCGCGCACCCACTCGGCCACGTTTCCCGCCAGGTCGAACAGCTCGGGGACGGGGGTTCGGCACCGGGAATAGCGGCCGGAAGGCACCACGGTCCCCGACCCGACGTTGCAGGCCCCCTCGATGAATTCCGGACCATAGGGCCAGGCGGAACCGCAGGCAGCCTGCCATTCCGCCCGGGAGCACAGCCGCTTGCCCTCGATGCGGCAGGTGCGATCGGCCGTCGCCCAGGACACGCCGGTCCGGGGCAGCAGGCCGCGGCCGGGAGACTCGTGGGTTTCGATGCAGAAGGGACGAGGCAGCCCTCCTCCCTCGTCCTTCCGGGCCTCGGTCAACGGCCCGGCCGGCACCATTCCTTCCGGGCAATGGATGCCGGGCTCCGCGACCTGGCCGGCGGCCGCACCCTCCGTGTCCACCGAGCCCCCCGCCGACACGGCGTCCTGCATCCTGGCCGTCACCACATCCGCCGCCGGGTCCTCGACGGTATCCGGCCCGGGCGATAGCGACGATTCCTGCCCGGAGGAGGCCCGATGGATCCACCAGCCTCCCAGGACGCCCACACACCCCAGAACCAGCAGAACCCAGATCCATGCACGGCGATGCGGATGAGTCACCCGGTACAGGAGGCCGGTCGACAACTCCCCGCCAGGTCGAACCGACCGGGGCGCGTTGCGAATCGATGGCGCGACCGCCACCTGCCCCTGGAGATCCTCGGCCATCGTCACCCGTGCCCTCATTGCGGCTCGCGCCTGCCGCCCGACCTGCCTCCCATCGAGGCGGACGGTGGCCTCGCCTTCGTCTTCCGTGGCCGCCTGGACCGGGGCGCGGAAGATCCTCTCGGTCTCCCGCGCGACATCGAGGGCGGACGGGCGCCGCGCAGGGTCCTTGGCCAGCATGGTGGCCATCAGGTCCCGGAAGGCCCTGGGGCACGAAACCTGCGGCGGGAAGGGCGGCACCGGGTCGTTGACGTGCGCCATCAGGGTCCCCAGGGCGCTTTCGCGGCCGAACGGCGGGATCCCGACCAGGCACTCGTAGGCGATGACCCCCAGCGCGTACACGTCGAAAGCCGAGGTGACCTTCGCTCCGTCCTTCATGCACTCGGGACCCAGGTACTGCGGCTTCCCGATCACCACCCCGGACGGCGTCAGACGGGTCAATTCCTCGTCCTCGGCAACGAACCGCGCGATGCCGAAGTCCAGCACCTTGACGAAATCGCCGCTGCCCGAGGCCTGGATCAGCATGATGTTGGACGGGCACAGGTCGCGGTGGACCAGTCCGACCCGGTGCGCCTCGGACAGCGACTGGGCAACCTGCTGCACGATGCCGATCACCCGGTGTGCCGGCAGCCGGCCCTCCGCACCCAGGACCTTCCGGAGCGTCCGCCCCTCCAGGTACTCCATCACCAGGAACGGGTGCCCGGCCTCGGAGGTTCCCGCGTCCAGGACGCGGACGGTGTGGGGATGGGTCAGGCGGCTGGCGGCATCGATCTCCCGGCGGAAGCGCCGCAGGACGACCGGATCGGTCGCGAAACGAGGCAGCATGACCTTGACGGCAACCACCTGGTGGGTGGTCAGTTGAACGCCGCGAAACACGGCGCCCATGCCTCCGGACCCGACCTTGGCCTCCAGGCGGTACCGCCCCGCGAGGACCTGTCCCTTCAAGTCGGATTCCCAGTCATCCACCGACTCGATGCGCTGGGTGCGCGCGCTGCACTTCGGGCAGACCATCGAGTCGGTGACCAGATCGCAGTTGGGACATCGACGTGGCATCCCGGCTCTCCCGGACCTCGCGACGGATTCTACTCCCTCGCCCGCCGCCTCGGGCGTTCCCGTTTCACCTGCCGGCCGCCGGGGAGGCCAGGCACGCCACCTCGTCCGCGGTCAGGGCCCGATCGAACACCTTCACCTCGTCGATGGCCCCGGTGAACCGGTCCAGGTTCTCGACGTCGGAGAACAGCCGCACGCGCCACGGGAAGGTGCCCCCCATGGTGAAGGCCTTGTCCAGCGATCCGGCGGGCTGGCCGTCGAGGTACATCCGGATCCGGCCGGCCGACGCGTCGTAGGTCGCCGTCACGTGCGTCCAGCGCCCCGGCGTGAAGGCGGCCGACAGCGTGCTGGCACGGGCCGAACCGTCGTGGAGTTCGAGGACCAACCGGCCGTCCTGCACGGCCAGCAGCACCGAACCGTACCGGCAGGGTTGCGTTCCGAAGACCGTCCCGGACGCGCACACCGGGCTGCCGGGGATGGCGGCCGCGACGGTTCCCGAGGACGGGAAGGCCGTCGCGCGGGTGGAGCGGTAGCCGGACGACCCGCCCCAAAAGACCCGGGTGTAGACGTCGTGGGTCGTCCCGTTCCAGGAACTGGGAACGACCACGTCCAGCCAGCCGTCCCCGTTCAGGTCGGCCACGGGCATCCCGTGGCACGCGTTCGCCGCCAGTTCCGTCCGGTCGGCCTCGTGGAACCCGTCCGCCGATCCCCAGTAGATGCGCGACGGGACGTCCAGGGGCTGGACCGGCGCGCCCGTGTTGTCCTTGGTGCCGTCGTAGAAATTCGCCATCAGCAGGTCCGGCCAGCCGTCCCCGTCCAGGTCCGCGACGTTCGCATCCAGGCCCCCGAAGGACGGCAGGCCGAGCCGCCCGTCGAGGTCGAACCCGGTCTTCGTCCCCCGGTAGATCCAGGAACTCACGTCATACCGATCGTCGGTGTAGTCCTCGGTCCTGGCCATGTCCCAGTAGGAACCGAACACGACGTCCGGGAACCCGTCCTGGTCCAGGTCCGCAACGGCGTTGCCATAGGACGAATCGGTCGGGAACCGGATCGGCGACGAGGCGTCCAGGCCCGCGGCGCCGTTGAGGAACGCGAAGGACTCGCCGGGGTTCGACACGTCGCCCGCGAGGTTGCTGACCACGACGTCCGGCAGGCCGTCGCGATTCAGGTCCGCGACCGACAGCCCCCGGGGCATGCCTGCCGGAAGGGCCCGCGACCGCTGTCGATCGAACCCGGATTCCGCGCCCAGGAAGACCCGGGCGGCGCCCCCGTCGTCCTCGGCGCTGCTGCCGAAAACGAGGTCCATCCAACCGTCCCCGTCCAGGTCCGCGATGGCCACCCCGCCCCCGGCCGGGTTCAGGGCCCCGGACGCGTCCGGGACCAGCCCCGAGGCCGTCCCCCGGTACAGGTTCGTCTTCCGCGAGTCCGGCAGGCCGGCGAAGTCGTGGGCGATGACGAGGTCCAGCCAGCCGTTCCCGTCCAGGTCCGCGGAGGCGATCCCGGAGGCGGCGTTCGTGGGGATCCGGAAGGGCTCCGGGGCGAACCCTTCCGGGTGGTTGTAGTACACGAAGGAATCCGTCTTCTGGCCCGTGGCATCCGCGTAGTTGTTGGCCAGGACCACGTCCAGGCGCCCGTCCCGATCCAGGTCCAGCATGTCGGCCTGGTGGAACAGGACGCCCCGGCGGGGCGAGGAGCCCGCCTTGAACCACAACGAGACCGTCCGGGAGTCCCCCTGGGCCAGTGCCCCGGGTCCCCCGATCTTCAGGAACGCGCTGCCGTCCTGGGATTCGGCCGCGCGCCCCACGATCCCCTGCGTGTCCTCCAGGTCACCCACCCCCTGGGCCGGGTTCCCCGAACCGCTGGCGTCCTCGTACACGCCCCCCATCCCCCCTTCCAGCGGGAGGTCCAGGACCGGTCTCGGCAGGGCGCCGCACGTGCCGGTTTCGAGAGAGGCCAGGTAGGCCCCGTTGTAACCGTGCCTGGCGATGAACCCGTAGGTCAGGCGGGCGTACCCGTTCCCGTTCGCGGCCGGCCAGTGCCGGCCCCACGAGTTCCGGAACCAGAACACCCCCCCGCTGTCCTGGTCGTCGTAGCCGACCAGCAGGATCGCGTGGCCTCCGCACCGGGTCTCGTCCGGACCGGGCAGCCCGACGAACCCGCCGCCGTTGGTCCTCCAGTAGGCCGCCATCCGGCAGTCTTCCCCCTCCATCTTGCCGAAGACCGGCACGGCGATGGCCACGTTGAACCCGGCAGCCAGCACCGCCTTGAGGTCGTCGACGGAGTTCGCGGACACGCCGCGGGGCCGGGTGGCCCGGATCGTGCCCGATTGCAGCACCTCCGCCGACGGCATGAAACCCATGTTGCCGGTGTCATAGGGCCACCGGGCAAGGTCCAGAAGCGCGTTGGCGGCCGCGGCCGCGACCGCCTCGCCGTTCCACCAGCCCCCCTCGCAGTCCTCGATGTCCTTGCCCCCGACGTGCCATAGATGCGGCTCGGAGACCAGGATTTCCGGCCGCCTCTGCGCGCACTGCAGGGCCTCGATCAGGTGCGTGGTCGCATGGGCGACGCACCATCCGCACTCGCCCTGGTCGCTGGTGGTCGGGCAGAAAGCCCGCAGGTAGTCCGCCCGGTGGTCCACCCGGGACGGCAGCGCGTCGATCCGCGGGACCTCCTCCTCCAGCGTCAGGCCGGACGAGGCGGCGGCGGGGTCGTCGTCCATCAGCAGGATGATCTTCCCGTCGCCCAGGTCCTGAGGGACGCCCTTCCTTGGGGTCACCGACGGCAGGCAGAAGCCGCCCAGCGCCCGGAAACCGGTCTGGCACGCGCATCGCGTGATGCCTCGCGCGGTGTCGACCACTTCGCAGGTGCCGCGTTTCGAGCAGTCGTTCCCCTGGCACGGATCGGCCGGGGAGTTCGCCACGCAGTCCAGCCCCTGCTCGTGGTACCCGGGTGCGCACAGGCACCGGGGTTCCTGGTCCAGCAGCACGCAGGTACCGTAGGGTTCGCAATGGTCCTGGCAGATCCCTCCCGGCACGACGGCAACGTCCTGGACCGCGTCGCCTTGAATGCAAAGGCCCTGCGTTTCGCATCCCGCCGGCATCGACGCAGCCAGTCCGGCCAGGCCGGCGAGAAGGATCGACCTCGCGAAGGTGCGGCTCATTCCTGTCTCCGGGACGTGGGTTGATGCGAGTGTACTACGGCTGGGCGCAGATTCCCGTGCAGGCCACCAGTTCGACCGTCCGCTCGGTCGGCTCGCCGGCGCCCACCGAGATGCCGTCCTCGTCGTAGGAGAAGGTGTACTCGCCGTTGGAATTGGCGGCGCGGACCCGCAGATCATAGGTGGCGGTGTCGCTGAGGTTCTCGATCAGCAGCGCGTCGGCCAGGCGCTCCGCGCAGTCGAAGTCCTCGTCGTAGACGACGGAGGCGCCGTCCTTGTACAGGACGATCCGGATGGTCTTCACCGCGAACTTCGAACAGTTGCCGGCCTCGGCGAAATCGATCCACAGGCGCAGCGAGGGCAGCACCTGGGTCATCACGACCGTGACGGGACCGTTGGTCTGCTTGCCCAGCACCTTCACCGATCCCGTCGTCCCGGTGTAGATGACGTTGTTGCCCCCGGCCAGGCCGTCGACCTTGACGGTGTAGGTCCCTTCCTCGACGTCCTTCAGCATCACGTTCTGGTCGGCCGGGGCGCAGGCGACCGTCTCCTCGAGGACCTGGGTCCCCCCCGAGGTCATCAGGCGAACCCGCACGAAGTCGATGCCCACCTGGGCGCAGGTGCTGGACCCGCTGCCGATGCGGTAGGCGATCTGGAGGTCCCCGGTCTCGACACTCCCGTCACCACCGCATCCCGCAAGCGAAGAGAGGGCGAAAAAGGCCGCGATCAAGGGCAGGAAAGTCTGTTTCCACACGGTTCCACCTCCAAGGCGATGCACCGATGATATCAGGTTTCTGCCCCGGGGGAGCCACCGGCTGGCGGTCGCGAGCCACCGGCGCCTGCCGCCCCGGGAGTAGAATACCCGCGCCCGGATCGAGGGAGACCGGATGCCCCTGGAACGACGGATGGTCGTGGTGGAAACGGACTCGCCGCGCGCGGACCTGGTCGTGCAGGCGCTGACCGGAGCCTCCCGGTCGATCGTGCGCGGCATGTTCGACCAGGGCTGCGTGACTCTCAACGGCGCGCCCTGCCGGGAGGCCGGCCAGCCCGCGGCGGCGGGGACTCGCGTCGAGGTCGCGTTCGAGCCCGGGCGGCGCTACCGGGAGGCGCCCCGGGCGCACGAAGCCCGCGCCTTCCGCGTGGCCTTCGAGGACCGCTGGCTGGTGGTCGTCGAGAAGGCGGCCGGCGTCCTGACCGTCCCGACCATCCGCCGCGAGACCGACACGCTGGTCCACCAGGTGGCGCGGTACTGGTCGCGGGGACGACGCACCCCCCAGCGCGCCTGCATCGTGCACCGGCTGGACTGCGACACGTCCGGGCTGCTGGTGTTCGCGCGCACCGAGGACCTGGCGCAGGCGCTGAAGCGGCAGTTCGAGGCACACAAGCCCGAACGGGAGTACGCGGCGATCGTGGCGGGCCTCCTGCCCGACGACCGCGGCACCTTCCGCAGCCGGTTGGCGACCGACGAGGACCTGGACCAGTACTCGACCCACGTGCCGGGCGAAGGGAAGCCGGCCGTGACGCACTACGAGGTGGTGGAGCGGCTGGACGGGGCGACCTTCGTGCGGGTTCGCCTGGAAACCGGCCGGCGGAACCAGATCCGCGTGCACTTCGCCGAGGCCGGCCATCCCGTGCTGGGAGACCTGCGGTACCGGCCCGACGAGGCCCGGCATCCCGCGTGGCGCTACCCGCGCCTGGCGCTGCACGCCCGGACGCTGGGCTTCGCGCACCCCGTGACCGGCGCCCCGGTGCGCGTCACGTCCGACCTGCCCGCGGAGTTCGACGCGTTCCTGCGGCGGACGCGGCGCGAGGACGGTCGTCCCCGGAAGCCGTGAACCGGGCTAGCGGTCCGCCGTCTCGCCGTCGCGGATCACCTCGACGTACAGCACGCCGGACGTGGCCTGCCGGGTGCCGATGATGCGGAATCCCGACTCCAGCCCCCACACGAGGGCCCGCGTGTTGGAGGCGTCGATCGCGCCCAGCAGGTAGCGGTAGCCGTACTGGTGGAGGGCCTGCAGGCCGCCCAGGTACAACTCCCAGCGGCCTTCCAGTTGCGGCACGCAGAACCCGATGTGCTGGACGTAGAAGGTGTGGCGGTCGTGCAGGTGCCCCGAAAGGAAGCCCAGCACGCGGTCCCCGTCGATCCCCAGCAGCACCCGCGACGGGACCTGCGCCTCGTCGTATTCCGGGAACGCGCGGGTGTAAAGGTCCCGGTACTCGTCGATGGGCAGGTCCACGCCAGGCTGAACGATCCGGTAGTCGATCATTGCGTCCTCTGCGTTCCGGCTGTGCGATCCTCGTACTAACCCGGGCGGATAATACATGACAGTCTGGGGCCCGCTGTGATACAGTTC
>CALJUR010000089.1 GCA_937975765.1 uncultured Myxococcales bacterium
GGAAACCCATCGACTCCGCCTCCGTGCTCGGGCGGGGAAGGCGGGGGACGGAGCCGGCACGCCAGGTGCGCCCGAGGCGACTCCGGCTCCGTCGAGAGTTTCCTTTGGAAACCCATCGACTCCGCCTCCGTGCTCGGGCGGGGAAGGCGGGGGACGGAGCCGGCACGCCAGGTGCGCCCGAGGCGACTCCGGCTCCGTCGAGAGTTTCCTTTGGAAACCCATCGACTCCGCCTCCGTGCTCGGGCGGGGAAGGCGGGGGACGGAGCCCCCGCCTACGACACCCTTGACAGGTCGGCGGTTCCCGGTATGATTCGTCGCCCTTGTTCGGGAGGACGGATCATGGCGTCGGCGACCCAGAAGGTTCAGAAGATTCGCGCCAACAAGAAGACCAGCCAGGGTGCTCGCCGCAAGCGCGAGATCCGGCACGATGCCCGCGTGAAGGCCGCGAAGGTGGCCGAGATGCTGGGCTTGTCCACCGCCGGCCAGCTGGCCGCGGGCGAGGCGACGAAGGCGTAGGCCCGATTCCGCCGGGAACGCGATGTCCGTCCCCGGCCTGGACTTCCCGGGCGGGCCGCACCGCAGCGGTCCCCCGGGCTCCATGGAGGCACCCATGCTGACCACGAAGGAACTGGATCCCGCGGCCCTGGCGAAGATGCCGCCGACCTTCTCCGGCAACCCGGCCCACAAGGTCGTGGAGCAGTGCGAAGGCTGCTCCCACGTCCAGGTCATCGGGGAGGGCAAGTTCTGCAAGGCCTTCAACGACCCGGCCGCGAAGTGGATGTTCGGTTCGTGCAACCTCGGCACCCACGTCGTCCGCAAGCTCGGCGGCGAGGCGAAGAAGGTCAACCCGCTGAAGGCTTCCAAGAAGGCCATGAAGGGCAAGTGATCCCGGTCCCCGGGTCGCACGCCCCTTCCCCTGCCCATCCCTTTCCCGGTACCACCATCGTCGTCCTCCGTCCTCCGGCCGAACGGATGCAAGGCGGGTGGATTGCCGTGATACGGGCGGGGGGATGCAGAGCCGGAAGGTCCGGGCGGGACGGTCCTAGCGGGCCTCGCCCTCCGGGGCGGGCGCGGCTTCGGGCTTCGACTCGGGCTTCGGGGCGGGCTTCGCGGCGGCCTTCGGGAAGACGATCTTCTTTTCCAGCCGCCACATCTTCTCGTTCTTCGCGATGGTCGCCAGCTTCCATTCGTCCGGCTTGACCAGCATCTCCACCGGCGCCAGGTCGGAATAGATGGGCGTCAGGACGATCTTGTGCTCGACCATCCGGTTCATCGCGTGCACGACCAGCAGCAGGCCGTTGTTCAGGAACTCGTTCTCCTCCCACGGCTCGCCGTCGACCAGCAGCTTGGCGTAGTCGGACGACAACGAGAACCGGATCTCCCCGGTGGTGACCTCGTCCGGCGTCGGAGCCGCCGGGGCGTTCTCCTGCGCGAAGGCCGCCATCGAGACCAGCAGCATCGCCGCCAACCCACCCAGGACAATCGAAACGTTCCTCATGATTCACCTCCGGATCTGGCTTCGGCCCGGGCACCGGGCGGCATCCCCGTCGTGCCGCTCCCGGCATCCGCGCCTGATCGTAGGCGCGAACCCGCGCCCTGTAAAGAGCCGCGGCTCCACGGGAACCCCGGCCGGCCGGCATCGACGCCCTGCCCCGGCGAATATTCCGGGACCGGCCGACCGGGGGGGATGGCAGGAAGGCCTCCGCCCGGACGGAAATCCGGCGGATTGCGCACGCGAAAGAATTGTGTTGAACCTTGGCGTTCTGATAAAATTCCCGCGTTGCGTGCGACCCAGTGGTTTCCGGGTGGGGCGGACCGGGCCGAGGGGGTCACTCGTCCAGCGTCAAGGAGGTCGGTCATGGCCAGCAGAACGCGGTGGATGTTCCCGGTCGTCTTCGCGGTGACGGTCCTTGTCGCCTGCGGTGGCGAGACCCAGAAGAAGGACTTCGGCGAAGAGGATGCCGAGGACGCACCGGACGTTCTGGAGGTCGTCGACGCGCCGGACATCGGCGGCGAGGACGTGACCCGCCCCGAGGTGGAAGTCGTCGAGGACGCGGCCGAGGTGCCGCCCGACGCGCAGCCGGACGAGGGGGTGTCCGAGGACGCCGAGATCCCGACGACCTGCGACGACGACGAGGACTGCAAGGCCCTCGAGGGCGAGGACAACTGCCTGGTGGGCAAGTGCGAGGACCACGTGTGCAAGCTGGTCGCTCGCGACTGCTTCGACGGCCTGCCCTGCACCCGGGACTCCGCCTGCGACCCCCAGCGGCCGGGCGGTTGCTCTTACGTCTTCCTGCTGACGCCGACCTGCGCCGAGTGCACCTACGACTCCGACTGCTCCAGCGCCAGCACCTGCGACCAGAACACCTGCGTGCCCTGCCCGGACGTCGAGGGCTTCGATTGCCCCCCCTCGGGCAAGGTCTGCCGGCAGATGCCCTGCGCGGGCTGCGATGACAACAATCCCTGCACCATCGACCGCTGCGACTCCTCCGGCAAGGTGACGAACACCCCGGTCAACTGCTCGGACTACAACCCGTGCACCACCGACTCCTGCGAGGTTGCGACGGGCGCCTGCCTGCACGTCCCGGACCCGACCTGCGCCATCTGCGACAAGGATGCGGACTGCAACACCGCGGCCCTGAACCCCTCCCCGAAGTGCCTGATCGGTTCGTGCACGCCCGTGGTCCCGGCCGAGGGCGAGCCGACCCTCCCGTGCAGCGCCCGCAGCCCCTGCGCGGCCCCGAAGGTCTGCCAGGACGGCATCTGCATCGACAAGATCTGCACCTTCCAGAAGAACCCGTGCCAGGACGGCAACGGCTGCACCTCGGACTGGTGCGACCCCGTCGAGGGCTGCCTGCACGACTGCATCTGCTCGGAGTGCCACACGGCGACCGGCGAGGGCGTCAACTCGCCGGAGTGCGATGACCTCGACGCCTGCACGATCGACGCCTGCGTGTCCGGCTCGACGGTCGGCGCGTGCGCGGGCCTGGCCCTGTCCTGCTGGTACACGGACGTCGATTGCGACGACGGCAACGATGGCACGCACGACTCCTGCGACTCGGTCCTGGGCTGCCAGCACGTGCCGCTGCCCGCGGAGTGCAGCGACGCCCTGTGCAGCCAGATCGCCAGCGACTGCGAGGAAGGCTACTGCGACCCCCTCACCCAGAAGTGCACCTTCATCCAGAAGGACTGCGACGACGGCGACGACTGCACCCGCGACGGGTGCAGCGCGGGAACCTGCACCCACACCTTCCTCTCCAGCCCCGGTTGCACGGACGAGCCCTGCCCGGGTGACGTCTCGGTGTGCGACGACAAGGACCCCTGCACCATCGACACCTGCGAGGGCACCACCACCGACACGCGGTACTGCCACCACAAGACGAACCGGTGCGACGACGGCAACCGCTGCACGCTGGACCTGTGCGACCCCGCCAGCGGCTGCCTGCACGTCCCGATCCCGCTGTGCCCGGCCCAGGAGTGCATCGTCGACAGCCAGTGCCCGGACGCCTCGCCCTGCGAACTGGGCAAGTGCGACCGCCCGCCCACCCAGGGTACGGGCTCGTGCACGACCGTCCCGAAGGACTGCAGTGACGGCAACGGCTGCACCATCGATTCCTGCCAGGTCGCGACCGGCGCCTGCACGCACGTGCTGGACACGAACATCCCCGGCTGCATCGCGTGCCCGAACGGCGACGTGGACATCTGCCGCGCGGCCGAGCCGAACCTGTGCAAGGTCCCGTCCTGCAACTACAACAGCGGCATCCAGGAATGGATCTGCAGCTATGCCGACAAGGACACGGACGACGACGACGCCTGCACCATCGACACGTGCGATCCGGCCACGGGCAAGGCGGTCCACAAGGTGAAGCCCTGCTGCCAGCACTGCACGCAGGACTACCAGTGCAACCCCTGCGACCTGTGCAAGTACGGCGTGTGCGACCTGACCGCGGACCCGAAGGGCCTGTGCATCTGGAAGGATCTGACGTGCGACGACGGCAACAAGTGCCACACCGGCGTCTGCAACCCCGCGACCGGCGCGTGCATGTTCGGCCCGAAGGACTGCAGCGACGGCAACCAGTGCACCACGGACTGGTGCACGGTGCGGGACGGCTGCCTGCATGAAGCGAAAAGCTGCAACGACGGCCTGCGGTGCACGCTGGACTCGTGCGAGCCGGCCACCGGCAACTGCATCTCGACGCCGCGGGACTGCGCGGACGAGGACCCCTGCACCAGCGACTACTGCAACGAGTCGTCCGGCACGTGCGAGCACGTGTACGAGGTCTGCGACGACGGCGACCAGTGCACCGAGGATCGCTGCGTCCAGGGCGTCGGCTGCGTGCACACGCCGAACCCGTTCCCGCCGTGCAACGACCGGTGCACGGATGATGCCTGGTGCAACGACAACAACCCGTGCACCACAGACGCCTGCCAGGGCGCGGGCACGGACCAGGCCACCTGCACCTGGGAAGTGAAGGACTGCGGCGACGGCGACAACTGCACCTCCGACTACTGCAACCCGGCCACCGGCCGGTGCGAGCACCGGGGCCTGTCCTGCGACGACGGCAATCCGTGCACCGTGGATTCCTGCGACGACACGGGCAACTGCCTGCACAAGACGGCGTTCTGCTCGGACGGCAACTCCTGCACGCGGGACTACTGCGAGGCGGACTGCGGCGGCTGCGTCTTCCTGCCCTACAAGAACCCGCAGGACCCGAAGTGCACCAAGTGCACGAAGGACGCGGACTGCACCGTCCTGATGCCCGGCGGCGGCACGCCCAACCAGTGCGTCACGGCGAAGTGCAACACCTCGACCGGCGAGTGCGTCGCCTCGTGCGAGTCCACCGACGACGACGGGAACAAGTGCACCTTCGACCGGTGCAACCCCGCCACCGGCGTGACCGTGCACCTGGAGAAGCCCTGTGACGACGGCAACCTCTGCACGACGGACAACTGCGCCCCCGCGACGGGCGAGTGCCTGTTCCTGCAGGTCAGCTGCGACGACAGCAACCCGTGCACCGTGGACATCTGCGACTCGCGGTCGGGCACCTGCACGTTCCAGTTGATCCTGTGCGACGACGGCAACGCGTGCACCGTCGACGCGTGCGACCCGGTGACCGGCCAGTGCGGCTTCGTGCCGAAGAATTGCGACGACGGCCTGCCCTGTACCCAGGACTACTGCGACCAGCGGAGCGGCCAGTGCGCGCACGACCCGATCGCGTGCGACGACGGCAACCCCTGCACGACGGACGAATGCGACACCGTCACCGGCGCGTGCGGCTCGACCGCGTTCGTGTGCGACGACGGCCAGGCCTGCACCATCGACCTCTGCTCGCCGCTGACCGGCGAGTGCGTGTTCGTGGCCCGGCAGTGCGACGCGGGACCGGTCTGCACCACGACGGCGTGCGACCCGGCCACGGGCCTGTGCACGTACAAGGCGCTGGACTGCAACGACGGCAACGCCTGCACGAAGGACTGGTGCGACCCGCGGAACGGCCTGTGCGCCCACGACCCGGTGGTCTGCACCGACGCCAGCCTGTGCACCAACGACACCTGCAACCCGCTGACGGGCTGCGCGCACGGCGACATCTCCCTGGCCTGCGACGACGGCGACCCGTGCACCGTCGACACCTGCGACCCGATGGTCGGCTGCCGCCACGCCTACACGCCGAACGGCACGACCTGCCCGAACTGCACGTCGGACCAGCAGTGCTTCGACGGCAACAAGTGCGTCATCGCGACGTGCAACCTGGGCACCGGCAGGTGCGACTACTCGAACGTCACCACCTGCGAGGACGGCAACCTCTGCACGACGAACCTGTGCGACGGCCGCACGGGCCAGTGCATGGCCGTGCAGAAGAACTGCAGCGACAACGTGGCCTGCACGCAGGACCTCTGCAACCCGGCCACGGGCGGCTGCTCGCACGTGTCGGTGGTCTGCAACGACCTGAATCCGTGCACCACCGACTCCTGCGACGTGAACACCGGCGGGTGCGACTTCGTCGAAAACCCGTGCATGGACGGCAACCCCTGCACCCTCGATTCCTGCGACACCCGGATGGGCTGCGTGCACGCCACGGCGACCTGCGACGACGGCAACCTCTGCACCACCGACTCCTGCGACACGAAGACCGGCCTGTGCACGAACGTGCTGATCGACTGCAACGACGGCAACCGGTGCTCGGAGGACTCCTGCAACCCGGCGACCGGCCTGTGCCGGAACGCGCCGGTCTCCTGCGACGACGGCAACGCCTGCACGACGGACTCGTGCGACCCGGCCACGGGCGACTGCAGGCACGTCGCCAGGACGTGCGAGCCCCGGGACTGCTGCTCGCTGGCCGTGTGCGACCCCGGCACCGGCACCTGCATCCAGACCCCGATCACGTGCGACGACAACAACCCCTGCACGCTGGGCATCTGCAACCCCTCGACCTGCGGCTGCAACTACACGCAGGTCAACTGCGACGACGGCAGCCCGTGCAGCACGGACCGCTGCAGCACCACCACGGGCGCGTGCGTGTATGCGGACTACATCTGCAACGACGACAACACGCTGACCAGCGACCTGTGCCTGCCCGAAGTGGGCTGCGTCTACCGGCCGACGGGCACCTGCACGGGCGTCGCCGACTGCAACGATCAGAACCTGTGCACGACGGACAAGTGCTCCGGCGGCAAGTGCAGCTGGACCAGCAAGTCCTGCGACGACGCCAACAAGTGCACCGTGGACACCTGCGACGGTGGATCGGGCACCTGCATGCACACGCCGAGGAACTGCGAGGACGGCAACCCCTGCACCTCCGACCTGTGCGACGCGGCCACCGGCACCTGCACGCACACGCCGCGCACCTGCAACGACGGCAGCAACTGCACGACGGACGAGTGCGACACCCGGACCGGCCAGTGCGTCTTCACGCCGAAGAACTGCGTGGACGACGACCCGTGCACGAAGGACGAGTGCCGCACGGGCGCCGGCTGCGTGAACACGCCGGTGACGCCGCTGGACTGCGAGGACGGCGACAACTGCACGACGGACTCGTGCGACCCGGCCACCGGGCGCTGCCTGCACGTCGCGAAGGTCTGCCGCGACAGCGACCCGTGCACGATGGACAGTTGCAACTTCTCCAGCGGCGAGTGCGAGTTCACGCCGAAGGTGATCGACGACCAGAACGCCTGCACCGTGGACGAGTGCGACGCGGTCACCGGGTATGTCCGCCACTATGCCAAGGACTGCAGCGACGGCGACCCCTGCACGGTGGACACCTGCGATTCGGGCGACGGCACCTGCTTCCACAAGGGCAAGACCTGCGATGACGCCAATCCCTGCACGACCGACACCTGCAACCCGCTGACCGGGCAGTGCCTGAACATCGACAAGCCGTGCAACGACAACAACCCCTGCACGGTGGACGGATGCGACCCGGCGACCGTGGAGTGCGTGTTCATCCCGGTGGACATCGACGACGGCAACGCCTGCACGACGGACTCGTGCGACCCGGTCACCGGCCAGGTCAACCACCTGCCGAGAACCTGCCCGGACGAGGACGGGGACCCGTGCACGGTGGACTCGTGCAACCCGGGCACCGGACGTTGCCAGGTCACGCCGAAGGACTGCAGCGACGACGACTGGTGCACGAACGACTCCTGCGTGGCGGGCACCGGCGCCTGCACCAACACGCCGATCTCGTGCGATGACGGCGACCTGTGCACGGCCGAGGACTGCGATCCGGCCATCGGCTGCAGGTACACGCCGAAGGTCTGCAACGACAGCCTGAACTGCACCCGCGACATCTGCAACCCGCTGACGGGCGACTGCGTGTTCAGCACGATCGAGTGCATCGACGGCAACGGCTGCACGATCGACGAGTGCGTCGAGGCGACCGGCCAGTGCCGGTTCACCCCGAAGAACTGCGACGACGGCAACCTGTGCACGCGGGACTGGTGCAACACCGGCGACGGATCGTGCACGCACGACGAACTGTACTGCTCGGACGGCCAGGGCTGCACCCTCGACTCCTGCGACCCGGCGGACGGCCAGTGCAAGTTCGTTCCGAAGACCTGCCCGGACGACCCGAACAACAAGTGCCGCATCGGCATCTGCGAGACGTCGGACGGTTCGTGCTCGATCGTGAACAAGACCGACTTCAACCAGGCCTGCGACGACAAGAGCAACTGCACGATCGACTCCTGCGACCCGGAGACCGGCGCCTGCTCGTACGAGAAGGTGCCGGACTGCGACGACTGCTCGCTGCCGATGGACCCGCTGTGCAACGACGACGACGCCTGCACGGTGGACTCCTGCGACGTGATGCTGGGGGTCTGCTACCACCTGCCGGTCGTGTGCAACGACGGCGACAAGTGCAAGATCTGGGAGGCGTGCGACTCGGTGGTCGGATGCACCTACACCACCAAGGATTGCACCGACGGCAACCTGTGCACCGAGGACCAGTGCGAGCCGTCCAACGGCCAGTGCTTCCACCCGCCGAAGAACTGCGACGACGGCACGATCTGCACGAACGACTCGTGCGACCCGGCCGTCGGCTGCCTGAACATCATCCGGTGCGTGGACTCCGATCCCTGCACCGACGAGACGTGCAGTTTCGCGACGGGCGAGTGCCTGTACCCGCTGAAGAACTGCGACGACGGCGACGCCTGCACCACCGACTACTGCGTCGATGGCGTGTGCAAGCACGACTCCAAGGTCGACTGCTCGGACGACAACGGCTGCACGCTGGACTTCTGCAACCCGGGTACCGGCCTGTGCGAGAACCCGCCGAAGTGCGACCAGCCGGACCGCTGCAAGAAGAACATCTGCGACCCGGTCACCTTCGAGTGCTCGTTCCCGGACGTGGTCTGCGACGACGAACTGGCGTGCACTCAGGACCTCTGCGACCCGACGACCGGCGAGTGCATCTTCACGGACATCCAGTGCGACGACAACAACCTGTGCACCGCCGACTCCTGCAACTCGACGACCGGCCTGTGCGACAACATCGAGAAGGACTGCAGCGACGACAACCTGTGCACGGACGACTTCTGCAACCCGCTGACCGGCTTCTGCGGGTCCCGCGAGACGGTCTGCATGGACGAGGACTTCTGCACGGACGACGCCTGCGTGGAGGGCGTCGGCTGCGTGTACACGCCGGTGGTGCCCTGCATCGCCTGCCAGGTGGACGCCGAGTGCCCGGACGACGGCGTGAAGTGCACGGACGAGGTCTGCAACGACAGCACGCACCGGTGCGAGCACGTCGTGAAGAACTGCAACGACTTCAGCATCTGCACCGACGACTCGTGCAACGAGGCCACGGGCTTGTGCGTCAACGCCCCGAAGTGCGTCGACGGCGACAACTGCACGGTCGACGTGTGCGACCTCGTCACCGGCGCGTGCAGCTATCCGGACGTCGACTGCGACGACAACAACGAGTGCACGATCGACGCGTGCGACGCCGGTACGGGCAAATGCAAGCACGACAGCATCACGTGCGACGACTTCGACAAGTGCACCGACAACCTGTGCAGCCCGGCGCTGGAGGGCGGCTGCTTCTACCTGCCCATCACGTGCCGCGACCAGGATCCGTGCACCGACGACGCGTGCAACGAGGACAACGGCCAGTGCGTCTACACGCCGGTGGTCTGCGACGACAACAGCAAGTGCACCACCGACTACTGCAACTCGTGGGGCTGTCAGTACATCTCGATCAACTGCGACGACAACAACATGTGCACCCGCGAGTCCTGCGACCCGGTGCTGGGCTGCGTGTACCTGCTGGGCTCCTGCGACGATGGCAACCTGTGCACGAACGACCTCTGCGACCCGCTGACGGGCTTCTGTTCGCACACGGACAAGTGCGAGGACAACAACCTCTGCACGAACGACTCCTGCGACCCGCGGCTGGGCGTGTGCGTATACAACACCATTACCTGCGACGACGGGATCGACTGCTCGGTCGACTCCTGCGTCCCGTCCACGGGCGTCTGCCAGCACAACTACTCGTCGTGCATCACGTGCTCGGCCTCGAAGCCGTGCCCGGCGGCCTCCGACCCGTGCGTGGATGACACCTGCGACACGACCCTGGGCATCTGCACGTACATCGTGAACCGGTGCATCGACGAGGCGAACCCCTGCCTGAAGGGCACCTGCAACCCCTCCACCGGCGCGTGCGAGAACTACCAGCCGCTGGTGTGCGCGGACGACGGGAACCTCTGCACGGACGACGTCTGCGACCCGGTGGCCGGCGGCTGCCTGCCGAAGTACAAGGCGTGCGACGACGGCGACCTGTGCACCACCGACCTCTGCAACCCCGATACGGGCCTGTGCGAGTTCCAGCCCGTCGTCTGCACGGGGGCTCCCGACGCCTGCCACGTGCGGGAGTGCATGCCGGCAACCGGGACGTGCGAGGTGCAGCAGGTCTATTGCAACGACCAGAACGACTGCACCACGGACACCTGCGACATGGCCCTGGGCTGCGTCTACACGCCGAACGACACCTGCGTGGATTGCTCGGAGACGAAGCCCTGCCCGGCGGCGCCCGATGCCTGCACGACGGCCCGGTGCGACCTGATCCTGGGCATCTGCTACTACGACAGGCTCGACTGCGACGACGGCGACCTGTGCACGGGCGACACCTGCACCGACGGGACGTGCGAGCACCTGCCGATCGGCTGCAACGACGACAAGTACTGCACCACCGACGCGTGCGACCCGCTGACGGGCATCTGCGGCAACACGCCCGTGGAGTGCACGCCGCCGGACGCCTGCACGATCGTCACGTGCCGCGAGCCGACCGCCGGGGTCGAGCCGCCGGAGCCGCAGTGCAAGGTCAACACCACGGTGAACTGCGACGACGGCCTGGCCTGCACCACCGACTCGTGCGACACGACCGACGGCTGCGTGCACGAGGACAAGCGCTGCCCGGACAACCCGCCGGACGACCTGTGCAAGACCTACCAGTGCCAGGAGCCCACGGGCAACTGCGTGCTGGTGACCAACACGTGCAACGACCAGAACCCCTGCACGAAGGACACCTGCACCCCGGCGACCGGCCTGTGCAGCTACACCTTCCAGTCCGGAGCCGGCTGCCAGCAGTGCGCCAGCGACGCCGAGTGCAACGACGGCCTGCTGTGCACGAACGACCAGTGCCTGACGGCGGCCGGGACCACGGTCAAGCTGTGCTCGCACACCCCGATCCCGTGCGACGACGGCCTCGACTGCACGGACGATGCCTGCAACCCGCTGACCGGCGTGTGCGACTACGTGTCGAACTGCACGGACGACGGCAACCTGTGCACGCTGGACGTCTGCGACCCGGCCACCAAGAACTGCCTGCATCCGGACAAGTCGTGCAACGACGACAACCCGTGCACCACCGACGCGTGCGATGCCCAGACCGGCGAGTGCAGCCACACGCTGCTCCCCGACTGCTGCACCGAGAACGCGAACTGCAACGACGGCAGCCTGTGCACGACCGACACCTGCAACACCAACACCCGGACGTGCACCTACACGCCGATCGTCTGCGTGGACACCAACGTGTGCACCCTGGACGCCTGCGACCTCGGCACCGGCGAGTGCACGTTCACGCCGATCCCGAAGTGCTGCACCGGCCCGGCGGACTGCGACGACTCGAACCCGTGCTCGGTCGATTCCTGCGACTTCAGCGGGGCGACGCCCACCTGCAAGTACGACGCCCTGCAGTGCTCGGACTTCAACCCGTGCACGCAGGACTACTGCGATACGGCCTGCAGCGGCTGCGTCAACCTGCCGGCCAGGAACACGGCCGAGCCGTCCTGCTCGGAGTTCGCCTGCACGAGGGACTCGGACTGCACGGTCACCAACCTGTGCGCCGTGGCGACCTGCGACCTGGGAACGGGCGAGTGCCTGGTGTCCTGCGGCGGCAAGTGCAACGACAACAACGCCTGCACGACGGACACCTGCGATCCGTTCACCGGCGAGTGCACGCACGAGACCATCCCGGGCTGCTGACGGCCCCGGCCTCCCATCCCCTGTCCGATCCCTCTGCCGGATGGCCTTCCACCGGCGGGGTGCGTCCCGTCGGTTGACGGAAGGAGGGTACGGGTCTATAAAGGCGGCGCCTTGGCGGCACCCCGCTGGCTCGGAGGCATCTCGTGAAGGCCGACATGATCGTCTTTTCCGGATCGTCCCACCCGGACCTGTCCCAGCGCGTTGCGAACCAGCTGGGCAAGCCGCTGGGCCGCAGCGAGACGCTGAAGTTCTCGAACGAGAACATCATGGTCCGGCTGCAGGACAACGTCCGCGAGAAGGACGTCTTCGTCATCCAGACGTCCTCGAACCCCGTGAACGACAACCTGGTGGAACTGCTGATCTTCATCGACGCGCTGAAGTACGCCAGCGCGGCGCGGATCACGGCGGTCCTGCCCTACTACCCGTACTGCCGATCGGACAAGAAGGACGAACCGCGCATCAGCGTGGCGGCGCGCCTGGTGGCGGACCTGCTGCAGACCGCGGGCGCGCACCGGGTCCTGTCGATGAACCTGCACTCGCCGCAGATCATGGGGTTCTTCCGGATCCCGATGGACCAGTTGCTGGCGGCGCCGATCTTCTTCCAGTACTTCAACAACGTCCTGTTCCGGCAGGAGTCGAAGGAGGACTGGGTGCTGGTGTTCGGCGACGCGGGCGCGGCCAAGGCGTTCTCGTACTACGCGGACGAGCTGCGGATGCCCGTCGCGATCATGGACAAGGCCCGCACGGACCACAGCGAGAAGCCCGTGGTGCGCCAGGTCATCGGCGACGTGAAGGGGCGCCCGTGCCTGATCGTGGACGACGAGATCACGACCGGCGGGACGCTGGTCGAGGCGGCGACGAAACTGCTGGACGTGGGCGCCCGGAAGGTGCTGGCTGCGGCGATCCACCCGGTCTTCTCGGGCAACGCCATCGAGAAGCTGGTCAAGTCGCCGATCGAGCGCTTCATCGTCGGCAACACGGTACCGGTCGCGGACAAGATCGCCGGCCACGAGGACCGCTTCGAGGTGCTGGACCTGTCGCCGCTGTTCGCCCGCGCCATCGAGTGCATCCACGACGGGACCTCGATGTCCGAGCTGTTCCCGCCGTCCGTCCGCCGCCGGGGCTGACGATGATCACCAACGCCGTCGTCGTGCGCTTCGCCGAGGTCTTCCTGAAGGGCGGGCGCAAGGCCTGGTTCACGGCCCGCCTGAAGGAATCGCTGGAACGCAACCTGCACCGCGCGGGCCCGTACCGGGTGCGCGAGGAACACGACCACCTGCAGGTCATCCACAAGGACGGGTCGGGCGCGAACCTGCCGGACTTCGAGATCACGCCGGAACTGGAGACGGCGCTGGCGCGGACGTTCGGGGTGCAGACCTGGACGCCGTGCCGCATGGTGCCGCGCGAGATCGGCGTCATCGAGGCCGAGGTGATGCGCATCGCCGACCAGCACGTCGCGGGCGCGCCGTCGTTCCGGATCGAGGCGTCGCGGGCCGACAAGGAGTTCCCGCTGTGCTCGATGGACCTGGCGCGGCGGCTGGGGGCGCTGGTGTGGGTCAAGCACCAGGTGCCCGGGAAGATGAAGGACCCGGCGGTGGCGATCGGGGTGCACATCCTGCCGCGCGCGGCGATGCTGTCGGTGCGGACCGCGAAGGGGCCGGGCGGGCTGCCGGTGGGGACGGCCGGGCGGGTGCTGCTGCTGCTGTCCGGGGGCATCGACTCGCCGGTGGCGGGCTGGCAGATGATGCGCCGCGGGTGCGACCTGGACGCGGTGCACTTCGACGCGGCGCCGTACACGAAGGCGGCGGCCCGGGCCAAGGTGGAGACGCTGGCGGGGATGCTGGCGGAGTACCAGGCGTCCATGCGGCTGTGGGTGGTGCCGTTCGCGGCGGTGCAGTCGGCGCTGCGGGACCGGGCGCCGGGCCGGATGCTGGTGGTGCTGTACCGGCGCATGATGATGCGGATCGCGACGCGGCTGGCACGGCAGGCCGGCGCGCTGGCGCTGGTCACGGGCGAGAACCTGGGCCAGGTGGCCAGCCAGACCCTGGACAATCTGTCGGTGATCGAGGACGCGGCGGGGCTGCCGGTGCTGCGGCCGCTGCTGGCGTACGACAAGCTGGAGACGATCGCGCTGGCCCGGCAGATCGGGACCTACAAGACCTCGATCCTGCCCTACGAGGACTGCTGCAGCCTGTTCGTGCCGCCGCACCCGGAGACCGCGGCCCGCCTGGAACCGACGCTGGCCATCGAGCAGCGGTTCGAGGTGGAGGCGCTGGTCGATGCCGCGGTGGCAGCCACCGAGGAGATCGTGCTGGGGACCCCGCCGGCGAAGGCCCCGGACGCCCCGGAACCCGCTCCCGTGCCCTGATTGCTTCCGAAGGAACGCCGTGAATTGCCCTTGCAGGCCGCGGATTCCGGCTGCCTGCAAGGGCCAGGGCAGGCGGGGGACGGGGCCCCCGCCCTGCATCGAACCGGACGCCCTGCAGGGGAGCGGGCGTCAGCGGTCGATAGTGACCCGCGACTTCAGCGGGACCTGGCTGGGCTGGACCTTCAGGAATGCCTTGCACCGGGTCGCGGACACCTCGCGGACCGTGAAGGACTGGCCGGCGACGCGGCCCTGGGCACCGCGGCGCACCCCGTCCTCGGTGCCGCGATTGATGATGATCACGACGCCGTTGCCCTCCTCGACCACGCCCAGCACGGTGCCCGAGACCCCCGAGGAAGCGCCTTCGCACTGCAGGGTGTCGAGGTTGCAGGTCTCGCCGGAGGCGCAGGGCGGCTGGCACCTGCGGGGACGCGGATCGGTACGGGGGGGCGGCTGCGGACGCGACGTCTCCACGGCGATGCAGCGGCGCTCCTCGACGTCGCACACCTTGCCCCGCCCGCACCCGCCCGGGCAGGCCTCCTCGCAGCGGCCCATCTCGCAGACCTGGCCGCGGCGGCAGGGCGGCGAGCATTCCGCGGGCACGCAGGTCCCCTTTGCGCAGGCCATGCCGGCCGGGCAGCAGCCGACGGGCGGGCAGCAGGCGGCGCCGGGCTCGCAGGCGGCACAGGGGTCCAGCGGCTCGACGCGCGTCTCGACCATGTAGGCGGCCTTGCCCTTCCGGACCTCGACGCGGAAGAAGTAGTCCTTGTCCTTCCGGGCGTCGAAGGTGAAGGGGTAGTCCACCGTCCCCGGCACGATCCGCTGGGTCTGCAGCGAGTTGCCGTCGAAGTCGTACAGGGAGATCTCGCCCTGCACGTTGTGCGGCGTGAAGCGGTCGCCGAACGAGAACACGACGGTGGCGCGGACGTCCTGGTAGTACGAGAAATCCTTCCAGTCCACCGGGTCGCTGCCGGACTGGATCGTGTCCTTCACCAGGACCCCGGGACTGATGCGCAGCGCCTTCGGACGGGACGCGTCATCGACCTCCGGCACGCCGCCGCCGCATCCCGCGACGACCAGGACCAGGGCCACGAGGAAGCGAAGTCGGTCGTGCATGGCTCCTCCTCGACCGCGAGAACGCGATCAGCCCGGCTTGCGGGCCTGGTGGTACGTCAGGGCCGCGCCGATGAACCCGGCGAAGATCGGGTGCGGCGCGCGGGGCCGCGACTTGTATTCGGGATGGAACTGGCAGGCGATGAAGAACGGGTGGCCGGGCAGTTCGATCACCTCGACCAGGCCCTTGCGCCCGTCCGGCAGCGGCACGCTGGTCGCCGCGCGCTCGCCGGTGTGCAGTCCGGACACGCGCAGCCCCTTCTCCAGCAGCGGCGCCAGGAACTCGTTGTTGACCTCGTAGCGGTGGCGGTGGCGTTCGTGGATCCGCGTGGCGCCGTACAGCGACGCGCCCAGGCTGCCGTCCTCCAGTTCGCACTCGTAGGCGCCCAGCCGCATCGTGGCGCCCTTCTGGGTGATGCCGCGCTGTTCCGGCAGGAAGTCCACGATCGGGTACTTCGTGGCCTCGTCGAACTCGGTGCTGTTGGCGCCCTGCATGCCGCAGGCGTTGCGGGCGAACTCGATGGTCGCCAGCTGCAGGCCCAGGCAGATGCCGAAGAACGGGATGCCGCCCTCGCGCGCGCACTGGATGCCGCGGATCTTGCCCTCGGTGCCGCGCCGGCCGAACCCGCCGGGGATCAGGATGCCGTCGGCGTCGGCCAGCAGCGCGCAGCCGTCCTCGGCCTTTTCCAGGTCCTCGGCCTCGATGAAGCGCAACTTGACCTTGCAGCCGTTGGCGATGCCGCCGTGCAGCAGGGCCTCGTTCAGGGACTTGTAGGATTCCTTCAGGTCGACGTACTTGCCGACGATGGCGATGTGGACCTCGGGCGCCGCGTTCTGGATGCGGTCCACGATGCGGCGCCACTCGGACAGGTTCGCCTCGCGCGCCCAGATGTTCATCTGGTCGATCAGCCGCTGGTCCAGGCCCTCCGCGTGGAAGCGCAGCGGGATCTCGTACACCGACGACGCGTCCTCGGCCGCGATGACGTTCTCGGGCGGCACGCTGCAGAACAGGCTGATCTTGCGCTTGACCTCGGGGGGCATCGCCTTCTCGGAGCGGCACACGATGATGTCGGGCTGGATGCCGATCTGGCGCAGCGCCATCACGGAGTGCTGGGTCGGCTTGGTCTTCAACTCGCCGGCGGTGCGGATGTAGGGCACGTACGTGACATGGACCGAGGCGGTGTTCTCGCGGCCCAGTTCCAGGCGCATCTGGCGGACCGTCTCCAGGAAGGGCTGGCTCTCGATGTCGCCCACGGTGCCGCCGACCTCGACGATGCAGAGGTCGACGCCGTCGGCGGCGGCCAGGATGCGGCGCTTGATCTCGTCGGTGATGTGCGGGATGACCTGGACGGTGCCGCCCAGGAAGTCGCCGCGACGCTCCTGTTCCAGGACCTGGGCGTAGATCTGGCCCGAGGTGACGTTGTTCAGGCGGCCCATCGTCGAGCTGGTGAACCGCTCGTAGTGGCCCAGGTCGAGGTCGGTCTCGGCGCCGTCGTCCGTGACGAAGACCTCGCCGTGCTGGAAGGGGTTCATGGTGCCGGGATCGACGTTCAGGTAGGGATCCAGCTTCAGCAGGGTGACCTTCAGGCCGCGGGCCTCCATCAAGGCCGCGATCGAGGAGGCGCTGATCCCCTTGCCAATCGAGGACACCACGCCCCCGGTCACGAAGATGAACTTGGTATGCCGCCGACGAGGGGCCATGGTTACTCCTATCGATGGAAAGAACTCTTGGCCGCTTCTGTCCCGGCCGGCATATCCTAGAACCGCCCCCGGCGGGATGTCAAAGGGAAACCGGGGGGCCGAGGGGCATCGGGAGGTTGCGGGACGGGCTCCGGGAGGGTACAACCCGCGGCGGCAGGACGGACGGGGCAGGAGGGCAGATGGCGATCCGCAGCATGACGGGGTTCGGGGCGGCGACGTTCGAGGCCGGGGGCGCGGCCTACGCGTGCACGGTGCGGTCGGTGAACCGGCGGCACGTCGAGGTCGCGGTGCGGATGCCGCAGGAGTTGTCGGCGCTGGAGCCGGCGATCCGGTCGCGGGTGCAGGCGACGTGCGGACGCGGGGACGTGGCCGTGGCGATCGAGCGCGACCGGTCGAAGGGGGCGCGCCTGATGGAGGTGGACGAGGCCGCGGCGAGGAACCTGGCGGACGCGGCGCGGCGGGTCGCGGCGGCGGCGGGCGTGCCGGCGGAGGTGCCGCTGGGGTACCTGCTGGGGTCGCCCGAGGTGATGCGGGCGGCGGCGACGGTGGACGCCTCCGACGAGGCGGTGCGGGACGCGGTGATGGCCGGGCTGGAACGGGCGCTGGCCGCCCTGGACGCGATGCGGCAGGTCGAGGGGCAGGCGCTGGAGCGGGACGTGGTCGGGCGCGTCGATGCCATCGCGCGGTCGGTCGAGGCGATCGAGCGGGAGGCGGCCGCGGCGGCGACGGTCCTGACCGGGAAGGCGATCGCGCGGGCGAAGGCGCTGGCCGAGGCGGCGGACCTGTCGGTCGACGCGCAGTCGCTGGCCAACGCCGTGGCGTCGATGGCGGAACGGCTGGACATCGCCGAGGAGCTGTCCCGGCTGCGCGCCCACCTGGCACAGTTCGCGACGATGGTCGCCACCGAGCCCCCGCACGGGCGCCGGCTGGACTTCCTGTGCCAGGAGATGGGGCGGGAACTGTCCACGTCGTCGGCCAAGGCGAACAGCGCGGCGGTCAGCCACCTCTGCGTCGACGCGCGGGCCGAGTTGGAGCGCATCCGCGAGCAACTGGCGAACGTCCTGTAGCCTTTCGTTGCGGGTTTCGCAGTTCGTTTCTATCGGTATTTACAGTCTTCTCAATATTCCTGTCATGAAGTTCCCCGCTCATGTCTCTTATTAGTAGGGAATGAATCTTGGAGGCAATTCATGTCGGGTGGAAGGTGTTGGTTGCTGGTTGGGGTTCTTGTAGTAGATGTTGGATGCATCTCGCAGCCAAACTCAAATGATCGAAACGAAGACGTCGTTCCAGCACAGGAGGACCCGTCATTCTCCGTGACATCACAGCTTTCTGGTGACGATGGCCGCTCAATGGACACGGCCTCCGTTCCAACGAACGGCAACCTACTGTTCCGGCGTCACCGAAAAGGAGGCAGCAACGGTGCCGAGTCTCGCCCGGCCGAAGTTGTCGCACCGTTCCGCGAAGGAATGGATCCTCTATCAGTGCCCGACTCAAGCCTCTCGGTGCAGTTGGGTCTTCAGTTGCACTGCCAGTTGGCGGTATCAAGTACACCCGAAGAAGGTATAACTGAGGTGGAAGAGACAGTTACTACCGGGAGCGGAAATCACATGACCATTTGGGGGGGTAGTCAGGCGGC
>CALJUR010000090.1 GCA_937975765.1 uncultured Myxococcales bacterium
ACGTCACGTCCTCGGGCGGCGGCGTGCCGAGCGTGGACGAGATCGCGAAGGGGCGCATGCTCCTGCGGCAGCAGACGGACCTGGCCGGGAACTACCTCGACCTCATCCCGACGCACCTGATCGTCGGCACGGCCAACGAGACCGTGGTGGACAAGCTGTTCACGATGATCATGCCGGGCCAGGTCGCGGACGTCGTGCCGGCCCCGATCCGCTCGCTGCAGCCGCTCGTCGAGCCCCGCCTGGACGGCGACACCTCCTGGTACCTGCTCGGGCGCGGCTACCCGTCCCTGGTCGTGGGCTACCTCGCGGGCGGGGAGCAGCCTCGCTTCAAGAGCCGCGAGTCCTGGGAGTACCAGGGCCTCGAGTTCAAGGTCGAGCACGACTTCGGCTGCGCGTGGAGCGATTTCCGCGGCGTCTACCGCAACAAGGGCGCGGCGTAGGAGGGATCGATGCAGAACTTCATCCAGTCCGGGAAGGTCCTCTCGCTCGTCGCCCCGGCGGGAGGCGTGCTCTCCGGGGAGTTCGTGGTGGTCGGCGGCCTGCACGGCTTCGCCATCACGGACGCGGCCGAGGGGGCGATCGTCTCGGTGTCCCGCGAGGGGGTCTTCTCGGCCTCGAAGGCGAGCGTCGAGATCCACCAGGGCGACCCGCTGTTCTGGGACGCCGGCAACAAGGTCTTCACGACCGTCGCGCAGGACGACCCGATCCGGGCCATCGCCGCCGAGGACGCCGCCTCCGGGACGGCGACGGTGCCGGTGGTCCTCGTGACGCCCATCGAGGAAGGCGGCGGCGGCGAGGGGTACGACCCCGACGGCACCACGATCGACCTGGTCGCGGACCACCTGCACGTAAAGACGGGCGGGCACACCCACGAGGGCGGCGAGGTCACGACCGCGGTGGCCGAGGCGACGCACGCGGGCTCCGCGGACACGGCGACCTCCGCGACCAGCGCCGGCAACGCCGACACGCTGGACGGGCAGCACGCGAGCGAGTTCGCGGCGGCGGGCCACACCCACGACGACCTGCCGAGCGCCGACGAGAAGGACGCGCTGGCCGGCACGAACGGCACGCCGAGCGGCACGAACAAGTACGTCACCGACAGCGATCCCCGCCTGGGCGGCGGTGGTGGCCCGGGCCTGCTCGCGGTCTTCACCGGGAGCAACGGGGCGGGCCCGTGCTCGGTGCCGGGCGCGACGGTCGGGATGCACGTGGAGTTCGTCCTGAACATGACGGACGAGTCCGCGGACGGCTCGAAGTTCGAAGGGACGATCACGGTCGACGACCAGATCCAGCAGACGGACGTGGGCGACCTGTCCACGAAGCACTTCTTCCTCATCGGCGGGTGACGGGTATGTGGCCGGCGATCCTGAACCGGGCACGAGCGGTGATCCGGCAGAAGATGTGGGACTGCCGCGTCGTGCTCGACCCGGACGGGACCGCGCACGCATGCCCGGGGATCTTCCATGCCCCCCACGAGGAGATGGTCGCGGACGGCGAGGGCGGCGTGGCGGTCTGCTCGACCGACCCCGTCGTGGACATCGACCTGGACCAGATCCCGGTCATCCCGAAGACCAAGGACGTGCTGACGGTCGAGGCGCGGCTCCCGGACGGGGGCTTCGCCGCGCCGGTGCGATACCGAGTCAAGGACACCCAGGACGACGGGTACGGCTCCGTGAAGCTGCGGCTCGTGAAGGGGGGCTCGTAGCATGGGAAAGCCCACCCTCAGCCCGACCGGAATCCGCACGGACCTCGTCGAACGCCTGCGCGGCAAGACCGCGGCGGGCGACCGGGTGTTCGACTCGCGGCGCGTGAACTACGAGGCCGAGGAACTGCCCGCGATCACGGTGACGACGCTCGGCGGCACCGACGACCGCTGGAGCATCGGCACGCTCCTCGTGAAACACACCGAGCGCCTCGCCATCGTCGGGGACGTGGCGGGCGAGGACGAGGCGGCGCTGGCCGCCGCGCTCGACAACCTTGAGGGCCAGATCCTGGACGCGGTCGCGGGCGACCCGGAGTGGGTCGGCGCGTTCGACACGGTCGAGAAGGTCGATTCCGCCAAGAAACTCGACGACGCGACCGGGGACCTCCTGGGCCACGTGGCCGTGGTCGTCGAGGTCCACTACGCGGTGAAGTACGCCCCCGCCGAGGAGCCCGGCCCCCTCGACTCCGTCTGGGTGGACACGCACAGCGCGGAGCCCGCGGGCGCGGACGTCTCGAACCGTCCCGTGCTCGACCACGAGGAGGGCTGACGATGGAGCCGCGCGTGCTGCTCATCCGACCGGCCCCGGGCGTGCGCGTGCGGCGCCCCGAGCCTCCGAACGACTTCCTCCCCGACGAGCCGACGAGCGTCGTGGAGCACCCGTACTGGTGGCGGCGCTTGGTGAAGGGGGACGTGGTCCTGTGCGACCCGGCCCCGGAGCCGGCGCCGGCCGCCTCGCCCCGGAAGGCGAAGGAGTAGCGCCATGGCGGTGAGCTTCACCTACATCCCGAACGACGTGCTGCAGCCGCTCTTCTACGCCGAGGTGTCGAACGCCAAGGCCGCAGGCGGCACGACCCCGCGCCCGACGCTGCTGGTGGGCCAGGCCCTCGGGACCGGCTTCACGGCGGGCATCCCGATCCGGCTCCTGTCGTCGGGCCATGCGAACACGCTGTTCCGGCCGGGATCCATGCTGGCCCGGATGGTACGGTCGTACCTCGCGAACGACCCGATCTGCGAACTGTGGGTCGTCCCCCTCGCGGACCTCGTGGCGGGAGTGGCAGCGTCGGCGGTTCTGCACATCACGGGCACCGCGTCAGCGGCGGGCATCCTGGCCCTGTACCTGGGCGGGCAGCGCCTGCTGGTGCCGGTGGCCTCGGGCGACACCGCGACCGTCATCGGCGGGAAGATCCAGACGGCGCTCGGCGTGGACGAAGTCGGCGCCGCCGCCCTGGGATCGACCTTCCCCGTGACGGCGTCGAACTCGGCGGGAACGGTCACCTTCACGGCGCGGCACAAGGGATCGGTCGGCAACAGCATCGACGTCCGCGTGAACTACCTGGGCGCCGCGGGCTCCGAGGCCCTGCCCGCAGGGATCGCGATCACCGAACTGCCGACCGGCCAGGGCGAGCCCTACATCCACCTGACGAGCGGCGCGGGCGACCCGGACCTGTCGGGCGTCGGCGCGATCCTCGGGGACCGGCGCTACTCGTTCGTCGGCAACCCCTACACCGCGTCCCCCGCGCTCACGAAGTGGCAACTGGAGTTCGCGGACAACCCCGCCGGCCGGTGGGGGTACGCGCGCCGCCTGTACGGAGGGGTCTGGTCGGCCCTCTCGGATACGGCGACGAACCTAGCGGCCTTCACCACGGCGAACGACCCGCACCACTCGATCTTCGGGATCGAGGGCTGCCCGAACCCGGCAAGCGAGATCGCGGCGGCCTACTGCGGCGCGGCGGCGGCCTCCCTGCGGGTGGACCCGGCGCGGCCCCTGAACACGCTGACGCTGAACGGGATCCTGGCGCCGCACCCGTTCGACCAGTTCACGTACACGGACCGGGAGCTGATCCTGAAGAACGGGATCACCACCCCGATGGTCGACTCGGCCGGCAACGTCCGGATCCAGCGGGCGGTGACGACCTACACGAAGAACGCCTACGGCGCGGCCGACGCCTCGTTCCGGGACGTGACGACCCCGTACACGCTCGACTTCCTGCTGACCGAGATGGAGAACCTCGTCACGAACCAGTACGGGCGCGTGAAGCTGGTCAACGACGGCACCCCCGTCGCCCCCGGCATGCCGGTCGTGACGCCGTCGGCCATCAAGAACGCGCTGGTCGCGGCCTACCAGGGGTGGGAGCGCCTGGCCATCGTCGAGAACTCCGCGGCCTTCGCAAAGCTGCTGCGGGTCGAGCGCGACGGCACCGACCCGACGAGGGTCAACGTCTACTTCCCGCCCGATCTGGCCAACGGGCTCATGGTCTTCGCCGCGCTCGCGGAGTTCCGGCTGCAGTACAGCCCGTCCGACCTGGCGGCGTAAGGAGGTCGCGTCATGCCCACGGGAATCACCCTCGCCGGCCGCGGGAGCCTCCGGGCCGACGGCAAGGTCTACAACTGCACGAAGATCGACCCCGCCATCGGCAACGAGAAGCGGGAGAAGCTCGCGGGCCTGGGAGGCGTCGCCGGCGACAAGGTCACCCCGGTCGCCCCGAAGTGCGACGCCACGATCATCGTCACCCCCGACGTCTCGGTGGCCGCCCTCGGCATGCTCCAGAACATCGTCCTCGAGGTGTCGATGGCCGACGGACGCAACTACGTCTTCATCGGCGCCTCGGTCACTGAGCCCCCGAAGCACTCCGCGACGGACGGCACTTGCGACGTGTCCTTCGAGGCCCTGGCAGGCATGGAGGTCTGATCATGGCGACGCCCGCCCCGGTGACCGTGAAGCTCGAAGACCCGATCACCGCGTTCGCAGCGCGGGTCGACGCGCTGGTGATCTCCCGCAAGATGAACGGCGGCGACCTGCTGGCCACGGAAGGGCTCGGCAAGGTCGCGACCACGCTGAAGCTGATCGAGCGCCTGTACCG
>CALJUR010000091.1 GCA_937975765.1 uncultured Myxococcales bacterium
CCACCGTCCGGCGCTTTTCACTGTCCGCCGGTGGCCCCGCGGGCTACACTCGGTCCTCCGAGTTCTGGGTCCCTCAGTATGGGCATAGTGGGGATGGTGGGCATCGTTCACCCCCGGAAAGGAAGGAGCCCTGGATCCGGTCAGACCACGTACGTGAACGGCAGATCCTCCTCGAGGGTCCGGTGCGTCACCGAGACGGTGCCACCGGACGCCACCGAGAGATCGGCCTGCACCAGGTCCATGTCGGACACGACGGCCAGGTGCACTACGTACCCCCCGTCCGTCCCGGCGTCCACCCGCGGCGTAAGACAGGCCCGGACCCGCTGGAGCACGGCCTCCATCCGCCCGGTCTCCTCGTCGTCCAGGCCGGGCCGCCAGGGCAGTTCACCGGGGACCTGGATGCACTGGTACCGGCGGCTCTGCACCTTCGTCGCCTCGATGAACGTGCGCGCGATTTCCAGCGCCATCACCTCGTCCGCGACCTTCACCCCCGCCGTGGCCACGATGCGGTTGAAGGCCCCGGGGTCGCCCGTCACCAGCCCGCCGGCGCCCCCGGGGCCCACCAGCACGTGCAGGATCAGGGATCGCGTCGGGAAGAAGCGCGTGATGCGCGCCAGTGCCCATCCGGCCGGCAGGAACGATTCGGGCACGCGCGTCATCTCGGCCTCGGGGTGGTCCACCGCGCCGGCCAGGTCGGGGTTGGCCGCGCGGATCCGTTCGATGACCTGCCCTCGGTCCAGGAGTGCCGTGTTCATCGCTGCTCCCCGCTGGTTGTGGTTCGTTCGGTCGACATATACCACGATTCCCCGGATCCGTTCACAGGCAGACGGACCTGCCGGCCTCCATCCCTTGCACCGAGCGGATCCCGATGCCCCGCAGGTGGTCGGAGAGCGCATCCTGGGCCTCGGGCTCGCCGTGCACCAGCATCACCCCCTCCAGGCGAGACCGGTCCATGCCCCCGACCCAGCCTCCGATCTCGTCGCGGTCCGCGTGGGCCGAGAAGGCGTTCAGGATCTTCACCCGCGCCTCGACGCGGTGCGGCTCGCCGAAGATCCTCACCTCGTCCTTGCGGTCGGCCAGCGCCCGGCCCAGCGTGTGCCGGGCCATGTAGCCAACGATGAGGATCGTGTTGCGGTGGTCGCCGACGCCGCGGACCAGGTGGTGCAGGATGCGGCCGCCCTCGCACATCCCCGACGCCGCGATCACGACGCACGGCATCCTCATGTCGTTCAGCCGCTTCGACTCCTCGGCCGATGCCAGGAACTTCAGCGCCCTGAAACGGAACGGGCTCTCGCCGCGGTCCAGGAACCGCCGGACGGTCTCCTCGTCGTAGCACTCGGTGTGCCGGGTGAAGATCTCCGTCGCCGAGGTCGCCATCGGGCTGTCGACGTAGACGGGAATCGGCGGGATGCGCCCGGACTCGTGCAACTGGTGCATGTGCCAGACCAGTTCCTGCGTGCGCCCGATCGCGAAGGCCGGGATCAGGACGCGCCCGCCCTTGGCCGCGGTCCCGGTGACGACCTGGGCCAGTTCGTCCTGCGCGTGCGTGATGTCGTCGTGCAGCCGGTTGCCGTAGGTCGACTCGCACACCAGCCAGTCCGCGTCGGGCGCGGGTTCGGGATCGCGCAGGATCGGCGTGTTGCGGCGACCCAGGTCGCCCGTGAAGACGATCGTGCGCTTGCGACCAGCGTCCTCGACGTCCAGGCGCACGATCGCCGATCCGAGGATGTGCCCGGCGTCCAGGAAGGTCGCCGTCACGCCGCGCGCCACCGCCACCGGCTGGTGGTAGCGTACCGCCTGGTACCGGTCCGCCGCCTGGGCCGCATCCTCCTCGTCGAACAGGGGGGGCAACGCCTGCCGGCGGTCGTTCGGGTTCTTCGAGATGTGCCATTCCAGGAAGCGGGCATCGGCGACCTGGATGCGGGCGGCGTCCGCCATCACCAGCCGGGCCACGTCCGCCGTGGCCCCGGTCGCCCAGATCGTCCCCCGGAAACCTCGCTTCGCCAGCAGCGGGTAGGCCCCGCAGTGGTCCAGGTGGCCGTGGGTGTTGATGCAGGCGGTCAGCGATCCAGGGTCGAACGGCAGGTCCTGGTTCTTATCCCGCGCCTGCTGCCGCCGCCCCTGGAACATCCCGCAGTCGACCAGGATCCGCGTCCCGTCGACCTCCAGCAGGTGCTTGCTGCCGGTGACCTCGCGGGCCGCTCCGTAGGACGTCAACCGGATCATTCGACGCTCCCGCCGGGGATGCCTGCCATGGTAGCCCCGCAGGCGCCCGGGCGCCAGCGGGCCGCTGCGCCAGCGACGGACGCGGCTTCTTGACGGACCCTTGGCGATGCCGTATCGCGTGGTTGGCGGAAGGGCGTTGCGCGGGCCGGACGGCGAGGCGGCGGCATGCGGCGGGAAGGGGACACGGCGGACGCGGAGGACCTGGCGGTGGCGGTGCTGGCCGGGGGCCGCTCGTCCCGCTTCGGGACGGACAAGCGTGCCGCGCGGCTGCGGGGGTGCACGCTGCTGGAACGCGCGCTGCGGACGGCCCGCGAGGTGTCGCCGCATGTGCTGTTGTCCCTGGCCGCCGGCGCCCCCGGGACGGCCACGGAAGGCGCCACGCCGGTGTTCGATGCGACGCCCGACGCGGGTCCCCTGGGGGGGATCGTGGCGGTGCTTCGGGCGACGACGGTACGGCGCGTGGTGTTCCTGCCGGTCGACATGCCGGGGGTGACGGCAGCCCTCCTGCGCGCACTGGCGGCCCGGCGGGACGGTCGTTGGGTGGCCCTCCGGGACGGGGACCGCGAGCACCCCCTGCCCTGCTGCGTCGATCGGGAGATCCTTCCGGGCCTGGAGAAGGCCCTGCAAGAGGGACGGCGAACGCTGCGGGATGCCACGCAGCCGTCGGGGATGACGTTCGTCCCCTTGTCGGACCTGGCCGGACCCACCGACGCCCTGGCCCTGCTGGCCAACGTCAACACCAGGGACGACCTCGATGCGCTGCAGGAAACGGCGGGCGGCGTTCGCACGCGGTGACGGGCCGGCCCGGGCTCAGCCCTCGGGCCACCATCCCAGGGATCGCATCCCCTTCGCGGGCTGGTCGACGAAGGACGACGCGAAGCCGACCACCATGGCGCGACGCGCCTTCAGGACGGCGTTCACCGGTGCGCGGCGGGCCCGCCACGAGAAGACGCCGTCGGAGAACGAGAAGGCCGCGGGTTCGGTCTCGGCCACGCAGGCCGTGATGTCGCTGCCTGCCAGCACCCCGGCGTGGACCAGGATGGCGGCGCCCAGGACGTTGACGAAGCCGTGGTAGACCTGCCCGTTGACGGTGCGGCGCAGCGGCCAGTGCAAGCCTCCCGTGAACTTCACCGGCACCCCCAGCGCCTTGCAGTCCGCCAGGACCCGCGCCACCCGGGAGACCGGCGGGAACGAGGCTTCGTCCATGCCGCCGCACCTCAGCTTGATGCCCAGCCGGGCGGATCCCCCGACGCCCGCCAGCCCCTCCACAATCGCACGGTCGATGGCGGCCTCGCCCTCGCCCGGAGTACCCTCGACGTACATCTCGATGGTCGAGGGCACCGAGTCCTCCAGGGTCTCCAGCGCGCGCACCACGAAGGACCGGACGCGCTCGGGCTTGCCCGACGACAGGACGTCGCCGGGAAGACGGCTCTCCAGCGCCTCGATCACGAACGGGCGCGGGACGCCGCCACGCCCCCGGATGGACGCCAGGATGTCGCCTTCCGCGCGCAGGCGGCCCAGCACGTCGGTCTCGGACTCGCCGCCCCCGACCAGGGCTGCGAACCGCCAGGGCCGCCCGTCCTTCGCCGGGAAGTCCTGCGCCAAGGTCCGTGCCTCGGGCAGCCGCCCGCAGGGCACGACGAAGCGTCCCAGCAGGAAGGCGTCCGGGCCGTCGCGATGCCGGACGTAGTCCGTGACGGCGCGCCCCAGTTCCAGGGCGGCCGGCGGGAACAGCCCGGCATGGTCGATCAGTCCGTCCAGGAAGGTCCTCAACGCGGCGTCCATCGGTACCTCTCGCGTGCCGGGGCCCGATCCTATCGCGGACGAGGTGGCAAGGGGAATCCTTCGTCCGTGATCGGGGGAACCCCGGGGCGGAGAACGGGGCCCCCGCCCTACAGGAACAGGCAGAACCCGCGTTCATCGCGTGTCCCCGGGGGGCGGGGCCCGATACCTGCGATGGCGGGGGACAGGGCCCCCGCCCTACAGCGGGCGGCTTGTAGGGCGGGGCCCCCGTGCCCCGCCGTTCCAGGACGATGGATCCCGCGGCCGGAGAACGGGGCCCCCGCCCTTGCTACAGGCCGTTCGCACGGCAGATGTCTTCGAAGACGCGGGCGGAGGGACGCGGGGTTCGCTGCTGCGTCACCGGGTCCGGCGAGCCTAGCATTTCCCTGCCCGGGATGCCCGATCGGTTCCGGGTTGTGGGGGGGAAGTCATGCAGGGAGCGCGCCCGGCGATTCCGGGCAACGCACGTCGCTCAGGGTTCGAGGTTCCGGACCTGCCGGCGCCAGTCGCCGGCACGCGCGGCAGCCTCCCTCCAGGCGGGCAGCACCCCGGGACGGTGCCGGGCGATCAGGGCCTCCATGGCCTGCCGGGCGGCCGGGTAGAAGTTCATCGGGTCCGCCTGCACCTCCCTGGCCCCGCATCGCCGGGCCTCCCGCGCCAGGGCCTCCAGGTCGCCCGGCGAGTCGGCCAGCCCCGGCAGCACCGGCGCGATGAACACCCACGTCGGGATGCCGGCCTCGGACAGCGCGCGCAGCGCCGCCAGGCGGCGCGAGGGAGGCGGCGCACCCGGCTCCAGCCAGGACGCCATCTCGTCCGAAAGTGTGGCAATCGAGAATCCGACCTTCACCCGGGGCTCCCCGAAGAGGTCATGGAAGGCCAGCAGCAGCGGGAGGTCCCGGACCACCCGGTCCGACTTCGTCAGGATCGACAAGGTCATCGGCGACTCGGCCAGCAGGCGCAGGCAGGCCCGCGACTTTCGCTCGATGGCCTCCAGCGGCTGCCAGGCGTCCGTGACCGAGGACATCGTCACGACCCCCGGGCGCAGCCGGCGAAGCTGCCTCGCCAGCGCCGCCTCCAGGTTCTCCTTGACGTCCACGAACGTCCCCCACGGCTCCTCGTGACCGGTGAAGCGCTTCATGAACGAGGCATAGCAGTAGGCGCAGGCGTGGGCGCACCCGACGTACGGGTTCAGGGCGTAGTCCAGCCCGGGGATGCCGCACCGCGACAGGGCATCCCGGCAGGCGACCCTGCGGACGACCGGCCGGGCGGCATCGCCGGGCGCGGGCGACGGTTCCGGCTGCATCGGCAAGGGAGCCCCCGGCACGGGCCTGTCCGGAAGTATAGCCGCCCGCGCCGGGAAGGCGCGCTACCATACGCGTACGCGAATCCCGGGAGCCCGACCGGTGACCGACCTGTGGATCCTCTGGGAGTGGCCTTTCGACGCCCCGTTCGTGGAGGCTGTGGCGTCCTCTGCCCGGGCGGCCGGGCTGTCCATGACCAGCATCGGCCCGCAGGAGGCACGGACCGCCCTGGACAGGATCCGCTCGATGTCCCGCGCGCCGGCCGTGGTCCTGGACCGGGCGTCCGACGTGCTGCCGGAGGCCGCCGACATCGCGATCCTGGCCCGCCGCCGGGGCGCGGTGGTCCTGAACGACCCGGACCGCGTGCCCGCCGCGGTGGACAAGGTCCGGATGCACCTGGCCCTGATGTCCGTGGGCGTCGAGGTGCCCTGGACCGTCGTGGCCCCCGCGCTGGAGGACGCCCCCGGCTGGCCCCGGGACCAGTTGCCCCGCATCGGCGCGCCCTTCGTGATCAAGCCCGCCCACGGCGCCGGCGGCGAGGGCGTGGTGCTGGACGCGACCCGCGAGGACGACGTCGACCGGGCACGCGCCGAACGACCGGCCGAGGCCCACCTGCTGCAGGAGTTCATCCGCACGGCCGAGTTCGGCGGGCGTCCCGCGTACTTCCGGGCCCTGTACTGCCTGGGCGAGGTGCACCCCTGCTTCTGGGACCCGGTCACGCGCCACTACGCGCTGCCGCGCCCCGACGACCTGGCCGCGTCGTGCTTCGAGGGCATCGCCGCGCTGGCCGAGGCGGTGGCGCGCGTCGCCGGGATGGCGCTGTTCTCGACGGAGATCGCGCAGAGCCCCGACGGGCGCCTGGTCGCGGTCGACTACGTCAACGACATGTGCGACCTGAGGCTGGCCAGCCAGCACCCCGACGGCATCCCGGACGCGGTCGTCCGGGACGTGGCCCGGCGGATCGTGCAGGTGGCCGTGGAGGTGGCCCGCGGCCGCCGCGGTCCGTGAGGAAGGGGACGCCGGGAGGGGACGGTGCTTCGCGAAGGGACGTTCGGCGAGGAGGGGCGCACGGGGTATCGATACCTGGTGCACGTCCCGGCGCGCGGTCGTGGCGCGAGGTCCCGCCGGCTGCCGCTGGTCCTGTTCCTCCACGGGTCCGACGAGCGCGGCAGCGATGCGTGGAAGGTCGCACGGCACGGCCCGCCACGACGCGTCCGGGAAGGGGCCGACCTCCCCTACGTGCTGCTGGCACCGCAGCTCCCCGGCGGGCGCCGCTGGTCCGTGCGCGCCCTGGATGCCCTGCTGTCGCACGCGATCGAGACCCTGCCGGTCACCCCCGAGCGCGTCAGCGTCACCGGCCTCAGCCTGGGAGCCGAGGCCGCCTGGAGGCTGGCCATGTACCGCCCGCGCCGTTTCGCGGCGCTCGCGACGGTCTGCGGCGGCGGCGATCCCTCCCGCGCCGCCCTCCTGCGGGACCTGCCCTGCCGGGTCTACCACGGCGCGCGCGACCTCCAGGTGCTCGCCTGGGAATCCGTCGCGATGGTCGAGGCCCTGCGCGCCGCGGGCGGCGACGTCGCCTTCACCTTGTATCCGGACGCCGGCCACGACGACGCCTGGGAACGCGCCTATTCCGACCCCGCCCTGGACGAGTTCTTCCTGGCCGCGCGACGCGCCTGAGGCGGCTTCCCGGCCCGCCCCCCGACCGTTGCCCGAACGACCTCGTGGGAGTAAAGTACGCCGGTCTTTCCGGGCCCTCACACGAGGTTGCAATGGGTGATTCCGACTTCATCCGCGAGATCGTCGAGGAAGACCTCCGAACCGGCAAGAACGCCGGCCGCGTCGCGACGCGCTTCCCGCCGGAACCGAACGGCTACCTGCACATCGGCCATGCCAAGGCCATCTGCATCGATTTCGGCGTCGCACAGCAGTACGGCGGCACCTGCAACCTGCGATACGACGATACGAACCCCGTCGTCGAGGACGTCGAGTACGTCGAGGCGATCGAGGAGGACATCCGGTGGCTGGGCTTCCAGTGGGCCGGCCTGCACTACGCGTCCGACTACTTCGAGCAGGTCTATCGTTTCGCCGAGCACCTGATCGAGAAGGGACTGGCGTACGTGGACGACCTGGCCGAGGACCAGATCCGCGAGTACCGCGGCAACTTCTACAAGAAGGGCGTGCCCAGCCCCTATCGCGACCGGATGCCGGCCGAGAACCTGGACCTGTTCCGGCGCATGCGCGCGGGCGAGTTCCCGGACGGGTCGAAGGTGCTGCGGGCGAAGATCGACCTGGACAGCCAGAACATGAACCTGCGGGACCCGCTGCTGTACCGCATCAAGCACGCGCACCATCACCGGACGGGCGACGAGTGGTGCATCTACCCGATGTACGACTTCGCCCACCCGCTGTCGGACTCGCTGGAGAAGATCACCTACAGCATCTGCACGCTGGAGTTCGAGGCGCACCGGCCGCTGTACGACTGGTTCATCCGGCAGTGCGACGCGTTCCCGTCCCGCCAGATCGAGTTCGCGCGGCTGAACCTGACCTACACCGTCATGAGCAAGCGCAAGCTGCTGCAACTGGTGCAGCAGGGGCGGGTCGGCGGCTGGGACGACCCCCGGATGCCGACGCTGGCCGGCCTGCGGCGACGCGGCTTCACGCCCGAGGCGATCCGGGCGTTCTGCGACCGGATCGGCGTGGCCAAGAACGACAGCGTGGTGGACGTCGCGCTGCTGGAGCACGCGGTCCGCGAGGACCTGGAGAAGCGTGCGACGCGCTCGCTGGCGGTGCTGCGGCCGGTCCCGCTGGAGATCGTGAACTGGGAGGGTGCGGACACCGACTGGCTGGAGGTGCCGAACCACCCGGACGACGCGGCGCGCGGCACGCGGCGGCTGCCGTTCACCCGGACGATCTACGTGGAAAGGGACGACTACCGCGAGGAGGCGCCCAAGGGCTGGTTCCGGCTGGCGCCCGGCGCCGAGGTGCGCCTGCGGTACGCGGCGATCGTGAAGTGCGTCGGGGCCGACAAGGACCCGGTCACGGGCGAGGTCGTCCGGATCCGTGCCGAGATGCTGCCGGGCAGCCGCGGCGGCAACCACCCGGAAGGGAGGACCGTCAAGGGCACGATCCACTGGGTGTCCGCGACGCACGCGGTGGACGCCGAGGTCCGCCTGTACGACCGGCTGTTCACCGTGGAGAACCCGTCGGACCTGCCGGAGGGGCAGACGTTCCTGGACGTGCTGAACCCCGACAGCCTGGCCGTGCTGCCCGGCTGCAAGATCGAGCCCTCGCTGGCCAAGGCCCGGCCGGGCGACCGGTTCCAGTTCGAACGCACCGGGTACTTCTGCGCGGACGCGAAGGACCACGCGGAGGGCCACCCGGTGTTCAACCGCACCGTCGGCCTGAAGGACTCCTGGGCGAAGGTCGAGAAGAAGGCCGGGGGCGGGGCCGCGAAGGCGAAGCCCGCACCGGTGGCGGCCCAGGCGGTGCCCCTTGCCACGGCGCCCTTCCCTGCCCCCGCTTCCGGCGAGGCGCGCACGGACCTGAAGCCCCTGCTGCCCGAGATCACGATCGACGACTTCGCCAGGATCGACCTGCGCGTCGGCCTCGTGCGCGAGGCCGGCCCCGTCGAGGGCGCGAAGAAGCTGATCCGGCTGTCCGTGGACCTGGGCGAGGCACGCCCCCGCAACGTCTTCGCGGGCATCCGGTCGGCCTACCCGGACCCGGCCGTGCTGGTGGGGACCCGCGTGCTGGTCGTGGCGAACCTGAAGCCGCGCGAGATGAAGTTCGGGACGTCGGAGGGCATGTGCCTGGCTGCCGGCGAACCCGAGACCGGCCTGTTCGTGGCCACGGTCGCCGGGGACGCGAAGCCCGGCGACCGCGTGACCTGACCGCCGCGATGACCAACTCCGGATACACCTTCGTCGATCGCGTCCGCCCCCAGGACGACGGCCGGACCGTGCTGGCGTACTACGCCGGTCGGCACCTGCGGGCCGCCCGGGACGAGTGGCGGGACCGCATCGAGGCGGGCCGGGTGACGCGCGGCGGGGCCGTGCTGGGCTGCGACGACCGGGTGCGCGCCGGGGACCGACTGGAGTACCGGCGGCCGCCGTGGCAGGAGCCCGACGTCCCGCTGGACGCGCCCGTGCTGTACCGGGACGACGACGTGCTGGTGCTGCACAAGCCGGCCGGGCTGCCCGTGCTGCCGGGTGCCGGGTGCCAGGATCGCACCCTGCTGGCCCTGGCGCGACGCGACTTCGGGGACGGGGTCCGGACGGTCCACCGGCTGGACCGCGGGACTTCCGGGGCGATCGCCCTGGCATTGAACGCGGACGCCGCGCGCCGCCTGTGCGCGGCCTTCGCGAAACGGAAGGTGGCGAAGACCTACCTGGCGAGGTTGACGGGCATCGACCTCCCCGAACGGTTCGTGATCGACGCCCCGATCGGGCGCGTGTCCTTCCCGCCGCTGGGGTTCGTGTCGGGCGTGGCCGCGGACGGACGGCCGGCCCACACCGAGGTCACCGTGCGGCTTCGCGACCCGGAAACCGGCGAATCGGTGGCGGAGGTCCGCATCACGACCGGCCGCAGCCAGCAGATCCGCGTGCACCTGGCCCACGCCGGGTACCCGCTGGCGGGAGACCCGCTGTACGGCCCGGGCGGCCATCCGAGGCTGCCCGGTCCCGGGGAGCGGCCCGCGAGGCCCGGCGACGGGGGATACCTGCTGCACGCGTGGAGGCTGGCCTTCCCGGCCCGCGACGGCCGCCCGATCGAGGTGGTCGCACCGCCGCCCGAAGGCCTTCAGCCCTGAACCCGCGGTCGGCTCCCCCTCCGGTCACAGCACCTGCCGCGTGATCGCCCCCCGGACACCCACGGTGTGGACCTCCACCGGCAACCCGGGCGCCACGGCGTCGCGCGCGTCGGTCACGGCCCGCGAGATCCCTCCGCAGCAGGGCACCTCCATCCGCACCACCGTGATCGAGGCCGGCCCGGCCTCCGCGATCAGGTCCACCAGCTTCTCCCGGTAGTGCGGCAGGTCGTCCAGTTTCGGGCATCCCACCACGATCGAGCGCCCGTCCAGGTAGCGTGCGTGGAGGTCCGGTACCGCGAACGGCACGCAGTCGGCGCAGACCACCAGGTCGGCCCCCTTCAGGAACGGCGCCCCCGGCGGCACCAGCATCAGCTGGACCGGCCAGTGGGACAGGCGCGACGCGACCGGGGCGGCGTCCACGGTCTTCGAGGGGACGGCCGGCCTCGTCCCGCCCGCGGCCGGCCGCAGGTCCCGCATCGCCGAGCCCGGGCATCCCCCCGCCGGCGCCACGTGCAGCCCCTCGGCACGGGACATCGCCTTCTCGAAAGCCGCCCGGGCCGCGACGGCGGGCGCCGGCCCGGTGAACCCCGCCGCCTCGCGATGCTCGATGGTGATCGCCCCCTGAGGGCACTCGCCCAGGCAGGCCCCCAGCCCGTCGCAGAACGTCTCGGACACCAGGCGCGCCTTCCCGTCCACCAGCCGGATGGCGCCTTCGTGGCAGGCGTTCACGCACAGCCCGCAACCGTCGCATTGGGACTCGTCAATCCGGATGATGGGCCGCTTCATTCCTGTTCGCTCCTTCCTTCGCAGGGGGGAGATCGGACAGCCTCGTGGAGGCCAGCCGGCTGCGGACCTGGGCGGTGGCCTGCTCCAGGACGCCGCCGAACAGGCACTCGCCGGCCGGACAGGCCGGGTGCTCGAACATGCAGCCGCCCGGACGCAGCGGCCCGTCCACCGCCTCGTAGATCTCCAGCAGCGTCATCTCGTGGGGCGGACGTGCCAGCCGGAAACCGCCCCGGGGACCGCGCAGCGAGTCCAGCAGGCCCAGGCGGGCCAGGCGTTGCAGGACCTTCGCCAGGTGCGCCCCGGAAACCGGCAAACGCTGCACGATCTCGCGGACGGACACCGGGCGATCCGGGTGGTGCGCCATCAGGACCAGCGCGTGCAGGGCCATGCTGGCCGCCTCGGACACGTGGACCACGGGATTCAAGGGGGCCTCCCCTAATTCGGTATCCTGGACCTTATTTAGCCGATTCCTCCCGGGCAGGCAAACCGGACCGAAGAATCCCCGGGGCTTCCGGGCAGATGCGAGTAGAATCGGCCGGGAGGAGGGACCGGCGTGGACGGTCGGATCGGGGTGTTCGATTCCGGGTTCGGCGGGCTGACGGTGCTGGCGTCGCTGCTGCAGAGGCTGCCCGACTACGACTACCTGTACCTGGGGGACAGCGCGCGTGCGCCCTACGGGAACCGGGGCTTCGACGTGGTGCACGACTTCACGCGGGAGGCCGTGGAGGCCCTGTTCGACGCCGGCTGCCCGCTGGTGGTGGTGGCCTGCAACACGGCGTCCTCGCGGGCGCTGCGCACGATCCAGCAGAGGCACCTGCCCGCGTACCGGCCCGACCGCCGCGTGCTGGGCGTGGTGCGACCGTCCGTCGAGGCCCTGGCCGGCCTGCCTCCCGGGGCGCTTCCCGGCGTCACCCCCCCGTCGGACGCCCGTGGCATCGTCGCTTTGCTGGGCACGCGCGGCACGGTGGACTCCGACTCGTTCGGCATCGAGCTGGCCCACCTGGCTCCCGGCCTGCAGTTGATCCAGCAGGCCTGCCCGCTGTGGGTACCTCTGGTCGAGGCTGGCGAACTGGAAGGTCCCGGGGTGGAATGGTTCCTGCACCGGTACCTGGACCCCGTGATGGACCGTCCCCGGCCGCCGGCGCGGCTGCTTCTGGCCTGCACCCACTACCCTCTGCTGCTGCCGGGCATCCGGGCCCTCGTCCCGGACGAAGTGGAGATCCTGTCCCAGGGGCCGATCGTGGCGGAGCGCCTGGCGGACTGGCTGCAGCGGCACCCCGAGATGGACCGCCGCCTGGCACGCGGGCGGACGACCGGGTTCTGGACCACCGACGATCCCGACCGCTTTGCCGAACTGGGGGGGCGCCTGCTGGGGCGCGCCTTCCAGGCCCGGCGCGTGCACCTGGCCCCGTGGACCGGCCGTCCGGCACGGTCCTGAGGGTTCGCGCGCGCCCGCGACCCGCCCTTGACCCGGCATCCACGAAGCGCTAGAGAAGGCGCGGCGTTCCCGGTCGCGTGGCCGGATCGCCGCCCGGATTCGGAGGTACGCATCGTGGACTGGTTTTCGCTGCACGGGGTTGCCGCGGCCGTGGCCGTCCTGGGCGGGGTCATCAGCCTGGGACTGGCGGTCGGTCACGCGCGCGTGGCGGGCGTCAGCCTGGGGGTGGGCGGAGTCCTGTTCGTGGGCCTGGCGTTCGGGCACTTCGGCCTGACCCTGTCGCCCGAGATCCTGGAGTTCGTCCGCGAGTTCGGCCTGATCCTGTTCGTGTACGCCATCGGCCTCCAGGTCGGCCCCGGCTTCTTCTCCAGCCTGCGACGCGACGGCCTGACGCTGAACCTCCTGGCGGCGGGGATCGTCGTCGGCGGCACCCTGGTGGCGATCGCCATCGCGCTGCTGGCCGGCGTCGAGTTCCCGGCCGCGATGGGCATGCTCTCGGGCGCGGTCACCAACACGCCCAGCCTCGGCGCCGCCCAGCAGGCGCTCTCGGGCCTGCCCGACGTTCCGCCGGACGCGTCGCAAGTCGTTGGCATGGCCTACGCCGTGGCCTACCCCTTCGGCATCATCGGCATCATCGTCACGATGCTGCTGCTGCGCCGGGTCTTCCGGATCGACGTCAAGAAGGAGGCCGAGGAGTTCCGGAGGGCGCACACCCGCGCGTCCCGCCCGCTGAACACGCGCAACGTCGAGGTCACCAACCCGAACCTGCGCGGCAAGACCGTGGACGAGATCGTCGCCCTGACGGGGGGCAGCGTGGTCGCAACCCGCGTCTTCCATGCCGGCACGCAGATGCTGGCGGGCCACGACGTCAGCGTCGATCCCGGCGACGTGATGCACGTGGTCGGCACCGACGAGGCCATCGACCGGTTCCGCACCATCGTGGGCCGGTACAGCGACATCGAGTTGCCCAAGATGCCTTCGGACATCTTCATCCGCCGCGTCGTGGTCACGCGCCCCGAGATCGCCGACAAGCACCTGGACGACCTGGAACTGGAGGATCGCCTTGGCGTGATCGTGACGCGCATCATCCGGTCCGGCGTCGAGTTCACGCCGACGCGCCGGCTGCGCCTGCAATTCGGCGACCGCGTGATGCTGGTCGGCACCGACAAGACGACCGCCAAGGCCGCGCAGGAACTGGGCGACCTGATCAGCAACCTGGACCGGCCGCACATCATCCCGGTCTTCTTCGGGATCGTGCTGGGCGTCATCGTCGGCAGCATCCCGGTCGCGGTGCCCAGCATCCCGGCGCCCGTACGGCTGGGCCTGGCAGGCGGGCCGCTGGTGGTCGCGATCCTGCTGTCCCGGTTCGGCCGCATCGGACCCTTCCTGTCCTACGTGCCCAACGCCGCGAAGAAACTGCTGGCCGAGTTCGGCATCGCGCTTTTCCTGGCCTGCGTCGGCCTGAAGTCCGGCGAGCGGTTCGTCGAGGTCCTGACCGGCGGGGACGGCCTGAAGTGGATGGGCCTCGCGTCGCTGATCACGCTGCTGCCGCTGCTGACGATCGGCTTCCTGGGCCGCTGGTGGAAGAAACTGGACTACGTGTCGCTGTGCGGCCTGCTGTCGGGCAGCATGACCGACCCGCCCGCGCTGGCCTACGCCACCGACCTGGTGGGCGACGACTCCCCGTCGGTGGCCTATGCAACCGTCTATCCCCTGACGATGCTGCTGCGCGTGGTGCTGGCGCAGGTGGTCGTGCTGATCGCGCTCGGGTAGGAACCTGGCGGATGTCCGGGCAGGCGGGGGACGGGGCCCCCGCCCTACAGGGCCAAAGATTCCAGCAGTTCCAGCGTCACGTCCGGCAGGCCGTCCAGCACGACGTCCGCGGCCGCGAAGTCGTGCCTACGGGTGTAGCGGTTCGGCACGGCGATGCACCGCATCCCGGCGGCCTTCGCGGCCTGCACGCCCGCCGCAGCGTCCTCCATCGCGATGCAGCGCGCCGGCGGCAGCCCCAGCAGCCCGGCCGCCCGCAGGTACACGTCCGGCCAGGGCTTCGTGCGCGGCACCTCGTCCCCGGGCGACACCTTCGCCAGCAGCGCGTCCAGGCCGACCTGCCGCAGGCACGATTCCACGTCCGCCCGGAAGGACGACGACGCCACCGCCATCGGCACGCCCGCCCGGCCCAGCCCCTCCACCAGGTCCAGCGCGCCCGGCATCGCCCGCATCTCGACCGGCACCAGGTCCGCGTAGGCCCGGTCCTTCGCCCGGATGATTCCCGGCACGTCGATCGCCAGCCGGGGGTGCACCGCCGCCAGGTCCGCGAAGTTCTGCGCGGTCGAGATCCCCACCAGCCTCGCGAAGTCCACGTCGGACAGCCGGATGCCGTAAGGCGCCAGCACCTCGTTGAACGCCATCGCCTGCACGCGCTCGCTGTCGACCAGCAGGCCGTCCAGGTCGAACACCACTCCGTAGGGGGTCATTCGCTACTTCTTCAGGGGGTTGCCTTCGCGGTCCAGTTCGACGATCGGCCCGGTCTTCAGGGCTTCCAGGTCCGCGCGGATGGCCTGCGCGTCGCCGACCACCACGATCGCCAGGCGGTCCACCGGCAGCCTCTGCGCCGCCACCCGGCTGGCCTCGGCGGCCGTGACCGCCTGCACCTGCCCCGGGAACGTCTCCAGCGCGTCCTCCGGCAGCCCGTACAGCACGACGTCGCCCAGTTCGCCCGCGATCTGCCCCGGGGTCGCGAACCGCCGGGCATAGCCGTTCACGATCGAGCCCACCGCGTACGCCAGTTCGTCCTTCGTCAGCGGTCGCTTCCCGGCGATCCCCTCGATCTCGGCCAGCATCTCCTTCAGCGCCGCCGCAGTCACCTTGGTCTGCACCGGCGCGGACGCCGTGAAATCGCCGCCCGCCAGGCCGTAGTCGAACCGGGTGCGCGCGCCGTAGGTATAGCCCTTGTCCTCGCGCAGGTTCAGGTTCAGCCGGGACACGAACTGCCCGCCCAGCGCCGTGTTCACCACCTCCAGCGCCGCGAAGTCCGACGTGGTGCGAGGCACGCCCGGCAGGCCCGCCAGCAGGATCGACTGGGCCGCCCCGGGCTTGTCCACCAGGTAGATCGTCCGCGGCCCCGCGGCCGGGATCGCCGGCAGCACGCGCGTCTTCTGCGTGCCCTTCTTCCACTTCCCGAACGCCTTGGCCAGCGCCGCCTGGACCTCGGCACGCGTCACGTCGCCGACCACGATCAGGCGCGCGTTCGACGCCTGGAACTCGCTGCGCCAGAATGCCTTCACGTCCTCGAGGGTCGCCGCCTGCACCGCCTCCGGTGTGCCCAGGCTGGGCCGCCCGTACGGGTGATCGCCGTAGATGACCTTCTGTCCCACGGTGAACGCCACGTACTGCGGCTGGTCCAGAACCTGCTTCAACTGCACCAGGCGCCGCGTCCGCTGGCGCTCCAGTTCCTCGGCCGGGAAGTCCGGCCGCAGCACCACGTCGGCCATCAGCGCCAGCGACTGGTCCATCTGCCCCTTCAGCGTGGACAGGTGGGCCACCATCGCGTCCGTCGAGGCCTGCACGTCCAGTTGCGCGCCCAGGGCCTCCACCGCGTCCGCGATCTGCTTCGACGTCTTCCCGGCGGCCCCTTCCTGCATCAGCGCCGCCGTCAGGGACGCCAGCCCCTGCCGCCCTTCCGGTTCCGCCGCGGACCCGCCCGGCACCACCAGGGAGTAGGACACCAGCGGCAGCGCGTGCTGCTGGACCAGCGTCACCTCCATCCCGTTCGGCATCGTGAAGCGCTCCCGCGCGGGCAGCCGGAAGGCCGACTCCGGGCCCTTCCCGGGCATCTTCGCGCGGTCCAGACCGCTGGCCTCGTCCGGCGCGCCGGGGGCCATCTCGCCCATCGGCACGACGCGCGTCGCGACCCGCGGGGCCTTCAGGTACTTCGCGGCGGTCCGGTTCACCTGCGCCACGTCCAGGTCCAGGTATCGCTGGAGGTCCCACCGGAACCGGTCCGGGTCGCCCAGGGAATGGTGGTAGGCGTTCAGGCGGTCCGCGATGCCCCCGAAGCCGCCGATGGACTGCATCGACCGCACGAAGTCCGCCATCGTGGACGTGCGCACCCGCTCCAGCTCCTCCTGCGTGATGCCCTTCTCCAGGGCCTCCGCCATCACCTCCATCGCGGCCTTCTCGACCTCCTCGGTCGTGTGCCCGGGACGCGGCGTCAGCATCACCTGGAACACCCCCGCCAACTGCGAAGACATGTGGTACGCCACGGCCTCCTGCGCGATCTCCCGCCGGTAGACCAGTTCGTGGTACAGCCGAGAGGTCCGCCCGCCGCCCAGGACCTGCGCGAAGGCGTCCATCGCGGCGTCGTCGCCGTCGTACAGCGGGACGGTATGCCAGGAGAAGTAGGTCCGGGGGAACTGCACGCGGTCCTGCACGACCAGGTCCACGTCGCCGGACAGCCGAGGCACCCAGCGGTCCACCCGCGACACCGGCGGCCCGGGCGGGATCGCGCCGAACAGCTTCGTGATCATCGCTTTCGCCGCGTCCGTGTCGAAGTCGCCCACGATGGCCAGGCTGGCGTTGTTCGGCGTGTAGTAGGTGTTGAAGAACTCCTTCACGTCGTCCATCGACGCGGCGTTCAGGTCCTCCATGGACCCGATGGTCGGCCAGTTGTAGGGGTGCGTCGCGGGGTACAGCACCGCCAGCGTCCTCTCCCACACGGTTCCGTACGGCCGGTTCTCGTAGTTCTGGCGCCTTTCGTTCTGCACGACCGACCGCTGGTTGTCCAGGCGCTCCTGGGTCATCGCCTGCAGCAGGAAGCCCATCCGGTCGGCCTCCAGCCACAGAGCCCGCTCCAGGTACCCGGCCGGCACGACCTCCCAGTACCGCGTCCGGTCGGTGGAGGTGGCGCCGTTGACCTGCCCCCCGATGTCCTGCAGCGGCTTGAAGTAGTCGTCGTCGCAGTGCTTCGACCCCTGGAACATCAGGTGTTCGAACAGGTGCGCAAACCCGGTGCGGCCGGGACGCTCGTTCTTCGACCCCACCTGGTAGTTGATGTCGATCGCCACCAGCGGCAGGCGGTGGTCCTCTTTCAGGAACACGGTCAGCCCGTTCGGCAGGTGCCAGGTCTCCGGCTGCAGGTCCCGGATCGGGTTGTCCATCGGCTTGCTCCTCGCGGCCTTCCCCGCGCCTACGCCACCCGTCTTCGCCATCGCGGACGGGCCGACCATCACCATCGCCACCAGCACGCAGGCCCATGCCCTCATCGAGCCCTCCCCGACCGACGTCCCCCTCAACCGGCGGGACGGGGTCGCCATTCCCGGGAGCCTACCGGCGCCACAGCAGCCACAGCAGGACGACCGCCACGCCCGCGCCCATCAGGATGTACGCGAAGATCCGCCGGTAGCTGGCGGCGGTCCGCCGGACCTCCTTCAGCATCCGGACGATCTCCGGATTCCCGGGCTGCAGGGTGTTCAGGCGCTCCATGACCGCGACCTGGGTCTGGGTGTCGGGGGAGGCCTGCAGCATCGTCAGCAGGTGCTGGCCCGTCCGGTGCCGGACGCGCACCGACGCCTCCCCGGACAGCCGCGACGACAGCCATTCCCCCAGGAAGGCCTCGGCCTCGGGGCCCGAACTCTCGCCGCGACGCCACGTCATGTACCACTCGGCGATCGCGACCTGGACGTCCGGGTCCCCGCCCGTGACGTCCAGCAGGCGCTCGATGGCATCCCGCTCCTCGGCCGACCGCCCGCCACGCAGCAGGCTGCCGATCGAGTGCCGCACCGCCTGCTTGACCAGCCCGCGCACCCGGGCATCGAACGGGGGCCCCAGCCGCCGCGCCAGCAGCCCCCCCAGCCGGAGCAGGGCGTCCGAAGGCTCCCTGCCCTCGAACGTCGCCACGAACCATTCGCACAGGCGCGCCCGGGCGTCGTCGTCCGGAATGGTGTCCAGGATGGCCTGGCAGAGTTCCTCCCAGGCCCCGCGCGCCGACTCGTCCTGCAGGCTGCAGAACGCGTCCTCGCGCACCAGTTCGCCGCATCGTCGCCCGGCATCGCCGCGCAGCCGCGTCCAGATGCGTCGTCCGCGGCGCACGTTCTCCAGCCAGCGCGGCCCCGCCTTGACCACCCCCCGGGCGCGCTCCCAGACCTCCAGCAGCAGGCGATCCGGCACCCCGTGCAGCGACTCGTAGTGGTCGATCAGCGCCATCACCGAGCCGACGTTCCCGGACGCCAGGGCCGCGTCCAGCCGCCGGTGCGCGACCGCCACGGACTGCCCGTATGCCGGGAACCGCGAGACCAGTTCCTCGAACGTCTCCCAGTCGTCCTCGCGCTGCCCCAGCCAGGCCAGGAACTCCGAAGCGACCGCGTGCGCGGGAACGGGGTGCCGCACCGCGGCCAGCAGGAGCCGCCGCAGCCCTTCCGGGGGGCCGGGAAGCTCGGGCAGCGCGCATCCAGCGGCGTCCTCCGCGGCCAGGCGGACCTCGCGCGTTCCGCCTCCCTGGATCGCCGCGTCCAGGTCGCCGCCCTCCAGCAGCCCGCCCAGCAGGGCGTCCAGACGGGTCCGGCGCTGGGCCCAGAAACGGTCCAGGGCCTCTTGCGCGCGCGCCTCCATTCCGTCCACCGGCCGGGCCGCCAGTTCCTCCCGGTTCGACTGGGCCCGCTCGACGAATGCCTGAGGCGGCTCGGCCAGGCCCAGCGTCGAGGGATCGCCTCCCGCCTCCCGGTACAGCGCCCTCAGCGGCTCCTGGAGCGGGTCGTCCCGCCTCACCAGCGGCAGCACGGCCGCCGCCTTCTCGATCGCCGCCCGGGCGTCCTCCGGGTACCGTTTCACCAGCGACAGCCGGGCGCGCAGCATCGCGCACTCGATCGGGAAGACGCCTCGCTCCAGCAGGCGGTCCAGGATCCGCCAGGCGGACTGGGGGGAGCCGGTCCCGGCCTCGATCCGGGCCACCTCGTACTCCATCCAGTCCTCGAGGAACGGGTCCCTCGACAGCATCTCGGTGCGCACGGCCAGGATCCGGGACGTCAGCAGGCGCGTCGCCTCCCTCATCTCGGACGTCGCGCGGGTCGAGCCTGCGGCGACGTCGTTCGCGACGCACTCGCCGCCCAGGGCCTCGGTGAACTCCTCGTGCAAGACCCAGACCCGCTTCAGGTCGTCCAGGAGGATCCCGGTCGCGCGCGATGCCGCCACCAGGTACCGGACCTCGATGCCCGACCGGATCTCGTTCACGTACGCCAGGTCGCCCTCGCTGTCGGACCAGCGGTCCAGCAGGTCCACGAGTGGCGGCAGGCGCTCGTCCCTGGGCCCCATCTCGATGGCACGCCGCAGCCGCTGCAGCGACGACCGGATCGGCGGAACGGGTGCCGTCCGCGCGAACTCCTCGGCAGCCAGGACCGTGGACTCCAGGAAGTGCCGGCGGACGCGGTTGGCGTGCAGCAGGTCCATCAGGTTCCACGCCTGCTTCAGGGCGTCGGGGGCCAGCAGCGGGACGATCGGCATGAAGACGCGGTTGGCGGCTTCCATGGCGGTGTCGACCAGCGCTTCCGGCAGGCCCAGTTGCCGCCCCTCGCGGTCGATGGCGTCCTGCACCAGCAGGAAGAAGGTCCAGGCGGCCTCCTTCCAGCCCTCCAGCGAGAGCCCCATCGAGGAGGCCTCGCGCAGCCGTCCGACCCACCTCGCGAGGTCCCCGGACGTCGGGCCGGCCTCCAGCGACTGCGTCGCCGCGACCACCTCGGCCAGCACCCTGCTGCCGGGATACTGGAAGGGAGCCTCGTCCATGTCGTGCCCGCTTTCCTGCAGGGGGGGCCGCGATCGAGGATACCCGGGATGGCACCCCTGGTCCAGCAACACAACGTCTTGTGCTATCATTTCGCCCGTCGCTGGCCCGGTGGACCCCCGATGCGCATCTGCCCGGAATGCAAGACCCGAACCGAGGAACGCACCTGTCCCTCCTGCCGCATCACCACCGTGGACGAAAGCGTTCTTTCCGGCCAGGACCTGGTCGGCCGCGTGTTCGTCGAACGGTACGAGGTCGTCCAGTTGCTGGGGCGCGGCGGCATGGGCGCCGTGTACCAGGCCCGGCACCTGGCAATGGACTCGCAGGTGGCCCTGAAGGTGCTGCGACGGGACGCCTCCGGGGACCTCGAGTCGATCGAGCGCTTCTACCGCGAGGCCCGCTCGGCCAGCCGCCTGCAGCACCCGAACACGATCCGCGTGTTCGACTTCGGCCAGTCCGATGACGGCCAATTGTTCCTGGCCATGGAGTACCTGGACGGGCACACGCTGCGTTCCGAGGTCCGGCGGGTCGGCCGCATGGACGAGGCGCGCGTGCTGCACATCGCCGAGCAGGTCGCCCGGTCGCTGGGCGAGGCCCACTCGAAGGGCATCGTCCACCGGGACGTGAAGCCCGAGAACATCTTCCTGCTGAACGACATCGTCGGCCAGCCGGACTTCGTGAAGGTGCTGGACTTCGGCGTCGCCCGCACGGTCACCAACGAGAGCCTGACCCGCACCGGCCTGGCGATCGGGACCCCGGCCTACATGAGCCCGGAACAGGCCCGCGGCGAGAAGGTGGACGGGCGTTCGGACCTGTATTCCCTGGGCATCATGATGTTCGAGATGGCGGCGGGCATCCCGCCGTTCGAATCGAACACCCCCATGCACCTGATGCTGAAGCAGATCAGCGAGCCCCCCCCCCGACTGGCCGAGGTGTGCCAAGGGGGGATCTCGGCGGGATTCGACTCCCTGGTGGACGAACTGCTGTCGAAGCAGGCCGATCAGAGGCCGCCCGATGCCGCGACCCTGCTGGAGCGCATCGCGGTGCTGAAGCCGATCGTGACGACGCCGCGCGGGACCCAGGCGACGGTCGCGGTCGCCCGCGAGGAATCCACGCCGGTGCGCAGCGGATCGGCCGCCTTCCTGGACCCGACCGGGCCCATGCGCACGCCGACCACGCCGATCCGGGTGCTGCCCCAGGAGGGCGTGCGCGGGCCTTCCTCGTCGTCCGGCAGCCCCCGCCCGGCCAGCGGCCTGTCGGGCAGGGCCACCGGCCCCCAGGGTCCCGTCGCCTCCTCCCGCAATTCCGGGAGGACCCTGTTGATGGACTCGCCGTCCGGGGGCAGCCCGGCCATCCCGGTCCGGCGCCCGACACCGGCGCCCGGACCGCGCGGCCGGACGATGACCTCCGACCTCGACCTGGGGCCGTCCCCGAACGGCGGGACCGGCCGGCGCAGCCGCGTCCTGCCGATCGCCCTGGTCCTGGTGCTGGTCGCGCTGGCCGCCGCGGGGGGGGGCCTCTGGTGGATCGGCCAGGGCCCGGTCCCGTCGGTCGACGAGGCGGTCCCGGCCCAGGCTGCCGTCCCCGCGCCGGTGACGCCTCCCGTCGTCCCCGCGCCGGCCCCTGCCGCCGTGCCCCAGGAACCCCCGCCCCCGCCTCCCGAGGCTCCCAAACCGGCCCCCGTCCGCGCGCGCCTGGCGGGGACCCCGGAGGGTGCGAAGGTGGTCCGCCTGCCCGACAACACCTCCCTCGGCCATCTTCCGGCGGACGTCGAGATCGCGCCGGGGACCTCGGTGCACGTCCGGGTGTCGGCGGCGGGCTACCGGTCGCAGGAACTGGACCTGTCGTACGACGAGGTGAAGGGGGCGCCGGAACGGACGATCAAGTTGACGAGGCAGAAGCCGGTCGAGACCGGCGACGGCGACTGGAGCCTCTGAAACCCGGTTCTCCTACCTCTTCCCGCGGAACAGGTCGCAGCGGTTGTCCGAGACCCCGGAGGTCTTCCCCGATTCCAGGAACAGGCCTCCGCGCCGGTTGTCCGCGCAGACGTTCCCGATCAGCCTGGGCGCGGCCTTGTCCACCACGGCCAGGCCGTACTGCCCGTTCGAGCTGCACGTGTTCCCCCGGGCCACGCCGCCCGCGTCATCGAACCAGGCGATCCCCACCTTGCCGTTGGCACGGCAGGTGCAGCCCTCGATCGACGGGCGGGCCTTCCCGGCCAGCTTGATGCCGTGCAACTGGTTCCCGGTGAACTCGGAGGCCGTGACCATGCCGTCGACATCGCCCTGCAGCAGCAGCCCCTCGCCCCCGCGCTTCCCCGCCTGGTCGCGCACCCCGCCGCTGACCTTGATTCCCCGGAAATCCACGGTCCCCTGTTCGACGATCACCACCCGGGACCACCTGACGCCCTGGTGCTCGACCGCCAGGTCGTGCAGTTCGAAGGTCCCCTTGCCCAGGAAGCGCATCACGTACCCCTCCCCGTCCCCCACGATCACCGTCGTGTTCCTGCCGTCCCCCTGCAGCTTGACCGGCAGGGAGAGGTCCAGGGGCCGGGAGAGGCGGTGCAGGCCACCCGACAGCCGGATGACCGCACCCGACCTGGCGTCCACCAGCGCGTCCTCCAGTTTCGCGTAGTCCCCGGTGCCATCCAGCGCGACCGTCAACGGGCCGCTGCGGGACCCTGGCCGGTAGCGGGTGGGCGGGGACGGCGCGGCGGCGGGGGCCGTGGGGGGCACGACGGCGGCCGGGGCCGGCGCGGACGGCGCGGGGGGCGTCCTCGCGGGCTCGGCGGTCGAGGGAGCGGGAGCCGGAATGGTGCTGCCGGCAGCCGGGGCCGGCGTGGCCGCGGCAGTCGCGGGCGCCGGGGTCGCCCCGGGCTTTGCGGGCTGCGCCTTCACGTCTCCCGTCGCCGCGGCGGAAGGGGACGTCCCGCATTTCGCGATCACCACCCCCGTCAGGAAACTGGCCTTCTCCCGGTCCTTCTTCGGCAGTTTCTCGATCCCCACCAGGGCGAACTCGCGGTGGGCCTCGACGCATCGCCCGAGGTTGGCCAGGCTGACCGCCCAGTAGAGCCGCGCGTACGGGTTCGGGAAGATCAGGATGGCCTTGGCGAACAGTTCCTCGGCTCCCGCCCAGTCGTCCTCCTCGAACTTCGCGCGCCCCTTGTCGTACAGGACCTTCGCCGCCTTCTCCTCCTCGGACCGGGCCTGGGCCCGGGCGGGATTCGACGACAGCAGCACCCCGGATGCCAGCAGGAGGACTCCCAGGACGCGCACAAGCGCCCTGGACCCGGGATCACGCACCGGATGTTCCGTCGGGTTCATGTGCGGAAAACTAGCACGGTTTGCGGCAGGGGGGAACCGGGCGTTTCAGGAGTTCGCCTTCACCAGTTCGTCGACGTACGCGACGTAATCGGCACGGGCCTTTTCCTGCGTCCAGCCCTTGTACTCGGCCCACGCGTCGTACTTCGCCTGGCCCCGGAAGTCCAGCATGCCGGGCCGCTTGCCCTGCACGTCGCCCTGGGTGGCCTGCTTGTACAGGCCGTACAGCTTCAGCAGCACGTCGGGCCCCTGCTCGGGCAGGGTCTTCAGCCGGGCCATCGCGTCTTCGAACGTCTTCTGATCCGCCATGAGCGCTCCTCCTTGACGTGGGGAACCACAGGGATGCCGTATTCTAGCCGAACTTGCGGACGAACTCTTCCATGAAGTCCACCAGGATCTGGATCTGTTCGACGGTGACCGCGTTGTACATCGACACGCGGATGCCGCCCAGGTCCCGGTAGCCCTTCAGGCCCACCATGCCCGCCGCCTTAGCGTCCTTGACGAACCGGTCGTCCAGTTCGGGGGTGGGCAGGTTGAAGTCCACGTTCATCAGCGACCGGTCCTTCGCCACGGTCACGTAGGGCTTGTAGAAGCCGGCGTGGCGGTCGATGCATCCGTACAGCAGTTCGCCCTTGCGCCGGTTCGAGGCCTCGATGGCCTTCAGGCCGCCGATCTGCTTGTTGTGCGCCAGCACGTTGCGAAGGATGTAGATCGACCACGTCGGCGGCGTGTTGAACAGGCTGTTGCTGTCCGCGTGGGTGCCGTACTTCAGCATCGTCGGCAGGTCCGGCCGGCACTGCGCCAGCAGGTCGTCCCGGATCAGGGTCACGACCAGGCCCGACGGCCCCAGGTTCTTCTGCGCGCCGGCGTAGAGGAACCCGAAGGGCGACACGTCGAACGGCCGCCACAGGAAGTCCGAGGACATGTCGCAGGCCAGCGGGATGCCGCCCGTCTGCGGGAACTCCTGGAACTGCGTCCCGTAGATGGTGTTGTTGGACGTGAAGTGCACGTACGTCGCGTCCGGGTTCACGCGGATCTCGTCGGCCGTGGGCAGCCGCCGGAACTTCTCGGACTCGGTCGAGGCGATGCAGCGCGCCGCCTCCCTGTCCACGATCTGGGCCTCCTTGAGGGCCTTCTTCGCCCAGTTGCCCGACACGATGTAGTCCGCCTTCCGGCCGCCCCACAGCAGGTTCATCGGCAGCATCGCGAACTGCAGGTTGCCGCCGCCCTGGAGCAGCAGGATCTTGTAGTTTTCCGGGACGTTCAGCAGTTCCTTCACAAGGGCGATAGCCTCGTTGTGGACGGCATCGTACTCCTTGCTGCGGTGGGAGATCTCCATCACCGACATGCCGGTCCCGGCGAAGTCCAGCATCTCGTCCCGGGCCCGCTCCAGGGGCGGCAGAGGCAGGCCGGCCGGGCCGGCATAGAAGTTGATGACGCGCTTCGACATGGTTCCTCCTGGGATTCGCCGGGTCTTCCGGGACCCGTCCGACCGGGGTACGAGCACCGTCCGCCGTACCCGTGCCGCCCATCCTAGCCGAACCGCGGGGCAAGGCAAGCGGACGACGCGCCCGTCTGCCCACCCCGCGAATCCCCTTGACGGATCAAGGCGACAGGAGCATCCTTTCGACCCGCGCGAGAGCGTGAAGCCGTTTTCGGGGGGCGATCGTGATCCTCCTGGGTTCGTTTCTTCACCGGGATGAGATGGCCGACCTGCTGGGCCGGGCCCTCGAGGACCGGTTCTCTGCGGACGACGCCCGCCGCCTGAAGGTCCTGGTCAACCTGAACGCCTACGCCATGCGCACGTGGTCGGACGCCTTCGCGACCGCGATGTTCCGGGACCTGCACGGCCAGGACTTGCCCACGCTGCAGGCGTCCTGGAAGGGGGTCCTGAAGGACCTGATCGCCGAGAACCCGCCGATCCGGAACGCCCGCATCGACGAGTTGCTGTCGAAATACCGGCAGTTCCCCGAGGACTTCTACCGCGACACGCCCTACGACGGGATGATCTTCACGATCGGCAACCCGCGCCGGTACGCCGGGTCCCGCCGCATCAAGCGCGTGCGGCGGATCGCCGAGAAGTCCGCGCGCCGCCTGATCGATTACATGTACGACCAGATCCGGCAGCGCGCCGACGAACTGGCCTCCGAGCGCGCACGCCGCCTGGGCATTGCGAAGGACCAGTTGATCACGCCGCGCGAGGAGATGGACGCCGAGTTCACCCACGCGGAACGGCGGGTGCTGAAGTCGATCCGCGAACACCTGTTCGTGGCCGCCATGCCGCACTTCCACATCGACGACGTGGTCGGCATCCGGGTCCTGGCGGACGCCGGCCTGGCCGACCGGTTCGAGACGTGGCTGGCGGACCGGCCGGACCTCTCGATCGTGGACGAGAAGCGGTTCTCCGGGGACTTCGTGGGCCGCAACATGGTGGTGGCCTACCGGCTGCCGCTGGACCGGCTGCGCGCCCAGGAGCCCGAGGGAGAGCACGCCGAGCGCATGGTGGCCCGCGGCGTGGCGCCCGACGCGACCTCGCTGCGCCGGCAGTTCCACGAATTCGTGGACACGGCCGAGGGACACGTCCGGTTCGAGGTGCTGCTGATCGACTACGAGCAGTTGCTGGAGTCCGAGATCGGGCGCAGCATGCACGAAGCGCACATCCTCGAGCAGCGCGAGAACCAGGTCTACCGGGGACGCCTGGCGACCAACGTCGAGGCCCTGATGAACTGGCTGTTCGCCTACGCGCAGTCGCCGCGGACCACGTTCGACGAACTGCCCATCCGCATGCGCGGGACGTACCTGCCGGACTACTTCGATCGCATCCACCGGCGCCTGTGGGAGGTGCCGCACGGCCAGCACGGACTGACGATGTAGCGCCCGGCCGCCGACCCGCCCTCAGCCGACCGCCCGGATCCGCCCGAACCGCGCCAGCACCTGCACCCACGGGAAGACGTGCCGGTTCTTCGGCCCCTGGTACACGGCCAGCGCCCGGTCGCGATCGGTCGTGATCGCATCGATCTCCACGGTCAACGGCGACCAGTGGTGCGTGGACTGCACGAACGACCCGATGTCGCAGCGCGCGAACGCCCGGGTGCGGGGATTGACGACCCTCGTCGCGTGGCCGACCGCCTCGTCCGCCGGGACCTGGCTGTCGTGCAGCACCCCGGGATTCTGGCGCTCGTGCATCGAGTACAGCCATTCCAGCGCCTCGGGCAGCCGGTCGCGCGCGACGGCCCCGATCGTGGTGGAGGTCGGCACCCACGGCACGAACTGGCCGTCCCGGTGCAGGACGATCGCGCGTTCCAGGGTCAGCGAGTGCGCGCCGCCGACCAGTTCGACGAACTGCCGGGAGTCCATCAGCACCTGGAGCACGCGCAGGAACAGGTCGACCAGCTGGCGCGAGTACCGGGCCTGGTAGGCCTTCAGGAAGCGCTCGCCCTCGACCATTGCGCGCAGCATCTTCTCGGTGCCGCAGGTGCCGTGGACCGATCCGTTGGCGGCCGAGAACAGCAGGTTGCGCCCCACGAAGCGGTCCAGGACGCGCTGCTGGGCCGGGGTGCCGCCCCGCAGGAACGACTCGGCCAGCAGTCCGTTGGCGCAGCCCTGCGAGTAGCCGATCCAGCCCCAGGGGCCCTCGATCGACAGGATCCCCCGCAGGATGGCCGACGCGTTGTGCTCGAGGCTGCGGAACAGCCCGGTGTCCGCCCGGACCACCCGCACCCCGTGCCGATCCTCCAGGCGGCGGTAGGCGTCCTCCAGCTCGCGCCCCTTCGACCCGTCCGTCACGACGCCCATCGCGCTGACCACGGTGAAGTCGAATCGCCCCCGGGGGGGCGGGACCTGCAGCCGGACCAGCGGGTCCGCCTTCAGCGCCGCGCGGTCCCCGGGCAGCGCGTACAGCGTGTCGATGACGGCGTCCATCAGCGGCAGGTCGCCGGCCGGGACCGGCGCACCCGAAGCGACCTCCAGCCACCTGCGCACGTCGTCCACGTCCTCGCGGACGTCGTCCATCACGGACAGGACCTTCAGTGCCTCCTCGTTCCGCCGCCAGAAGTCCTTCAGCCAGGGGCGCTGGAAGCCGGCCGGTACCGCGTCCAGGAACGCGCTGCACGCCGCGAACGCGTCCAGGTAGGCGCGCTGCGAGGACTCGATGGCCGATGCCTTGTCCCGCCCGTCGTGCCGCAGCCGCGCCGCCTTCCGGTCGGCCGCTGCCACCGTCGACTTCGCCGCCTCCTCCAGGCGCTTCGCGGGCCCGGACGCGATCCGCAGCGGCGACGGCACGGGGTGGTGCACCTCGCGCAGGTGCGCCCGGCGCGCCAGGTAGGGGCCCGATCCGGCGAGGATCGCGTCGGCCAGGCGCGACAGGGCTTCGTAGTACGAATCGCGCACGTGGCGACCGCCCGCCATGTAGTCCGCCAGGCGCGGAACGGGCAGTCCCAGCTTCTCCTCGACCAGCGCCGGGAGGTCCAGCGGCTCCTTCATGCGGTGCTGGTCCTGGTTCAGGAAGGCCATCAGCAGGCCGGCCAGGACGCGCGGCACCTGCTGGCTCATCTCGACCAGCACGGCGCGCAGGAAGTCGCCGGGGCGCGACCGGATCAGTTCCAGCAGCAGCCGGTTGTTGACCTCGGACTGGAGGCCCAGGACCTGGTCCGACAGCCCGACCTGCAGCAGCACCGCCACGTCGTAAGGGCCCAGCGCGCACGGCGGCGGCCAGGACGCGTCCGGGGCGTCGATGCCCGGCAGGGGCCCGATCACCTCGCCCAGGAACCCCGCGATCGTCGCGGACTGCGCCGCCGATTCCAGGGGCGTCGCCTCGGAGTCGATCCGGGCCACGGCGCGCTTGGCCGCGCGGACCTGCCGCAGCCGCTGGACGAGGGCCGGCGACCAGTGCCCGGGCACCCGGGCCAGCAGCCAGTCCAGTTGCGCCAGCGTCAGTTCGGGCGCCACGTCCACGATGCGGCGCCGGGTCGCCTCCGGGCAGTCGGGAAGGTCGGACGCCCGGTAGATTTCCGCCGCGGACGGCAGTCCCCGCAGCGCCTCCCCGGAACCGGGGTCCTCGTCGATGGGGGGCATCTCCCGCGGCGCCTCGCGCAGGTGGACCGTGCCGGGCCGCGCCACGAGGTCGACCCACCGCAGCAAGCGGTCGATCTCGTAGTCCGCGTCCAGTTCTGGCAGGGCCTCGGCGATCAGCGCCTTGGCCTTGCGCAGGGGCAGGCCGCGCCCCTCCGTGACGTCCTTCACCATCGGTTCGAGACGGTCCGCCAGGGACGTGTCCCCGGCGACGAACCGGGACAGCAGCCGCGCGATCCGGGGCCGCGGGATGGCATCGCCGGGCCTCCGGATGCCCTCCTCGTCCAGGTGGCGCCGCCCGGTCCGCACGGCATCGCGGGCCTTCACCACCAGCCGGGCCAGGTCCGCGTCGAACAGGTCCAGCACCTGCGACAACAGGTCCAGCGCCTCGCCGACCTGCTGGATCCCTTCCAGGTTGCCCGAACCGCCGCCTCCGACCAGGGTGGAGACCCAGTCCGACGCGCCGGTCCCGCCGCCCTGGCTGCGCAGCGACAGGCGCCCGCCGGGGCTGACGTGGACCGTCATCGCCCCGTGCATCAGCCGGTCGGACTGAAGCCTCACCTTCCGCCCGTCCCCCGCAGCCACTACGATCGGCCGGTTCCGCAGGTCCCAGCCCAGGTCCACCGCGAACGCTCCCAGGCCGTCGGACGAGATCTCGCCTTCCCGCCACGAGGCCGACAGCGTCGTTCCTTCCGGGACCTGAAGGCAACGCCCATCCAGCATCACCCGGGTCTCGCGCAGGTCCACGTCCAGCCGGCCCTTCGGCGCCATCCGGAACTCGGGCGCCCCCGTCCCGGGGATCGTCATCCGCGACGACAGGTCGAAGCGCACCTGGGCCAGGACGTTGCCCTGCAGGACGGGGTCGTCGATGTGCAGTTCGGGGAAGGCCATCACGTCCGCCCGGACCTTCTGGTGGACCACGCAACCGCCGCGGACCGACGCCCGCCACTGGCCGTTCCGGAAGGGCTTCAGGCGCGCGGCCAGCGTCCCGTCGCGCAGTTCCAGGCCCAGGCCGGCATCGCCCAGCCGGACGGCATCCTGGCGGGGCATCGACACGCGGGCCTCGAAGGAGAGGCCTTCGGGCCGCAGCCGCACCTCGGCCCCCCCGTCCTTCCAGTCGACCTCCAGGCCCCCGTCCGGCCGGACGTCCTCGACGCGCAGGCGCACCGCGGAGGTCCCGATGGCCAGGGGATGCGAGGAACGCACCTGTCCCTCGAACCAGGGCAGCGAGGAGCCGGGCAGGAAGTCCATCCTGAAGGTCCCCGACGGGACCTGGGGCAGGCCGCCCCCGGGAGCGTCGAAATCGAGGTCCAGCGAGGTCGAGGCCCGGGCCTTCACGCTGCCTCCCGGGAACTCCAGCACCGCCTCGGGCACCTCGACGCGCAGCCGATCCTTCTCGCGGCGGGCCTTCAGGCACGCGGTCGCCCGGCACGTCTCCGGCAGGCTGCCGCGAAGCACCATCCCGGTCCGGTCGACCAGGCGGGTCTGCATTCCCAGGACCGGCGGGGTCCCCTCCCCGTCCATCTCGCCTTCCGCCGTGCCCAGCAGGCCCCACAGCGCCTTCGTCAGCGTGCGCCGGTCCACGCGGTCCGCATGCAGGATGCCGGTGGCCAGCGGGTCGCCCGACAGCAGGCCGTCCAGCGAGGCGAACGGCACGGGCAGGATCGAGGACGGCAGCACCACGTCCGCGAAGGGCCACGTCACGCGGTCCAGCAGCCGCACCTGTCCCGAGAAGGCCAGTTCCAGTTCCCATCGGCACTCGGACGCGTTCCAGCGGGGACGCCCGCGGACGGCGGACAGGTGCACCTCGCCCGGTTCCAGCGCGCCTTCCGCCAGCGCCCGGCCCAGCTGGTTGACCCCCGACCGAGCCCGGTCCATCAGCGTCGCGGCCAGCCCGGCGGAATCGTCCAGGGCGGACCCCAGCACCTCCGCCACGCCGCTGGCCTTCAGCGCGGCACTCCCCGCCTTCCGCAACGACCGTCCCAGCGGGCCGTCCCATGCCTGGCGCGCCGCATCGAAGGTGCGGTCCTCGAACATCTTCCTCAGGTCCACCAGGGTCTGCAGGACGTTCGGCAGCACCACCGCCGGGAAGATGTCCATCGACAGCGACCGGATGACCGGGCCCTCGGCCCACGCCCCTCCTTCGGGCGGACCGACCTCGGCGCGCAGGTCCGCGCGGGTGTGCGGCCGCACGACCACCTGGAAGCCCGGCCCGTCCGCGATGGGGATCGCATGCGTGCCCGGGGACAGGGTCAGCGCCAGCCGCGCGTGCCCCCCCCGGACCAGCCGGGCGTCCACGTCGCGCAGCAGCACGCGCGCCACCTCGGGCAGCGGCAGGGGCGCCAGCGAGTCCTGCGCGTCGCCCGCGGGTTCCTGGAAGCGGTCCAGCGTGGCCTCGACCAGCGGGCCTTCGCCGGTCCGCCTCCTTTCCAGCGACGCCTGGACGCGCACCCGGCCCCGATCCCTCGACGTGGACACCCCTCGACCTCGACCCGAGGTGCCGCCGAGTGTACCGCATCCCGCGAACCGCCGGGACGCCGAACGGCCGCGCGTTCGCGCTGCATCGTTGACGCGACCCCCTTGACCACGCATCATTCGGTGCGGTGCCCGGAACGGAGGAACGACGCGTGCGCACCGGGGTGAGGACGGTCCTTGCAATCGTCGGCCTGGCATCCCTGGGCCTGGCTGCTTCCTGCAACCAGGGCATGGGCCGCGGCACCCGTCCCCCGACCTCCTGCACCCCCGACTGCACCGGGAGGACCTGCGGCGACGACGGCTGCTGGGGAAGTTGCGGCGAGTGCGACGGGGACCAGTCCTGCAACGTCGTGGCCGGCCAGTGCGTCGGGGGGGACCAGGGGCTGGTCGAAGGACGCCTGGAGTTCGAGTACCGCGAAGGCGTGGTGAACGGCTCGCGGGTGGACCTGTCCTCGCCCTACCCCGTTCCGGCCCGGAACATGTGGGTGGTCGTCACGGACGCGGAAGGCGAGGTGCTGGGCGCCAGCGAGGTCCGGGACGCGGAAGGCGCATTCGCGGTGCCCACGTCCCGGCCCCTGTCGGGCGGCGAGCGGCTGCTGTTCACGGCCCTGTGGGCCCCGGCGCCCGCCAACGAGGTGCTGATGGCCGTGCTGGACACCCACCCGGACCACGGCACCAGCGAGGCCCTGCCGATCTGGGCCTGGACACGATCGGTGCCGGCGGGCGGGAAGGCCGGCACCATCCTCGTCGAGGAGTCCGACGGATCGGCCGCGATGTTCCTGTACCTGATCAACCGGCGCGCCATGGAGTCGGTGCGGAACTTCGTGCTGGACGGCCTGGACCGGTCCCTGGTCCCGCTGGCGATCCTGTGGGCGCCCGGCGTCGGGGGGTTCTGCGGTGCCTGCTATGCCAGCAACCTCGCGCCCAAGGTGCTGCAGGACGGCATCGACCTGCGCCTGCGGCAGTCGATCATCATCGACGACAGTTCCACGGGCGCGGGCCCCTGGGCCTTCCCGGTGCTGCTGCACGAGTTCGGGCACTACGTTGCCGGCAACTACTCGCGCGACGATTCCCCGGGGGGGCCTCACTACGTCGGGCAGGTCCTGGACCCCCGCTTCGCCTGGTCCGAGGGCTGGGCCTCCTTCTTCGGCGCCATGACGGCGACCCAGTGGTTCGGGTCCCCGCATCCGGTCTACTGGGACATCCAGGACGGGGACTCGTTCTGGATGGACTTCTCCAGCGGGCAGCGCTGGAACGGAAACGACATCGGGATGCCCAGCCTTTCGGGCGACATGAACCAGGGCCTGGACGAGAGCTTCGTCACGATGGCCCTGTGGCGCCTGTGGCAGGGCAGGTCCGGCCAGGAGACCGACGACGGTTCGGGCCTGTCGGGCCCCGGGATCCTCCAGGCGATCTCGTCCCCCCGCTTCGTGCTGAAGGACCGGGGGATCATGCCGGGATCGGACCTGGTGGACTTCCTGGACGCGGCGGCCTGCGCGGACGACGGCCGCATCGACGTGATCCGCGACATCTGCCGGGACGAACTGCATTTCCCGTGGGACGGGGACCCGCTGTGCGTCGGCCGGTCGCCGGGCATGCCGCTGGGAGTCGATCTCCGGGTGCACGAGGACGGAACCACCGTCCGGGTCGAGGCCACGGCCGTGGCGCGCGGTCCCGTCCCCGGCCCGGTGCGCCTGGAGGTCCGGTGGCCGGACCGGAACGCGGTGGGCGGGGAAGGCGTGGCGATCGCGTCGGGCGCCGGCACCGGTGCGATGCCGCTTCTCCGGCTGGAACTTCCCGCGGGCCCCGGGCTGCGCGTGGACGCCGTGGCGACTTCCCTCGGACCGGCCGGGGGGGCCACCGGCCGCGCTTCCTGGCCGGCCGCGACCGCCAGGCCCGCGGCGAATCCCCGGCGGGTGCCGATCGCGCCGGTGCGCCTGGGCGGCACCCTCATCCGGACCGCCGTCTCGCTGGACCGCGAATGAGCGACCGCATCCACTGGCTGTGCGCCTGTTCCGGCCTGCTGTCCGCCCCCGCGGAGTGGCGGGGACGCCAGGTTCGCTGCCCCGCGTGCGGCGCCGCCCAGGTCGTCCCGCAGACGTCGGACGCCTCCGCCACGGCCCGGGCCCGGCAGGACCGTTCCGCGTGGCAGGACCGTCGCGCCGCCCCGGAAGACGCCCGTTCCGGGGAATCCCCGTATTCCGGCTGGGAACTGCGCACCGAGGGAGGCCCGCCCCGGGACGACCCGTTCTTCCGGCGGTTCCACGTCGATCCGCGGGCGGCCCGCCGCGCGGCACGCCGGAAGTGGTGGATCCTGGCGGGGGTGATCGCGGCCGTCGCGCTGGTCATCGGGGGCGGCCTGGTCTCGCGCCACCTGTGGAAGACGCGCTGGTCCGCCGCGGCCCGGATGGAGCGCGCCGGCTTCGGGCGCAAGGTCACGGGGCATCGGCCCGCCCCCTGGCAGGAGGCGCTGCAGGCCGTGGGATCGGCCCAGAGGCGCCTGGAGGCCGCGAACGACGGCCGGGAGGCCGCGACGGCCCTGCGGGACGCCTTCCTTTCGGCCCTGCTGGAGGCCGACGTGATGCCGCTGGAGCCGCGCGCGCACCTGTACAACAACGCCGCCTGGTTCTTCCTGACCACCGCCCACGAGGACCTGCGGGACCCCCCGCGCGCCCTGAGGATGGCCCAGGAGGCCGTCGATTGGACCGGCCGGGCGCGGCCCGAGATGCTGGATACCCTGGCCGAGGCGCTGGCGGCCGCGGGACGACCTTCCGAAGCCGCCGCCATGGAACTGCAGGTGCTGGCGATGGAGCCCGGCAACGCGTTCTACCGGGCCCAGGCAACCCGCTTCCACGCGGAGGCGGGCCTGCCGCCGCCCGCCTTCCCCGCCCCCCTTCCCGAGGCTCCACCGGGACCTGCCGCCGCCCCCGCCACCGATCCGTAGTAGACTCGCGCGCCATGAAGGCGCCGCGCTCCGCCATCGCGTTCCTGGCCGTCGGGTTGTTCGCCGCCAGCCAGTCCGGCAACATCATCCGCATCGGCGACGCCCATCCCGCGGCCATCGCCGGGTGGCGCCTCCTGATCGCGACGGCCCTGATGCTGCCCTTGGCCCTGCCCCGCATGGCGGGGGTCCGGGACCTGGGCGGCCGGGGCCTCGCCCTGCTGGTGCTGGCAGGCGCAGCCCTGGCCCTGCACTTCATCACCTGGATCGCCGCCGTGCAGTACACCACGGTCGCCACGGCGGCGATCTTCTTCTCGGTCAACCCGGTCCTGACCGCGCTGGGGGGGCGGATCTTCTACGGCGAGCGCGGCTCGCCCCGGCTGGCCCTCTCTATCGGTCTGGGCCTGGCCGGCGCCGTGGTGCTGGGCGCGTCCGACCTGCGTTCCGCGCCGGGGAACCTGCTGGGGGACGGGCTGGCACTGCTGTGCTCGCTGCTGTTCACCGCGTACATGCTGCTGGGCAAGCGGGTCCGGCTGACCCTGGACAACCGCGTCTACGTGACGCTGCTGTATGGCGTCGCCGCCGCCGTGGCCTTCGCCTCCATGCGGGCGATGGACGTGCCGGCCACCGGCTACACGCCCCGGACCTGGTTGTGCTTCCTGCTGATGGCGCTGCTGCCCACGATGCTGGGACATACGTCGTTCAACTACGCCCTGCGGTGGATCGACGCGGGTCGCATCTCGGTGCTGACCCTGTCCGAGCCCGCCCTGGCCGGCCTGGTGGCGTGGTGGGCGTGGGGCGAGCAGCCCGGCCCGGCCACGCTGGCGGGTTACGCCCTGGTCTGCCTGTCGGTGCTGGTGCTGGTCACCGAGAAGCGGGTCCCGGCCCCGCCCGAGGGCCCGTGACGGCCGCCCCCTCCGGCCGCGCGATCCAGCAGTGCTGCATGTGGTCGGGGTGGAACGACCGCTTCGACAGGCGCAGGCCCTCCACCCCCATGTCCTGCTCGCGATCGATGTAGGCCACGTGGGCCGGCACCGTGCGGGCGAATTCCCGGGCCAGCATCTGGTAGGCCCCGTCCACCTCGTTGCAGGCCTTCTCGTAGTGCACGACGAAGGTGTCCGCAGTCAGCAGTTCCCCCAGCGTCATCCCCGCGATCCGCCCGTCCAGCCGCAGCACCCACGCCACCTGCCCCAGGACTTCCATCCCCTGGAGGCAGGCCCGCAGCGCCTCGACCTCGAAGTCCAGCCGCGGGTCCTCCTCGCACGCGTGGGAGACGCACCAGTCGTCCAGGAAGGACAGGCACTCGGGGACCCCGGCGGCGTCCACGCGGTCGAAGGACCAGGACGCGTTGCGCAGGAACCTGGATACATGGTTGCGCTTGCTGGCGTATCGCCGCCCCGGCAGGTCGGCCAGGTCGGATCGCCGGTAGACGTAGTCGTCGTTGGCAGGGTCGGGTTCGAACCGGAACCGCGAATCCCCCTGCAGGCGGTGGCGCACCCGGTCCGGGACGAAGTCCACGCGCGGTTCGAAGCCGCCTGCCCGAAGCCGTTCGAAGCAGGCCAGCAGCAGCGCGGAAGGATCCCCGGTGCCGATCGGGCACAGGAAGCGGTCCTGGCCGTGCTCGCGGTACTTCACCAGGATCCTGTCGTCCACGGCCGCCCACCGGCTGTCGTTGAAGGACCGCCAGCAGTACTGTGTCGCGAACGAGTACTCGCACAGCGGGTAGGCTGCCCCCCGGAACGCCGCGTCCAGCCGATCCCGGTGGCCGAGTTCGAACGGGACGAACGCCTCGTCGGGGATCGCCAGCGTCATCCGGTCGGCCCTCCCCCGCCCCGCGGCAGGAACAGCATCGGGACGTGATCCTCCATCTCCCGGAAGCCCAGGCGCCGGTAGAACGCCCGCGTTCCCGGCTGCGCGATCAGCCCGATCCACAGCACCCCGTGGTCCGCGCACCAGTCCCGCAGGAAGGCCACGATCCGGGCGCCGATGCCTTGCCCCCGCCACCCGGACCGCACCACCACGTCCTGGATGTAGGCGTCGGACGCGCCGTCGCTGATCGCCCGGCCCATCCCCACCAGTTCGTCGCCGTTCCAGGCCGCGCAGACGCAGAACGACCCGCGCAGCAGTTCCGGGATGGCCGACGGGTCGTCCCCCTCGCGCCACCAGCCACCGTCCCGGTACAGCGCCACGACGGCGTCCACTGGCAGTCCGCCGGCGCGCTGGACGCGGAGATTCGCGAGGTCCATCGGCCTTCCTCCGGGCCAATCCCGACGGCTCCACGGCATGATAGGTCCGATCGGGTCGGAGTCAAGGCGGCCGGTTTCCCGGGGAATCGCCGAGGGGATCGTCCCGGCGATCGGGCCCTTGACTTCGCCGACCTCGACCGGTAGGGTTCGGCCGTCTTGGCGCGGTGCACCCGTGGGCCTTCAGGGCATCCGATCCGGTCAACGAGGAAACGTTCGGCCATCGGGACGCGCCCTGTTCCGCGCGTTCGTCGCGTTCCAGGTCGTGGCCTCCTTCCTCCCCCAGTTCCACCTTGCGTTCGCCTCCCACGCACACCTCTTCGATGCGAATCGCAGGGTGTTCGTGGATGTCAGGGTGTCGGGCACCCCCGTGGCAACCGGGGTTCCCGGCGGCGCCCAGGCCGTCGTCGCGTCCGGGCCCGGTCACCGGGTCGCGTTCGTCGACTGCCCCGTGTCGAGCCTGTCCCTGGCCTCGTACGCGCCGGGGAACTCCTGTCCCTGCATCCGTCCGCCCCAGGAGGGCCGGGCCTCCGGAACCTTCCTCAAGGCCGACATCCCGTCCCTCGATCCCCTGGCCTCCGCGCCGAAGCACTCCCCGCCCCTTCCTGCCTGACCGGGCAGGGCTTTCGCGATCGCGCATCCGGGATGACGGCCAGGGGAACCGGGGGGCTGAAGGACCCCCGGAACGAATCCACGCATCCCCGCGCGGCTCGCGGCGTGCCGGCGCGCAAGCGAATGGAGCGGGAACATGCACCCGGTTCTGCAAGCATCGAACGTGGCGGTCGTCGCGGCCGTCGTCCTGGCGGCGGGCGGCACGCGCGCCGGGGAAGGCGGCCTGGCCCTCGAGGAGGCCGTGCGCCTCAGCCTGTCCGGGCCGGCGGTGGCGGCCGGACGCGAGGCGATCGTCCAGGCCCGCGCCGACGTCCGGTCGGCCTCGGCCGTGCCGAATCCCGGCGCCAGCATCGGCGGGGGCATGCTGCCCCTGAACCGGAGTTTCACGACGGACGCACCCGGCGGGCCGACCGAGGTCGCCGCCGGCATCAGCCTCCCGATCGACTGGCTGGTCTTCGGGAAGTTGTGGACCTCGCGGGCCGCCGCGATGGCCCAGGTCGAGGTGGTCCAGGCGGAACAGGACGACCTGGTTCGGCTGCGCGTGCTGGAAACCGAGACCGCCTTCTACAACGTGCTGGAGGCGAAGGCCCTCCTGGAGGTCGCGAGGCAGGTCGTGGCGGACCTGGAAGAGGCCGAGGCCGCGATGCGGAAGGCGGCCACCGCGGGCGGACGGCCCGTCGTGGAGTCCATGCGGGCAAGGCTGGAACTTCTGTCGGCACGGCGGGAGGAACGGTCGGCGCAGGCCGCGCTGGCCGGGGCAAGGGCGGCCCTGCGCGCCCTGGTCGGCGTGGACGCGGATGCCGCCGGCGGCCTGGACGACCCCGTGGAGGACGTGGAGATCGACGTCGAGGCGGCCTTCGCGAAGGCCGCAGCGAACCGCCCCGACATCCGTGCCCTGCGATGCAAGGTGGCGAAGGCCAGGCGGGACCGGGCGGTCGAGGCCGGCGGCATCCTGCCCGAGGCCTCGCTGGGCCTGGAGATCGGGCACCAGTTCCAGGAGGCGATCGGCGCCCCGGACGCCACCGGGTGGGGCGTCTCGCTGGATTTCTCGATCCCGCTGTTCGACCAGAAGCAGGGGGAACGCGCCCGGGCCGCCTCTGCCGTCGTCCAGGCGGAACGGGACCTCGATGCGGCCCTTGCGGCCCTGGGGGCCGAGGTCCAGCAGGAGGCCAGCACCCTGGCCGCGGCCCGCGAGACGGCAGCCGAGGTGGCTCGTGCCGACCTGGCGATGGCGGGCGAGGTTCGCGACAGCGTCCGCAAGGCCTACGAGGCCGGGGGACGCCCTTACCTCGAACTGATCGACGCGCAACGAAGCTTCCGCGAGGCGTCCCGGGCGCACGTGACCAGCCGCGCCGACTACCGGCGCGCGCTGTCCCGGTTCCACGCGGTCCTTGGAGGGAGGTACCCGAGATGAACGAAAACGACCTGGCGCCATCCCGGGATCCGGGCATCCCGCCCGCTTCCCGGAAGCCCACCCGACTGCAAAGGCTTCGCTACTGGCTGATCCTCGCGGCCAGCGCCGCCGTGGTCGCCTACCTGGCCTGGCCGCTCGGGCGGGCGGGGGTCGCGCGGGACGAGGCCTCCCGTGCAGGCAACCAGCCGCAGGTCCAGGTCCTGGGACCGCATCGCCTCCGGATCGTCGAGGGGACGGCACTGTTCCGGAAGCTCGACCTGGCGGTGGTGAAGCCGGAAACCCTGAGGGCCCCGGCACTGACGGTGACGGGAACCCTGGTGGCAAGCCTCCGCCCGGGGAACGCCGGCGACGCCCAGTGGCAGTTCAGCACGCCGGAGATGCTGGGAACCTACACGGAATGGCAGAAGGCGCAGGACGACATCGCTTTCACCCGTCGCCAACTGGATTCGATCCGTCGCCTCGCGGACAGCCGGGTCGAGGCCCAGGAGGCGAAGGTCCAGCGGCTGGCGAGGCTGGTGGAGGCGGGGACGGACACCGAAGGCGACCTGGCCGCGGCCCGCACGGAACTGCTCCAGGCACAGATCGAGGGACAGAAGGACCTCCACGAGGCGGAAACGGCACTGAGGATGGCCCAGCGGGCGGAGGCGGCCCTGGGTCGGCAGCTCCAGCAGGCCGGCATCGAGCCGGACCTCCTTCGCACCCCGTCGGCGGACGTGGACGTCGTGGTCGCCGAGGTGCCCGAGGCCTTCGTGTCGCGCGTGAGCCTGGGCCAGGGCTGCGAGGCGCGGTTCCTGGGCCTGGGGGATCGCCGCTTTCCCGGCAAGATCCGGGCGATCTCGCCGGTGCTGTCGAACGAGCGCCGCTGCCTGCGCGTGCTGTTCACCATCGAGGACCCCGAGGACCTGCTGCGGCCGGGGCTGTATGCGGACATCGGGCTGGGCACGGACGCGCGCGAGGTCCTCCTGGCGCCCGCGGGCGGCGTGATCCATTCGGGCAGCGCGGACTACCTGATCGTGCGGGCCGGTCCCGACGAATGGCGCGCGACCGAGGTGGGTGTCGGCGAACTCCACGGGACCCGCGTCGAGATCCTTCGCGGGCTGGAAGCGGGGGCCGAGGTCGTCGGCGACGGCGCGATCCTGCTGAAGCCCGTCCTCCAGGAGGCGCTGCGTGCGGGCGCGCAGGCCGGCAGGGAGAGAACATGATCGGGCGTCTCGTGGAAAGTGCCATCCGCCATCGATGGCTGGTGGTGATCGCCTGCCTGGGCATCTCGCTGGCCGGCATCCTGTCGTTCCAGCGCCTGCCCATCGATGCCTACCCGGACATCGCGTCCCAGTCGGTCTGGGTGGTGACCCCCTACCCCGGCCGCGCCCCCGAGGAGGTCGAACGCCGGGTCACGATCCCGATCGAGATCGCGATGCGCAACGTCCCGAAGGTCGAGACGGTGCGGTCCCAGACCATCTTCGGCCTGTCGCTGGTCCAGTTGCTGTTCGAGGAGGGGACCGAGACGTACTGGGCGCGCCAGCGGGTGCAGGAGAGGCTCCAGGGGCTGGAACTGCCGGACGGGGCGGTCCCCGACCTCGCGCCCATCACGTCCCCCTGCGGCGAGATCCTGCGCTATGAACTGGTCTCGGACGGGACCGTCGACCTGATGGAGCGCCGGACCATCAACGAGTGGGTCGTGATCCCGCGCCTGCTGCGCGTGGCCGGCGTCGCGGACGTGTCGAACTTCGGTGGGCTGGCCAAACAGTACGCGGTCACGTTCCACCCGGCGAGGCTGGAGCAGTACGGGCTGACCCTGGAGGACCTGGTCGCGGCGATCCAGGCCAACAACGCCTCCTCGGGCGGCAGCATGCTGCAGCGCGGCAGCATGTCCCTGGTCATCCGCGGGTCGGGACTGATCGAGACGGCCGGGCAGATCGGGAACATCTTCGTGAAGTCGATCGGGGGCACGCCGATCTATCTGAAGGACGTCGCCACGGTCGGCCCGGACGCGATGACCCGGTCCAGCATCTACAGCAAGGACCGGTCCGACGAGTCGGTCGAGGGCATCGTGCTGCTGCGTCGCGGCGAGAATCCCTCCCGCGTGCTCGAGGGCGTGAAGGAGGCGGTCGAGGAACTGAACGGGTCGGGGCTGCCCGCAGGGGTCCGGATCGAGCCGTTCTACGACCGTCAGCACCTGGTCGACGAGACGCTTCACACGGTGGCCCACAGCGTCTCGCTGGGCATCACGCTGGTGGTGCTGGTCCTGCTGCTGTTCCTGGGCCGTCCCTCGATGGCGGCGCTGGTGGCGGCCACGATCCCGTTCTCGCTGCTGTTCGCGCTGATCCTGATGCTGGCGACCGACATCCCGATCGGGCTGCTGTCCGTGGGTGCGATCGACTTCGGGATCATCGTCGACGGGGCCGTCATCATCGGCGAGAACATCGCGCGTCGCCTGGGCGAGGCGACGGTATCGGGCGGGCTGGAAGGCGGCCCGGGCGAACCGTCACGAACGCGCCAGGCCGGCGTGGTCCGGGTCGTGCTGGCGGCCTCCCGGGAGGTCGAGCGGCCGGTCTTCTGGTCCATGCTGATGGTCATCGCGGCGTACCTGCCGCTGCTGGCCCTGACCAGCATCGAGGGGCTGCTGTTCAGGCCGATGGCGCTGACCATGGTCTTCGCGCTGGTCGGGGCGCTGCTGTTCGCGTTGTTCGTGGTGCCGGTGCTGGCCACGTTCCTGTTCCGGCAGGGATACGTCGAACGGGAAGGAAGGGCCTCGCTGGTCCTGAGGTCCCTCTACGAGAGGACGCTGCGGAGGCTCCTGGATCGGCGCGGGCGGGTCGTGGCGGCCGTCGGCGGGATCCTGGCGGCCGTGGCGATCCTGGTCGTACCGCGCATGGGCCTGGAGTTCCTGCCCTACCTGGACGAGGGCCCCGTCTGGATCAAGGCGAACTTCCCGGAAGGGACCTCGCTGGAGCAGACGGCCCGGTACGGGCGGCGGATCCGCGAGGTGGTCTCGGGCTTCCCGGAGGTGGACTTCGTCTCGGCCCAGGTCGGCCGGACGGAGGCCTGGACCGAGCCGTTCCCTCCCAGCCGCATCGAGATGATGGTCGGCCTGCGGCCCGCGGGCGAGTGGACGGGCGCAAGGGACAAGCAGGCGCTGGTGGAGGCGATCGGCGAGCAGCTGAGGAACGAGTTCCCCACGACACGGTTCGTCTTCACCCAGCCGATCATCGACATGGTGACGCAGGACACCAACGGGACCTCGGCCAACCTGGCAGTCCAGTTGTCCGGTCCGAACCCCGAGGTGCTGTGGTCGCTGGGTCGGCAGGTGCAGGACGTGCTGCGCGAGGTCCGGGGGGCCGAGGACGTCAACATCGAGCAGGAAGGGCCGCAGGCCCAGCTCCAGGTCGTGCCGGACCGCCTGGCGCTGGCGCGATACGACGTGCGGATCGAGGACGTGACGCGGCTGATCGACGTGGCCCTGGGGGGGGAGCCGGTGGGAACCCTGTACGAGGGGGACCGCTCCTTCGACATCGTGGTCAAGCTGGACCGGGAGGCGGTCGACTCGCCGCAGGCCATCGGTCGCCTGCTGCTCCATTCGGGCGCGGGACGGCCCGTCCCCCTGGCGCAGGTGGCGGGGATCTCGATCCGCGACGGGCAGACCCTGATCGCGCGCGAGAGCGGCCAGCGGCTGGTCGCGGCACGCTGCGACATCGTGGGGCGCGATTCCGCCAGCTTCGTCCGGGAGGCGCAGGAGCGCTTCGACGCCGAGGTGGGGCCCCGCGTGCCGCCCGGCTACCACGTGGCCTGGCTGGGGATGTTCGAGAACCTCGACCGCGCATACAGCCACTTCCGGCTGCTCATCCCCGCCACCGTGGCGCTGATCTTCCTGCTGCTGTGGGCCACCTTCCGGTCCTTCCGGGGCGCGCTGCTGGTGCTGGCGGGCATCCCGTTCGCCTGCATCGGCGGCATCCTCGCCCTGTACCTGCGGGGCATGCACATGAACGTCTCCACGGGCGTCGGGTTCGCGGCGCTGTTCGGGATCGCGATCATGGACGGCGTCCTGATGGTCCGGGGGATCACCGTTGCGCGCCTGGCGGGAACGGGGATCCGGGAGGCCATCGTGCAGGGCGCCCTGGGACGGCTCCGGCCCATCCTGATCACGGCCATCGTGGCCATCTTCGGACTGCTCCCGGCCTCGCTGGCCACCGGGCTGGGGTCCGACGTCCAGCGGCCCCTGGCCACCGTGATCGTGTGGGGCCTGCTCAGTTCGACGGTGCTGACGCTGTTCGTCGTCCCGGTCCTTTACGGGGCCCTGGCCCCGAACGTCTCCAGGTTGAAGGAGGACGCATGAACGGGCTGGAACCGGCGCGAAGGGGACCGGGCCTGCGGGTGACGGCGCTGGCCGCGTTCACGTGGACCTGCCTGGCGGCCTGCTCGACCGGCGCTGGGACGGGGGACGTCCCGGGCGACCTCGGGGGATCGGACGCGTCGGATATCGATCCGGCGTGCGTCCCCTCCTGCCAGGGGAAAACCTGCGGGTTCGACGGGTGCGGGGGGACCTGCGGGACGTGCCAGGGGGGGACCGTGTGCAATGGCGCCTCGTGCATCGAGGACCCCTGCCCGGCCGGGTTCGCCCTGGTTCCGGCCGCGACCTTCACGGCCGGGTCCCCTGCCTCCGAGCCGGGCCGCGAGGCCGGCGGCGGCGACGAGACGGCGCACGTCGTGCAGGTCTCCCGCGCCTTCTGCATGGGCACGACCGAGGTGACCCAAGGGGAGTGGACCCGGGTGACCGGCAGGAACCCGGCGTACTTCGCAGGATGCGGCGAGAACTGCCCCGTGGAGGGGATCAACTGGTACGACGCCATCGCGTTCTGCAACGCGCTCTCCACGCAGGAGGGCCTGACCCCCTGCTACCAGGTCGGGGGTGAGAGCGGCACCTTCGGCGGCGGATGCGTGAAGGGCCAAGTCCAGTGCTCGGGCGATTTCCGGTACGAGTCGGTCGCCTGGACGGGGACCGGGTGCACGGGATACCGGCTGCCGACGGAGGCCGAGTGGGAACTGGCCGCCAGGGCCGGGACGATGTCCGCGACGGGCGAAGGCACGGTGGACGGGGACCACCTGGACTGCCAGTCCCCGAATCCCGTGCTGGACGGGGTGGCGTGGTACTGCGGGAACGCCGACGCCTCCTACCCCGACGCCTACGACTGCGCGGCCTGGAGCCCCCTTCCCCGCTGCGGGCCCCAGCCCGTCGGAGGCAAGGGGCCGAACGCGCTGGGGCTGCACGACATGCTGGGCAACGTCTTCGAGTTCTGCTGGGACTGGTACTCGGACTACGCGGACCAGGAGGTCGTCGATCCGGCCGGTCCCGCCACCGGGTACAACCGCGTGATGCGGGGCGGCGCCTGGGACAGCAGCGCCCGGTTCGTGCGGTTCGCCGCGCGGGTCGGGATGAACCCCGGGGACCGCGGGGACGCCGGCCTTCGCCTGGTCCGGGCGCCGGCCGCCGGAGGAGGCGCGCGATGAAGATCCTTTCGACCGCGATGCTGCATGCCTCGATCCTCCTGGCGATCCTCGGCGCGGGATGCGGGGGCACCGGCGAACCGGGCGCCGACGTCCTGCCCTCCGACACGCCCCCGGACGAGTCCATGGTCGCCCGGGTCCCCTACCGCGTCCTGTGCTTCAACGTCATGTGCTCCGCCTGCGGCAGCCCGGCGGACGAGCCCTGGGACGCCCGGGTGGCCCACTTCGGAGACCTGTTCGCCCGCCTCCAGCCCGACCTCGTCGGCCTGCAGGAACTGATCGTGGGGGACGAGGTGGACCAGGTGCTGGCGGTCGCGCCCGGCTTCGCCGCGTCGTACTTCCCCGGGAACGACGACTTCATCCCCTACCCGGACGCGGCCGTGCTGTATCGCACCGACCGGTTCCAGGAAATCGAGACCGGGTGGTACTGGCTGAGCCCGACCCCGGACACGGCCGGCTCGCTGGGATTCTCGCCGGGCCAGATCCTGCCCCGCGTCGTGGCGTGGGTGCACCTGAAGGACCGCGTGCACGCGACCGACCTCTACTTCGCGACGACGCACTTCGACTCGACGCATCCCCAGCAGGAGAACTCGGCGCCCCTCGTGATCGAGAGGACCGCGCCCTGGGCCGCGAGGATGCCGGTCATCCAGACGGGGGACTTCAACACCGAGCCGCGGGACCCTGCCTTCCAGGTGCTGACCCGCGGCGTGGACGCCACGGGCTTCCGGTTCGAGGACGCGTTCGCGCTGGCCCCGGGCTGGCACGTGGAATCCGACGCCGAGCCGCCCCCGCCGTACGACCCGACCAACCGGATCGACCACGTCCTGGTGGCCGGGGGCGACTGGACCGCGACCGACTGGTTCGTGGACCTGCACCGGTACGGGCCGGACCGCCGGTTCCCCTCGGATCACCGCGCGGTGATGGCCGTGCTGGAACTGGCCCTGCCGCCCCGGTAGGAGGTCCCGGATTCCGGTGTTCGTGCCCGGGCCCGGTCGGGGTACACTGCACGGGTCGAACGGGAGGCGTTCCCGATGCGATCCGCGACCGTCCTGCTGGTGGCTGCCCTGGCTTCCGTTTCCGTGCCGGCGTCCGCCGAACCTGCACCCGTGCCCGTTGCGCCCCCGTATGCCGGGTCCGACGGCACGATGGACGCCGCCGGGGCGCGCCGGCTGGCCGGCCTGTCGCTGGCCTGCGTGGACCGCCCCTTCCCGAACAAGCCGGGGCACGTGATCGAGTTCGCCGGCCACCTGCGCCCGCCGAAGGTCCTCACCCCCGCCTTCCACGGCTGCTTCGACTGGCACTCCGCCGTGCACGGCCACTGGGCCCTGGCGCGGGTGCTGAAGGCGTTCCCGGGCCTGCCCGACGCCGCGCCGATCCGTGCCGCCCTGTCGCGGCACCTTCGCCCGGACGTGCTGGCCCGCGAACGCGCCTTCTTCCAGGAGAAGCGCAACCGCACCTTCGAGCGCCCGTACGGCTGGGGCTGGTACCTGCGCCTGGCGGCCGAACTGCGCGCCTTCGACGACCCCGACGCGCGCCGCTGGTCCGCAGCGGTCGAACCCCTGGCGCGGGACTTCGCGGCGTCGATGGCCACCTACCTGGCCCGCCTGTCCTTCCCGATCCGCGAGGGCACGCACGCGAACACGGCCTTCGCGCTGACCCACGCGTGGGATTACGCGGTCGCGGCGGACGACGCCACGCTGAAGGGCGCGATCGACGCGGCCGCCCGGCGCTTCTACCTCGCGGACCGGGCCTGCCCGCTGGCCTACGAGCCGTCCGGCGAGGATTTCCTGTCCCCGTGCCTGGCCGAGGCCGACCTGGTGCGGCGCGTGCTGCCGGCCGGCGAGTTCCGCGAGTGGCTGCGCGCCTTCCTGCCCTCGACGGGCGACGCGGCCGCCTTCCAACTGGAACCGCCCGAGGTGCGCGACCGCCAGGACCCGAGGATCGGGCACCTGATCGGCCTGGACTTCCACCGCGCGTGGTGCCTGCTGGGCATCGCGTCCGCCCTGCCCCCCGGGGATCCGCTGGCGGATCGGCTGCGGTCGCTGGCCGACGCCCACCGGTCCGCCGGCCTGAGCGACATGCAGGACAGCGGCTACGGCGGCGAGCACTGGCTGGCGTCCTTCGCGCTGTACCTGCTGGCCGGGAGCGGGCGATGAGCGCCCCGATCCGGTTGCGGGGACACCACCTCGGATGCGTCCGGGGCTTCGCGGGCCACGGCTACGACCCGGCCTTCACGGACTGCCTGGCCGCGATCGCCTCGGCCCTTTCCGCCGACCCTGCGCACCCGGTCCTCGTCGTGGAAGGCGTGGACGACGTCTGCGCGCCCTGCCCCCACCGCGACGGCCCGCGCTGCGCCCGGGACCCCTCGGCCGACGCCGCCGTCCGCGCCCACGACGCCGCCTTCCTGCACGCGCTTTCCCTCGTCCCGGGCGACGTGGTGACCCCCGCCTCCGTCCGCGACCGCATCGAACGCTCGCCCGCCCTCCGCGAGGCTCTCCGGGACGCCTGCGCCGTCTGCCCCTGGACCGGCGTCTGCACGTTCTTCCGGGACGTCCTTGCCTGATTCCCATGCATCCAGGAAACGTCGAGAGCGGTCGGTCCAAGCGGCAATCAGGCGACTTTCTGCCGGAAGACCTCGACGTCGCGTTCGATCCGGCGGCCTTCCTGGTCCCGCATCGTTTCCAGGTCGTATCGCATCTGCAGGTTCAGCCAGAACTCCGCCGACGACCCGAAGAACCGCGACAGCCGCAGCGCCGTGTCCGCGCTGATGCCGCGCTTTCCATGGCTGCGAAATGCCTACGACGACGGACGCCTGGACCTCGCCGGAGCCGCCGAAGAACTCACGTCCCCGGACCGCTTCCGGAACTTCCTGTCCGGCCTGTATGCCAAGGACTGGCTGGTGTACCTGAAGCGGGCCTTCGCCGGGCCCGAGCACGTCATCGAGTATCTGGGCCGCTACACCCACCGCACCGGCATCTCGAATCATCGCCTCGTGTCGATGAACGCCGACGCCGTCCGCTTCCGCACGAAGGACGGGCGCGCGGAGGACCTGGCCCCGCAGGAATTCATCCGCCGTTTCCTGCTGCACGTCCTGCCGCCGCGCTTCGTGAAGATCCGGCACTGCGGCCTGCTCGCGCCCTCGAACGTCAACAGCCGACTCGTGGTGGCGCGGCGGCGGCTCGGAGCCGGCAAGCCCGCGCCCGCTGCGCCCCGCCCGGGCTGGCGCGAACTGATGCTCCGCCTGACCGGCGTGGACCCGATGCTCTGTCCCGCCTGCCGGTCACAACTCGTGCGCTACCGTCTCCTGCCCGGCCTCGATCACCAGGCCACGCCACGCATCGAGGACTCGTCATGAGAGGTGGAACCGGAACTCCGGGGTGCCAGGGCTTCCGATATTGGCCGTCCCAGGCGGCACGGCATCCGTGCGTCCCGAGCACGCCCTGGCGGTCCCTCGCGACATGCAGGGAGGCCGGCAATCCCGGATCCAGTGCCGAACACGGCGGGGAGGCCGACGGAGCGACCACAGCGTCCCCGCCCGAAGTGGAGCGAGGGCCTGAACCGAGGCCGGAGCGTGAAGCCGCGACCCGCGCGGGCGGCGGTGGCGAGCATCTCCGGCCTCCGTGACAGAGCCCGTCGCGGTCGCGGCAGCTCCGGCGGAGGCGAAGGCCCCGCTCCACTCGGGAAGGGGCGGGGGGGGATCCGGAGCGGAGGCGGCCTCCCCGCCGGACCCCTTCCCCGGAGGACCGTTCGACGGGATCGGTTTCTCGACGGTCGCCATCCCGAGCGTGGTGCCCCTGACGAAAGTTCCCGGTCCCCGCCAGACCTTCCCGCCCAGCGCCTCCGACCGGATCCACCTCTCCCCGGCGGCCCTCCCCGCGACGCCCTTTCCCGTTGACTTCGCGTGGCGATTCGGGTAAACGAAGTCGCTCGGCGCGCAAACCCCCGCCCGTTTCGGATCGGGATTGCCCCGAAGGCCCTGCGACCACGGACACTCAAGGGAAGGCACGAATGAAGACGTACGAACCGGGTCAGATTCGCAACATCGGCCTGTACGGCCACCAGGGTACGGGCAAGACGACGGTGGCCGAGGCGCTGGCGTTCCTGGGCAAGGCCACGACCCGGCTGTGCAGCGTGGTCGAGGGCAACTCGAACTTCGATTTCGACGGCGAGGAGATCCGCCGCAAGTCCTCCATGTCCACGGCGGTCGGCTGGGCCGAGTGGGGGAAGAACCTCGTCAACATCATCGACAACCCCGGCGACTCCAACTTCGCCGCCGAGGCCGTCATGTCCCTGGTCGCCGCGGACCTGGGCGTCATCGTGGTCAGCGCGGTCGACGGCTTCCAGGTCGGCACCGAGAAGGCCTTCCAGATGCTGCAGGAGGCCGGCATCCCGATGGCGATCCTGGTGACCAAGGTCGACAAGGAGCGGTCCGACTTCCACAAGACCCTGGGCCAGTTGCAGGAAGCCCTGGGCGGCGCGGTCGTGCCGGTGGCGCTTCCCATCGGCGCCGAGGCCGCGTTCAGCGGCGTCGTGGACCTGGTCGGCATGGAGGCGCGGTCCTACGCCGGCGGCCCGAACGGCACGAAGGGATCGATCCCCGCGGACATGAACGACGCCGTCGCCTCCGCCCGCGAGGTGATGGTCGAGAAGCTCGCCGAGCAGGACGACGAGTTGATGATGAAGTACCTGGACGGCGGCGAACTGTCCAACGACGACCTGAAGGTCTGCCTGTCCAAGGGCCTGAAGACCGGCGGCGTGGTCCCCGTCCTGGTCGCGAACGCCGCGACCGGCGCCGGCATGGACCTGCTGCTGGACCTCGTGACGACGTACGGTCCGTCCCCGCTGGACCGCGCCAGCTACAAGACCGCGAGGGACGGCGCCGAAACCCCCGTGGTCGTCTCCCCGACCGGCGCGTTCCTGGGCTACGTCTTCAAGACGACGGTCGACATCCAGACCGGCAAGATCACGATCTTCCGCGTCGTGTCGGGCAGCGTCCCCGCCGACGGCTTCCTGAACGTCAACACCGGCGTGCGCGAGCGCTTCGGCGGCATCGGCAAGCTGCTGGGCAAGAAGTTCGACACCATCACGACGGCCGTCTGCGGCGACATCGTCGCGGTGGTCAAGCTGAAGGAGACCCGCACCGGCCAGACGCTGGCGGCCGACGGCAACCAGGGCGAACTGGCAACGATGCCCCTGCCGATGCCGTGCATCTCCTACGCGGTGAAGCCGAAGAGCCAGGGCGACGAGGACAAGGTGTCCGCGGCCGTCCAGAAACTGGTCGAGGAGGACGTGGGCCTGACCCTGTCCCGCGACGACGAGTCGAAGGAGTTCCTGCTGCACGGCCTGGGCCAGGGCCACATCCAGACCGCCGTCGACAAGCTGAAGCGCAAGTTCGGCGTCGACGTCGACATGAAACTGCCCCGCATCCCGTACCGCGAGACGATCCGCGGCAGCGTCAAGTTCGTCGAAGGCAAGCACAAGAAGCAGTCCGGCGGCCGCGGCCAGTTCGGCGTGTGCTACATCGATATGGAGCCGATGCCGCGCGGCGAGGGCTTCGTGTTCGAGGACGCGATCTTCGGCGGCAGCATCCCGCGCCAGTTCATCCCCGCCGTCGAGAAGGGCATCCGCGACTGCCTGAACAAGGGCGTCGTCGCCGGCTACCCGGTCGTGGACTTCAAGGTCCGCCTGGTGGACGGCAAGTACCACGACGTCGATTCCGACTCGCGGTCGTTCGAGATGGCCGGATCCCGCGGCTTCAAGGCGGCGTTCAAGCAGTGCCGCCCCGCAATCCTCGAGCCCGTCATGACCGTGACGATCGTCATCCCGGACGAGTGCCTGGGCGACATCATGGGCGACGTCTCGTCGCGCCGCGGTCGCATCCTGGGCACGGACGCGAAGGGCAAGAACCAGATCGTCAAGGCCGCCATCCCGATGTCCGAGGTCCTGACCTACGCGTCGGACCTGCGGTCGATGACTTCCGATCGCGGCACCTTCACGATGGAAGTGGACCACTACGAGGAATTGCCGCAGAACCTGGCCGACAAGCTGATCCAGGAGGCCAAGCTGGAGGAAGAGGAGGAGTAGCCTTCCCTCCACCGCGACCCGGGCTACAATCGGTCCCGTCAGGCCCGGAGGCTTCATCGTGGTCCACCTGGAAATCGTCCCCATCCGTTTCGAGGATCTGCCGGCCGTCGCCCAGCCGGGCTCGGCCCCGGACGCCCCCGTCGAACGCAAGATGATGCTGGCCCGTGCGGCGCTGCCGATGCCACCCGACGACCTGCTGATGTCGCTGGCCTTCCTGGCCCAGGATCCGGCCGAGGCGGTGGCCCGGACCTCCCGGGAATCCATCGACGCGATGCCCTGGGACGTGCTGTCGGCGACGATCCCGCAACTGTCGCACGCGGGCGTTCTGGACCACCTGGCCCGCGAACACGGCCGTCTGAACGAGCACCTGTGGCCGATGGTCGCCGGCAACCGCCACGCGGCCGATTCCACCGTCGCCTGGATCGCCTCCAAGGGCAGCGGGCCGGTCCTGGACCAGATCTCCGCCAACCAGATGCGGTTCCACCGCTTCCCGGCCATCGTCGAGGCCCTGTACTACAACGCGCACACCCGCATGGGCACCGTCAGCACCGTGCTGGAGAACGCGGTGCGCCTGGGGATCGACCTGTCGCACATCCCCGGGTACCAGGAGATCGTCGCGTCGATCCTGGGCGCCGACACCGCGGCGAGGATGGGCGCGGGAACGAAGGCAGCACCGGTCGCCGAACCCGTGCCGCCAATCCCGCCCGGGTCCCAGCCGCCCCCCGCGCCGATCGCCGTGCCGCAGGCGGACCTGGCCGCTTCCCTCGAGGCCGAACTGGCCCGTGCCCTGGCCGAATCCGGGACGGCGGCGACGGGCGAGGATGGCCAGGCCCGGCCCGAGGAAGGCACCCTGGACGAGGGCTCGTTCTTCGAACTGCTGCAGAAGGCGGCCGCGGACTCCGAGGCCGAAGGCGCCGACAAGCCCGAGGAGAAGGAACGGGAGTCGGCCGCCCTGTGGGCCAAGATCGCCAAGATGTCGATCGCGCAGAAGGTGCGGTTCGCGCTGCTGGGGGACGAGGCGGCCCGCGCCATGCTGATCCGGGACACCCGCCGCATGGTGTACCTGTCCGTGATGAAGAGCCCACGGCTGACCGACAAGGAGATCTCCGGATACGCGAAGAGCCGCAACATCAACGAGGAGGTCATCCGGATGATCGCCTCGGACCGCGACTGGACGAAGAACTACAACGTCAAGCTGTCGCTGGTTTCCAACCCGAAGTGCCCCCCGAACACGGCGGTGAACTTCCTGCGCGTGCTGACGACCAAGGACATCAAGAACATCTCCGGCAGCCGCGACGTGCCCGGCTACATCGCGCGCCAGGCCAAGCAGATCCTCGACAACCGGGAACAGGGCAAGCGCAACTGACGTTTCCGGACCCGGCCAAGGGGGGAGCCGCGATGATCGTCCTGGGCACCGCAGGCCACGTCGACCACGGCAAGACCACGCTGGTCCGCGCCCTGACGGGCATCGACACCGACCGTCTCCCCGTCGAGAAGGAGCGCGGGATCACCACCGAACTGGGGTTCGCGCACCTGGACCTGGGGGACGGGAGGGTGGCGTCGATCGTCGATGCCCCGGGCCACGAGCGGTTCGTCCGGCACCTCATCGCCGGGGCGGGCGGGCTGGACCTGGCCGTGCTGGTGGTGGCCGCGGACGAAGGCGTGATGCCGCAGACCCGCGAACACCTGGACATCCTGGAACTGGTCGGGGTGCGGGCGGGGTTCGTCGTGCTGACCCGCTGCGACCGGGGCGACGAGACCGACGTGGCGCTGGCCCGCGACGACGTGACGTCGGCGCTGGCGGGGACCTTCCTGCAGGACGCCCCGATCCTCGAGTTCTCGGCGCCCCGGACCGACCTGCTGCCGGCCTTCCGGCAGCGATTCTGCCAGGCGGTGCTGTCGCTGCTGCCGTCGGTGCCGGCCAGGCCGTCCGACCGGCCCTTCCGGATGGCCGTCGACCGGGTGTTCGTGATGCCGGGATTCGGGGCGGTGCTGACGGGCACCGTCACATCGGGGGCGCTGTCCGTCGGGGACGAGGTGGAACTGCTGCCGTCGATGCGACGGGGTCGCATCCGGTCGATCCAGCACCACGGCGAAGTCGTCCCGCAGGCACTTCCCGGCATGCGCGCGGCGCTGAACGTGCAGGGGATGGACGCGTCCGACGTGCCCCGGGGCGAGGTGGCGACCACCCCGGGCGCCATGCGCGTCGGCCCGGTGCTGGACGTGTCGGCTACCCTGCTGCGCCGGGCCCCGCGTCCGTTCGGGCGGCGCACCGCCTGCACGGTCCACCTGGGCACCCGGATGGTCGCGGGCCACCTGGTGCTGCTGGACGCCGAGTCGCTGCCGCCGGGCGACACCGCGATCGCCCAGCTTCGCCTTTCCGAGCCGGTGGCCGCCCTGGCGGGCGAGCGGTTCGTGCTGCGCGGCTTCGAGGTGCTGGAGGGCTACGGGCGCACCCTGGGGGGAGGGAGCGTGTTGCGCCCCGACGCCCCCGCACGCAGGTCGTCCGACGACGCGGCGATCGCCCTGCTGCGAAGGCTGCGGGACGGCGACCCGACCGTCCAGGCGCACGCGGCGGTCGAACTGGGCGGGTCGCACGGGACGACCGAGGAGGACCTGCTGGCCGTCGGGCCGCTGGGGCGCAAGGACCTTCACGCGGCCCTGTCGCGGCTGACCGCGAAAGGGGGAATCGCGTCCTTCCCGCTGGACGGCCGCACGCGCCATATCGGGTCGGAGGCGCGCGACCGCCTGGGGCAGGCGCTGCTGGATGCGCTGGCCCGCGCGCACGCCCGCCAGCCCGAAAGGCCCGCGATCGCGGTCGAGGAACTGCGCGGCGCCCTGCCCTCCCGCCCCCCTGCGGGCGCACTGACCCTGGCGCTGCGCCACCTGGCCTCTTCGGGACGCGTGGCTGCCGAAGGCACCGGCTGGCGCCTTCCGGGACACGCATCGCGGGGCGCCCTGACCTCCGACGCCGCGATGCAGCGCCTGGCTGCCGCGGTGCGCGACGCCGGCGTCTCGGCCCCGGCGATCGATGCCCTGGCGACCGCCGCCGATCTGCCCGTCGCGACCGCCCGGGACGCGCTGCACGAACTGGTCCGACGGGCCGTGCTGGTCCGGCTGGCCGGCGACCTGTTCTTCGACGCTGGCGTGCTGGCCGGGGTCCAGGCCCGGCTGGAGGCCTTCCTGGACGAGCACGGCGCCATCACCACCGCGCAGTGGAAGGACCTGCTGCAGACCACCCGGCGCACCGCCATCCCGCTGGCCGAGTGGTTCGACGCCCGCCACGTGACGCTGCGCATGCCCGACGGCACGCGGAAGCGGTACGGGCGCTGACGCCCGGACTTGTCCCGCCCCGCGTTCGCGGGTATCTTGTCCTTGTCCACGCCAGCGTTTCTCGCGGAGGCCCGCGATGCCCAGCCTGTGCCCGATCAAGATCGTCGGCAACCTGGTCTTCCTGGGTCACGGCCTGAAACTGCCCACCACGGCCAGCTGGAAGCAGCCGTCGGGGGACGTGCCTTCGAAGCAGTACATCGACGGCATCACCCTGCCGAAGATCGCGGGGTTCCCGAAACTGATCCCCCCGTGGTTCCTGCCCCAGAACCCGCACACCTACCATTTCGACGCCTGCGACAAGGTCGGCAAGTTCTTCAAGGACCTGCACGACGGCATGCTGGACGCCGTCAAGTTCGCGCACGACCTGTGGAGGCTGCAGGCCAAGTTCCAGAACCTGCAGGTCATGGCCTGCTGCGCGATCGGCACCCCCGGCTGCCTGGACGGGCCCAAGCTGGAGCCCCTGATCAAGATGGCTCCCTCCTGCGCGGCCTGGACCGGCAACATGGCCAAGTACCGGGACGCCGTCGCGAAAGGGGTGTCCGACGCCTTCTACAACTGGCAGTCGATGGTGATGGTGCCCGGGCTGCCCTGGTACCCGGCCTTCGCGGCCTTCCCCGGCCCGATGGCACCGCCCATGCCCAACATTCCCATGCCCCTGATCGCCTGCCCGTCGGCGCGCATCGCCGACATCGTCGCGCCGATGACGATGAAGCAGGGGATGATCGGCGCGCTGGACTCGGGGCTGAAGAAGGATGACGAGGACAAGCAGCACGAGGCGCTCTTCATGTCGATCGCCACCGTGCTGTCCATGGCCTTCGTGATGTGGCTGCCGATGCAGCAGGTGTCGCTGGTGATGGGAATGGGGCCGATCCCGACCTTCGCCCCGCCCTTCGTGCCGGTCGGCCCGGTCGTCAGCGGCAACAACCTCCCGACGCCCGGCAGCCTGATGACCTGACGCGGGGCGGGGCCCGGGTACGTCCCGGCGGCTAGCCGCCCTCCCCTTCCTTCGGCGCATCCATCCCCAGGCGCCGTCGCAACGCGGCCTTCTTCTTCGCGATCTCGCGGGCCTTCCGGCGCGCCTCCTCGTCCTCCCGCGGGTCCGGCGGGGCCACCGCGGGTCCCTCGGGCGGCACCTCCCAGCCCGAGGCCTCGGTCAGCCGGCGCACCTCGTCCTGCTGCAGACCCGCTGCGACCTCGACCACGCCCAGGTCGAACTTCGGGTACGCCTCGATCCCGGCCAGCCCGCCCGGAAGTCGCAGGCGACCGCGCCACACCATCGTCACCCGCTCGGCCGGCCGGTCGATCACCAGCGTGTCCAGCCCGGGCGCCACGGCCTCGATGCCCCGCCCCCGGTCCAGGGTCACCACCGGCGCCCGGCCCGGCAGTTCGAACACCGTCTTCCCCGACGGGTCCAGGTTCACCAGCCGCACCTTCTCGTCGCCCCGCAGTTCCGGAACCTGCTGGTCCAGCGGCGCCGCGTTGTAGAAGCGCCCGTCCAGTTCCTGCGGCCGGTAGTCCAGCAGGGCCTGCAGCACCGGCCTCTGCGCGGGGTCGTCCGGGTCCATGCCCACGACCTGTTCGTCCACGCGGGCCTGCTCCTGCCGCGCGGCCACCGGGTCCAGCCCCGCGAAGCACGCGCGCATGCACGACGCCTTCGACACCGGCCCGAACCCGGCCGGCACCACGTCCCATTCCAGGATCCGCGACGGGTCGCGCCCCACCTGGTCGGGGGTCAACGGCTTCGCGGGGTCCTCGATGCACGGCAGTTCCAGCCCGTCGATCGCGGTCCGGGAATGGCCGATTGCGAAGCCCTTCCCCTGCATGTTGAACGGGCACGGCGCGTATCCGGCCGGCGGGGGGTCCTCGGATTTCGACTCGCGCTGCGCGGGGGGGATCCAGGGCACGATCGGCGACCAGCCGCCGTAGGCGTTCTTCCAGGACACGGGCATCTTCGCGATCGGCTTCGGTTCCGTGAACTCGGGGTCGCGGGGGACCAGTTCCTTGCCGGTCTCCTTCCTGGGCGCCCGCCACACCGCCTGCCGCGGCCCGATCACCTTCAGCGTCTTGGACAGCCCGCCGACCTGGATCGACACCTCGAACGATGGCAACGGCTTCCCGCCCGGGGCGTGCGCCGTGGCGCGGACGATGACGTCGGCCTTCGGCTTGAACGGGGCCATCTCCCCGTCCTCGACCAGGTCGGCCTTCAGCAGATCCTCGGCGTCCTCGTAGACGTCATCGCCGTGGACGGGAGGCTGGGCGTCGATCCCGTCCAGCGTGCAGGCGCCCTTCGCCGGGTCCAGCCGGTACGTCCGCTTCGCGATGACGACCAGGATGTCGTCGCCACGCTCGTCGCGGCCGGGCACGGCCTCGACCGCGAAGCCTTCCTTCTCCAGGACGGGCATGCCGACCCCCCCTTCTCCAACGGCGGTCAGAACACCAGTTCGGACTTGACGCCCGACCACAGCACGGTGTCCGACCGGCACCGCTCGTCGTCGGTCGCGGGGTAGTCCAGGTTCACGTGCGGGCCACGCGTCTCCATGCGCCGCATCGCGCTCTCGACGATCAGCCGGGCCACGCGGCACAGGTTGCGCAGTTCGGCCAGGTCGGGCGTCAGGGGCGCCGACAGCAGGTAGTCGTGGACCTCGCTGTGCAGCAGGTCCAGGCGGCGACGGGCGGCCGCCAGGCGGCGGTTCGACCGCACGATCCCCACGTAGTTCCACATCAGGCGGCGGATCTCGTCCCAGTCCTGCGACACCATGACGCTCTCGGTCGTCGCCGAGGTGGTGGTCCCGTGCACCATCCAGGCCGGCAGCGGTGCCTCGACCGGTTCGGGCAGATCGCGGCGCTTGTCCTTCAGTTCCTCGGCCGCGCGGTGGGCGAAGACCAGCGCCTCCAGGAGGCTGTTGGACGCCAGCCGGTTCGCGCCGTGCAGTCCCGTCCCCGCCACCTCGCCGATCGCGTACAGGCCCGGCAGGCTGGACCGCCCCCGGTCGTCCACCTGCACGCCGCCGCACTGGTAGTGCGCCGCGGGCACCACGGGCACCGGCTCGGTCCGCATGTCCACGCCGAATTTCCGGCAGGTGGCCAGCAGGTGCGGGAAGCGCTGCTCGATGAAGCCGGCGGACAGGTGCGTCATGTCCAGCAGCACGTGGTCGTCGCCGGTGCGCTTCATCTCGGCGTCGATCGTCCGCGCCACGACGTCGCGCGGCGCCAGTTCCTTCAGCGGGTGCACGCCCTCCATGAACCGCTGGCCGTCCATCCGCCGCAGGATGCCGCCCTCGCCCCGCAGGGCCTCGGACAGCAGGAACGACTTCGCCTTCGGGTGGTACAGGCAGGTCGGGTGGAACTGGAAGAACTCCATGTTCATCACCCGCGCGCCCGCGCGGTAGGCCATCGCGACACCGTCGCCGGTCGCCGTGTCGGGGTTGGACGTGTACAGGTAGACCTTGCCGCTGCCGCCCGTGGCGAGGATCGTGGCCCTCGCCGCGATCGCCTGCACCCCGCCGCCGCTGCGGTCCTGCACGAAGGCCCCGCCGACCCGCGCCCGCCCCCCGGGGTCCGCCGACAGGAAGAGGTCGATGCCCAGCGTGTCCTCGAGGATGGAGATGTTCGCGTCCTCGCGGCAGCGCGCCACCAGGACGCGCTCGATGTCGCGCCCGGTCAGGTCCTGGACGTGCAGCACGCGGCGGCGGGAATGCCCCCCCTCGCGCCCGAAGTCGAACTCGACCGATTCCTCGCTGGCGACGGTCGAGAAGGAGACGCCCTGCTCGACCAGCCACCGGATGCCCTCCGGGGCCGACCGGACGCACATCTCGACGATGTCCCGGTGACACAGGCCCGCACCCGCCTGCATCGTGTCCTCGACGTGCAGGTCGAACGAGTCGTCCTTGCCCATCGCGGACGCGATGCCGCCCTGCGCGTACCGGGTGTTCGATTCCTCGGCTTCCCTCTTGGTCGCGACGACGACGCGTCCGAACCTGGCCGCCTGCAAGGCGAACGACAGCCCGGCGATGCCGCTGCCCAGAACCAGGAAGTCCGTCGTCATCGGCCGAACCAGTGTCGCATGATGTACGTCGCCATCTTGGGGTTCTCCTTCAGGCGACGAGTGCTGTAAGCATACCACTCCTCCCCGAAGGGGACGTACCAGCGTACCGTGTAGCCCTGCGCGACCAGGCCGTCCAGCACGTCGTCCACCGGCACCCCCAGCAGGGCCTGGAACTCGAACCGGTCCTTCGGCACGTCCAGGCGGGCGACCAGTTCCTGCAGGCGCTGCAGCAGGATGCGGTCGTGCGTGGCCAGGCCGGTGTAGGTCCCCGGCGCGGACAGGAGGATCTCGGCCGTCTGCAGGTACGACTGCCGGATCTCCTCCTTGCCGTGGAAGGCGATCTCCCCGGGTTCGCGGTAGATGCCCTTGCACAGGCGCAGGTTGGCGCCTTCCGCGGCCAGCACGCGCGCGTCGGACACGGTGCGTCGCAGGTAGGCCTGGATGACCGTGCCGACCTTCGGGTACCTCGCGCGGGCCGCCCGGTAGACCTCGAAGGTCGTGTCGGTCAGCCCCGAGTCCTCCATGTCGATCCGGACGAAGTTGTCGTGCTCGGCGGCCTTGTCCAGGACCCGCGCCAGCCGGGCCTCGGACTCGGACCGGCCCAGCCGGATCCCCATGTGCGTCAGTTTCACGCTGACGTTCGACTTCAGCCCTTCCTTCGCGATCCGGTCCAGCACCTGCCGGTACCCGTCGACCGTCCCGTCGGCGTGCGCGGCGTCCTTCGCGTCCTCGCCCAGGATATCCATCGTCGCCCGGTATCCCCGGTCGTTCAGGCCCTTCACCACCGCCGTCGCACAATCCAGGTTCTCGCCGGCGACATAGCGGCTGGACACCTTCCGAACCACAGGCATCGGGATGATGGGAAGCATGCGCGTCACCAGCCAACCCAGCATGGATCACCTCCGCGTTTCACCTGCACGGACGGGCCGTGGTATCGCACTTTTCCAACGGGGGATCAACCGGCTTCCGGCGGCGGAATATCGGGTGAGGGTGGATGACGGGGGACGGGGCCCCACGCCTACGGTGGCGGGGGACGGGGCCCCCGCCCTACAAGCCCCGGGACAGGATGGCCTGCGCCTCGGCGTTCTCGGGTTCCTCCTGCAGCACCCGCAGCACGAACTGCCGGGCCTTCCGCTTGTCGCCCAGCGAGACGTGCAGGCGGGCCAGCGACAGCAGGACCTCGATCCGGGCCGGTGCCGCCAGGCCGTCCATGCGCAGGATCAGCGGCTGGTAGACGCGCAGCGCCTTCTCGTTCTCGCCCCGGGACAGGAACAGGCGCCCCAGGGCCAGGGCGTTCTGCACGTTCCCGGCGTCGTGCTCGTGCGCCAGGCGGTAGTACTGGATCGCCTTCTCCTCCTGGCCCATCGACTCGAGGATGCGCCCCAGTTCGTACGCGTAGGGCGGCAGTTCCTTCAGGCGCCGCTTGGCCTCAAGGTAGCTGACCAGCCATTCCATGTACGGAACCGCGCGACGCGGCTCGCCCGACTGCAGGTGGAACCGAACGATGCCGCCCACCACGCGCGGGTCGTCGCGCCGGAACCGGTGCGCCTCCTCCGCCCACTGCAGGAACTTGGCGCCGTCGTTCATCTCCTTCAGGTAGATCTCGGCCACGTCCATGCAGATCGAGGACCGCTCGGCATCGTCGTTCGCCAGTTTCAGTTCGCGCAGCATCACCTCGATCAGCGCGTGGTGCTCGCCGGACTCCTGGAACAGTTTCTTCAGGTGGCGGTTGACCTCGGCGTGCTGCGGGCGCAGTTTCGCGGCATCCTGCAGCGCCTTCCGCACCTCCTCGCCGCGGTCGCCACGGGCCATCCGCAACCGCGCCAGGCCGACCAGCGCATCCACCCGCTCGTCGGCGTCCGTGGTGCTCTGCGCCAGCCGCTGGTACAGGTTCGCGGCCTCCTCGTTCTGCTCGCGCTGCTCCATCAGGCGCGCCATCGTCAGCAGCGCCCGCGGGTGCTGCGGATCGATGGCCATGATCTGCCGCGCCAGGCCGCCTCCCAGCGCCAGGTCGCCCAGCCGGTGGACGGCCACGTCGCAGGCCTTGGCCAGCAGCGCCACCTGGTCCGCCTTGACCGCCGTCCGGGAGGCCTTGCGCCGCAGCACTCCCACCAGGCCGGTCCAGTCCTCGCAGCGGTAGAACAGCCGGATCAATTCGTCCAGCACCGCGTCGTCGTCCGGGTCGATCTCGGCGGCCCGCTTGACCAGCGCGACGGCCTCCAGCAGGTTGTCCAGGTGCGTCTCGGTGATCGCCGCCGCCTTCATGGCCGCTTCCCGCCGCTCGACGGCCGGGCCTTCCACGTCGACGGCGTCGGTCAGCATCGCGACCAGCGGCTCCCACTCGCCCAGGTCGTCGTACAGTTTCTCCAGCCGCATCCGGGCCGCGACGTTGGCGGGGTCCAGTTCGCGGACCTTCTCCAGCGTCGCGACGGCCGCGGTCTTCTCCTGCAGCCGGTTCTCCCACAGCGACGCCGCCTCCAGGAGGTGGCGCACCCGCTCGTCCACGCCGGGGGTGCACTCGGCCAGCCGCTCCAGGGCCCGGATCTGCCCCGGGACGTCGTCCATCGCCTGGGCCAGCCGCCACAGCGACTTCAGCACGCCCGGCTCGGCGTGGATGCCGGCGCTCTCCTCCAGCAGTTGGGCCGCCCGCTGCAGGTCCCCGTCGTCCTCGAAGATCTTCGCCAGCCGGGACAGGACCCCGATCCGGTCCTCGGCCGACAGGTCCCCCCGCAGCCGCTGCTCCAGCACCCCGGCCAGGTCCGTGGCCCGCCCCTCGGCCGCGTACGTCCGGTCCAGCGCCTCCAGGGCCTCCCGGCACGAGGGGTCCAGGTCGAGCACGCGCTTCAGGCATGCCTCGACCTCCTCCGCCGGAACCTCGGCCGTCGCGCTCAGGCGCACCGCCTGCAGCAGCAGGGACTTCTCCAGTTCGGGCCAGGACGCCCCCTTTGCGGCGCGGACCAGGTACCCGAACGCCGACGCGTGCAGCGACACCTCCCGGGCGGCCTTCAGCAGCCGGACCAGGACACCCTCGTCGGACGGGACCAGTTCCAGCGCCCGGCCCAGGTGCTCCACCTCCACGGTCCTGCGCCCCAGCCGCCGCGCGGCGCCGGCCGCCTCGTCGTGCAGCGACACCACGTCCGCGGACTCGCCGGCCGCGTCGATCAGCCGTTCCGACGCCCACAGCAGGCCCTCGTCGTCGCCGGACTCGCGGAAGGCCGTCCGCAGCACCTCCAGCGCCTGCCGCCCCGCCAGCGGGTCCGACGACAGCGTCGAAAGCTGCCGGATCGCCTCGGCGTTCCCGGGCTGCTCGACCAGGACCCGCCGCAACTGCTCGACCGCGTCCTCGACCTCGGCGCCGCCCTGGGACAGCAGCGTCGCCAGCCGCAGGCGCATCTCCTCGGGCACGGCGTCGCCCAGGGCCGCGATCCGCATCCGCAGGACCCTTACCTGGTCCTCGGTCCGGTGCAGCGACTGGTACAGGCGATCCAGTTCCTCCAGCACCAGTTCGTCCCCGGGATTCTCGGCGACGTGGGCGGAATAGAAGTCGGCCGCCTTCGCCGGTTGCGACATGCGCTTCTCGGCGATCTCGGCGGCCGCCAGGCGCAGGCGCGACCGGTCTTCCGGCACCTCGGCCCTCTCGGCCGCCTCGGCCAGCAGCCCGACCAGCCGGTCCCACGCGCCGATCCGTCCCGCCAGGGCCTCCAGGCGGGCGGCCGCATCCCGGTGACCCGGGGCGTCCATCAGCACCTCGCCCAGCATGTCCATCGCGCCCGGAACATCGTCCAGCCGCTCGGACCGCAGTTCCGCGATGCGCATCCGCACCGCCTCGCGTTCCGCGTTCCCGACCATCAGCGGGATCTCGCGCAGCAGCACCCCGCACAGGCTCCCGTGCTCGCCGGCCCCCTCGTAGACGCCCTCCAGGGCCAGCGCCGCCTCCATCGCCGCGACCGGGGAATCCAGCAGGGCCTCCATCCCCCGACGCGCCGGCACGTGGAACGGGTCGGCCGCCAGCGCGGCCTTGAAGTGCTCCAGCGCCCGGGCGTCGTCGCCCAGCCGCGTCGTCCACAGCGTGCCGACACGGGCGTGCAGGTCCACCTGTTCGGCGGTGCCGGCCGAATGCGCCAGCCTCGCCGCCAGCAGTTCCGCCAGGCCCGCGGCGTCGTTCGCGGATTCCAGCAGTTCGCCCAGCCGGAAGAACGCGTACGTGTTGGACTCGTCCACATCGAGGATGCGCCGCAGCAGTTGCACCGCCGCCGCCGAGTCCTCCAGCCGGCTCTCGCGAACCCCCGCCGCCTTCTTCAGCGCGGCGACCTTCTCCTCGCGGCTGACCGAGGCGTCCGCCTGCTGCTCGTACAGCGAGGCCAGGTCCTCCCACCGGTTCGTCGAGACGTACAGTTCCTCCAGGCGCTGCCACGCCTCCGCGCACTGCGGGTCCGTTTCCAGCAGCCCGCGCAGCGTCTCGATCGCGGCCGCCGGGTCGTTCAGCGGCCCCTGCTGGACGCCCGCCAGTTCCAGCAGCGTCGCCCGCCGCTCGGGCATGAGCGTCGCCACCTCGGCACGCCGCGAAAGCCACAGGCCGAGGGCCCCCGCGTCCGCCGTCTCGCGGGCGATCGACTCCAGGCCTTCCAGCGCCCCCCGGTTGCCCGGGTCCTGATCCAGCACCTTCTTCAGGATCTCGCCAGCGCCGACCGCGTCCTTCACCCGGAAGCGAACGACGTCGTACGCCTTGAAGTACCAGGACAGTCGCTCGGCCTCGTCCTGCTCCAGGTCGCCCAGGCTCTCGTACAGCAGCGCCAGGTCGCCGAACCGCGACAGTTTCGCGTACAGGATCGACAAGGCGTCGACCACCTGCGGCTCGCCGGGCCGGCGCAGGAAGGCCAGCCGGAACCAGTCCGCGGCCTCCTCCTCGCCGGCGAGTTCGTCCCGCAGCAGGCGGCCGATCGTCATCGCCACCTCGAAGGCCTCGGGGCGATCCTTCAGCGCCGCGAACGCCTCGGTCAGCGAGGCCTTCGCCTCTTCCAGCCTCGTTGCCCTCTGGGCGACCGTCACCAGCCGGGCGCGCAGAGCGGCATCCGCGGGCTCGACCACGACCAGGGACGACAGGTCCTCGAACAGTTCGTCCTCGCGACCCAGCAGTTCCTCCAGGTCGACCGCCAGGCGCAGCGCCTCGGCCCGCGGCGGGACGTCCAGGTCCAGCCCGGCCGCGTAACGGTACAGGTCCAGCAGCCCGTCGCGGTCCTGCACGCTCTCGTATCCCGCGGCCAGCGCGACGAACAACTCGGGCGGGGCCCCGGCCTCGGCGTACACGCGACGCGCCACCGCCAGGTCCAGCACGTCGATCGAGCCGCACTCCAGCAGGTCCTTCGCCCCCTCGATCGCCTGCGCGGCGTACCCTGCCTCCAGGGCCCCGACCGCCAGGCGGCGACGCAGTTCCATCATCCGGTCCGCGTCCGCGGCCTGGCCGCGCTCGGCCCGGTGCTTCAGTTCGTAACGGTCCAGGTTCAGCATCGCCTCGACGTCCCGGGCCCCGGCCGCCAGCGCGCCCAGTCGCTCGAGGGCCTGCCCGTCCAGGTCCTCCTCGTGCAGCACCTTCCACCACAGTTCGCGGGCCCGATCCGCGTCGTGCAGCCCCTCCTCGGCCAGGATCGCGCAACGCCGCCACGCCTCGCGACGCTCCTCCCGGCCGGTCGTGGCGCGGGAGATCCGCTCCATCGCGGACAGCATGCCCTCGCGATCCTGCAGGGCCTCGTAGACCGCCGTCAGCATCTCCAGGGTCGGCAGGTGGCCTTCCTGGTCGGCGACGTTCGCTTCCAGCAGGCGCACCATCGGCTGGCGCAGCCCGCCCCGCATCAGCACGGCCGCGGCGCGCAGCCGGACCGACAGTCGCGCCGGCAGGTCGCCCAGGCCGGCCGCCCCGCAGGCCGTCAGCCCCGCCAGTTCCTCCAGCACGTCGTCGGCCGCCAGGGCCTCCGACAACGTCTCGAAGACGGCCGGGTCCTCGGGAGTCTCGGTGTAGGCGTCCCCCAGGACCTTCCGCGACTCCTCGTTGCGGCCCAGGGACCTCAGGCAGGCCGCCAGCCGCAGGCGCAGCGCCGTCGCCCGAACCGGGTCGTCCTCGCGCCCGGCCAGCACCTCCAGCGCCCTCGCCTGGCGCTCGGTGTCGCCGATCCTCTCGGCCGACACCAGCAGCAGCCGTGCCGCCTCGGCCCCCGCGCCCGCGTCGGGCAGAAGCGCCTCCACGCGGTCCACCGCCTCGGCCTGTCCCGGCTGGATCTGCAGGATCTCCTCCAGGCAGACCAGGGCGTCCAGGCGTCCGAACTCGTCGCGGGCCAGGTGCAGGTCCGCCAGTTCGACCAGCGGCGCGATGCGCGCGGCCGGGTCCGGCGCGTGCTCCAGTTGCGTCTTCAGCAGGTCCAGCAGGCGCGGCACGTCCCGCCCCTCTCGGGCCAGCGCCTTCGCCTCGCTTCGCGCCTCGGCGTCCGTCGGGTCCGCCGACAGCATCTCGTCGTAGACCCGTCCCGCCTCCAGCGAGTCCTTCAGCACGTCCCGCAGCGTCCGGGCCGCCATCAGCCGGTGCTGGCGCGACACGACGCCATCCGCGGCCGCCCCCCCGATCAGCAGGTGCAGGTCCACGGCCTCCCGGGTGTGCCCGGTCATGTCCGCCAGGGACAGCAGCCTCCGGGCCGCCTCCAGGGACGGCGCGTCCAGCACCTCCTCGGAGGGGCGCCGGTCCAGCACGTACCGGAAGGCGCGCGCGGCACCCTCGAAGTCCCCGGTCGCCTGGCACAGGTCGCCGATCGACAGGTGCGTCTGCCGCCGCTCGTCCAGCGACGGGGCCGCGATCGCCATCTCCGACAGCAGCGGGATGCGCTCGGCCTCGCGCCCCTGGGAGTGCAGCAGGTCGTCCATCTCCCGCAGCACGTCCATCGACCCGGGCTGGAGTTCCAGCAACTGGTCGTAGATCGACATCGCCCGGCCGGCGTCGTCCAGCCGGGTGCGCCAGGTGCGGGCGACGCGCAGCAGCAGCCGGACCCGTCCCTCGATCCCGGCCGTCGGCGCCACCGCCTCCAGCGTCTCGACGACCCGCAACGGCTGTCCCGCCGCCTCGCCCGCCTCGACCACCGCGTCGGCCAGGGATCCGTCGTCGGGCATCGTCTCCAGCGCCTTCACGCGGGCGTCGAACGCCCCTTCCAGGTCGCCCTGTTCGCGCAGCAGCGCGGCCATCTCGTTCAGCGCGACCACGCGGTCCCACGGCGACGAGGCGATGTCGGCCTTCGCAGCATACAGGCGAACCAGGCGCTGGGGCTGTCCCCCCTCGACCTTCAGTACGTCCTCCAGCACCGACAGCAGCGGCGGGGCCCACTCGCGCCAGCCGGGCCGCTCCCGGCCCAGCGCCAGCGCCTCGCCGGCCGCCCGCAGGTCCTCCCGCGAGCGGTCTTCCACCAGCGCCCGCCGCAGCAGGTCCGCGGCGCGGTCGTCCCGGCCCAGCTTCTCGCCCTGCACCTCCGCCTGCCGCCGCAGCAACTCGGCGCGCGACTTCCCGTCCGTCGTCCAGGTCTCCCACCTCTCCAGCAGGCGCACCAGGTCGCTCCACCGCTCGCGCCCGCGCAGCAGCCCTTCCAGGTCCTGCGCCGCGTCCTCGCCCGGCTCCAGGTCCAGCACGTGCTGCAGGGTGTCGATCGCGTCGTCGTCGCGCCCCTGCTCGCGGGCGTACTGGGCGCGAACCAGGAGGATCTCGCGCCGGGCCGCGGTCGTCGCGGCGGCATCGGCCAGCCGTTCGAAGGTCTGCAGCACCGCCTCCCCGTCCCCGACCTTCCGGTACAGGTCCAGCAGCGTGCGCAGCAGCCGCTCGTCGCCCCCCTCGAAGGGCAGCGCCTTCTCCAGCGCCTTGATCGCCAGCCGCGGCTCGTCCAGCCGCTCGGCATACAGCCGTCCCAGGATCAGGGCGAACCGCGCCTCGCGCACCGGGTCGGGGATGGTGTTCTCGCTGATCGCCATTCCTTCGGGCACGATCCCGACCCAGCGCCCGATCGTCACGGCCGCGTCCCGGTATCGCCCGGTGGCCTCCGCCAGCACGCACAACCGGTCCACGAACGACTCGGCCGGGTGCCTCTGGACCGCCGCGGCCACCAGCGTGAACGCCCCCGCCGCATCGCCCTTCGCGCGGTCGCGGATGTCCGCCATCTCCATCAGGATCGCCGCCGCCGCCTCGGGCCGGACCACGTCCTCCAGCCTGGCCTGCAGCAGGTCCAGCAGTTCGTCCACGCGCCCCGTCGCGCGGTAGTAGGGCGCCAGCAGGTTGCCGGCCGCCTCCCGTGCCACCCGCCGGTCGAACAGGATCCGCAACTGGCGCAGCGCCTCGGTGGCGTGCGCCTCGGACGCCAGCGAGGCCTGCAGCAGGCGCAGCGCCTCGTCCATGTCGTCCAGGTGCTCCCAGCAGACCTGCGCCAGCTCGGCGCCCAGGCGCATCCGCTCCCAGTCGGCCCCGGCTGCCGCCGCGATCTCCATGCGGATCACGTCCGCCAGGTCCACCCAGCGCTCGGTCCGCTCGTAGGTGCGATGCAGGCCGGCCAGCGCCTCGCGGTCCTCGTGCGACTCCTGGACCACCTGCGAGTAGCACTCGGCCGCGGCCGAGTCGTCGCCCAGCAGGTCCTCGTACAGGCGTCCCAGCCGCATCCGGATGTCCCGGGCCTCGTCCCCGCCCTGGGCGACGTCGATGCGCCGCCGCAGCACGTTCTCCAGCCCGACCCAGTCCTCCCGCTGCAGGGCGATGTCCTCCAGCAGGTCCAGCGCCGCCAGGTTCCCCGGGTCCAGGTCCAGGACGCGCTCCAGCACCTCCCGGGCGTCGTCGTGGAACAGCAGCCTCCCCTTCAGGACCTGCCCCAGTTCCAGCAGCACTGCCTGCCGGAAGTCCGGGTCCATCGTCGCCGCCGCGACCTCCTCCAGCAGCCCCGCGAACTCCTGCCAGAGGCCTCCGTCCCGGGCGGTGTTCCGCACCTTGTCCAGCACCGGCTGGGCGCGTCCCAGCCCGATCGCCACGCGAACCGCATCGGTCCCCGCCTGGAAGGCCGCGGACAGGTTCCCCAGCCTCGCCAGCACGTCGTGCTGCCGCGAGAACAGGTCCATCCGCTCGGCCGCATCCGCCACCGATGGCGCCAGGTCGTGCAGCACCTCCGCCACGCGATCCAGGTCGCCCTGCTGCTCGTAGGCCACCAGCAGCCGCCGGCCCACCTCGACCAGCCCGTGGTCCAGCGAGAACGCCTTCTCCAGGTAGCGGAGAGCGCGCGTGGGCTCGCCCAGGTCCTCCTCGCACGCCTTCGCCATCGCGAGGTTCAGGGAGACCTTGCGCGACAGGTCGGCCTCCTTCGCCTCGCGCTGGGACAGCAGCGCCACGAAGGACCGCGGGTCCTGCCGCCCCGCGAACATCTTCCGCAGCGCCGGCAGGTCCTCCTGCTCCAGGTAGATCTGCTCGAGGCGCCGCGCCGCGATGTCGTCCGCCGCGTCCAGGCCCAGCACGCGCTCGAATACCTCGCGAGCCCGGTTCACGTCGCCCAGCCGGTCGGCCAGCACCTCGCCCCACTTGTGCATCAGTTCGATGCGGCGGCGCGTCGGCATCGGACGCTCGACCTCCTCGGACAGGAAGCCGGCATAGTCCTGCCAGCGTTCGAGGCGGGTGTACAACTGGTGCAGGTTCTCGCGGGCCTCGCGCGAGTTCGTGTTCGTGAGGTACAGTTCCTCGTAAAGGCCCAGCGCCTCGTCGTACCGCAGCAGCCGGTCGCGTGCCATCGCGGCCGTCGCCAGCAGCACCTGCTCGCGCTCGGGCCCGGTCAGCATCTTCAGTTCGCGAAGATGCATCGCGTACAGCTTCTCCTGGTTGTGCTTGTGCTGGTAGATCGCCTTCAGCCGCTGCACGACGGCCAGGTTCTCGGGGTCCAGTTCGAGGATGCGCTCGAGGAACGGGATGGCCTGCGTCTCGTTGGACATCCGCGTGATCGCGATCTCGGCGATCTGCTGGAACAGTTCCAGCAGTTCGGCCGGGTCCTCCGTGACGAAGACCTTCTTCTGCAGCACCTTCAGCAGGTCGGGCCACCGCTCGCGGTCCTGGTAGCCGCGCGCCAGCGTCTCCAGGGCCTCCTTGTTCGTCGGCGACACCTCGACGATGCGGGCGTAGGTTGCCAGCACGTTGTCGGCGTTGGGCAGCCGGTCCGCGTCCTGGTAGATGTCGATGATCTTGAACAGGGTGGCGACCTTCTCCTCGATCGCCTCGGCCGGCAGCCGGCGCAGCCGGTCGTTGTGGAACTCGACCAGCGCGTGCCACTTGCGGGCGCGCTCGTACAGCCCGACCAGCGCCGTTTCCGCCTCGGTGTCGGACGGGTCCAGCGACAGCACGCGCTTGAACGCCTCGATCGCGCGCTCGGGGTTCTTCAGGTGCTCCTCGGCCACCGCCGCCATGGTGCGGTTGACCCGGATGCGTTCCTCCACCCCGTCCACGACCGACAGCAGGAACTGCAGCGTGGTGAACAGCGTCTGGTAGTCGCCGCGGGCCCGGTGGTACTCCTCGTAGAACCGCAGGGCCGCCACGTTGCGGGGGTCGATGGCCCGCAGCCGCCGCCACGTCCGCTCGGCGTCGTCCGGCCGCCCCGCCGCCTGGTAGGCCCGGGCCAGCACCGGCAGCAGCCGCGCCTCGTCGGGCGAACCCGCCGCCTCGGTGCGCCGCTTCTCCAGCGAGGCCAGGGCCTCGTCGCCCTGCCCCGCCGACTCCATGGCCGACATCCAGACGTCCAGGGCGCCGGGATGGGCACGATCCAGGGCCAGCACCTCCTCCGCCACCGCGATGGCCCGCAGGTCGTCGTGCCGCACCTCGCGGTGCACCTTCGCCAGGTCGAACAGCACGTCGGCCCGCCGGTGCGGTTCCAGGGTGTCCAGCCCCCGCCGGAACCGGAACTCGATCTCCCCGTCCCGACCGGCCTCGGACAGCGCCTGCGTCACCAGGGCCAGCGCCTCGCGGTCCCCGGGGGTCGCCTCGATGTGCTGGTCCAGCAACTGGACGACTTCGTCCTTCCCCCCTCCTCCGGCCATCCGTTCGCGTGCCTGCGCCAGCCGTCCCATCTGGGCCGCCTCGCGCGCGCGTCGCTGCGCACGCGCCTCCAGCGCCGAGTCCAGCATCGGCTGGAACCGCGCCTTCGTGGCATCGTCGCCCGCCGCGGCCAGCGCCCGCACCAGCCGGATCCTCGGCTCCTCGGGCAGGTCCGTCCCCGCCTGGTCGAACAGCGTCGCCAGCGCGACGGGATTCAGCGTCCGGACGGTGGCCACCGCGCGGGCCAGTTCGGCCGACTCGATGTCCTGCAGGTCGGATCGGTACAGGTCCGCCGCGGTGCCGGCCAGGGTGCCGGCGAGGTCGTCCCCCGTTGCCAGGGACCATCGGAACAGCAGGTCCGCCGTCATGCGGGTCCAGGCGGCGATGTCGTGGACCTCGTCCGCCAGCCCCGAACGCTCGCTCACGTAGTCCAGCGCCTGCTGGAGATCGTCCCGGGCGAGGCCCCCGGCGACGCGGTCCAGGGCTTCCACCGTCCTGCGTCCCGCGGTCACGTCATCCAGCAGCCGTCGGAGTTCGTTGGCGTCCATCCTTACCTCGCCTGGTCCCTTGGGCGAAAACCCGCTGTCTGTATGTACCCCAAGACCTCGCGCAAGGCAAGGAACGGCGCGCGCTTCCGCCACCCCGAGCCCCCCGTCGCGGGCACCGCCCCGTCGCTTTTCTTTGTCGCAGGCCGCTGGTACGCTTCCGGCTGCCCCGGAGCCCCGTCCGTTCCGGCCGCATGACTGGGGGGAACCCGATGAGTTTCGTGCACCTTCACGTGCATTCGCAGTACAGCCTCCTCGACTCGACCATCCGGATCGACGCCCTGGTCCGGCAGGTCGCGGCGCAGGGCATGACCGCGGTGGCCCTGACCGACCACATGAACGTGTTCGGTTCGCTGCAGTTCCTGAAGGCCTGCCACAACGACAAGGCCGGCATCCACCTGAAGCCGATCTTCGGTTCCGAGATCGTCGTGGCCGACCCCGAGACCGCCCGGCGCCACCACGTGGTGCTGCTGTGCCGCAACCCCGACGGGTTCGCGAACCTGCGCACGCTGCTGTCGCGCGCCTACACCGACCCGGCCCGCGGCGACGCGCCTGCCGCCGTGCCCCGCGACTCGCTGGCAGCACACGCGAAGGGCCTGATCGCGCTGTCCGGCTGCCTGGGCGGCGAGGTGCCGCAGGCCCTGCTGCGCGGCGACCTGGAAGGCGCCCGCGAGGCGGCGTCCTGGCACGCCGAGGTGTTCGGCCCGGGCGGCTACTACCTCGAGGTCTCGAACAACGGCCTGGCCGAACAGGAACGCGTCAACCGCGCCATGGCCGACCTGTCCCGCGAGACCGGCATCCCGCTGGTGGCCACCGCCAACGCCCACTACCTGCGCCGCGAGGACGCGGCCGCCCACGCCGTGCTGGTCGCGATCGAGATGAAGCGCACCCTGACGCCCGAGTCGCTGTCGACACTGCCGCTGGACTCCTTCCACCTGGCCTCGCCGGAGGAGATGCAGGCCGCCTTCGCCGACCTGCCGGAAGCGATCGCGAACACGCAGTGCATCGCCGACTCGATCGACGAAGCGGCCCTGACGACCACGAAGACCCACCACTTCCCGATCTTCGTGCCGCCGGGCGGGGCGACGGTCGCGGACCACCTGCGCGAACTGACGACCGAGGGACTGGCGCGGCGCATCGAGGACGCGCGCCGGCTGGGGCTGACACCCGACGCGAAGGCCTACCGCGAACGGGCCGACCGCGAACTGGACGTCATCATCCGGTTGGGCTTCGACGCGTACTACCTGGTCGTCCGCGACTTCATCATCTGGGCCAAGGACCACGACGTGCCGGTCGGCCCGGGCCGCGGCTCCGGCGCCGGCTCGCTGGTCGCCTTCGCAGTCGGGATCACCGACATCGATCCGATGCGCTACGACCTGCTGTTCGAACGCTTCCTGAACGCGGAACGCATCAGCCCTCCCGACTTCGACATCGACTTCTGCATGGAGACCCGCGACCAGGTCATCCAGTACGTGACCGAACACTACGGCCGGGAACGGGTCTGCCAGATCATCACCTTCAACGCCATGAAGGCCAAGGCGGTCGTGCGCGACGGCGCGCGCGTGCTGGGACTGTCGTTCCAGGAAGGCGACGCGATCGCGAAACTGATCCCCGACGTGCTGGACATGACCCTGGAGAAGGCGTGGTCGATGGAACCGCGCCTGCAGGAACTGATCAACGGCAGTCCGACGCTGAAGGTGCTGTGGGACGTCGCGCTGAAACTGGAGGGCCTGGCGCGCCAGCCCGGCAAGCACGCGGCGGGCGTCGTCATCGCGGACCGCCCGATCGAGGAGTATTCGCCGCTGTACGTCACGGACGACGGTTCCGTGGTCACCCAGTACAACATGAAGGACCTGGACTACGTCGGGCTGATCAAGTTCGACTTCCTGGGCCTGACCGCGCTGACCGTGACCAGCAACGCCGTGAAGACCATCCGCGCCCGCGGCAACCCGGACTTCCGGATCGAGGACGTCCCGCTGGACGACAAGGCCACCTTCGACCTGATCTGCTCGGGGGGGACCGCGGGCGTGTTCCAGCTGGAAACGCGCGGCATCACGGAACTGGTTCGGCGGCTGCGACCGGACCGCATCGAGGACATCATCGCGATCATCGCCCTGTTCCGGCCGGGCCCGCTGGGGTCCGGCATGGACAAGGAATTCATCGCGATCAAGCACGGCGAGAAGAAGGAGTCCTACCCGATCGAGGAGTTGCGTCCCATCCTGGGCGACACCTACGGGACCCTGCTGTACCAGGAACAGGTGATGCTGATCACCTCGCGCCTGGCGGGCTTCAGCCTGGGTCAGGCGGACATCCTGCGCCGCGCGATGGGCAAGAAGGACATGAAGGCATTGCAGGAGCAGCGCGAGCCGTTCCTGAAGGGATGCGCCGAGCGCGGCATCGACGCCGGCAAGGCGGCCGAACTGTTCAAGCAGATGGAGCACTTCGCCGAGTACGGATTCAACAAGAGCCACAGCGCGGCCTACGCCTACGTCACGTACCGGATGGCCTACCTGAAGGCGCACCACCCCACCGAGTTCCTGTGCGCGGTGCTGACGGCCGAGAAGGGCGACCAGGCCAAGGTGATGCGGTTCATCCACGAGGCTCGCCTGATGGGCGTGCCTGTGCTGCCGCCCGACGTGGGCCACAGCTCGTCCGATTTCACCGTCGAGGACGTCGACGACGGGGCGGGGGGGAAGAAGGGCGCGATCCGGTTCGGCCTGACCGCGGTGAAGGGAATCGGCGACTCGGCGGTCGACGCGATCCTCGATGCCCGCGCCGAGGGTCCCTTCCGGTCGATGACGGATTTCCTTTCGAGGGTCGACACCCGCAAGGTGAACAAGCGCGTCATCGAGGCGCTGGCGCGCTGCGGCGCGATGGACGGCTTCGGGCACACGCGGGCGTCCATCGTCGAGGGGCTGGACGCGCTGTTGTCGGCGGCCCAGCGGCGGCGCGAGGACCGCGACTCGGGCCAGGGCAGCCTGTTCGACGCGCTGCCGGTGTCGAAGGCGGCCGAGGCGGGGCCGCCGCACGTACCCGAATGGCCCGACCGGCAGAAACTGGCCTACGAGCGCGAGGCCATCGGGTACTACGTCAGCGGCCACCCGCTGGACCGGTACGCCGGGCGCCTGGAACGGCTGGAGGTCACGCCGATCGGCGACCTGGCGACCTACGACGAGAACGAGACGGTGCGCGTGGCCGGCATCGTGCTGGCCCGCAACGACAAGATCGCGAAGTCCTCCGGCAACCGGTTCGCCTACCTGACGCTGGAGGACGCCTCCGGGCAGTGCGAGTGCTTCGTCGGGGGGCGTACCTACCCGCAACTGGAGGCCCTGACCGACCTCGAGGAACCGGTACTGGTCCAGGGGAACGTGCAGATCGACGCCGAGAAGCAGCAGACGAAGTTCATGGTCCAGTCCATCGATCGCCTGGAGGCGGCGCGGCGATCGGCGGCCCGGGCGGTGATGGTCCGGCTGGACCTGTCGATGGTGCGCGAGTCCGCGATCGCCAGCCTGGCCGAGATCGCGCGGCGCTACCCGGGCCCCTGCCCCCTGGAGTTCCGCGTGGCCCTGCCCGGCGCCGGCGAGATGGCCCTGCGGGCGGGCATGCAGTGGCAGTTGAACCCGTGCGACGAGGTGGTCCACGACATCGAGAAGCTGCTGGGACCGGGGACCGCCACCCTGCTGTAGCCTGTGAGCCTGTTGCCGATGGCGTGACTTCGATTCGGGCCGGGTTCCGGGGGTGCCCCGGAGGGAGCCGTCGGAGGCGCGGCCACCTTGCGGGGGCAATCCAGTACCCGGCCGCGCCGGAGACAG
>CALJUR010000092.1 GCA_937975765.1 uncultured Myxococcales bacterium
CAAGCCTAGACCCTGACGCACTGCCGATCAAGTTTTAGCTTAACGCGTATGGGGCCCTGCCCCCCGCCTTTCGCGCGACGTCGTTCTGGCGGGGGACGGGGCCCCCGCCCTACAGTTCGGTCAGATCCGGTCGGCCTCGATCACCTCGACGAACACGCAGGCCATCGACTCGGTGGGATACGCGGCGGCGTATTCGCTGGTGCAGCCCTCCTGCGTGGTGACCTCCGTGGACTTCGCGGTGCGCGCGGTGGTCTCCAGCCGCAGGCCGTCCTCGGTCGTCTCCAGCGTGCCGCGCGTGACCGTCATGTTGCAGGCGTCGGTGAACATCGTCGCCGTCAGCACGTACTGCCAGTCCTGGCCGTACCACACGGGCGATTCGAACAACTTCGGCGTTCCCTTGTCGCAGGTGTCCTCGGTCGCGCCCGTGCAGTCGTACTTCATCAGCATCCACTGGCACGGCAGGACCTCCTGCGCCTGCAGCAGGAAGGTGCTGTCCACCTTGAAGGACTGGGCCAGCGCCCCGACGTCCTTGAACTCCCCCTCGCACGGCTGCTTCTTCTGGTGCAGCGTCACGCGGTACATCCCGTCCATCGAGTCGTCGGGCGGCGTGACCCCTTCGCACGACGCGGCATCGCCGGCCGCCGAATCCGTCACCGCGCTGTCCGGCCGATGGTCGGAAACCGCGTCCGTCCCCTGCCCCAGGTCGTCCCTGGCGTCGCCCCCGCCGCACGCCGCCATCAGCAGCGGCAGGATCGCCACCCACATGCCCGTCCGCTTCATCCGTACCTCCCCTACCGGTCCGCGCCCTCCACGAACGACCGCACCAGCCCGCGCCGCGAGTAGTGCCCCATCGTCACCAGCTCGATCATCATCGGCCCGCCGCACACCTGCCGCGCCACCGTCCCGATCGACAGCCCCTGCCGCCGCAGGTCCAGGATCCGGTCGCCCATGTCCTGGTAGTAGTCGAGTTTCGACGCCAGCGCGCCGTGCGGGTCGTCCGGTACCCGCGCCGCCCCCGGGTACAGCACCTTCAGCGGCAGGTCCGCCACGCGCCGCAGCGACGCGATGATGCGCCACGCGTCCCCGTCGGTTCGCAGCGCCCGGTCCTTCCCCCCCACGTACAGGTCGCCGCTGAACAGCCAGTGGCGGTCGGGTTCGTAGAAACAGAAGTGGTCGGTCGAGTGCCCCGGCGTGTGCAGCGCCTGGAACCTGTACCCCCCCGCCTCGACCACCTCGCCGTCGTCCAGCGGGTGCGCCGTGACCGGGTCCGGCCACCCCCACATCACGCGCCGGTACGGGTGCAGCCACTGCCGGCGCCGCGGGTCCGCCAGCACCTCCACGCACTCCGGGTGCGCGAACACCTCGATCGGCCCTCGGTCGCGTCGCACCGCCCCGGTGCCCCCGATGTGGTCCTCGTGGCAGTGCGTGTGCAGCACGCGCTCGATCGGCTGGCCCTCCAGCGCCCGCACGAACTCCCGCCCCGCGTGCCGGCATCCCGTATCGATCAGCGTCGTCCCCACCTTGTAGCAGGTCGTCCAGTACCGCCCCCGCCCCGCGATGTCCCGCGCGACGTCGAACCGCACGACCTCCCCGTAATCCGTGACCCGGACCACTCCCGCCTCCCGTGCGTGGGGCAAGGATAGCGCGAACGGGCCGGCAGGACGACCGGGGAGGAAACGGGGACGAATCGAGGCAAATCCGGGGTGCGCGATCCGGCCGGGCATCACTTCGGCCGGCGAGGCACCTTCGAGGATTTGCGGGAGGTAGTCCGCGGCGATTCCTCGCCGGCCTCCATCATCTGGAGCAGGCTGCGGACGGTGTTCGGGTTGCGCACGGTCATCGATCGGTGCAGCGGGGTGCCGACGATCTTCGTCACGCGCCTGCGGGACTGGTTCGCGCGATCGACCCGCCAGACGATGGCGCCGGGGTGGTACAGGACGTCCTCGATTTCCGGGTCGGCCTTCGGCAGGGCCACGGAATCCGGCGAATCGACTTCCGGCCACAGGAACATGACGTCGCACTTCATGTTCGAGTCGTTGACCCAGTCCACCGGGATGGCTTTCACCAGGGCCGCGATCTGGTCGTGGTCGCGCAGCAGCACCGCCACCTCGAAGCCGAAGTCGGCGGCGATCCCGGCCTCGATCCTGCGGGTCAATGCACCCGGGTCGGTGGACGGGCTGGAAAACACCACGTTGCCCGACGCGATGAAGGTCTGAACGTTGGACAGGCCCAGGCGCTGGAACGTGTCCCGCAGCCGGGCCATTTCGACCTTCCGGTTGCCGCCGACGTTGATTCCCCGCAGCAGCGCGACGTATCTCATGGAACAGTCGTTCGTCATTTCTTCACCCTTGGGCAACGTCCCGCCGGGGGGATCCTACATCGGAAGCGCCACCTGTGAGGCAGCACACGACCGGACGACCCGCCTGCGCCGCGGGAAGGGGGGGAAGCAGCAGGCCGTCACTGCCCGGGGGACTCCAGCAGGACCGGCCCCTCCGCCTTCCGGATCCTCTCGAGGTCGTCGCACGGGACGTCTTCGTGTTCCTCCTTCACCAGGTACTTCTTCCCGTTCCAGGCGTGAGTGCCGTGGTAGCACAGCGGACCGCCCGTGGCCGCCTCGTGGTACAGCCGCAGATAGCCCTTGTCCCGGGCCGTCAGGAGCCACAGCGCGCCGTTTCCCACCATCACCGCGGTGCACCGTCCCCGCTTCAACTGCACGATGTAGAAGGGGCTTTTCTGCGCGTTCCCGCCCGTGAAGACCACGGGTTCCCGCACGATGAATTCCCGGGTCGCGGCGACGCCGTCCAGGTCCACCTCCTGGAAGTCGTCGATGCCTTCGACCTCGCAGGGCGGGTACGGGCAGCTGTCCGGGTCCGGCTTCGCATCGCGCACGCGGACCCAGTCCTTCCACAGGCAGGGCGGCAGGTTCTTCCGGGTGCACCTTGCCACCTTGCCGTCCAGCCGGGTCACCCGGCACTCCGGTCCCTTCGGCCGGCGCGCCAGCGCGTCTTCCCCCGCCAGCACCCCAAACGCCACCACCGCCGCGCACGCGGTTCCGATCACGCGGGTCGGGAACATGGTCGCCTCCGGTTCGGAGTCAGGGAACCCCGGGCGTGAAACTCGATCCGTCCCCCAATCTTCTTCGCTTTCCCGCTTGAATTCACCCCCCCCATTTCCCGACACTGGAGATGCGCTTCCGCCGAGGTTGAGCATGAGAACGCTGCTTCGGTCCTGCCCGGTGCTCTTCGCGGCCATCGCTTTCGGATGCCCGTCCGGGGACGGCGACGACGCGGTCCAGGACGTCCCGATCGACGCCGACGTCCAGGTGGCGGACGCGATCGAGGACGAGGGCGCCTCCTACACGGACCCCGGGGTCTGCGGCTCGTTGGTGCTGCACGGGGGCGACCAGGGCACGATGGCATGGCCGGACGCGGGGACCTCCCCGGAATGCCCGTTCGAAGGGGACGACGGCTCGGCCCGGCACGGGTGCTGCGAGGAACCGGCCGTCTGTCCGCTGCCGGTGGTCCCCAGGGTCAACATGGACGATGGCGGACGCCCCCTTTTCGATTCGTGGCGCGACGTCGCCTGCGAGGACGCTGCCAGCCTCCTATGCACCGGGGAGTCGTCCAACTGCTGGCCACACACCTGCTTCCCCCTGGCCTGGTCGGGCGAGGGGGTCTGCGCCTATCCCGATGGCGATAGCAGTTGCGACGGCGAAGGCGAGGCGGTCGGCTATGGCGGCGGGCACTGCGTCTTCTGCCTGCCGCCAGAGTCCCTTGCGGCGGCGTGCTGCGCGGGCCTCGACGGCGTGGACTGCCGGGCCTGGCCGTTCCCCGCGGACGGGAAGCCGGGCATGATCTGCGCGCGCCACGAGGACTGCGAACCCGGCCTGATCTGCGGGCCGGCGTGGGGAACCGGCTACGGCATCTGCCAGTGCCCCGAACACTACCACCTGCTCCCGTCACCCGCGCCCGGCGTCTGCCCGTGAGGGAATGCCACTCCGGCAAGTTCCAGCGCGCCGCGTAGCCACGCTGTGGTCCAGGTTCCGTCCTCGTGCTTGCTGACGACCACGCGACTTCGATGAGGGTTTCTTCGGCCTGCTTGCAGGACGAACTTCGCCTGCCCTACACCGCAATCTTCAGCGGGCGAACCGTCCTGGCCGGACGGTTCTTCGCGAGGTCGTGGGCCGCCTGCAGGTTCATCCAGAATTCCGGCGTCGTCTTCAGCGCCTGCGCCAGCAGCCAGGCCGTCTCGGGCGTGATGCCGCGCTTGCCGCGGACCAACTCGTTGACCCGCTGCACCGGGATGCCCAGGTGCGCCGCCAGGGCCACCTGGGTGATGCCCGACGGGACCAGGAACTCCTCCAGCAGGATCTCGCCGGGATGGGTCGGGATGCGGTTCTTCGGGATCATCGTCCCCTCCTTTCAGTGGTAGTCCGTCAATCGCACGTCGTGGGCATCGCGGCCCACCCAGCGAAAGACCACCCGCCACTGCCGGTTCACACGAATGCTGTGACAGCCCTTCCACTCTCCTTTCAACGCTTCAAGCATGTTGCCAGGAGGCGATTGAAGGTCCAGCAACTCGGCTGCGGCATCCAGCATGTCCAGTTTCCTCAGCGCCCCTGCAACGATCTCCGTCGGAAACCTCCTGACCCGGGCACTGGCCACACCGTTGTAGAGGTCCTCGGTCGCCGGGTCGCCGAACGACGCGATCATCGCCGCCTCCTTCCGGAAGGTTATCGATTACACGGCATCCGTGCAATCAGGAAACCCGCAACGTCTGCCAGGGAATCCCTTCCCGTGAATCGTGGAATCCCCCTGGTCGTTTCATGAATCCGGGAGGATGGGCGAATGCGGACTTCGATCCTGGTCGCTGGATGCCATTCTTCCGAGGGGTCGGGGCTCACGGCCTCAGCACCACCCGCCCCTTCGCTTCCCCGCCCTGCAAATACCTAAACGCCTCGCGGACCTCGGCCAGCGGGAAGACGCGGTCGACGCGCGGCCGCAGGCGACCGGACTCAGCCAGGCCGCGCAGGTACTCCATCTCGGCGGCCTTGTCCGGCATGGGGAACCCCGGCCGCGGCAGGCTGTGGTCGAACGCCGCCCGCGCCATCAGCCCGAACATGCGCGGCAGCACGCCGAACGCCCTGTGCATGCCGCGGCCGTACTGCTCGTGCCCCACGATGACCCAGACGCCCCCGGGCGACAGCACCCGTTTCACCTCGCGCAGGCGGTGGTTCGCCGGGATGTCCAGGACCAGGTCGAACCGCTCGCCGCAGCGCGTGAAGTCCTGCGTCCGGTAGTCCAGCGTGCGGGCCACGCCCAGGCCGCGCAGCCCGTCCAGGCGCTCCGCCGAATCCACCGCCGTCACCTCGCAGCCTTCCGCCAGGGCCATCTGCACCGCCAGGCTGCCCACGCCCCCCGCGGCGCCGTTCACCAGGACCCGGCTGCCCGGCCGCAAGCGCCCGACGTGCCGCAGGTTCAGCGACGCGATCAGCCCCGCCGTCGACAGGCAGGCCGCCTCCGCCATGTCCAGGTTCGCCGGCTTGTGCGCCAGGCCCGCTTCCGGCGCGCAGGCCCACTGCGCGAACGCGCCGCCGTTGACCCACTGCATCCTGCGGATCGTTTCCCCGAACACGGCATCCCCGGGCCGGAAGCGGGTCACGTCCGCCCCCACCGCCTCCACGACGCCCGCCAGGTCCGTGCCCGGCACCGGGTTGCGCGGCCTTTGCAGTCCCGCTCCCATCGCCTGCAGCACCCACGGCAGCCCCGTCACCACGTGCCACACGTCCGGGTGCAGCGACGCCGCCTCCACCTTCACCCGCACCTCGTCCGGCGCCGGGTCGGGCCGCGGGCGTTCGACGACTTCGAGCAGGTCCGGCGAACCGTACCGGGACTGGAAGACCGCCTGCATGGTCGGGGCTCCGTTCGGTTCCACGAGGACGTTCGTTTCGATTCGGGTTGGCCAGGAATCGGCGAAATCCGGGGATGCGGTCAACTCCGTCCGTGTTCACGGAAGAACCGCGCCGCGTCGGACTTCCCGATTCGCCCCTCCGCGACCCCGAAGACCAGCGCCTCGAACGCCTCCTCGGGCGCATCCAGTTCGATCCCGTTCATCGCCAGGAAGACATAGGCCGCGACCGCGCCGACCCGCTTGTTTCCGTCCACGAACGGATGGTTCTGCACGATGTGGAACAGGTACGCCGCCGCCATCTCGTAAAGGTCTTCGTGAAAGTACGCGTTCCCTGCGCCCGCGGCCGGCATCGCAAGAGCGGACTGCAGCAGGCCCAGGTCGCGTATCCCCTCCGCGCCGCCGTATCGATGCAACTGGTCCCGGTGGATCCGGATGACTTCCCCGAGATCCAGGAAGATCGGGTTCACCGCCTACTCCCCCAGCCGCTGAAGCGCGCGCCCGTACTTGCGATTCGCCTTCTCCAGGGCCGCGGTGAACTTCTTCGCGCGCTCCTCGTCGCGAACCGGCGAGACGATCAGGGCGTGCCCGTCGGTCGTGATCTGCAGCGGCGTCTTGGCGTCGATCTCCAGCAGTTCCAGCACCCCGCGATCCAGGACCAGCGCCAGGCTGTTCCCGTGCCGGGAGAGTTTCTTCACCATCGCCACGGTCCCCCTCCGTTCGACCATCGTGTCCTTCATTGTATCTACGCCAGGGAACCCGTGCAACGGGACGCAGGGAAGTTGGCAGGACGCACAAGCACGACAGGAACTCACCGGGTCCCGTCGTTCGCGACCAGTGCCAGCGCCGGGAACGGCGTTTCCTCGACAACCAGTTTCATGTTGCCGAGCAGGCCCGATTCGAGCGCACCGATGTTGCGCCTGGCGATCTCGAAGTACGAAGGGTCGACCTCGACACCCACGCTGTCGCGACCGCACCTGGACGCGGCGATCGACGTCGTTCCCGTGCCCATGAACGGGTCCAGGACCACGTCGCCCACGAACGAGAACATCCGGATCAGTCGCTCGGCCAGCGGCACCGGATACGGGGCGGGATGCTCGCGAGTCGATGCGCCCGGCAGGCTCCAGACCTGCCGGAACCAGTCCCGGTGATCGGCTTCCGAAAGGGTCGACAACAACCGCATTCCCAGGCTCGGGCTGCGATAACCGCCGGGCTTGCGCTGCATCAGGATGAACTCGATGTCGTTCTTGATGACCGCGTTGGGTTCGTACGGCTTGCCGAGGAACCCGCTCCCCCCTTCGACTTCGTATTTCGCGTTCGCGATCTTGTACCAGAGGATCGGGGCCAGGTTCGAGAAGCCGAGGCGACGGCAATGCTCCACGATGGAGGCGTGAAGGGGCACGACCTCGTGACGCCCGTGCGTCTTGCGGGACAGGCACACGTCGCCGACCACGATGACCAGGCGACCGCCGGGTACCAGCACGCGGAGGCATTCGGCCCACACGCGATCCAGTTCCCGCAGGAACGATTCGTAGTCCTCGACGTCGCCCAGTTGGCCGGCGGAATGCCGGTACTCCTTCAGGGTCCAGTAGGGCGGCGAGGTCACCACCAGGTGAACGCTTTCCTCAGCGACGAAGTCGAGACGGCGAGCGTCGGCGCGGACGATGCGATGCGAGGTGGGAAGTTCCGATACCGCGGAGGCGATCCGACGCATCATCGCCGGGTCCCTGGCCAGCGCCGGGATCAGCGACTGGTCGTCCAGGCGGCCCGCGTACTGGTCGCCGAGTGCGTTCCTCGCGGTCTCGATGAACCTGTCCGCAGGGGTCGGTCGACTCATCGCGCCTTCCCGTCAGGTCCCGCGAGATCGGGATTCCGTCGCAGAACCTGTTCCACCAGCGTGTCGAAGAAGGCGGACACCGGGGTCTCCGGCGTCAGCACCAGCGGCCCGTCCGAGAAGTCCACCAGGACGAGCGCCGAGGCCTCGACGGTCCCGACCGTCCAGTGCGGGGGCCTCCTGCCGGAGAGAGCCTCCAGCCGTTTCCCGAAGACCTCGGCCCAGGATCCACCATGGCGGGTGCCCGGGTGATCCTCCTGGACGTTGAAGACCATGAAGTAGCCGATGACCACTTCCGGCGAGTACATCTGGATGTTGGCGACCTCGCCCATCAGGTCGTCGATGCGGTTGGGGACGGTGCCACCCAGGTTGGTCAGCAGGGACTTCAGGGAGATCGCCAGGCGGACCTTGTCCCGGTGAAACCAGGCGACATCCCAGGCCTTCTCACGAGCGAAACCGGGGATCTTCGGTTCGAGAACCGCCCCGGCCAGGCCGCGTGTGGCCAATTCCTGGACGCAGTACTGGGCCAGGATTTCCAGGCGCTTGGTCGAGGTAGCCTTCGCCTCGGTCCGCGCCTTGCGAAACAGGTCGTCGATAGCCTTGAAGAGCGTGAGTTCCGCCACGGAGTCCACCCCGAACGTCAAGGGCATCGTATTCGACGGGTGCGACACGGTCAACGGAAGGGAGTCCGGGTACTGCGCTACCCGGTCGGACCAGACTCCCACCGTGGACGCGGACCATCAGGCGCTTCACCTGGGTCATCCCGGCGGGCATGAGGGACTGGTCGACGGCCGCGGACAGTGACCGGCTGAAGTGCTCGACCTCGGGGAACGTGACGGTCCTCGACCAGGACCCATCGACGGTGTCCGAGGGGAACGAGGTTCCGATGGGGGGCGTGCTGTCGAGGTTGATCGAACCGGCGACCCGGTGCGACATCGAAGCCTCCGGGCGTCTCGTGGCAGAACGCCCGGTGGCATCTAGCGTCAACCGGGGGATCTGCCGCCGAGGACGATCGAGGCTCGAAGCCCCACTGGTCCTGGGTTCAAGTTCGATGACAGGGGAAGCGAGAAAGGATTGTCAACAGAAGCAAGAAATCAGGACACGGTCATGACGCGACGACGACAATCGTCAATGGCGTAGAAGGCACGAAGCACATCGAGCAACTCCTCACCTTCAAAGAGTTGCCTTGCGGACTTCACGGCATCATCGATCTTGCCTTGGCGGACCATTTGGTTCAGTTCTGCGATCACTTCGAAGAGGTCTGATTTCTTATCAGTTCCTGCGCCCATTCTAGCATTTCATCCAGACCGCCTTGATCGTACGTTGAAAGACATAGTCTTTCAAGAACCTGTTGATACCTGACCGTCACTCCCTGGCCATGCAACCCGTTCATCACGGCTCGCACAACCCGCTCCTCGTGCCTGGCCAATTCCCCCAGCAGCACATCTCGCCAGAGTTCTACTTGTTGAGCATCCGTCAGGCCCGCCACCCGCAAGACTGTTCGAAACGAACGGACCTGGTTGGAGTAGCAAGAACCGAGTAATACGATTTCCGGTCGCAAGTGCTCTGATTGAACTCCGATCGCCTTCGCGAAATCTGACAACGTCTGGCGAGCAATCGTTTCGGCCGCCATGTCTTCGACAAACTTCTCGCTCTCACGGTACCCAATACGAATTCTTGGACCAAGGGAATGAAGATACACGTGATAGAGCGTATCCAGCGCTCTTGTCTCGCGCTCGTTGAACATCGAATTTGTCACCCTGGCCGCACCAGGTCGATGGTCGAATGAAAGAAGCCGATGGACGGATAGGTGACCGACAAGTGAATCTCGAGTTGCTCCCCTGGCGTGAGCACATGGTGCGCCAGGACGTCGGGGGAGAAAGGTCCGTCAGGAGCACCCGTCAGATCCAGGGTCATCAGCCGGATTGCGGGTCCGGCGGCTGTCGCCAACGCCCATTGGACGCGGTCGACGAATCGCGCGCGTTTCATTTGCCCGATCAGACCAAGGTGCTGGGCGAGCGCGTGATGGAATCTCCAACGCAAGAGTCGCTGGGTTCTTCTCCATGGTCGATCACCCACGCCTACTCCCCGCAACCAGCGCGAAAAGTGTGCCATGACACTGCGACATGACGGGCCAGAGGAGGATTCGAAGACGACGGTCGCCGTTCGGGCCGAGTGCTCCTTGGATGCCTCTCGTGGGGGAAAGGGCCCGGAATCGCGGCGGCGCGGGGGCGGTGGCGTCGATCGAGGGGCCGGTCTCAAGTTGCAGGGCAGGCGCGACGTCGATCGGCGGGTAGTTCGCAAGATCCCGGGCAGGCGCGATGTCGATGGGCGGGCGCATCGCACGATTCCGGGCGCTCGCGACGCGGCAAGACACTCCAGCCGCAAGTTTCAGGGCGCGACCGACGTCGATGGGCACCCCGATCGCACGATCCGGGTCGCGATCGACGTCGCGGGGCATTTCCATCGCGCGGATCCCCCCGTTCGCGACGCCGCGAACGCCCTTCGTCGCGTAGATCCCCCCATTTTCTGCATCGGAACCCGCCGGGATCGCAGGCTTCAATACTTTTTCTGCGATTTTCTTCACCCCCGGTGATCCTTTTCTTATCCCCCCCGTCTGTCCCCCCGGATACCGGCGCCCGCAGGGGGTGACCGGGCACAAGGAGGTCAGGATCATGAAACGAATCCCCAACGTGTCCTGGAAGGTCGAGGTGCTGTGGGTGAAGGCGCAGGTGACGGCGCGGCTGCTGGAAGGCGACCCGCGCGTGGCCGACCTGGCGCCGGTCCTGACGGGGGGTGCCGAGGGGCTGGCGAAGGCCGCCGACGAGGCGAAGGTGGCTCGCGCGAAGGAGCGCGAGGCCTGCGCCCTCATGAAGGTGGCCGAAGAGGCGCTGGCCCAGGAGGTGAAACGGGCGGAACTGGCCGCATGGGTGGCGTCGAACGAGGACCGCGACGCCCCGGCGTACCAGCAGGCGTTCCCGCACGGGCGGACCGGGCTGCTGGTGGGCAAGCGGGCGGCGCGCCTGGCGCACATCCAGGCGTCGGCGGACGCCATGGGGCGCATCGCGGGCCTGGAGGAGCACGGCAAGGCGATCGGCGAGGCGCTGAAGGCCGTGCAGGACGCCCTGGACCAGTGGAACGTCGCGAAGGGGCGCGCCCGGCAGGCCGCGAAGGACCGGAAGGACGCGCGCGTGGCCCTGGTGCAGGACTACCGGGTGGTGCGCGCGACGATCCTGGGGCGGCTGCGCGTGACCCGCGAGGTGAACGCGTTCTTCCCGGACCTGGCTCCCGGCGCGGGGGGTGGCAAGGCGGAGGCGGCGGGGGGTGAGGAGGCCCCGCCGACGCCGGTGAAGGTCCCGACCCCGGTCGCCGCGTGAGTTCCCTGCACGGATTCACCTGCCAATGGACTGCAACGAGCCGCATGGAAAACCCGGAAACCGTCTGCCCGTTGCGTGAAACAATCGCGTCCATTTCACGATTCCATGGCGTGACGACGGGGTTGCCATGGAGCCAATGAAACCCGCAGGAACGCACCAACAAGGCTCTCGCAGGAACCGGCAAGCCAGCCGTTTCCCGCTTGACGCGCTATCCCCAATTCGGGATACTCATTCCCGAAGGTTCTCCGAGCCGAAGACGCTGGTCTGGATCGGTTCGTCCCGGAGGAACCTGACGGATTTTCCGATCCCGGTGCAAAAGTTGATGGGCCAGGCGTTGAACGTGGCCCAGCAGGGAGGAAGGCACCCCGACGCGAAGCCGCTGCATGGCTTCAAGGGCGCCGGGGTCCTGGAGGTGGTGGAGGACTTCGACGGCGATGCCTTCCGGACGGTCTACACCGTTCGATTCGAGGAGGCTGTATACGTCCTGCACGCGTTCCAGAAGAAGTCGAAGCGGGGGATCGAGACCCCGCAAAGAGACATGAACCTGGTTCGAACCCGATACGAGGCAGCCCTGAAACGGCACGCCGGACACCTGGCAACCCGTGGAGGCGGAAAATGAAACGCCCTGTGCAGTTCTTCGTCTCGTCCGGGAACGTGTTCGCCGATCTCGGGCTGCCGGATGCCGAGTACCTGCTGGCGAAGTCGGATCTGGCCATCGAGATCGCGGCTGTCATCGCGCAGCGCGGCTTGACCCAGATCCAGGCCGCCACCCTCCTGGGTACGACCCAGCCCAAGGTGTCGGACTTGCTGCGCGGGCAACTGGACGGGTTCTCGATCGAGCGCCTGATCCGGTTCCTGAACGCCCTGGATCGGGACGTCCGGATCCTGGTGTCGCCGAAGCCCCGAAAGCAGCCGCGGGGGCGACTATTCGTGGACACGGCTGCCCGTTCCATCACGGTGAGCACAAAGCCTGGAACGCCCAGCACGCCGGATCGCAAGCGCAAGGCCGCCGCGGACGAACTGCGCCCTTCGTACGACTTCGACTACGGGAAGGCGCAGCCGAACCGGTTCGCCGTTCGCGTGCAGAAAGGACCGGCGGACGGGGTTCGCGACGGTGGGCAGGCGGCCCAGCGCGGGTTGGACGACGTCCAGGCCGGCAGGGTCGTGGACGACAAGGAACTCGACGAATCGCTGGAGAAGGCCTTCAAGCGCGGGAGACGAAAGTGAGGCTGCGGGGGACGCAGCCGAGGAGGCGGGGGACGGGGCCCCCCCCCTACAAGGGCTGCGGAAAAACGTCGGCGGCGGGGCGGTTCAGGAAACGGCGGGGACGTCCTGGGCGGCCGCGGCGCGGGCGGATTCGTACTGGTGCCAGAGGGCGTCGCGGTCGTGCAGCTTGCGGCCGACGTAGGAGGACAACGCCTCGACCATCAGCAGGTAGTGCGCGACGAATTCCATGGGCATGGTGCCGGCGCGGGACATCTTCACCAGGTCCAGGAACAGGCCGCGCTTGTCGGGGTCGCCGCTGAACAGGAACGACGACACCAGCCGCCCGGTGGCCTGCACCTTCTCCCACAGAGGCGGGCTGCCGGGCGCCTTGCGGTTGAAGCCTCCGGGTTCGAACGCGACGTGCGCCTTGTGCCGCAATTCCGCCCACGAGTAGGACTGCTCCATCAGGTCGATGAAGCGGTCGAACACCTCGCGTTCCGTCATGCCCTCGGACACCTTGGTCGGGAAGACGCCGTTCAGGAACTGCGGCGGCAGCGCGATGCGGCGGCCCTCGGCCGACACGCGCCGTTCCAGGTCCGTGCCGTCGAACACCGTCAGCACGTTCATCATCAGGTAGGAGATGCCCGTGCGCGCGGCGAAATCGCGCACCCGGTCGTAGGACTGCGGCGTGTCCGCGTCGAACCCCAGCACGAACGCCCCGATGCAGTGGATGCCGGCCTTGTGCAGCGCGGCCACCGCCGCCTCGTACTCGTCCACCCGGAACTGGGACTTGTGCGCTTCCGCCAGCCCCGACGGGTCCAGCGACTCGAAGCCCAGCACCAGCGACATGCAGCCGGCTTCCGCCATGTCGCGCAGCAGGTCCGGGTCGCGCGTCACCTCCAGCGAGGCCAGGCCCGACCACTGCACGTCCAGGGGCTTGATGCGCGCCATCAGTTCGCGCGCGTAGGGCTTGTTCGCCGTCAGGTTGTCGTCCACGAAGGACAGGTTCTTCAGCGGGGCTTGCCGGATCTCGTCGATCACGGCGTCGATGGGGCGGTACCGCGGCCGCCGCCCGTACATCGTGTGCACCAGGCAGAACTCGCAGCGGTGCGGGCAGCCGCGCGACACCTGCACGTTCAGGCCCAGCACCTTGGACGTGTCGACCAGGTCCCAGCGCGGCGTGGGCACCAGTTCGCCGGGCGGCAGGCGGTCGGCCTGGTAGCGAGGCTGCAGCCGGTTGGCCTGAAGGTCCGCCAGCAGCGGCGCCCAGACCTCCTCGGCCTCGCCGATCACCACCGCGTCGCAGTGCCTCAGGGCGTCGTCGGGGCGCGTCGATACGTACGGCCCGCCCATCACGACGGGGATGCCCGCCGCGCGGAAGGTGTCCGCGATCTGGAATCCGCGGCCGATGTTGGTGGACAACCCGGTGATGCCGACCAGGTCGAAGCGATCGCGCAGCGGGACGTCTTCGATCTCCTCGTCCACGATCCGCACGTCCCACGACGGCGGCGTCAGGGCGGCGACCACCGGCAGCGCCAGCGGCACCGTCGAGACCTTGCGGCCCATGATCTCCGCCACCTCCTTCAGGGCCCAGAGGTTGCGGTACTCGTGCCGGGGGCTGACCAGCAGCAGGCGGCGATGCGGCGAGGCGGCCAAGTCGATCCTCCCGCCCGGGGGACACCGGGACGGCGGAAAAGGTACGCGCCCGGCAGGCGTCCGTCAACGTGGGGAAGGGGCGGCACGTGCGGGCAGCGGCGACCGGGCGATGCGGGGCGCGCCACGAGGGAACCGGACGGCACGCCACGGGGTGACCCTCTGCGCCCCAACGCCACGCGACGCGCCGGCGGCCCCCCTCGCCACGCCGGGCCCGCGGTCGTACACTCGATCCACCATGCGCAAGACCGCGATGCCGCTGCTGCTGGCCGTCGTGCTGGCCGGGATGCCCCGGACGGCCACGTCGGCCCCGGACGGCTCGCTGGACTCGCTGATCGCGATGCTGGCCTCGGACTCCAGCCCCCGTGTCCGGGCGCAGGCCGCGCTGGCCCTGAAGCCGCACGCCGCGGCGGCCACGGCGATCCTGGTGGACGCCCTGCACGACCCCAGCGCGGTGGTGCGCGCCGCCGCCGCGCGGGCCCTGACCGACGCGGCGCCCGAGACCGCCTACCAGGCGATCGTCCGGGCGATCGACGACGACGACCCCCTGGTCCAGCGCTGGGCGCGCACGGCCGCGTGCCGGCTGCTGGGGCGGGCGGAAAAGGTGCGGTTCGACGTGCGGCAGATGATCGCCGTGGTCTCGGCGCCGGCGGACTGGGCGGGGAAGGTGTTTCAGGAGGAGGTGTTGACCCACCTGCTGTCCGCGTCGCGGTTCGACGTGACGAAGGAGATCGACTTCTCCGACGAGGCGCCGATGGAGGCGCCGGCGGAGATCGTGGTGCGGGACTGGAAGAAGGGGCCGGTGTTCCCGCAGGAAGCCCCGCCGGCGCCGGCGGTCGACCCGATCGCGGTGGCCCTGCGCGGGACGGCCGGGGTGATCGACCGGAACGCGGACGGGGTGCGGGTGCGGGTGCGGCTGGCGCTGGAATCGATGTCGGGATCGACCCTGTGGAGCGGGGACGCGACGGCGTGGGGGAAGAGGCTGGAGGCCGGGACGGGCGACCCGGACGAGGAGCCGGGGGACCTGCAAGCGCTGCGCACGGCGGCGCGCACGGCGGCGCGGCTGCTGCTGGGGGCGCTGGCGCCGCGGGCGCAGGCGATGGGCCGGGAGAACGGCACGGGAGGCGGCCCGATGTAGGGCGGGGCCCCTGTGCCCCGCCAGCGGACGGACGGCCCGCGGCGGGAAATCGCGGGATCGGAAAGGCGGGGGGCGGGGCCCCCGCCCTACAGGGGCGCAGGCGGCGCGAACGGTCGCGACGGGCGCAGGCGGCGCGAACGGTCGTGACGGGTGCGGAAGGAGGCGGCATGCAACGCGATACGAAGGTGATGCCCAGGAACTGGCTGTACCGCCGGAACTGGTGGGTGGACACGAAGTTCCAGGTGACGTGGGTCGCCGGCGTGGTGGGACTGGCCGCGACGCTGCTGATCGTGCTGGGCGGGCTGTACCTGAACACGCTGTCCGAGCAGCGGCGCCTGATGGGCGTCAACCGGCTGGCCCAGGCCACGCAGGCGGTCGAGGTCGCCGAGGCGATGGACGACGCGGAGTTCGACCGGGACCTGCAGGCCCGGCTGAAGGAGGAGGACGCACGAAGCACGCTGTGGCTGGCCCTGTCGGCCGCGCTGCTGGTGGTGATGCTGGCGGGAATCGCGGTGCGGCTGACCTTCCACGTGGCCGGGCCGGCGCGGGCGGTGTCCACCATGCTGAAGCACCTGGCCGAGGGCGACCCGGACCCGGTTCGCCACCTGCGGAAGGGCGACCAGTTCCGGTTCCTGGGCGAGGACATGAAGCGCCTGAGCGAGTCCCTGGCCCGGTGGCGCGAGGCGGACGCGGCGCTGATGCGCGAGGCGGCGCAGGCTCTGGAGGCGGGGACCGGACCCGCGCCGGACCTGGCGCGGCGGCTGAGGGAGCGGGCGGACGCGCCGGGCGCCCCGGGGGGGCTGATCCCGCAGGACGCAGCCGCCGTCCCCGATGGCGATCGCCCGTCCAGCTGAAATCCGCCCTGTTGAATCGACGCCCGATCCGTACAATTGCAACCGGCGAACCGGACGGGGGAACCCATGCGACGCGACTCCATCATCACCGCCAGCCTGCTGGCCGCGATCCTCTGCCTGCCGTCCTGCGGCGGCGGCGACCAGCCGGGAACCCCGGACACGCCGACGGGCGACGTGCCGGCCGCCGAGGAGGTCACCGTCGAGGACGTGTCGCAGGAGGCCGAGGCGTCGCAGGACCGGCCCCCGACGCCGACGGGCTACGAGATCATCCTGCTGACCAGCGAGGACGGCTGCATCCAGTCCCTGGTCAGCGAGTCGAACCCGCTGCGCGCCCGCGTGGTGGCGTACGACCAGGTCTCGTCCGTGCAGGACATCGAACTGGTCTACACGATCACCGCCGTGACCGACCTGGACGGCAACCCGGTGCAGGACGGCGACGGGTCGCTGTCCAGCCTGTCCGCCACGACCGACGGGGAAGGGATCGGGCGGAACGACTTCCGGTGCGGGATGGACGGGGGCCTGACCTACACGGTCGAGGTGACGGCGCCCTCCATCGACGCGGACCCGAAGACGTACTGCGTCACCTGCTCGGACGTGCCGCTGGGCTGCCTGGACGTGCTGGTGAAGTGGGAGGGCCTGGGCACCGCGAAGGACGTGCAGGTGCAGGTGCTTCCCGGCGACTACGGCTGCGACATCAACCTGGGCCCGCGAACCGAGATCGATGACGAGTTGCTGATCGCGGACCTGATGGTGCCGTCGCTGAACTCGTCCATCCGGCTGGAGAACCTGCCGCAGGGCCCGGTCACGTTGCGGGGCCGCGCGAAGTGGGTCAGCCCCTCGGGCGGCACGCGCGAGGCGTGCTTCTCGCTGGGCGCCTGCCGCGACGGCGTCGTGGTGCTGCCCGACCAGTGCAAGACCGTCAGCCTGGAACTGCTGTTCGAGCCGCTGAACCCGGCGGGCGACTACGAGAGCATCGACAAGTTCGACTTCTCGGACCTGATCCGGGAGTGCGCGGGAGGCGAGACGTCGATCCCGGGGTGCGTCAGCAGCGCGGGCGACGTCGGCAAGACGATCTGCTGCGCGCTGTCCGAGATCATGAAACTGTTCAACACGCCGGGCGCATTCCTGTTCGACAACATCACCGAACTGGCCAAGCAGGCGCTGCCGACGATCATCGTGGACGCGTTCGTCAACCTGTTCCACGACGCGGTCGTGGCCGTGCTGGAGAAGCTGATCGCGGACAACGCCCCGCCATGGCTGAAGCAGTTCCTGACGATCGGCGGGGAGTTCGTGGACGCGATCACGACGGTCGAACTGATGTCCAACCTGACGCTGTCCAAGCAGCAGAACAACTACCAGGTCGAGGGCTGCCACTTCTGGACCGGCATCGCGCTGAACTTCAACGGCCAGCGCTATGCCTACAGCATCACCGACCTGCAGAACGCGCAGGTCCCCGTGAACCTGCTGGGCGGCTGCTACAACGCCCGGGTGCAGAACAACGACCAGCTGTCCATCGATCCGCACGCCGTGAACCTGAACTACGGGCGACTGGTGCTGTTCGTGCTGAACGAGGTGGTGCTGGCGAACATCACGGGCGGGCAGGCCCACAGCATCCAGGAGGCGGTCCACCTGTGGATCGACTGCAAGAAGGTCTCGGAGGGCATCCTGAACGAGATCGCGGGATGGTTCGGCAGCAACGACCCGAAGATCATCGAGGACGCCTGCAACGGGGCGATCGACCTGGCGGCGCCGATGCTGGAGAACTTCCTGGAGGCGATGAAGCTGGACACGCACCTGGCGCTGACGGGGTCGGCGCTGCTGGTGGACGACGACTGCGACGCGAACAGCAGGGTCGATCTGATCACCCGGGGCGCCTGGGACGGCAGCGTGCAGTCGTCCGGGTCCGTGCAGGGCGAGGTCACGGGGACGTTCGAGGCCGTCCGGAAGGGCTACACGCCGAGGAACTAGGACGAATCTGTAGGGCGGGGGCCCCGTCCCCCGCCTTCTGTGGTTCACGCGATCCCCGTCGTACCGCGGATGCCCTGGGCGGGGCACGGGGGCCCCGCCCTACATCAGGCCTCGCCCCGCCCTGCATCAGGGCGCGACCCGTCCTGCATCAGGCCTCGCCCCGCCCTGCATCAGGGCGCGACCCGCGCCAGCGCCGCCTCCACCGGGCGATGGTCCGACGCCGTGCCCGGCTGCACGCCGCGCTGGGTGCTGCCCGCGAAGCCTCGCCAGAAGACGTAGTCCAGCCTCCGCGTCGGGGCGTCGGCCGGGAAGGTCAGCGACCCGTCCTCGGGCGTGTCGGGCGAGTCGTCCAGGAAGACCTCCTTCAGGCCGGTCCCGGCGCGAGCGATCTCGATCGTGCGGTCGGTCGTGAAATCGATCGCCTCGTCGGGAAAACCGTTCTTGCGCAGCGCGTTCGGCGGCACGGCGTTGAAGTCGCCGGCCGCGATGACCGGCGTCCCGGCGGGCACGGCCTTCATGGCGTCGGCCAGGATCGCGGCCTGGGCCTCGCGGTTGCCCTGCGAGAAGGCCTCCAGGTGCACGTTGAAAAGGTCGACGAACGCGTCCGGGGCCAGCCGAACCCGCGCCCGCTGCAGCGAGCGATGCAGGTACGCGCGGTTGTATAGGGCGGACCACTCCGCGGGCTGGGGCATCGGCTGGCGAACGCACGACTCGATCGGGAACCGGGACAGGATGGCCTGGCCGCTGTGGATGCGGCCGACCTGGCGCGCGGGCGGCCAGAACGGGAACGGAAGGTGGTTCACCTTCCACGTGGTGACGAAGCAGCCGTATGGGAAGCCGGTCGCCTGCCGCAGGTACTCGAACTGGTCGATGTCGCCGCTGCGGCGGGAGGGGCGGTCCACCTCCTGCAGGAAGACGATGTCGGGGTCGCTGTCGCGGACCCGGCCGGCGATGGCATCCAGGTTGGCACGCACGTCCGGGGCCGCGTGCACGTCGGTGGGCGCACCCAGGCCGCCACCGAAGCCCACGTTCCAGGTCAGGACCTTCAGCACGTTCGGCGGGACCCGTGCCGGCGCATCCTTCGTTGCCACGATCTCGGCGCGCGCCGCGTCGTCGCCGTCCCAGCCGGACGTCGCCCAGTACAGCACCACCCCCGCCACGACGGCCAGGATACCTGCGGCCGCCAGGCCGACGATCAGCGAACGAGCCATGCCAACACCTCCCGCGTTCAGCCCCCGTGCCAGCCGATTCTACCCGTACGTTGACAAGGGGAGACGGGAAACCGTAGCCTGCCGCCATGAAACCCGCATGCCACGACCGTCGTTCCCGCGGGCTGCCGGGCCTCCTGGCGACCCTGGCGCTGCTGGTGTCCTTCGCGGCCGGGTGCGGCAAGGGCGACGCGACGGAAGACGCGACGGGCGACGTGCCGGGCGATGCGACGAGCGACGTCCCCGAGGATCTGCCGGACGCAACCGACCCTGGAACCGACGCCTTCCCGCTGTCCCCGAACCTTCCCCCGCTGCCTCTGCGCGTCCAGGGAAGGTACGTGGTGGACCGCGACGGGCTGCGGGTGCGCCTGGTCGGCGTGAACTGGAACGGCGGCCACCAGGAGTCGTTCGTGCCGACCGGCCTGGACCACCAGACCCCGGCCGCGATCGCGGCGCGCCTGCGCGAGATGGGCTTCAACTCGGTCCGGCTGACCTACAGCGACCGGATGGTGCGGGACAACCCGGTCCCGCCCGACGCGGCGCTGGCGGCGAACCCGAGCCTGCAGGGGCGCCCGGCCCTCGAGACGTTCGACGCCGTGGTCGAGGCGCTGGCCGCCGAGGGGCTGCTGGTCCTACTGAACAACCACATGTCGGACGCGGCGTGGTGCTGCTCGCTGGAGGACGGGAACGCGCTCTGGTACAACCCGAGCTTCCCCGAGAGCGACTGGATCGCGAACTGGCTGGCCCTGGCGCGGCGGTACCGGCACGTCGCGGCGGTCGCGGGTGCCGACCTGCGCAACGAGCCCCGCTTCCCGGCGCAATGGGGGAGCGCGGGCGGCGACGAGATCGACTGGCCGGCGGCGGCCGAGCGTTGCGGGACGGCGCTGCTGGCCGAGAACCCCGACCTGCTGATCCTGGTGGAGGGCACGAACTTTGCCACCGACCTGTCCGATGCGGGCGGCCGTCCGATCGCGCTGCCGGCCGACCGCCTGGTGTACTCGGCCCACGACTACCCCTGGAGCACGCCGGGGCTGGCCTCGACCTACGACGACTACGCGATGATGGTCGACGGCGCGTGGGGATACCTGATGGACGGCCCGGGCGCGGCCCCGGTGTGGCTGGGCGAGTTCGGCACGGGGCACGACGCGATGGATGCGAACTGGTGGCAGTGGATCGGTCGGTACGTGTCGGAACGCCAACTGGACTGGGCCCTGTGGCTGATCTTCGCGGACCCGGGCAGCACCTGGGGCCTGCTGGACCCGGCCACGCTGCAGCCGACGAATGCCGCGTTCTGGGAGTCGCTGCAAGGGACGTTCATGGGACCGGCGGGAACCGCGAAGTGACCGCGGCGCGCCGCGGGATCAGGTCGCGGACGGCCCCTTCGACTTCTGCACGAAGTTCATCGCGGCGGTGACCATCGAGGCCACGTCGGCCAGGTTGGCGGGGACGACCAGCGTCGTGTCGGAGGCGTTGGCCAGTTCGCCGAAGCGCACCAGGTACTGTTCCGCCACGCGCAGTTGCATGGCCTCGACGCCGCCGGGCGCCTTCACCGCCTCGCCGACCTTCCGCATCCCTTCCGCGGTCGCGGTCGCGACGGCCAGGATCGCCGCCGCCTGGCCTTCCGCCTCGTTGATCTTCTGCTGGCGCGACGCCTCCGACGCCTTGATGACCTGCTGCTTGGCGCCTTCCGCGTTGTTGATGGCGGCATCGCGCGCGCCTTCCGACGTCAGGATCACCGCGCGCTTCTCCCGTTCCGCGCGCATCTGCTTCTCCATGGCGGCCAGCACGTCGTGCGGCGGCGTGATGTTCTTGATCTCGTAGCGCAGCACCTTGACGCCCCAGGGCTCGGATGCCTTGTCCAGTTCCGTGACGACCTGGCTGTTGATGTGCGTGCGCTCCTCGAACGTCCGGTCCAGGTCGATCTTGCCCACCTCGGAGCGCAGCGTCGTCTGGGCCAACTGCATCAGGGCGTAGACGTAGTCGGACACGCCGTAGGAAGCCTTCTCGGCGTTCATCACCTTCAGGTACAGCACGCCGTCCACGGCGACCTGCACGTTGTCGCGAGTGATGCAGACCTGTTCCGGGATGTCGATGGCCCGCTCCTTCAGCAGGTGGCGGTACCGGATGGTGTCCACGAACGGCAGCAGGATGTAGAAGCCCGCCTCCAGCGTGGCGTGGAACTTGCCCAGCCGCTCGACGACGTAGGCGTTCTGCTGCGGCACCACGACCGCGGTCTTGACCAGCACCACGATCACGACCAGCGCCAGCACCCCGACGACGACCAAGGTTCCGATATCCATGGGGTCCTCCTGTTTCGCGACGGCACGCGGCCGCCGTCATTCACGATGCTCGCGGGCCAGGTGCAGGGTCAGGCCGTCGACCTTCGCAACCCGGCAGCGGGTCCCGGCGACCAGCGGCGCGTCGTCGATGTTGCGGGCGGCCCAGGGGGTGCCGCGCAACTCGGCGCGGCCGACGGCACCGGGAGCCAGATCCTCCAGGGCCACGGCCGTCTCGTCCTCCAGGCGATCGATGCGGGGGACGGCCCTGGACCGGGTCCCCATCCATCGCAGCATCGGGCCGCGGAAGGCCAGCAGCAGCACCACGGACAGCACGGCGAAGGCCAGGATCTCGCCCCATAACGGCAGTTGGAGGCCGATACCGGCGGCCAGCCCGACGATGACGGCGGCGACCCCGAAGAAGATCAGCACGAAGCCGGGGGTGACGATCTCCAGCACCAGCAAGGCCCCCCCGGCCACCACCCACATCCACCAGACCATCGGCCACTCCACAAGGCAACTCCTGGGACGGATGGGACGAGCCTAGCGAGGGGCGGGAGGGGCGTCAACCCGCAGGAAGGATCCACCGATGCTCCCTTGAAACCTGCGCGTCCCATCTGGTACGGTTCCGCCTTGCCGCGACCGGTCCGCGGCGCCCGTCCGGACGAGGAAAACATGCGACGCTTCTCCATTCTCCCGCTGCTGTCGTTCGCCATCCTGCTGGCCTGCGAAGGGACCCCGAACAACCCGAACCTCTCGACCGACTTCAACCCGGGCGGCCTGACGCAGGACGTGACGGGCGAACCGACGGACGATGCGACCGGACCGCGGGACGTCCCGGCGGAGACGCCTGCGGACGCGGACGCGCAGGACCCGGGCGCCGAGGCGATGCCGGCCGACGTGCCGGCGGATGCGGAGATCCCGTTGGACGTGGCTCCGATCGATGTGGCGCCGACGGATGTTCCGCCGGACGACAGCGTGGCTCCGGAATGCGAGGAAGGCGGGATCCGCGGGGTCCCGTGCGGCCTGAACGGCAACGGCGTGCAGCCCCAGGCGTGCACCGGGGGGCGCTGGGTCGACAGCGGGCCGTGCGACGACCCGGATGCGTGCACGAACGGCGACCGCCACGAACTGCCGTGCGGGCTGAACGGCCGGGGCACGACGGTGGACGAGTGCGTCAACGGCCAGTGGACGATCGGGGAGTGCCTGGACCCGGACGCATGCGTGGACGGGGACTCGACGGTCGTGGCGTGCGGGAAGAAGGACGCCGGCCGGCAGGCGCGGCAGTGCCAGCAGGGGCAGTGGGTGGACGTCGGCGAATGCATCCAGCCCGGCCGGTGGCGGTGCATCGACAACGTGTGCACCCCGTCCCTCGGGGACGCGTCTTGCGGCAACGGCACGTGCGCGCCGCGGTCCGGCGAATCGCCCTCGTCGTGCCCGGCGGACTGCGGCGCCCTCCCCTCGATCGACGGACAGGGGCAGCCCTGCCAGGACGCGATCGACTGCGCGTTCTACGCCTGGGTCGCCAACGGTCCGGGCTACTGGGAGTGCGCGGGGCTGTTCAACCGGACGTGCCGGGCGGTCGTGAGCGGCACGTACTGCGACACCGACGGGTGGGACTACTGCTACTTCGATCGATCGGCGATCGAGACCGACCGGTCGTGCCCGGAGGACTGCGTCCCCGAATACCTCAACTGCGGGTCGGACCTGGAGTGCATCTACCAGGCGTGGCCGACGATCTGAGGGTCGGATCGGCCTGCAACCACCGCCGGTCTCGGCCGCGATCCAGGAGGCGGGGGGCGGGGCCCCCGCCCGATGCAGGGCGATGCAGGGCGGGGCCCTCGTGCCCCGCCCGGGGCGTCTGGAGCAGCGGCCGGATATCGCATGAACCATGAATGGCGGGGCCCTCGCCCTACAGCAGCCTCGCCACGTTCGCCTCGTACTCGGGCAGGGTGCGGGACTTCAGGACGCGCCGGGTGTCGGGGCCCAGCGCCGTCCAGTAGGCCCAGACCTCCTTCATCCGGGCCAGCACCGGCCCGGGACCGCCCTGCAGTTCGCATCGGTACGCTTCGTACAGGTCTTCGTGGAACCGCGCCAGCGCGGGCCGCATGGCCTCGTCGCCGGGCGAGGAGCCGTCGAGGATCGCGGCCGGCAGCCAGGGCCGCGCGATCGCCCCGCGCCCGATCACCAGGCTGGACAGGTCGGGGAACCGCGCGCACAGGTCGCGGGCCGGGTCGGGCATCACGACGTCGCCGTTGTAGGCCACGGGGTGCGCCAGCAGCGCCTTCAGCCGGGCGAACGCTTCGACATCTGCCCGGCCGGCATACTGCTGGCGGCCGGTACGCGGGTGGAGGGTGATCTCGACGATCGGGTGGCGGTTCAGGGTCTCGACCAGCGCCAGCGACTCGTCCTCGCGTTCCATCCCCAGGCGCATCTTGACCGACAGCCGGCAGCGCAGGCCGTCGCAGGCGGCGTCCAGGAAGGCGTCGATGGCGACGGGGTCGCGCAGCATGCCCGCACCCCGGCCGCGCGTGGTCACGGTCCCGGACGGGCAGCCCAGGTTCCAGTTGACCTCGCCATATCCCAGTTCGTCGTGCAGGAAGTTCGCGATCTCCCGGAAGTCGCGGCCGTCCTTGCCCAGCAACTGCGGGACCAGGGGCAGCGAGTCGCGGTTGTTCTCGGGCAGCAGGTCCGCGAAGTGCCTGCGGTGCGGCAGCCGGCCGTGAGTGGTCGTCACGAAGGGCGCCATCGCGCGGGCGATTCCCCCGAAGTGGCGCCGGTAGACGCGCCGGAAGGTGGCGGTGGTGACGCCCTGCAGGGGGGCCAGCACGATCGGGGGGATCCGGAGCCCGCACGGGCCGTGCGTCGGGTCGTCCATGGGGCGGGATTGTAGGATAATCGGGCGCGTCCCGGCAGCGGGGAACCAATGAACCCGTCGCACGCGTCTCTCCCCTGCCTGCTGGCCTGCGCCGTGCTGGCCGCGGCATGCGGCAGTCCCGCGCCCGTGGGCCGCGGCGACGCGGCCGGGGACCTCCCGCACGAGGCCGGGGATGCCGCGCCTCCCGGAGACGCCGACGACGAGGGCCTGCCGGAACGGGACGCGGCGGACGTGTCCACCCTGGACCTCCCGGACGGGGCCGACGCCCCCGCCCCGCCGGACGCCCCGGTCGATGCACGGCCCCCGGACGCAACCGATGCCGTGGAAGCCGACGTTCCCCCCGTCGCGCCCCTCTGCACGCCGCCCGCCCCCCTGCCCTCCTGGGCCTCGTCCGACGGCGACGCCATCGCGCTGGACTGCGGCACCGTCCTGCTGGACGTCCGCGCCGTGGAGCCGTCGATCCTTCGCCTGGCCTGGCGTGACGGCGACACGGCACCCTCCCACCGCGCGGGCTGGGCCGTGCTGCCCTCGGCGGGCGTGCCGACCGCCGTCGAGGCCGGCGCGGACGGGGACCGCTTCGTGCTGTGCACCGCGGCCCTGCGCCTGGAGGTGGCCCCCGACCGGTGCCGCATCACCGTCGCGGACGCGTCCGGGACCGTCCTGCTGCACGAGCCCGAAGGCGCCGGGTACGCGAAGGGCGTCGGCCTGCAACGGACCCTGTCACGCGAGGCCCTGCCCGGCGACCATTTCTACGGCCTGGGCGAGCGCACCGGCGCCCTGGACCGTCGCGGTCGCCGGCTGGCGACGTGGAACCAGGACGGCTACTCCAGCCAACTGGCCGGCTGGCCCCCGGACCTGGACCCGATGTACGCGGGGATCCCGTTCTTCGTCGGCCTGCGGGAAACCACCGCCTTCGGCCTGCTGACCGACGTCGCGTGGCGCAGCACGTTCGACTTCGCCGCCTCGAACGCCAATCGCTGGTCGGTCACGGTGGACGGCCCGCCCCTGATCCAGCACCTGATCGGCGGGCCGACGATCGCGACCGTGCTGGCGGCCTACGGGCGCCTGGCCGGCACGACGCCGCTGCCGCCGCTGTGGTCGCTGGGCTTCCAGCAGTCGAAGTGGGGGTATTCGCCCGCGGCGAAGGTGCGCGAAATCGCCGACGGCTTCCGGTCGCGCCGCATCCCGGCGGACGGGATCTGGCTGGACATCCAGCACATGGACGGCTTCCGGTCCTTCACGTTCGACCCGGCGACGTTCCCGGACCCGGCCGGGCTGGTTTCCGGCCTGGCCTCCATCGGGTTCCAGGTCACGGCGATCGTCGATCCCGGCCTGAAGAAGGACCCCGGCTGGGACGTGTACGACGCGGGGCTGGCCGGCGGGCACTTCCTGCAGGACGACGGCGCCCCCTGGTCCAGCCTGGTCTGGCCGGGCGAGTCGGTGTTCCCGGACTTCACCTCCGCGACGACCCGGGCCTGGTGGGCGTCGCTGGTCCCGCGACTGACGTCCCTGGGCGTCCGGGGGATCTGGCTGGACATGAACGAGCCGACGACCTTCGTCCAGGCCGAGGACGGAAACACGGTCCCGGGGACCATCGTGTGCGATGGCGACGGCATCCCGACCACGATGGCCCAGGCACACAACGTCTACGGCCTGCTGGAGTCCCATGCGACGCGCGAGGGCATGGCGGCGGCGCGGCCCGACCGGCGCCCGTTCCTGCTGACGCGTGCCGGGTTCGCGGGCACCCAGCGGTACGCCGCGCTGTGGACCGGCGACGCCCCCTCGACCTGGCCGACGCTGGCCACGACCCTGCCGATGCTGCTGGGCCTGGGGATGTCGGGCCTGCCGTTCGTCGGCAGCGACGTGGGGGGATACGGCGGCGGCGCGACACCGGAACTGTATGCCCGCTGGATGCAGGTGGGGTCCATCTCGCCCTTCTTCCGCGCCCACGCCCGCGACGCGGCCCCGCCCCAGGAGCCCTGGGCGCTGGGCGGCGAGGCCGAGGCCATCAGCCGCGCGGTGATCCAGGACCGGTACCGGCTGCTGCCGTACCTGTACAGCCTGTTCCGGCAGTCCGAACTGGACGGTTCCCCGATCCTGCGCCCGGCGGTCTTCGAGTTCCAGGACGACCCGGCGACGCATGCCCAGGACGACGTGGCGATGCTGGGGCCGTGGATGCTGTTCGCGCCGGTGCTGCAGGAAGGCGCGGTGTCCCGCACGGTGCGCCTGCCCGCGGGCCGCTGGTTCGAACGGGACAGCGGCGCGGTGGTCGAGGGGCCCGTCGAAGTGACCGTGGACACCCCGACCCTGGCCGCGTTCCCCGGCTGGATCCGGGAGGGCGCGATCCTGCCCCGGGGACCCCTGGTGCAGTGGACCGGCGAGGCCCCGCTGGCGCCGCTGTTCCTGGACGTGTACCCGGCCGCCGCCGGGACGACGTTCGCGCTGCACGAGGACGCGGGGGACGGCCTGGCGTACCGGGACGGCGCGTACGCCCGGACCGTGTTCCGCGCGCGCCGGACCGAACTCGGCAGCGTCGTGTCCGCCGGGCCGCGGGAAGGTTCCCGGGACCCGCCCGACCGCCTGGCGATCCTGCGGGTGCACCGCGTGGATTCCGCGCCGACCGCCGTGACCCTGGACGGCGCCGCGGTCCCGGCTGCCCCCGGCCTGGACGCCGCCCGGGCCGCCGGGCTGGGCTGGTGGTGGGACGATCGCGACCTGTCGCTGGTCGTGGTGCTGCCGGACACCCCCCCGTACACGCTGGACCTGGCCTACGACCCCGCCCTTCAGGCCCCGGCCCCGCCCGTGGCCGTCACCTTCCGCGTGACCGTGCCCGCCGGCACGCCGGCATCGCCGCCCGTCTCGATCGCCACTTCCGCGACCGGGTGGGTCCACCAGTCCCTGCCGTGGACCGTCCAGCCCGGCGCCTCCCCGGGCGTGGCCGAGGGGACCGTGCTGCTGCCCCGGGGCCAGTGGTTCTTCTACAAGTATGCCCGGGGCGACTGGGCCACCGTCGAGAAGTGGCCGGGGTGCGTCGAGGCCGCGAACCGCTACGGCTTCGCGCAGGCCTGGCCCGTCCGCGAGGACTCGGTGGCGGCGTGGGCGGAAGGTTGCCGGTAGAAAGGGAGCGTCAGGAGGCGGGTTCCAGCAGGCCGGATTCGGCGATCAGCGCGTCCATGGCCTCCAGGTCTTCGGAGTTCAGTCGCACGGCCCCTCCGGCCACCTCCCGGACGTGTTCCGGCGTCATCAGGCCCACCAGGACGCACGCGATCCCCGGCTGCGCGATCGTCCAGGCCAGCGCCAGTTGCCGCTGCGTCAGCCCGTACTTCTGCCGGAACGGCTCGAAGCGGTCCAGCAGGGACGCCGCCTTGCCCAGGGCCTCCGTGGAGAAGCGCGAGGTCGCGCGGAACGGGTCGCGTTCCTCCCGGTCCATCCCGACCGCGAACTGGCCCGCCAGCAGGCCCATCGCCAGCGGATGGCTGGCCAGGATCGGCACCCGCCGGTTCCCGCGGCCCTGCAGCCGGGCGATCTCGACGTCCCGATCCAGCATGCTGAAGGGGACCTGGTGGCAGTCGAGGCACCCGGCACGCAGGTACTCGCGAACCGCGAAGGGAGGCAGGTCACATGTGCCGATGGCTCCCACCTTGCCCTCGTCCCGCAGGCGCAGCAGTTCGCCCACCGTGTCCTCGGCCGGGGTCTCGGGGTCGTGCTGGCCGACCTGGATCAGGTCGATGCGATCGACGCCCAGGCGCCCCAGGGAGGCCTCGACCTGGCGGCGCACGCGATCGGGGCGCAGGCTCCGCCAGACCTGGCGCCCATCGACCAGGCGCCATGCGGCACCCTGGCCGGTCGCCCAGTCCAGACCGCACCGGGTGGCGACCCGGACGTTCGCCCCCACCCGGTCTGCCAGCACCCGGCGGACGATGTGCTCGGCGAGACCGAAGCCGTGCGCCGGCGCGGTCTCGATGAGGTCGATCCCCTCGTCCAGTGCGGCGTGCATCGCATCGATGACCAGGGCGGTCTCCTCTTCCCTCCAGTGGATCCCGCCGATGGTCCAGGTGGAGACGGCCACGGCCGGGATGCTGATCCCGGTGCAGCCCAGGGTCCTGCGAAGCATGATCACTCCTGGCCGAGGACCGAGAACTCGGTGCGGCGGTTCTCGGCGCGGCCGGCCGAGGTCGCGTTGTCCGCGATGGGCCGGGTCTGGCCGAAACCCTGCGACTGCAGGCGTTCGGAGGCGATGCCCTTCTTCACCAGGTAGTCCAGCACGGCCTTCGCGCGGGCCTCGGAGAGCACCTGGTTGGCCTCCGGCTTGCCGACGTTGTCCGTGTGGCCCTCGATCCGCAGTCGCAGCGACGGGAACTCCTTCAGCACCGCCACCGCCTGGTCCAGCACCTTGAACGAACTGGACAGGATGGTGGACTTCCCGGTGGCGAAGTTGATGCCCTTGATCTTGCCGGTGAACGCCGCGGCCTTGGCCGGGAGGCAGCCGTCATGCTCCTTCAGGCCGCGCTGGTCGGGGCACTTGTCGTCCGCGTCCGGAACACCGTCGCCGTCCCTGTCCGGGCAGCCCTTGAACTTCGCCGGGCCCGCCGCGTCCGGGCAGCGGTCGTCCCTGTCCGCGATGCCGTCGCCGTCCTTGTCCGGGCAGCCCTTCAGTTTCGCCGGTCCGGCCGCGTCCGGGCAGGCGTCCTCGCCATCCGCGACACCGTCGCCGTCCCTGTCCGGACACCCCTTCCGTTCGGGCTGGCCGGCCACGTCGGGGCAGGCGTCCCTGGCGTCGGCGACCCCGTCCCCGTCCCGGTCGGGACAGCCCTGCGTCGCCGTCGGGCCTGCCGCGTCCGGGCAGGCGTCATCGGCGTCGGGGATGCCGTCCTTGTCCCGGTCGGCCGGCGCCGGGACGGCCTTCTTCGTGCCCCACAGGAAGAAGTCCAGGCCGGCCAGCAGTTCGAGGTTGTTGCCTTCCCCCTTCTCCCAGCCGTCGCTGATGACGTCCCGCAGGTCCAGCCGGATCGCCAGCCACGGCAGGACCAGGCCGCGGACGCCCACGCCGAAATGCGCGCGCGGGTCGGTGTCCAATGCGAGGTTGCCGTGCAGGCTGGTCTGGCCGCCGAAGCCGGCCTCCAGCACCGGGGACCAGTTGCCCTTCAGGATGTGGAACAGCAGGTTCAGGTCGTATGCCAGCAGGCTGTTGTACTCGCCGCGGTACTTGACGGGGATGCACCCGACTTCGGCCTCCAGGGCCAGTTGCGGCAGGACGTGGACGCCCAGGCGCAGGCCGGCCTCGCCCGTCGCCCGGCCCGGCTGGGACGATTGAGAGGTGCGTTCCAGGCCGGTGCCGAGGTCCCAGTCCTTCAGGCGGAAGTTGCCGCCGCCGTAAACGCCCAGGTACACCGCGGGACTGGGGAAGTCCGCCAGCGCCGCCCTTGCGGGCACCAGCAGGACGGCGACCAGCACCAGCGGGATCCACGGAAACCTGCGATCCATTCACTCCTCCTTCCGTGGCCGCCTGGCCACGACGATGATCGAGTTCGCCCCCTGGTCCCGTGAGGACGGCCTCCCGGTGTGCTTCACGGGGGATTTCCTTGCCCGTTTCCCGGCACCTTCCTCCCGGGCGTCCACCTGGCTTGCGGAGGGGTCCTGGAGGTACGGCGGGGGCAGCCAGAAGCACTTCCGCATCGGTCGTCCTCGCCGGGCCCGCGTCCTTGCCGTCGGGTTGCCCCCACCCGCCCCGACGCGGTCGGATCGCCGGTTCATGACCCTTCCGCGCCGGGGCGAGGGGGGACGTCCCCGGTAGGCTGCACAAGTCGTGCCAGGAGGAGCCTCTTTCGTCTCCGGCCGGAAATCCCGACGGTTACGACTGCAACCCGCCCCGGGCGCCCTTGTCTCAACCGGATGTCTCACGTGTCTCTCGCAGCCGTCGAGACGGGGTTTCCGGGGTCTTGAGACACCTCCGCAAACCGGCTATCCTGTCCCCTGCCTGCCCGGCCCGGACGGGTTCCGAAGGAGGTCTCCAGTGAATCCCGATCCGCGCGGACACGGCGCACCCGCCCCCGACTCCCCGGCCACGCCTTCCGCCGCAGGGCTGCTATACGAGGCGATGGCGGCACCGGTCGAAGCCCTGCCCGACGCCCTGGCGCAGGCGGCGCGGCGCCTGGCGGGCTGCGAGGCCGCCTGGGTCGCGATCCCGGCCGGTCCAGCCGCCGCCGGGAATGGCACCCGCTGGACCTTCCGCGGGGAAGGTGCCGCCCCGGTCGTGCCCGCCTCGCTGCTGGATGCCGTGTTGCAACTGCGCAGCCCCCTCGCCAGCGGTCATCCCAGCGGCCGCGGTCCGCAACCGGACGGCGCAAGCTTCCCCGCATCGCCCGATTCCCTGCTGGCCCTGCCGGTTCCCGGGCCGACCTCGCCCCGGGCCGACCTCGCCCCGGGCCGTCCTGCTGCTGTCCGGGGCTCCCGGCGGCTTCCGGCCTGGCATCGCGTCGGAACTTCAGCCCTTCGTCGCGGCCCTGGCTCTGGCGCTGGGACGCGCGCCGGGTGCCACGGGGACCGGCCAGCCCCCGCAGCACAGCCCCTCGGCCGACTCCGGGGCCGGCATCGAGGCCCTGCTGGAAGAGATCCGGATCGCGGCTGTCGTGGTGGATGGCGGGGGCCGGGTGACCTTCGTCAACGGCGCGTGCGAGGAACTGTTCGGGCTGGAGCGTTCCACCGTCCTGGGCCGGAGGTTCGACGTGGTGGCCGGCCTGGACCACGCGACGCTGGTGCGGCTGGAACAGGTCGCCAGGATGGACCCGGAGAACCGGCCCCGGGTCCCCGCGGAGGTGCGGCGGCCAGACGGCCGGCGCTTCTCGCTGTCCGCGGACATCCGGAACGCGCCGGGCCATTCCCGCCACAGGCTCTGTTTCCTGTACGACGTCACCGAACTGGAGACGGTCCGTTCCAGCCTGTCGCGTTCGCAATTCGGCCGCATGGTGGGCAGCAGCCCGTCGATGACCGAGGTGTTCCAGTCGATGGCCGAGGTGGGGACCGGGGACTGGACGGTGCTGATCGAGGGCGAGACCGGCGTCGGCAAGGAACCGGTGGCCCGCGGCATCCACGCGGTCGGCGCCCGGTGCCGGGGGCCCTTCATCGCCGTCAACGCGGCGGGCCTGACCGAGTCGCTGCTGGCGTCGCAGTTGTTCGGGCACCGGAAGGGCGCGTTCACCGGCGCCGTGACCGACCAGCAGGGCTACTTCGAGGCGGCCGACGGCGGGACGCTGTTCCTGGACGAGATCGCCGACGTCCCGATCGCCGTGCAGTTGAGCCTGATGCGGGTCCTGCAGGAGAAGGAGATCGTGCGGCTGGGCGAGACCCGTCCCCGCAAGGTGAACGTGCGGGTGCTGGCGGCGACCAACCGCGACCTGAAGGCCGAGGTGCGGGCGGGGCGGTTCCGGGAGGATCTCCTGTACCGGCTGCGGGTCGCGCGGATCCGCGTTCCGGCCCTGCGGAACCGGACCGAGGACATCCCCATGCTGGTCGAGTCCTTCCTGGCAGAGAGCCGGGCCGCCGCCGGCAAACCGGTACGCGACGTCGCGGAGGACGTCATGGCGCGCCTGATGGCCTACCCGTGGCCCGGCAACGTGCGCGAGTTGAAGAACGCCGTGGAACACGCGGTCATCCGCTGCCGGGGCAGCGTCCTCCGCGTCGAGGACCTCCCGCCCGAACTGGCTTCCACGACCCCCTCCGGGACCTTCTGGCGCCGACCGGCGATCGATTCGGGGCTGCAGCCGAAGGTGTCCGAACGGCCCTCGCCGCAGGCCGCCACGCCGCCGCCGCGCCCCCCCCTGGACGCCTCCCGCATCATCGAGGCGCTGAAGGCCGCGGGCAACAACCGGGTCCGGGCCGCGGACGCCCTCGGGGTCAGCCGCGCCACGCTGTACCGGCGCCTGGTCGAACTGGGCCTTTCGCGAAAGGACGATGCCGACGCGCAGGCGTGATCTCCACGCGGTTGCGTCGCGAACCAGAACCCGGGCAGAATACATCCGGAATCCCGGAACACCAGGTCATCCCGGAGGTACCGATGGACAGGACGATTCGCGCATGGGGCCCCGTCGCGGCGCTGGCGGCGGCCCTGGTGGCGGCGTGGCCGGCGCCCGCGGCGAAGGCCAACGGGAACTACACGCACGTGTGGGTCGCTGCCGACGCGGTCCGGTACGTCCCGCCGGGCCCGCTGAAGGACTTCCTGGCACGGGAGGGGATCGTCAACATCGTCCGAAACGGGGCGATGTACCCGGACGGAGGGTACGCCGTCAGCGACGGCTATGGCGAGATCAGCCACTGGGAGCCCTTCCACACGAAATACCTGGAGTGGATCCGGGCGACGTACACGTTCCCGTGGAACGACGAGGCGGCGCGGCACGTCGCGTTCCTGATGGGGATGACGGCGCACGGGATGTCGGACCAGTTGTACGACGGCATGTACCTGGAACGGCACGAGTACCACGACCCCGACAACGGCGAGGCGCCCTTCGGCCTGGACGGGGCGACCGACTCGTGCTTCGCGGCCACCCAGGGCCCGATGGAACTGCCGGATCCCTGGGTGCCGGCCGAGGACCTGGCACCGTTGTACGACGGCCTGGGCCACCACGTCGAGGCGGACGTGATCGCGCTGGGGTCCGCCCTCGTCCCGGTCGCCATCGCCCACGCGAACGACGAGGCCTCGAACCCCGACACGATCGCGCAACTGGCGGCCTTCTACCCGTGGGCCTGCCAGCACCAGGACGACCCCCTCGTGCCCGGCAGCCCCGTCACCCACGGCCCGGTCATCGCGGCGTACTGGCAGGTCGTGTGGGACCGGCTGCAGGGCCGAGGGGGCTTCGAGTGGCCGCTGCCGGGCACGTTCTTCTCGAACGGATCGCCGTGGGACTACCCGGCCGACCACGACAGCCCGGAGTCCTGGGTGTCGTTCGCGATGCCGCGGGGCCTGGCCCGCGACACCGTGTCCGCCAAGACCGTGAAGGTCACGCGGGACGACGGCCAGGTGCACCCGACGCGACTCCAGGTCTACTACGGGGACGACTCCCACCTGGTGAACGTCAAGCCGAACGAGGACTGGACTGCGGGCACCACGTTCACGGTGACGATCTCCCCCCCTATCGAGTCCTGGGACGGGGTGACGCTGGAATCGGCGCGGACCTTCACGTTCTCGACGCTGCCCGCGCCGGCCGAGCCCGTCCCCGAGGCGGCCGAGGAGGCGGAGCCGCTGCCCGAGGAGGCCGGGACGCCGGAACCCGTCCCCGAAGGCGCGGAGGACGGCCTGGCGGAGGAGGCGGGGCCCGATCTGCAGGCGGACGTGCCGGCCGGGGATGCGGCGGACGCGGTGGACTCGACGGGGCCGGCACCCGACGCCGCGGGGGACGCGGCGACCGTCGGCAAGGGTTCGGGCGGGTGCCAGGCCGGGTCGGGCGGGACGTTCCCCCTGGCCGCGATCCTGCCGGTGCTGCTGGCGCTGCCGTTCGCCCTCGCGGTCCTCACGATGCGCCGACGGGGACATGTCGGCTGAAGGATTTCCTGGCATCCAGCCGCATTGCGGGAAATGGTGGGCCGCTGGCCCCCTGATCCCCGATGACCCGGGCATCCCGGCCCTGCCATTGCAGCCGTTACACCCGACGGAGCCTCAGCCCCTCGATGCGCTGGAAGTGGGCGTCCAGCGAGAACAGTTCGAACCCGTGACGAAGGCATACCTGTGCGACCAGCAGGTCGGTCATCGGCAAGGTGACCCCGCTCCTTCGCAACGATGCACCCAGGTCGCCCGCCCGTTCCCAGTCCGTCGAATCCACCGGGACGTTGGGCACCGCGTTGAACAGGTCCAGGACCTTGCGGCGCTCGCGGTCGCGCAGTCCCACGCGAAGCTCGGCACCCACGACATCGCAGCGAACGACCCGATCCTCACGCAACAGGTCACCGACTGCTTCGACGACCGACGCCGTTCTTCCCCGCAAGGCATCGACCCAGGCCGAAGTATCCAGTAGTACCTTCGGTCTATCGCTCATCGGGATGCTCCTCGTCGAACACCCGGTTCTCCTTCGCAGCCTCCGCCGCACGGAGGGACGAGACGGCCTCGCTGTCGACGTCCACCTTGCCAAGCAGCGAGGCCAGGCGTCGCAACTTCTCGCGACGGATCTGTTCGTCCACGGCCCGCGCAACGGCGGCAGTCTTGGTCCTGGCGCCCGTGAGGCGCATCAGGGCATCCACCTTCGCCTCGTCCAGAACCACGTTCGTCCGCATCGCCGCCTCGTGCACAATATCCAACCTGTATTTTGTACGGTTCATGTGTACAAATCAAGACAAGGAAGTCCAACGAACGTCGCAACACGCAGCGGCTGATGGAGGCCACCCGGACCCCGGCCAACAGGGCGCCGGACCACGTGGTCGCAACTGATTCGAGGCATGCGAGCCATCGGGAAACGGTGGAGGGGGAGTTCCTGAAGTGGGCGATACTGGATTTGAACCAGTGACTTCCACCGTGTGAAGGTGGCACTCTCCCGCTGAGTTAATCGCCCGGGAGCCAAAGCAGGGGCGATTCTAGCAGGGGACGAGGTGGTGTCAAGCCGAAGGTGGCGAGCCTTGTCGCCGCAAGGCGGTTTCATGCCTTCCCGGCGGCGGGCGGCGAGGGGGGGGGCAACTACGGACCGGGCAGCCGGTCGTTGATGCAGCGGGCCGAGAAGATCCAGCCGTACGTCGGGTCCGGGATGTCGGCCGGGGCCTCGTGCAGGTGCCCGGACGCGAAGTGGACCGCCTTCACCGCGATCAGGAACCCCGGGTCCGGCGTGGACGACCACTCGTAGGACTCCCGGCCCTCGAAGATCTGGAACACCGGCTGGATGCCGGAGGTCGGCTCGTCCGGCCAGGCGATGATCGTGGCCAGTTCCTTGATGGTCGGCAGGCGCCATCCGCGCCCGCGCCCCAGGCAGTGCGCCAGCGCCTGCGGCCACGTGACGTCCCGGGCCCGCGGGACCCGGTCCCACGCCCGGCCGGTGACGCGGTCCCAGACGACGTCCCCGATCGTCCAGAAGCGTTCGCCCGGGCTCGCGACCGGCCCCTCGCCACGGACGCACCGCACCGACCTGGAATCGCGCGGCCGGCATCCCTCCAGGTCGCCCATGGAGGTCATCACGCAGGCTCCCCAGTCCCCCGCCATCGCATCCGTCCAGATCCAGCCGCGATTCGGGCAGGTTTCCCCCAGCAGGGGGTGCTGCAGGCAGTCGCCCGGGGCATAGCGCAGGATCCCGACGACCTCCAGGGGCCGGGGCATGCGCCACCCCTCGCCGGGCAGGCCGCCCTGGTTCAGGCCGCACCAGTCGACGGCGGCCTCGTAGGACATCGGCCCGGCCACGTCGCGCGCCCAGACCAGGCCGCTGCGCAGGTCGCGAACCGTTCCGTCGCCGAGATCCTCGTAGGCGACGTCGTCCTGGAACCAGTGCCCGTCCTGCGGGTACAGCCGGTCGCCGGGACGGATCGTGTCGCAGTCGACCAGGTCCACCAGGTCCGTGCACAGCAGCGCGCCGGTCGGCATGGGCCGGCAGTGGCAGCCGTCGAATGCCTGGAGGCCGGAGGGGCACGGGCCGGACAGGCACAGGGTGGTGCACTCGCCGTCGCGGCAGGCCCGTTCCACGCCGCAGGGCGTGCCTTCCGGCTGTCCGGCGCAGGACTCGACGTACGCGATCTCCTCGATGGCGTCCGGGAAGGGGACCAGTTCGACGGCCGCGTCCCGGCCCGGGTCTGCATCGTCGGCCGTCCCGTCGGGCGTTCCCGGGTCGTCCCCGCCCTGTGCGTCCCCGGCCGCGTCGGCGGGTTCGTTCCCGTCGCCGTGAAGCGCGTCCCCCGCGAGGTCGATCGGGGGCGTCCCGTCGGGATCCGTTTCCGTCGCGGCGTCCCCGGCGTCGGCGGGCACGTCCGGATCCCCGGCCAGGACGTCCTGGCCGCTTCCCGGGTCGTGGGCGTCGGCGTCGCGACCCGCCGTGCAGCCTGCCGCGGCGGCCAGGGCCAGCAACAGGATCGCCTTGCACAACGTGTCGCAAGCGCGCTTCACGTCCGCCAATCCCCTCTCCCCTGCGCCGCCCGCGAGGGCCCGTTCAGGACCGGTCCCCCGGACACTTGTGGAACTCGGCCAGGAACCCGGAAATCGATCCGTCGGAGGCCACGGCCACGCAGGCGACCGGCAGCGTCCGTTCCGGGGTGCACCCGTCCTCGACCAGCGAGGTGCCGTCGAGGTCGTACACCTCCAGGCAGTCCATCGGCTGGCACTTGCGCCACCCGATCCCGAAGGTCGAGTGGTAGTACCGGAAGGTCCAGTCGCCCCACCGGAACTCGACCGAGTCGTTCTGGTGGTTGCCGCCGCCATCGTAGGCCGCCCACGGGACCTCCCGCAGGAACCCGTCCAGCAGCATCCAGGCACCGTCGGTGCGGTACGTGCAGCCCATCATGCCGGTGCAGTCCAGCGGCGTGGCCTGGACGTAAAAGAGGCCGTCGTATCCCCCGTACCCCTCGCCGGTCACGAAGGTGCACACGTGGTCCTGCTGGGGCACCAGGATCGTCTCCTCGACGCCCCCGGCCCCGGTGGAAGGGACCGGCACGACGACGGGAATGCGGACGGGAAGACCGAAGGGATTGGGGGGGGCATCAGGGTCGGGCACGTCCGGCGAGGTCTCGGCCGGGAAGTCCGCGACGGAATCGTCCGCCTCCAGGGCCTGGCCGTCCACCGCGACATCCGCCGGGAGTTCCGGCTGCGCGTCCGGCAGCCGATCCCCGCCGGGCGAGGAGGCACCGCACGCGACCAGCGCGACGGCCATCCCTGCGGCCAGCAGCAGTTCGCTGATCATGGACCCCCTCGCCCGGGCAGGCCGGGCCGACCGAGAAGCCTTGTTCCCCGACGCGACAGGATCCCTGGATCGCTTGAATTTATACCACACGGGCGCGCCTTTCCGGATCCGGGGAACCACGGGTGCCACGCGGGATGCGGGATCGGGCTCAGGCACCGGCAGCGAGGATCATCCTCCGCAGGGCCAGGAAACCGTAGAAGAACAGGTGGCGCCGCCGCGGGTGCCGGCCGAGGATGCGGGCCAGCCGGCGGGGAGACCCGTAGAACTGCCGGTAGGCTTCGCGCTGCAGCAGGAAAAGCTGCCGATCCGTCATCGCCGAGACGTTGCAGCGCCCGTTGAAGTACTCCAGTTGCTGGGGCCCGGCGTGGATGCCACGGCTGTGCATCACGTCCAGGGAGGCCTCGTACAGGGCCGTGCCCTCGAAGGGCGTCACCCGGAAGAACTGGGCCTGGTGCACCGGGCTGGCCAGGGCGAAGTCGACCGTCGCCCGTGCCTCCTCCAGCGTCTCGGTCGGGAAACCCAGCATGAAATAGCCGGTGACGTACATGCCGGCGTCCGCCAGCAGCCCGGCGTTTTGGCGGACCTTGTCCAGGTCCAGGTTCTTGCGGACCAGGCGCTGAAGTCGCGGGGAGGCGCTTTCCACCGCGATGGCCAGGTACTGCGTGCCGGCGCGGGCCAGCAACCGGACCAGGTCGGCATCCAGCAGGTCGGTCCGGAGGCCGTTGGGGAACTGCAGCCGGATGCCGCGGCCGCGCGAGGCAACCTCTTCCAGGATCGCGGCGGCGCGGTCGCGGTCCAGGTTGAAGACGTCGTCCACCACCTCGAAATCCCGGATGCGGAACCTCTGCCAGGCCTCGTCCATCTCGGCCAGCACCGACGCGGCCGAGCGGGCCCGGAAGACCTTGCCGTGGACCTGGTGGCAGTAGCTGCACCGGAAGGGGCAGCCGCGGGACGTCACGATGGGCAGGTAGCGGCGGAAGCCGACGTTCGCCATGGAAGGACGATGCCGGTACAGGTCGAGGTCCAGCAGGTCCCAGGCGGGCAGCGGCAGCGCGTCGAGGTCGCCGATCGGGTCGCGCGGCGGCGCCAGGACCATCCCCTGCGAACCATCCCGCCAGGCGGTGCCCGGGACGTCGCGACCGTCCCGGCCGGCGTCCCATGCGCGCAGGAGTTCGGGAAGGGTCCGCTCGCCCTCGCCGATGACGACGCCGTCCACGCCCGGCAGGTCGGCGCAACGGTGCGGGTAGGCGGAGGGGTGTGGCCCGCCGACGACGATCCGGGCGTCCGGGACCGACTGGCGGGTCGCACGGACCATCGTCGCCAGGGCACCCGCCTCGAACGTGATGGCACCGAAGCCCACGATGTCCGGCCGGAAGGACGCCAGGACCTCGCGGTAGCGCGGGCAGGCCGGCATCGTGTCGCGGGCGGCGTCGAACAGCCGGACGGCGTGGCCTTCCTGGCGCAGCACCGCGCCCAGGTACAGCAGCCCCATGGGCGGCACCATCGCCTGCTGGTCGGCCGTCAGGAACCGGGGCTTGACCAGCAGGATGCGCGCCATGGCGGAACACGCTACGCGATGGGTGGGAAGGCGTCAAGGATACGCGAGGTCTTCCCCCTCGTCCGGGAGCCAGTGCCGCACCCAGATCGGGTACGACCACATGACCCAGCCGTGCTCCACGCCGGTGAAGCAGTGGGCCAGGAACCCGCCGTCCCAGTCCACCGGGGGGACCAGCCCGCAGACCCGCGTCTCCAGGCGGGTCCCGTCGGGGTCGGGAGGCGCGTCCCGCGTGCGCACCAGGAAGGGCTGGACGCCCAGGTCCCGGAAGCGCGCCAGCAGGCTCGGCAGCACGTCCAGCACCTCGGCCTTGAAGGACTCGTCGTGGGCGGGGCACTGGGCGTCCAGGCGCTCGGGCGCCGCCAGGAACAGGGACGTCCCGCCGCGCTGCCGCACGCCTTCCACCAGTCGCAGCACCTCGTCCTCGTCCAGCCGGACGTCGGTCGAGAACAGCATGTTGACGACCAGGAACAGCGACGGCACGGGGCCGACCCCCGCGCGGAACAGGCCCAGACGGTCGGCCAGCACGCCGACGTTGCCGGGCAGCCACACCCGCTGGTCCGGGGGCCGCAACTGGGGCGGGCGCACCAGCAGGCAGACCTCGTCCACCTCGCGGGCACGGCACGTCTCGACGAACTCCTCGGGTGAGGCCAGCCCCATGCCGCCCCAGAGCACCCGGATCCGGTCGACGTTCCGGGCGCGCAGCCCCCCCAGCAGCAGGTCCAGACCCCTGGCCCCCAGCAGGTCGGTGCTGCTGAGGATCACGTCGCGACCGGCCACCGGGACCGGGTCGCGGTCGATGTCGTGCAGGATCCGTGCTGCCGCGGCCTCCTCGGGCACGTGCTCGATGCGCAGCCCGGGGCAGTTCAGGGGGCAGTCGTCGCAGCGCTCGTCGCGGTGGAACTGGCCCGAGACCCAGCGCTTGGTGCCCGGCCCCAGATCCTCCTCGTATGACCGGAAGGTGCGCAGCGAGTATTCCTGGACCTCGATGGCCTGGCCCAGCCCTTCCAGCAGGCACGGCGGGATGTTGTACGGCTTGACGCGCCCCCGGTGCGGCAGCGGCTCGTGCAGCGCCTTCTCGAGGCCGCGGACGATCGCCTCGCGCCGCAGCAGGAAGCGGCTGCCGAAGCCCAGCGTCTCGCGGGACAGGATGAACGGCTGCACGACGTGCAGCGTGGCGCCCAACTGGCCCGCCAGCACCAGCGTCTCGCGCAGGCGGTCGAGGTTCTGGGGGACCAGGATCGTGATCGAGGTGATGTCGAACCGGCCGCCGCGCTCGGCCGCGAAGCGCCGCAGGTTGGCCAGGCCGGCCACCGCCTGCCGGAACGACCCGGGCACGCCGGTCAACTCGTCGTGGACGTCCTCGGTCGGGCCGTGCAGGGACACGCTGACGCCGGTCAGGCCGGCCTGGATCATGCGCTGGGTGAATTCCGGGTACACGAACATGCGGCCGTTGGTCGTGACGCTGACCCGCTCGAAGCCCAGCGACCGGGCATAGCGCACCAGTTCGGGCAGGTCCTTGCGGATCGACGGCTCGCCGCCCGAGAACGCGATCTGGTCGTAGCCGTGCTGGAACGCCTGGGCGACCTTGCGCTTCAGTTCCTCGGTGCCGGGGTCGCCGCGCGCGGGCCCGGCACCCCGCATGGGCGGCTGGGGACAGAAGGCGCAGCGGTTGTTGCAGGCTACGCCCGTCTCGATGGTGACCAGCTGGCCCGGCATCCTTCCTCCGGCAGGCAGGACCGTTCCGCGAGGAATGATACGGGGGACGGGCCCCGGGAGCAACGTCGGTCGTCAGGGGCCCAGCACCTTGTAGAACCCGATCTTCATCTCGTCCTTCGCGGCCAGGCACCAGGGGAAGTCCATCTCCTGGTCCTCCTGCACCGCGCGGTCGACCGGCAGGCGACGGACGGGGACGGTACGCTCGACCAGCGGCTGCAGGCGGTATCCGTCCAGCATCGCCCGGCACGCCGGGTGCATCTCGCGGGGGGCGTCGCAGGAGCGCAGGTAGCAGCGCGTCCCCAGCAGGAAGTAGGCGGGGCGACCCGGGAAGGGGGCCTTGCGGAACGCGTCCGGACCGACCGTCACGTCCTGCCGCGCGGGCGGGTGGAAGAGGTAGTCCGGCGAGTACAGGTGCAGGCGTTCCCGGGGCTCGTCCTGGTAGCCGCGGCGAACCAGCACCACGGGGTCGGACGGCAGCATCGCGCGCGCCTCGACCCACAGGTCCTCCTCGTCGGCGGCGCTGGTGCGGGCCCACAAGGCCGGGATCGTCAGCACCATCGTCGAGGCGAGGGCCGTTGCCTCGGCCAGGGCCAGCACGATGGCGGTGAAGCGCGGCAGGAAGCGGGACTGGAGGCGGAGGAGGCCCTCGGCGCCGAGGCCTGCGGCCAGCGCCACGAACCCGACCGCCGGGACCTGCACGCGCGACACCGACACGTAGGGGAGATCCACCAGGGAGGCCGCCGTCCACGCCACGGCCAGCAGCAGCAGGGCCGCCGCGACGGTGCGGCGGCGGGACAGCAGCAGGCCCAGGAAGGCCAGCAGGGTCACGGCCGACGGGAAGAAGTGCGGCCACAGGGCCAGGCTGCGGCCGGCGAGGTCCCGGGACAGCAGGCCGGCGTAGCCCGCGGTGTCGAACAGCGAGCCCAGGTTGCCCAGGGCGCGCTCGATGTCCATCCAGACCTTCAGGTGGACCAGGCGAAGGGCCAGCAGGACCGCGACGGCGGCCAGGACGGGCGCCACCACGGCGATGCGCGACCGCCCGGAGGACGGCCCCAGGAAGCCCAGCAGCACGAAGGCCAGCGGCACCAGCGCCAGCGACTCGGGACGCGAGTACATCGCCAGCACGGCCAGCAGCGCCGCGCCCAGCAGGTCCAGGGTCGCCCGGCCCTGCCGCCACCGCAGGAACAGGCCCAGGGCGCAGACCGTCCACAGCGTGGTCGGGACCAGCAGCGACTCGGTGGTGGCGTCATGCACGAAGACGGGGGAAAGAGCCAGCAGCACGGTCGCGGACGCCACGCCGCCGGCGCCCGCGCCCAGGGAGGCCAGCAGCGCGCCGCCGGCCAGGGGCAGCAGGCCTCCCAGCACCGCGTTCAGGTACGTCATCGCGACATGGGAGGTGCCGGTGGCCTGGAACAGCAGGTGGTACAGGGCCAGCGCACCGGGGCCGTACTTCGGGATGTCGCGCAGCGTCGCCGCGTCGTAGGCCAGCAGGTAGCCCATGTAGTGCATGGCCAGCAGGTGGGGCGCCAGCAGGCGGGCCAGCAGCCCCGCGAGGACGACGGCACCGACCGCGAAGGGCAGAAACCGGGCGGGAATGCCGGCGCCGGCCGGGGGAGCCAGGGCGCTTCGCAGTTCGCCCGCGATCCAGCGGCCGATCGCGGGCAGCAGCAGCAGGAAGGCGGCGACCAGCACGAGCCCCAGCCAGTGCATCGTCGCGTCCGCGAACGCGTACAGGCCGGGGTCCGGCATGGGGTCCGGCCGCATCTGCGGCCACGGCTCGGAGGCCAGGGCGCCGGCCACGGTGGGCGGGGGCGGGTCCGACCGGCCGGCGATGCGCAGGCCGCCCGGGTCGTTCGCGTCGATCGTCGCGGCCACGGACGCCAGGAGGGCGTCGAAGGGAGGCGCGGGACGGCCGCCGACGGTGGGCCCCTTGAAGTCCACGTTGAACGAGGCGGTGCGGGCCGCGGCCGGCCGGGCATCGTCGCGGGCCGTCAGGAGCACCTCCACGGGCGGGGCGGCCGGGTCGTCCCCGGCGTCGAACAGCAGGTGGATGGCCGAATCGACCCCGGTCCCGCGCAGGCGATGCCCGTCGATGGCGGCCGGGACGGTCCCGTCGGGGGACTTCAGCAGGCGCGCGGGCAGGTCGTCGGCGGCGAGGGCCGGCCGGGAGGCGGCGAGGACGGCCATCACCGGCAGCATCGCGATGGTTCGGCAGGCGGAAGACACCGTCGCCTCCTGGACCGGGCTGGCCGACAGCCTACGGTGCGCGCCCGGGGGCGTCAATAGCGCCCCGGCGCCCGTCCCGGCGCCCGCATTGACGCGCCCGGGGCCATCCACTACCCTGCAGCCGGAGATCGAGACGATGCCCCGGGTTCTGCTGGCGAAAGCGCGCTTCCTGTCCTCGGACCAGCATGCCGTCACGCCGCCCATGGGACTGCTGTACCTGGCCTCCGTGCTGCGGCAGGCGGGGCACGAGGTGGCGCTGCACGACGTCGGGGAGGAGTTCCGGGACCCGCAACGGTACCGGCGGCGCGTGCGCGACTTCCGGCCGGACGTGGTGGGACTGTCCGGCCTGACCATCGAGGCCGACGCCCTGCGGACAATGGCGCGGATCGCCCGGCAGGAGGCCCCGCGGTGCGCCGTCGTCGCGGGAGGACCGCACGCCACCCACTACCCGGGACGGTGCCTGGAGGAACCGGCGCTGGACGCCGTCGTGATCGGCGAGGGCGAGGCAACGTTCCCCGACCTGCTGGACGCCCTGGCGGGGCACGCGGACCCCGGGGGCGTCCCCGGCGTCGCGACGAGGGGCGCGGACGGACAGGTGCGGATGGGGCCGCCCCGCGCGCCGATCGAGGACCTGGACGCCCTGCCCCTCCCGGCCTGGGACCTCCTGGACCCGGACCTGTACCGGAACCGCTCGTCGATGGCCACCGTGGGACGCCGCCGGTACCTCCCGCTGGTGTCCTCGCGCGGATGCCCCTACGGCTGCATCTACTGCCACCAGGTGCACGGCAAGCGGTTCCGGGCCCGATCGGCGGCCAGCGTGCTGCACGAGATGCAGGCGGCGATGGCGCAGACCGGGGTGCGCGAGTTCGAGTTCGTGGACGACTGCTTCAACCTGGACCGGCGGCGCATGGCGGAGATCCTGGACGGGGTGATCGGGTCGGCCCCCGGGTCCGTGCTGCACTTCCCGAACGGGCTGCGGACGGACCTGCTGGACGCGGCGCAGATCCGCCGGATGCGGCAGGCGGGCACGCGGTACGTCGCGGTGGCCGTCGAGTCGGCGTCCCCGCGCATCCAGGCCCTGGCCCGCAAGAACCTGGACCTGGAGAAGGTGCGGGAAAACGTCCGGCACATGGTCGATCAGGGCCTGTACGTGAACGGGTTCTTCATGCTGGGCTTCCCGACCGAGACGATCGAGGAGGCCCGGCAGACCGTGGAATTCGCGCTGCGCAGCCCGATGCAGCAGGCGCACTTCTTCATCGTGACACCGTTCGCGGGGACGCCGCTGTTCGACCTGTGCACCCCGATCCTGAAGGACCGCAACGCGGCGTTCAGGCCGCGAGACATGGACTACTTCCGCGGCAGCCAGAACGTCAGCGCGATGACCGACGCCGAGTTGTTCGGGCTGCAGCGGGAGGCGTACCGCAGGTTCTACCTGTCGCCGTTGCGGATCGGGCGCCTCCTGCGCGCCCACCCGCGCCGGGCCCAACTGTTCCTGTACGGGCTGGCGACGCTGCCGAAGATGCTGCCGCGGCGGCGGGGCAACGCCTGAGGGTCTACGGCCCGGGGGCTTGCGGCGCGGCGACGGACCGGTACAGCACCGCGCCGTCCACCTCGCCCGCCGCCACGTACCGTCCCGAGGCCTCGATCCTGCGCAGCAGGTCGCCCAGCGCGGCGTCGTCGCGAAGGCGCGCGCGGTCCACCAGCAGGAAGTCCCACTCCCCGGTGTCCAGCCTCCCACGATCGGTCGTCTCCAGGAACTCGATGACGCCCCGGTGTCCCTGTCGCCCCGGGTAGTCCAGCGGGGCGATCCGCGCGCACGACTCCATCATCAGCGGCAGCCGCGCATAGTCGGACACGCAGGCCGCCGTGCCGGCGGGCACGTGTTCGCGCACCAGGGCGTCGATCGCCGCCTCCCTTTCGGGAACTCGCCAGGAGGCGAGCGCCAGGGGCCCGCCGACCGGGCCGTCGCCCACCGGGAACAGGACCGTCCACGGCACGAACAGGTGCAACGCGACCGCGGTCCCCAGCCCCGCCCAAAGCGCGACCGCCTGCGCGCGGGGCCGCCACGCGGAGACCTTGTGGAGGTAGGCCAGGAAGGCGACCCCGAGGTACAGCGGGCAGGCCGCGCTGACCAGGCCCTGGGTGCCGGCCACGACGTAGGCCAGCAGCGGCAGCAGGGCCGGCAGCAGCACCCCGTCCAGCAGCGGCAGGAAGCCCAGGGGCAGCAGGAACAGCAGGTTCGCCGGCAGGTTCCGCAACTGCTCGCCCGAGGCGATCTCCAGCTTGCGGAGGATGAAGTACCAGGTCAGCGACCCGTCGGGGCCGTTCGCCAGGCCCCGCCACGCCAGCCCCGCCAGCAGCAGCAGGACGACGGCACCAAGGACCGCGGCGGTGATCCGGAACATGCGTCGCGCCGCGGCCGGCGACGGGCCGGGCCCCGGCAGCAGGGGGCGGGCGCCCGGGCCCGGCGTCCGCAGCGCGGCCCAGGCCACGGCCAGCGTCACCGGGGCGGCCAGCGGGTGCAACGTGGCCTGGACCAGGGAGAGGGCCAGGAAGATCGGGAAGTTCCCCGCGGCCAGCGCCGCCAGCGAACCGAACAGCAGCACCCCGTTCGGGCACTGCTGCCAGTGCACCGACAGCGCCCACTGGGCCGGCAGCGCCAGGAACAGCCCCTGCCCCAGCAGCGCCAGGCCCGGGCTGGCCAGGGTGCGGAGCGCGTGCCGGTACACCAGCCAGGACCCCAGCGCCGAGAACAGAGCGCCCATCCAGTAGATGAACCGCAGCCCGGCCCACGGACCCAGGGCGTGGAAGGGCAGGTTCACGAAGCCCTGCGCGATGGCCCAGACGCCCGGGAACATCCCCGCCACGTCGACCGCCCGGCCCTGGTTCACGGGGATCTCGACGGCGACCGGCAGCGCGTCCACGCTGCCCACGCCCTCGACCAGGATCTGGGCGGTCGCCTCGGCATGGCGCCCGAACTCGACGTCGATGGCCGCGATGGCCAGCACGGCCCAGGCGAGCGCCAGCAGCGGCGCGATCCGGTCGCATCGGCCGGCGGGCCGGGGAGCCGGGGGCTGTGCCAGGGCCGTCACCGCGTCAACCGCCTCTCCAGCCAGCGGGCCACCCGGGCCTCCGGCATGCCGCGGAACTCCAGGTGATCCAGGCGCCAGCGGGCCAGGGGCCGGTACAGCGACGCCGCGGCCTTCACCAGCCGGGACGAGGAGTACTCGGTGGCCTTCCTGTCCCGGAACAGCGAGGCGAAGTACAGGGACTGCCAGAAGGACCGGGGACGGCCGGAGGCCGCCGCCATCACGCCATCCTCCCACGACACGCCGGCCCAGTCCCGCAGCGTGGCCGGGGGCGTGAAGCCGGCCTGGACCGCGGCGTCGAACAGCGCCGTGCCCGGGTACGGGCAGTAGTTGTAGATCGGCGACGTGCGGACGTTGGGATTCAGGCGCGGCAGTTCGCCGTGCAGGGCGATCGTGGCCCGCAGGTCCTCCTCGGTCTCGCCCGGCAGCGCCGCCATGAAGGAACAGTAGACCCGGATGTCGTGGGGACGCAGGCGCGCGATGGCGTCCCGCACCTCGTCCGGCGTGCCGGGCTTGCCCAGCAGCCTGCGCACCCGCGGCGAACCGCTCTCCACGCCCAGCGTGACGCGTCGCAGCCCGCTGCGGACCATCCGGCGCAGGTCGTCCTCGGGCAGGCGCAGCACGTCGTGCACCTCGACTCCCTGCAACTGCCACGTCAGCGACTGGCCCTCGAACCACCCGGAGATCGCGCGGGCCCGTTCGAGGTCGACCAGGAAGGAATCGTCCAGCAAGTAGACGTCCTCGAATCCGAAGCGCTGCCGGGCATCCTGGAGATCCGACGCGACGCGGGCCGCGGACCGGGCCCTCCACCGCCCCCGGTTGAAGCGCCGGTTGTAGCAGTATCGGCACGCGCGCGGGCATCCCCGGCTGGACTGGTAGTAGAACGAGCGCCGGCCGTCGTACAGGGGCAGGTAGTCCGCCACGTCGACCAGCCGGTACGGAAGGTCGGGCAGGTCGTCCAGGTCCTCCAGCAGGGCGTAGTCGGGCCCGCGGACCTCGCCGTCCCGCATCGTCCACAGGCCGGGCACGTCCCCGGGGACCGGACGGCCCTCCGCCGCGGCGTCCAGCAGCGCCGCGAAGGGGACCTCGCCCTCGCCCGCGATCACGGCGTCCACGTGGGGGTCCCTCAGTGTCGAGGCCGGCTCCAGCGTGGCGTGCACCCCGCCCAGGACCACCTGCAGCCCCAGTTGTTCCTTCGCGAAACCGGCCACCTGGAGGGCGGACGCGATCATGCGGCCGGTAAAGGCGGTCAGCGCGACCCAGCGGGTGCGCGGGCCGACCTGCGCCTGCAGCGCGCGGCGCCAGTCCCGGACCCGCCGGAGGTCCAGCAGCGCCAGGTCGTGCCGGGTGGCGGCGATCGACGCGGCCTGCAGCAGCGACAGCGGCAGGCCCGGGAGGCTGCGAAGGGAGTCCATGTACCCGATGCGGGGCATCACCAGGATGGCGAGGGGACCGCCGTTCGGGCCGGACATGGCGACTCCACCAGCGTGCGCGGGCACCGGGCGGGACGATGGTATCGACGACCCCACCCCGATACAAGCCGGAGGGCCACGCCTTGCCGCTGGACGGGGAAACTGGTAGCGTTCCGCGGCCGACGCAACGGTGCCGCGGTGCGGGTTGCCCTGGTCAAGCCCCGGGAGGTCAGCGATTCCGTGCAGCCCTGCCTGGGGCTGGGTTTCCTGGCCGGCGTGCTGTCCCCGGGGAACGACGTCCTGCTGTTGGACTGCATCCTGGAGGGCCTGGGCCCGAGGGCACTGGCGCGCCGCCTGGCGGACTTCCGGCCGGACGTCGCGGGCTTCCAGGTGAACACGTTCACGCTGGACCGGACCGCGAGGTACCTGGACGAGGTGCGCCGCGTCCTGCCGCGGACCGTGACGGTGGCGGGGGGGCCGCACCCCTCGGTGCGCCCGGCCGGGACGCTGGATCGATGCGGCGACCGGCTGGACGCGGCCTTCATCGGCGAGGCCGAGCCGTCGCTGCCGGGATTCGTGGACGCCTGCCGGGACGGGCGGCCCGGGGCGGCCATCCTCGCCGGCCTCCCGGGGGTCGCCTGGCGGCAGGAGGGCCGGGTCGAGCGCACGCCGTCGGCCACGCCCGACCTGGCGTCGCTGCCCCTGCCCCGCTGGGACCTGATGGACCCGCGACGCTACCCGATGGCTCCGCACTCCGCGTTCTTCCGCCAGTGGCCCGTCGCGCCGATCATCGCGTCCCGCGGCTGCCCGTACGCCTGCACCTTCTGCGCCGGCTCGACCATCCACGGCCGCCGCCTGCGGTACCGCCCCCTGGACCTGGTGATGGAGGAGGTCCGCCTGCTGACGGACCGCTTCGGCGTCCGCGAGATCCAGTTCGTGGACGACAACCTGACCTTCGACCCGGCCTACGTGCACGCGCTGTGCGACCGGATGGCGGCCCTGCCCCGCCCCGTCCTCTGGTCCTGCCCGAACGGCGTCCGCCTGGACTCGCTGGAACCGGAGTTGCTGCGCCACATGAAGGCGTCAGGCTGCTACGCCGTGGGCATCGGCATCGAGTCCGGCAGCCCCGAGGTGCTGGCCCGGGTGCGGAAGGGGCTGGACCCGGAACGGATCCGGGAGGGGGTGGCCCGGGTGAAGGAGGCCGGCATCGAGAGCCGGGGGTTCTTCGTGCTGGGCTTCCCGGGGGAGACCGCGGCCGACATGGCGCGCACGGTCCGGCTGGCGCTGGAACTGCCGCTGGACTTCGCGCACTTCATGTTCTTCCACCCGATTCCCGGCACCGAGGCGGGCGATGCCGTCCTTTCGGCCCAGGCGGGCCCCTCGTGGCCGGACCAGGCCGCGCCGACCTTCGCGGAGGTGGCGTGGGTGCCGGAGGGCATGACGGCGAACGGGCTGCGACGGATCCGCCGCGACGCGCTGATGCGATTCTACCTGCGCCCGTCGCGACTGGCGGGCCTGGCGCGGCAGGTCCGCGGCCCCCGCCACCTGGGACGCCTGCTGCGACGCATCGCGCGGTGGCTGCCATGAACGTGCTGCTGCTGGATCCCCCCTGGCGACGACGGATCTTCCGGGACTGCTTCTGCACCTCCGTCGCGAAGGCCGACTATGGCTGGCACCCCGCGGACCTGCTGGCCCAGTCGAGCCTCCTGCGCGAGACCGGGATGACCCCGGTGGTGCTGGACGCCGTCGCCGAGGGCCTGCCGGCGGACGAGGCGCTGCGACGCGCTCTGGGAACGGCGGCCGAGGCGGTGTTCGCCCTGACCTCCCCGGTGTCGGCGCCGGAGGACGAGGCCTTCCTGGCCGGGCTGCCGCGCGTCCCGACGGTCGTGACGGGCGAGGAGGCGGCCATCGATCCGGGGGGATACCTCCAGGCGCACGAGGCCGTCGACGCGGTGCTGTGGGACTTCACGTCGCCGGCCCTGGCCCAATGGCTGGGGGGGGAAAGGGACCCCTCGCGGCTGCCGGGCCTGTCGTTTCGCGGGGACGGGGGGATCGTGCACGGCAGGGACCCCGTGCCGGGGCCGTTCGCGCTGCCCCCGCCGGTCCACGAGGCCTTCCCCCGGGGCCGGTACCGCATGCCGGCCCTGGGCCGCGATTTCGCGACGCTGGTCACGGACTTCGGTTGCCCCCACCGGTGCGCGCTGTGCAACTCGGGCGTGCTGGGCCACCGCGTGCGGGACCCGGTGTCGATCGCCTCCGACCTGGACCGGATCCGGGTGCTGGGATTCCGGCGAGTCTTCGTGAAGGCGATGTCGTTCGGGACGCCGCGCGCGCACGCCCTGGAGGTGTGCGGGATGCTGTCCCGGGCCGGCATGACGTGGACGGCCTACGTCCGGCCGGACGTGCTGGACGGGGAACTGGCCGTCGCGATGGCGCGTTCCGGTTGCCGGCGCGTCCGCATGGGCGTGGAGAGCGGCGACGAGGCCCTGAGGCGGGCGTACGGCAAGACGATCCCGGACGCGCGCATCCTGGAGGCAGGACGCGCGGCGCGCGACGCGGGGATGGAGATCGGCGTGCATCTCGTGGTCGGGCTGCCGGGCGAGGGGCCGTCCACGCTGCTGGCGTCGCGTGCGCTGCTGCGCCGCCTGGACCCGGACGACCTGTCGATCAACCTGCCGGTCGTGCGCCGGGGCAGCCGGGACGACCGCGGCGGGCGGCCGGTCGCGGACGAGGTACCGGCGTGGCTCCCGGCGGCGCGGGCCCTGCTGTACGCGGGGTACCTGGCGCGTCCCGCCTTCGTGGCGAGGACCTTCCGGGCCGCGATCCGCGACGGCGAGGGGCCGGACCTCCTTCGGGACGGCTGGACGCTGCTGACCGGGCGACGGCCCGGACGCTGATCCCGGGCGCCCGGGATGCGGTCAGGGCCCCGCGTGTCCCGGCCCGCCTTCCCCCTCGCCATGCGGCGCGGGACACAGGCCGGGGCAGGTGGGGGTGCCGGGCGGCGGATCGCCCCAGGAGGGCAACAGCAGGCACGCATTGCCCGAGACCGCTGCCACCCTCAGCACGCCGTCGTCCAGTCCCTCGCACAGCATCCCTCGGACCTCGATGTCCCGGCGGGCGAGCATCGTCCGGAGGGGATGGCGCGACCGGTCCCACAGGTCCACGGACAGCACGAACGCCGTCCGGGCCATCCCGGGGTCCACCACCTCCGCGGTCTCGGGCCAGGACCACGGCAGCACCCTGGGGCAGTGCCCGTCGACCGCCGCGAAGGCGTACGGCTGGACCAGGCACTGCTCCGTGTCCGGCGGGACCCGCGCGGCCACGTCCCGCACCCCGGCGATCCAGCCGGCATCCCAGTCCATGCCCCGGACGGCCTCGTGGTACGCGTTGCCCTGGGGAAACAGGAGGTTGGCTCCCAGCAGCGCGACCGCCAGGCCGGCGCACAGGCCCCGGCCCGCGACCGGCCGCGCCGCCTGCCTGGCCACCCACGCGGCCAGGCGGCGGAAGGGACCCTTCGCCCCCTTCGCGCCGACGCCGGCCTGCCCGTCCAGCAGCGCCTCGACCGACGCCAGCGCCATCAGGCCGGTGGTGGCGGGGACCAGGCCGTGCTGCAGGCCGGTGCCCGCGTAGTACAGCAGGTCGGCGAAGGCGACCAGCAGCCAGCGAGCCCGCGCCAGCGGCAGGAACAGGAAGCCGGCCAGGAACCCCGCCAGGGCCAGCAGGTGGCCTCCCATGGCGTCCAGGCGAAACCGCTCGCCCGAGACGTGCTGGCGCATGTATCCCGCCATCGAGTGTGGCGCCAGCACCGGCATCAGGAAGATGTTCGCCACGTTCAGCGCGGCCTGCAGCGGGAACCACAGGGCCGCCAGCCGCAGCGCGGTCGAGGGGCGGCCGGACCGCTCGGCGTGGATCCACTCGGCCACCGCCCAGAACGCGATCCCCCACAGGCAGAAGGGATGCCCACCCGCGGCGACCAGCCAGGCGACCACCGCCAGCCCGGGCCGACCCGCCTGCAGTGCCCACCAGGCGCCGATCAGGGGCGTCCCCATGTAGCCGATGACATCCCACCCGATCTTGTCGGCCAGGAAGGGCGACAGCAGGTAGGCCAGCGCGACCAGGGTCGAGGCGCGGTCCCGCAGCCCGGAACGCCGCGCCGCCGCGTACAGCAGGGGGGCGCCCGCGAGGTTCAGGGCCTGGCAGGCGGCGCGCACCGCCAGGACGGCCGGGACGCCGGCCGGGTTGTCGAACAGAGCGGCCAGCCCGTAAAGGGGCATCAGCGAGTAGGCCGAGACGAGGAACTCGCCCAGGGCCCCCAGGGGGGAGTCGATCCCGATGGCCTCCCGGAACGCGGTGGGCACCGGGGCGATCCCGATCTGCGTCAGCAGTGTCCGGGTGAACTCCGGCGTCAGCGCGGCGGCCTCCTGCGCGCTGGCGACCAGGTACACGGCGAAGGCCGTCAGGGTCGAGAGGGCGACCACCCATGCCCCGGCGCGGGCGCCGGGGTCGGGCGCCGGGCGCGGCGGCGTCCTCAGGCCGCCGGGGGGCGGCCAGGGCAGGCGTGACAGGATCGGGACCAGCCGGTTCACGATTCGCGGCTCCCGAAGAAGCGCAGCCAGTGGGCGCCCTCCCAGGCCAGCCGCACGGGGTCGATCCCGGATCGGCGGGCCGCCGAGGCAGCGTAGGACGCCAGGAACACCAGCCGGTCCACGGCCCCGGGACCGGCGGCCAGGCGCGCACGCACGAACGGCTCCAGCGCCGGGAAGCGGACCAGCGCCGGGAACCACAGGTGCAACGCGAACAGGGCGCGGGCGTCGGGCTGGCGCAGCACGTTGCCGGCGAACGGCCGCGTGATGACGCCGGCCACCTCCTCCGGCGTGACCCGGCCCTCCCGGACGGCGCGGTCGGTCAACGGCAGCCCCGGGTACGGCTGGAACACGGACGACCAGACCGTGTCCGGACGCAGCCTGCGATTCAGGTGGACCGTCCGCCACCCCTGCTCCAGCGTCTCGCCCGGCAGCCCGAACATGTTGGTGGTGTAGAAGCGGACGCCGGCCGCGCGCAGCCGTTCGGCGGCCGCCAGAAGCTCGTCGTCACGCAGGTGCTTGCCCAGCAGCCGGTTGCGCAGGTCCTCGTCGCCGGACTCCACCCCGAAACAGACGGTGCTGCAGCCGGCCTCGCGCAGGCGCCGCGCCAGGTCGTCCGTCACCTGGTCGGCCCGCACGTAGCAGACGAACGGCAGCCCGACGCGCCGCCGGTACGCCGGCAGGAACTCGGCCAGCCAGGCGGGGTCCTGCGAGAAGGTGTCATCCTCGAACCGCGCGCTGCGCAGGCCCCAGCGGTCGCGGACGCGCTCGATCTCGGCCACGACGCGCGCGGGGCTGCGCCAGCGCAGGATCCGCCCGCGGCCGCGGTACAGGCGGCGCAGGCTGGGCGTGGCGCAGAAGGTGCACCCGTGCGGGCACCCGCGGCCCGCCATGAAGGGCTTGTGCGGGTTGGTGCGCAGCAGCCGGTGCTCCATGTACAGGTCCCGGTCGGGGTCCGGCAGGTCGTCCAGGTCCTCGACGGCGCGCCGCAGTTCGGCACGCACCAAGCCGCCCGGCGTCCTCACCCAGAGGTTCGCGATCCCGGCGCCATCCCCGCCTCGCGCGCGGGCTGCCACCCACTCCCGCAGCGCGTCCTCGCCGTCGCCCCGGCAGATCGCGTCCAGCGGGGCCGCGTCGATGACCTCGGGGGCGTGGGTCGGGTGCGGTCCGCCGCCGATGACCGGCAGGCCGGGACGCGCGGCCTTCAGGGTCCGGACCAGGCGCACGTTGAACCGGTGGTCGTCGGAGTTCCACGGCACGGCGACCGCGTCGGGCCGCCGGGCCAGCACCTCGCGGACCAGCGCGGGCACGGTCGGCGCGATCGCCACATGCGCGTGGTGGCCGTCGAGACGCAGCGAGGCCGACAGGGACATCGTCCCCAGCAGCTCGCGCCAGATCCTCTGGGCGAAGACCACCTTCACGGGCTCCCTCCCAGGATGGCCAGCGTGCGGGCGGCCGCCGCCTTCCCCAGCCGCAGCGCCCCGTCCAGGGTCCGGTCGAACGGGTGCAGGTTCGAGGCGTCCACCGCCACCAGGTTCCCGAAGGGCGTCGCGCCGCCGCTGGAGGGCGGCTCCCCGGCCTCGCAGACGCTCTGGCCGAAGGCGTCCCGGAACGACCAGCGGCCGTCCACGTCGCCGCGAGACAGGCCGGGGCACAGCCGTGCCAGGTCGTCCCAGACCCAGTCCAGCAGCGCGTCGGCGTCCCCGCCGGCCAGCACCGGGTGGGTCGCCGCGTAGAACGGCACGTACAGCAGGTGCCGGCCGGCCAGGGCGGGCAGCGGGTCCAGGATCGCCGTGTCGATGACGCCGGCCGTGCGGAAGCCCGGGTCGTTGGTGTTCAGCCAGAAGAACGACGTCAGCGCGCGTCGCAGCCGCAGCACCAGAACGGTCACGGGCAGCCACGCGGTGGATGGGCGCCAGGCCGGCGCGCCCGGACCCTCGATCCGCGAGGCCAGCAGCGACGTCGGCAGCGTCGACACCACCGCGTCGGCCTCCAGAGGCCCGCCGTCCGCGACGATGCCCTCGATCCTCCCGCCGCGCGCCTGCAGGCCCCTCGCCTCCGCGCCCAGCCGGACCTCGACGCCCTCTTCCAGGGCCCGTTCGGCCAGCCCCTCGGCCAGCCGGAACGCCCCGCCGGGCAGGTACCCGTATGTCCGGTGCCAGCCGTGCCGGGGCGGTGCCGCCGCCATGCGCCTAATCCGTGCCCACAGCCAGGCCGCCGAAACCCGCGGGGCGTGCGGCCCGAACTTGCGGGCCAGCAGCGGCTCCCAAACGGCGGCGTATCCCTCGTCGCCCAGCCAGGCGCGCAGCCAGTCCGCGGCGGGGACCCGTTGCAGCCGCGAGGGGTCCCGCACCACCGCGGTGCGCGCCAGGTGGGCGCACAGGCGCACCCGGTCCAAGGGGCCCAGCGGCGGGAACGTCAGCAGTTCCCACGGGGTCGAGAACGGCCAGGCGCGCCCCTGCCGGAACATCCCGACCGGCACGCTCTTCCAGAGGATGCGCCGGCCCGGAAGGACCTCCTGGACCGTGCGCGCGGCCTCGTCGTCGCCCTCGTTGAAGTAGTGGTAGTAGCGGTCCAGCCGCATGCCGCCGGCGTCGAAACCCGCGGCCATGCCGCCCGCGCAGGCCTCGCGCTCCAGCACGACGACGCGGCAGCCGGCCCTCCGCAGCGACCGCGCAGCCGCCAGCCCGGCCACCCCGGCGCCCAGCACGGCCACGGTCCTGCCCGGCCCCCGCCCCGTCATCGCGGCCCCCTGCCCAGGTAGGACGAGGCCCGGGAGACCAGCGCGAGGACGTGGGCCGGCGTCCGCAGGGTGCGTGCCAGGCCCCACAGGATCCGCGGCCGCAAATGGAACCGCAGGAACGCGCCGCGCTGCAGCGCCTTCAGGCGGGCGCGCCCGATGGCCGCCGGCGCCCAGGGCACCGCGTCGTACCGCAGCAGAGAGGGGTCCTCGGGGACGCCGCCCTCGGCCACGGCCTGGCGCGTCGCCTCGGTCCCCGGCAGCGGCAGGAACGCCGAGAAGTGCGCCCGGTCCAGCGGCAGGTCCATCGCGAACCGCACCGTGCCCTCCACGTCCCGCACCGTCTCGCCCGGCAGGCCCAGCAGGAAGAAGCCGCCCACCTCGATGCCCGCCGCCTTCAACCGGGAGGCCGCGCATCGCACCGCGTCCAGGTCCAGCCCCTTCGCGACGCGGGCCATCACGGCCGGCGAACCCGACTCGATCCCCAGGTTGACGGTGTGCGTGCCGGCCCGGCGCAGCGCCGAGGCCAGCGCGTCGTCGATCGCGTCGGCGCGCAGGCCGTTCGGGAACGATAGCGCCAGGTCCATCCCGGCCAGCCCGTCCAGGATCTCCAGGGCACGGTCGCGCCGCGTCGCGAAGGCGTCGTCGACGAGGTGGACCTCCCGCACTCCGAACCGCGCGACCAGGTCCGCCACCTCGGCCAGCACGGACGCGGGGCTGCGCGCGCGGAAGCGGCGGCCGGTCACCGCGGCCCCGCCGCAGAAGGTGCAGGCATGGGGACATCCGCGGGACGTCAGGATCGGCGCGATCGGAAGGCGCCGGAAGGCGAAACCCTGCGGCGCCCCGCGGTACCGCCCGGGAGGCGCCAGGTCCCACGCCGGCATCGCCAGAGCGTCCAGATCCTCGGGGACCCAGCGGGCGGCGAAACGGCCCGCCGCGACCGGGACCGCGGGATCGACGACCCCCGGGATTCCCGCGATCGCACCACCCCGCTCGATCGCGTCGGCCAGCGCGACCAGGGGGCCCTCCCCCTCCCCGGCCACCCCGTATTGCACGACGCCGCCCGAGGCCGCCACGGCGCCCGGGTCCGCCGAGACGTGCGCCCCGCCCGCCACCCGTACCGCGCCCGGCACCGCGTCGCGCGCCGCCTGCAGGATTCCCTGCGCCACCCGCCAGTCTGACGAGTGCGCCGACACGCCGACCAGCCCGGGCCGCGCCTCGCGAACCCGCCGGGCGATGCCGCGCAGCCCGCCGCGCTCCACCGCCGGGTCGTGCAGGACGACCTGGTGGCCGGCGCGGCGCAGCGCTCCGGCGAGGTACAGCAACCCCAGCGGCGGCACCCGGTAGTGGCCCCCGGGGGGCGGAAGGGTCAGCAGCACGCGCACGGCGACTCCAGGCCGGGACAGCCCGTCGCGTTCCACGGACGACGAGGGGCGCGGGAATGATAAGGCAGGACCCCCGGATCGTCCACGCGTCCCGGTCGCTCACAGGCGCCGGACGTGGGACTCCAGCGCGTCCAGGAAGTCGTCCAGGCCTTCGCGGGGCAGCGTGATGGTCGGGACCACGTACAGGAAGCGGTCCACGCCCGCGTCCCGCGCCATCTCCCGGGTCGCGTCCAGGTCGCCGACCGTGTCGGGCCGCACCACCAGCACGCCGGATACCGCGATCGCACCGCGCAGCGAGGCCAGCAGGACCAGGGCCCTCCGGACGTCCTCGAACGCCCCCGGGGTCCGCGTGCGCGCGTCGTGCCGTGCCGCGTCGGGGCCGAACAGCTTGACCCGCACGCCGGTCAGGCCGGCCTTCAGCACGCGTGCCACGTACTTCTCGTACGCGAACATCCGGCCGTTCGTCAGCACGTCGACCTCGGCGAGGCCCGCCTCCCGGGCCAGCCGCACGGCCGGCAGGAACCTCGACGACAGCGTCGGCTCGCGGCCGGACACGTACAGCCGGGTCGCCTCGCACGCGGCCTCCTCGATCCGCGCCCGGATGCGCCCCTCGGAGGGCTCGAAGACCTGCACGTCCTGGAGGCACGCGGCGCACCCCTGGTTGCAGGCCGTCCCCAGGTCCAGTTCCGCCACGGCCTCGGGCCGGTCCCCCGCCCGCTTCCCGCCGCGCCGCCGCCCCGCCGTCCGGCCGCCCGCCTGGTGCGCCCGGGCCAGCACCTCGGCCAGCCGGTCGAACCGCGCCGCCTCGGCCTCCACGTCCGGCGCGGGATCCGCCCCCGCCCGGTCCAGGACCCATTCCAGCAACGCCACCTGCTCGCGCCGTTCGACCCTTTCGTACAGCCGGGAATACAGCGCGCAGGCCGCCCCCGCCACCGGGTCGGCGAACCGCCAGGGATGTTCGCGGGCGTACCCGAACCGGCGCGCCGCATCCAGCGCCGCATCCTCGTATCCTTCCAGCAGCAGCCCGTCGGCCCGCGCCCGGGCGTGCAGCGGCAGGTTCGGGTACAGGCGCAGCTTGGACAGGCCCATGCCGGTGGCGAACTCCGTGATCCCCAGGCGCCGGAAGGCCGCCACGTTCGCGCGCAGGTCGGCCGCGGTCGTCCACGGCGAGAACAGGATGAACGACGACGACCGGTAGCGGTCGTACGAGAACGTCCGCGGCCACTCGTCGGCCAGTTCGCGGCACGTCCGGACGGCCGCCTCCATGTCGTCCGTCGAGGCGCCCTTGTTCAGGCGCCCCAGTTCGTCCGGAGAGAAGTTCTCGAAACCGATCAGCATGACCGTGAAGGAGATCTCGGGGGCGTCCGGCGGTCCCGCCTCCCGGCAGGCCGCCTCGATCCGCGCGCGGGACCGGGCCAACTGGTCCGGCCGACCGTGCAGGCACAGGCGCATCGGCAGGATCCCCTCGGCCCTCAGCCTGCGCACCAGGTCCGGCAGGTAGCGGAAGGATGCCTCGTCCAGCAGCACCGCCTCGTCCAGTTCCGGCCGCGCGCGGCGCCACGTCGCCAGCTCCCCCACCACGCGCTGCACGGACGCCTCCGGCGACAGGCCCCGGTAGTCCCCGCCCATGAAGCAGAATGCGCACCCGCGCACCGCCACCGCCGGGTCCGACAGGTCCAGGCCGTCGAAGAAGGGGTTCGCACGCGCGTCGGCCGCGTACGGGCAGCCGGCGTTCACGTAGACCGACACCCTCCGCGAGTGCGGCCTCCAGCCTCCGGGAATCGAGACGATCGCCGTGTCCGGGGCGGCCTGGAATACCGGCGCGTCGGCGCAGGGCGCAAATCCCGCGGGGGGCGCGTCGGGCCCGTCCGGCCCCTGGCGTGCCACGTTGGGCAGGTCGTCCGGCGGCTGCCCCCGCAGCAGGCGCTCCACGACCCGGGCCAGCAGCGCGGGATGGGTGGAGGCATGGTGCACCACCCAGTCGACGCACCCCGGCGGCACCCGCGTCCCGGCCTCGGCCAGCACGATCGGCCCATCCACCTCGCGCCGGACCCGCGCGAACAGCCCCTCGTCCGGGACGTCCTGCAGCACGGTCACCGCGGGCCGCAGCCGGCGCACCAGGGACGACAGTTCCTCCAGCGTCGCCTGGGTCCGCGCCGGGTCCCGCCGCTCCAGCCACGTCTCGACGACCGTCGAGGCCAGCCCGCGCGCCTTCAGTTCGCCCGAGCACCCGGCCAGGATGGCGGGCGTCCGGAAGGTGTCCGTCATCGCGGCGTGGAAGAACAGGAACAGCGCGCCCCCGCCCTCGGCCTTCAAAGCGTTCCCCCCATCCTGGACCCGCCTGCCGCCATGCCCCCAGTGTACCCCGGCCGCCTTCGATTCGCATGGGCGCCCGGTTCGAGGCTAGAATACGCCCCGTGCCGGACGCAACCGAAACCGCGGGCCGCAAGTCCCGCCTGCGCGCGATGATGGCCTGGGGAGGCACCCTGGCGCTGCTGGGCTTCCTGGCCGCCACCACCGACTTCTCCACGGCCTGGGCCGCCTTCCTGAACGCGAATCTCCTGCTGTTCGTCATCACGCTGGTCGTGTCCACCTTCGGGACGTACCTGATCGACGTCGCCACGGTTCGCGTGCTGCTGGGCCGCGTCGGCATCCGCGTCGGGTTCCGCGAGTTCCTGCGCGTGAAGGGCGCGTCCTACCTGCTGAACATCGTCAACTACAACCTCGCCCTGGTGATGATGGCCGCCGTCGTGAAGAAACGCACCGACCGCGGCTGGGGCGCGGCCGGCAGCCCCTTCATCCTGCTGAACTTCGTGGACCTGTCGGTGTTCGGCGCCTTCGTGCTGGCGTCGGTGTTCGCCGGCCAGTCGCCGTTCGACGTGCCCGCGACCATCGCGGTCACGGTCTTCGCCGCGGGCGCCGTGGCCGCGCCGCCGATCCTGTGCGGGATTGCGCGGCTGCACCGCATGCCCGGCTTCCTGGGGAAGGTATTCGGCCACGACCTGCTGGCGGCGTTCCGGCACCTGTCGTTCCGGTCGATCCCGGTGGTGATGCTGGCCCGGTCCGCGCTGATCCTGGCCTATGCCGTGATGAACTGGGCCTTCCTGAAATCGTTCGGGGCGGACATCCCGATCCCGAAGATCCTCGTCTTCATGCCGATCCTTTCGCTGATCGCCTTCATCCCGATCTCGGTGGGCGGCCTGGGCTCCACGCAGGTGGTCATGCGCGAGTTCTTCGGCCCCTACGTGACCGCCGCGATCGCGCTGACGGCCGCCGACCGGACCTCCGTCATCGACGCCTACAGCACCGCCTCCATCGTCAGCACGATGCTGCTGCGGGTCGGGATCGGCCTGCTGTGCCTGCCGTGGGTCTCCCGCGTCATGGCCGAGTCCCGCGGCGACGCGGTGGCGTCGTGAGCCGCCCCGGCGCCCGGCGCGCCGCCTTCACCGGGAATCCCCGCGTCGACGCCCCCCTGGCGCTGGTCGAGGTCCTGTCGGGCCGCTGCCGCAGCACGGACCGGGTCAACGAGGCACGATCCTCGTGGCCCGGCGATCCCCGCGACGCCGCCCTGTTCCAGGCCCTGCTGATGGGCGTCCTGCGCCACCGCATGGCTCTGGCCGCCGTGCTGCGCCCCTTCCTGCGCCGCCCGCTGGACGACGCGCCGCCCCGGGTCCGGGAGGCGCTGCTGTGCCTGGCGCTGCAGGCGCTGTACCTCCAGCGGGTCCCGGCACACGCGCGCCTGTCGGCAACAGTCGATGCCGCGAGGCAACTGGGAGGCGAGTCCGCGGCCCGCTTCGTCAACGCGGTCGGACGCGCCCTGGAACGCCGGCTGGGGGAAGGCGACCCCCGGGAGGGCCTGCCGCCCGAGGTGCTGGCGTCGGTGCCCGCGCCGCTGCTGGCCGCAATCCGCGCCGCCGACCCGGGCCCCTGGGACGATGCGTTGCTGGCCCCGCTGGCCGCGCCGGCCCCCTCCACCCTGCGCGTCAACCGGCACGTCGCCACCCGGGACGCCGCCATCGCGGACCTGGCGACGCGGGGCATCGTGGCCCGGCCGACCCCGTACGCCGCCGACGGGCTGGTGGTGGACGAAGGCACGCCGCTGGGCGACCGCTCCCTGGTCCCGCGCCTGCTGGTGCCCCAGGACGAGGCGTCCCAGCTGGTCGTCGAGGCCCTGGCGCCGCGGGACGGCGAGACGGTGCTGGACCTGTGCGCCGGCACAGGCATCAAGACGTCGCAGATCCTGGCGATGGCGCCGGGCGCGTCGGTGCGGGCGGTGGACCTGGACGGGCGCAAGCTGGCCCGCTGCGTCGCGCTGTGCCGGGCGATGGGCCTGCCCGCCCCCGCGACGCTGGCCGCCGATGCCCGGACCCTGGCGGACGGCGACCTGGCCGGCACCGCCGACGCGATCCTGCTGGACGCCCCGTGCACCGGCCTGGGCACGCTGGTACGACGCCCCGAGGTCCGCTACGTGCGCCGCGGGCAGGACATCGCCGCCGCCGCCGCCCTGCAGGCGGAACTGCTGCGCGCCGCCGCCCGCCTGCTGAAGCCGGGCGGCCGGCTGGCCTACGCGGTCTGCTCGTTCACGGTCGAGGAGGGGGCCGAGGTGGTCGCCCGGGCCCTGGCCGACCGGCCCTTCCTGGCGCCCGACCCCATCGCCATCGGCGCCCCGTTCCGGCGACCCGACGGCACGCTGGCGATCCTGCCCTGGCGGCACGGCATGGACGGCTTCTTCGTGGCGAGGCTGCGGCGTATCGTCTGATATCGACGGCTACAGGTTCCCGGTCACCATCAGCAGCATCCGGGTGACGAAGTCGATCGGCCACGCCATCAGCCGTCCCGCGAACCCGATCAGCAGCGCGAACGCCAGGATCACGAACATCGGGTTGCGCTCCAGCACGGCGTACCGGCGCCCCAGCGAGTCCGGCAGCAGCCCGGCCAGCACCCGGCTGCCGTCCAGCGGCGGCACCGGGATCAGGTTGAACACCGCCAGCACGACGTTGATCTTGAAGGTCATGATCATCAGCGTCAGCACGGCCTCGGGCAGGTTCATGCCCACCACCGCCCGGAAGCCGACCGCGATCAGCAGCGCGAACAGCAGGTTGGACAGCGGGCCGGCCGCCGCGGTCAGCAGCACGCCGGTCTTCATCCGGACCTTCCGGGTGAACCGCACCGGGTTGATGGGGACCGGCTTGGCCCACCCGAAGAAGAACCCCGATCCGGACACGATCGCCAGCAGCGGCAGCAGGATCGTCCCGAAGACGTCGATGTGCGACATCGGGTTCAGGTTCATGCGGCCCACGCGGGAGGCCGTGTCGTCCCCCAGCGCGAACGCCGACCGGGCATGGGCGTATTCATGCACCGTCAGCGACAGGATCATCGGCACCAGGACCATCACCGCTTGCTGCAGGGTATCCAACGCGGGCATCCTCCGTCCCCGTCCCGGTGCTCTCCCGATGAGAGGCCGGGCGGTGTCTCAACGATAGGCATCGACAGGCGCGCGGTCCAGTCCCCCGCCCGCGCGGCAGCGACGGCGCAATGCCCACGCAGCCAGGAACGGCATCCACGCCAGGAAGGCCGCCGGGCCTGTCCCCGGGGACGAACCCGCACCGGCCTGGCAGCCCCCGCCGTTCCCGTCTCCCGGGCCTTCCGGTCCGTCCCGGTCGTCGGCAACCGCCTCCCCGGGGTCGTCGCCGTCCGGCGGGTCCCCGGCCAACTCCCCGGCCTCGCCGTCACCGGCCTCGTCCGCGCCCCGGATGCCCGCGCCGGTCCAGGCCCCGCCCAGCCAGCCGGGACCGTGCATCCCGTGGGTCTTCGTCCACCAGCCGCCAGACCCGTCCTCGCCCGTCGCGTCGCCCGGCTCGACGACGTCCTCGGGCGCTTCCGGCACCGCTTCCGGCACCGCCTCGGGCACCGGCTCCGGCGGATCCACCACCATCCCGAACGCCTGGTCGAGGGCGGTCCACGGCTCCGGCGAATCCTCGTCGTATCCCAGCGCCCAGTAGGCCACGCCGCCCAGGCCGCGTTCCGCCGCCAGTCCGGCCTTCGCCGCCAGCGAGTCCAGGTTCTCGCACCACAACTGGCGCCACGCGCCCGATGCCTGGTACCCGATCCACGGCGTCGAGGACGCCTCGTCCCAGCGCCACCCGCCGGCCGCCACCGCCCGCACCCCGCAGTCCGCGTAGAACCGCGCCGTCGCGTCGCCCGTCGCCGTCCCCGGCGCCACGTCGGCCTTCACCGGCCAGTCGTACCCGTACAGCGGCAGCCCCAGCAGGAGCCGTCCCCGGTTCTCCGTTCCGCCCCACCGGTCGTAGTCGTCCAGCGTCCAGGTCAGCGACAGTTTCTCCCCCCACGTCGCCGACGACGCCAGCGGGCTGACCGGCCCGGGCTCCCCGCCGCGCCAATGGTAGTCGTACCCCATGATCACCAGGCCGTCGCTGGCCAGCGCCAACAAGTCGTAGTCGAACGCCCCGGACCAGTCGATGGGCGGCGTGTCCAGCGTCACGTACGAGACCCCGAGCGCCTGGTCCATCGCCGCCTTCAACTCGCCCACGAACGTCACGAACGCCGCCTTCGACCCGACCGGCAGCCCCTCGAAATCCACGTTGACGCCGTCGCCACCCCCCGCGACCACCGCATCCACCAGGTTCGCCACCGCCTTCGCCCGGGCCGCCGGGCTGCCCAGCAGCGCCTGCATCGTCGCCTTGTCGAAGCACGTCGCCACCAGCACCACCCGCACGCCGGCCGCGCGGGCCGCGTCCACCAGCGGGGCCAGGTCCTCCGTGCCCCAGTGCCGCGTCGTGCCCAGCGAGCCGTCGGATGCGACCGACACCCCGAAGTACGCCAGCGTCGTCAGCCGGTCCAGCCGCAGCGTCGCCGCCCCCACGCTCCAGTAGGGCAGGAACCCCAGCACCTCGACGTCGCGCGCCCGGACCGCATCGACCTCCGGCATGACCATCGACAGCCGCGGGTGCGCGTCGTAGGGCAGGTCGCGGTGCGCCTCCCACTCCGCCGCCATGCGGGAGAACCCCTGCCCGCGGGCGCCGACCGCCACGAACGTCACGGCCAGCAGCCCCGCCAGCCCCAGGATCCCGATCCGGTCCTCGCGCATTCGAAGCCCCTCCGGTCCGCCGCATTCTACCATCGCCCGAAGGCGCCCCCCGTTTCGTGTGCTATCCTCCCTCCGGAGGCGAACGTGGAAGACAGGACATCCCCCGGGCCGTTGTTCCCGCTGCCGGCCCCGCGCCGCGAGGGCGGGATGCCGCTGGCCGAGGCGCTGGATGCCCGCCGTTCGCAAAGGCTCTTCCCGGGCCTGCCCATCGCGCTGGCGGACCTGTCCCAACTGCTGTGGGCCGCCCAGGGCCTCGTGGCGGACGGCCGCCGCCGAACGGTACCCTCGGCCGGCCAGACCTACCCGCTGGAGGTCTGGGTCGTGGCCGGGGACGTGACCGGCCTGCCGCCCGGCACCTACCGGTACCAGCCGTGCCAGCACGCGCTGGCCCCGGTGTCCGAGGGCGATGCGCGGGCCGACCTGTTCCGCGCGACGATGGCCCAGGCCCAGGCCGCCGACGCCCCAGTCACGCTGGTCCTGGCGGCCGTCCACGACCGGACCACGGCGCGGTACGGCACGCGGGGGGTCACCTACGCGCTGCTGGAGGCCGGCCACGCCGGGCAGAACCTGTACCTCCAGGCCGCCGCGCTGGACCTCGGCACCGTCGCCATCGGCGCGTTCCGCGAGGAGGTGGTCCGCGCCGTCCTGCAACTGCCGCCCGACCAGCACCCTCTGTACCTGTTCCCGGTCGGCCGCACTCCCACTCCATCCCCTTGACCCCGGAGCGAACACCATGCCATCGGACCTCAGGAAGGAACGAGACCGCGCGCGGACGGAACGGCGCCGCCAGGCCGTCCTGGACGCCGCGACCCGGGTCTTCGTGCGGCAGGGCTTCCACCGCACGCTGATCTCCGACATTGCCAAGGAGGCGGGCGTCGGCCAGGGCACCTTCTACCGGCACTTCCCGGACAAGCGCGCGATCTTCGAGGCCGTCTTCGACCGGTTCGTGGACTCGCTGTTCGCCGAGTTCGCCGGCATGAGCGCCAACCTGCCGAAGGACGCCCGCGAGTACCGCGACTCGTCGGTGGCCGCCATCCTGCGCGTCGCCCGAGGCCTGGAGCGGAACCAGGACCTGGCCAAGATGCTGATGCGCGAGACGCCCGCCGTCGATGCCGTGCTGGAAGACAAGCTGGCCGCGCTGCAGGACGGCTTCGTGATGCTGGCGAAGTCGTTCCTGGACCACGCCGTCGCGAACGGGTTCGCCCGTCCCTGCGACACGCAACTGGAGGCCCAGGCCATCGTCGGCATCGGCACCTCGATGGCCCACCTGTGGTGGTGCGGCCGCGCCCCGGACGTCACGCTGGACCAGCTGGTCGAGCAGCTGGTCGACTTCGCCTTCCTGGGCATCCTTTCGCGCTGAGACTCAGGCAACCCCCGGCCCTCCACCGTCGCCGTTATCCAGTCGTGTCGCCCACTTCGACGCATCGCGTCAAATGAGATTGACGAGTCCGTCCGTTTCGGATATTCTTGTTCTGTCAGATGGTTGGAGTCGTCCATGAAACTTCCCTGGTCCCGCCCCTCGGACGTTCACACGGGCGCCAGCGTCCTGATCACCGGCGCGGCGAACGGCATCGGCCGGTGCGCCGCCACCGAGTTCGGCATGGCGGGATGCACCCTCTTCCTGACCGACCGGGATGCCGCCTCGCTGGACAAGGCCGCGGACGAACTGCGCGCGACGGGCGTCACCGTCCACACGCGCGCCGTGGACATCTCCGACCGCACCGCCGTGGAGGCCTGCGTCGCGTGGGTGGAGGACGCCGCCGGGTCGCTGGACGTCCTGGTCAACAACGCCGGCATCGGCTACTCCGGGCCGCTGGCGTCCACGACCATCGAGACGTGGCGCCGGCTGGTCGAGATCGACCTGATGGGCGCCCTGTACCACGCCCACGCCTTCCTGCCGACCATGCTGTCGCGAGGCCGCGGCACGATCGTCAACGTCTCGTCCGGCCAGGCGTTCTTCCGGCTGCCGACCTGGGGCGCCTACGCGGCGATCAAGGCGGCGCTGGGCGCGTGGTCCGAACTGCTTTCGTTCGAGATCGCCCCGGCCGGCGTGCGGGTGGTGACGGTGTACCCGTTCATGGTGGACACCGGCTTCTACAAGGGCATTGACGCGGGAGACACCCTGCTGTCCCGGCTGTCGATGAAACTGGTGCCGTACTACTCGATGAAACCCGAGGCGGTCGCGCGGGTGCTGTTCGAGGCGGCGCGGGACGGCCGGCGCGTCGAGATGGTCCACCCCGCGAACCTGGTCGGGTTCTACTCGCGCCTGCTCCCGCCCATCGCCAGCCTGGTGACCCGGGTCTCGACGAGGCTGCTGGCCGGCGATGCCGCCACACACCCGGCCGCCCAACCCGCGCACGGAGGTGCCGCATGAACGCCCTTTCCGCCGCGAAGGACCTGCTGGACCGGTTGCGCCACGGCCGGTTCGGGTTCCGACTGACCGAGGACATGTCCGGCTGGCACGAGTTCCTGCCGGGCCGGGGCCCCGAGGGCCGCCTGCCCTTCTCGTTCCACGTGGACTGGGGCGTCGACCGCCTGGGGGACTGCGTGGCGCGCGACGGCGGTCTGCACTTCGTCCAGTCGCTGGCCGGCACGGTGACGGTCGGCGGCCTGTGCGGGCCGGTCCCCTGCCAGGGCACGCTGGATCTGCGCTACCTCGCCGACGCGCGCCTGGTCTACGACTTCACCTTCACGGCGAACGACGTGAAGTACCGGTGGGTCGGGCAGAAGGTGAACGTCCGCCCGTGGAACCTGCCCGTGTCGCACACCACCTGCTTCGGGACGCTGACCGAGGTGAAGTCGGGCCGGCTGGTTTCGCGCGGGGTGGTCCACTTCCGGCTGGCTACCGTGCCCGCGTTCGTGCTGTCCGCCCGGCCGGTGCTGTAGCCGCGGCCCCCCCCCGGCATCCGCCTTCCCCGGCGCCCGGGCCGCGTTGACACCCACCAACCCGGGGTGTAAGGTTCGCGCGCCCGAAGGCGCCTTGCGATCCCGGGGAGGTACGACATGCGGCCGGACCGCAGCTTCACCCGCCCCTTCCTGCAAGGCCGCGCGCCGTTCACCTTCTACGACATCCCGATCGCGCTGTCCGTGGTGGCCCTGACCTGGGCCTTCGTCAGCGTCGGCCAGGGCATGACGGAACCGGTGCTGCCCGAATCGATGGCGATCGACCTGTCGCTGCTGCACCTGCCCTACTACGCCCTTCGGTCCACGGCCCGCATGTTCATCGCGTACTCGTGGGCCCTGGCGTTCACCTTCGTCTTCGGGTCGATGGCGGCCCACAGCCGGCGCGCCGAGAAGGTCATCCTGCCGCTGATCGACATCCTGCAGTCCGTGCCGATCCTGGGCTTCCTGGCCGTCACCGTGAACGGCTTCATGGCGCTGTTCCCCGGGTCGATGCTGGGCATCGAACTGGCCTCGATCTTCGCGATCTTCACCAGCATGGCCTGGAACATCGTGTACGCCTTCTTCCAGTCCGTGCGCGGCATCCCGCGCGACCTGTCCGAGTCGGCCGCCATCTTCGGCCTGCGCCCCTTCCAGCGGTTCGTCCGCCTGGAGGTGCCGTCGTCGATGATCGGGCTGGTCTGGAACAGCATGGTGTCGTTCGGCGGCGGCTGGTTCTTCCTGGCCGCGTCGGAGGCGATCACGGTGCTGGGCAAGGACATCCGGCTGCCGGGCATCGGGTCGTACCTGGCGACCGCGGTGGAGGCGGGCGACTTCATGGCGATGGGCGCGGCGATCGCCGTGACACTGGTGCTGGTGGTGCTGCTGGACGTGCTGTTCTTCCGGCCGCTGCTGGCGTGGGCGCAGAAGTACCGCACGGGGGGCGCGTTCGAGGACGACTACGAGTCCGCGGTCCTGACGGTGCTGCAGCGGTCGCGGATCGTGGAATGGTGCCAGGAGAAGATCGCGAAGCCCGTCGCCTGGTTCCTGCTGAACCGGCTGCCCGCGTTGATCCGCCCCCTGCGTGCGCCCGCCAGGGTCACCCCGGAGCAGTCCCGGACGCTGTCGGTGGGCGGCTGGGCGATTGCCGTCCTGGGGATCCTGGTCGTGTGCGCCTGGGGCATCCGGGCGGGCCGCGCGGTCTTCCAGGGCCTGACCCCGGGGGCGCTGCTGGAGATCGTGCTGGCGGGGCTGGTGACGCTGCTGCGGGTGATCGTGACCGTCGGGGTCGCCTCGCTGATCTGGGTGCCGATCGGCACGTACATCGGCACGCGGCCGGCGCTGGCCCGGCGGATCCGCCCGATCATCCAGATCGGCGCGGCCTTCCCGTCGAACCTGCTGTTCCCGCTGCTGGTGCTGGGATTCGTGCGGGCGGGCATCGGGATGGGCGTCGGCAGCATCCTGCTGATGTTCGTGGCGACGCAGTGGTACGTGCTGTTCAACGTGATCGTCGGGTCGCTGTCGGTACCGGAGGACCTGCGGGAAGTGTCGAAGGTTCTGCGGCTGTCGCGGTGGCAGCGGTTCCGGACCCTGGTGGCTCCGGTGGTCTTCCCGTACTGGGTCACCGGGGCGCTGACGGCGGCGGGCGGGGCCTGGAACGCGTCGATCGTGGCCGAGATGACGCGTTTCGGGGACGACCGGCTGGAGACTTTCGGGCTGGGCGCGTACATCGCGCGGGCGACGGTCGATGGCGACTGGCCCGGCATCGTGGCGTCGATCGTGGTGATGTGCCTGCTGGTCGTGCTGACCAACCGGCTGCTGTGGCGGCGCCTGTACCGGTACTGCGAGGAGCACTTGAGCCTGGAATCCTAGCCCGCCCGAACACGGGGACGGATCCGGCGGGTTCGCGCAGGAGGGAGATTCATGCCGCAGGGCGAGACGATCCTGGAGGCCAGGCAGGCGTCCAAGTGGTACGAGGTGGCCGGCGCGGAAGCGGGCCGGGTCACCGTGCTGGACCGCGTGGACTTCGCCATCCACGAGGGCGAGTTCACGTGCCTGCTGGGCCCGTCCGGGTCGGGCAAGACGACCTTCCTGCGCCTGCTGACCGGCCTGATGCCCCCGTCCGACGGGGAGATCCTGGCCCACGGCCAGCCGCTGAAGGGCGTCAACCCGAACGTCAGCATCGTCTTCCAGTCGTTCGCGCTGTTCCCGTGGCTGTCGGTGCTGGACAACGTCGTGCTGGCGCTGACGGCGGGTGGATTGGACCGCAAGGCCGCGCACGAGAAGGCCCTGCAGGTCATCGACATGGTCGGCCTGGACGGGTTCGAGGACGCCCTGCCGCGCGAACTGTCGGGCGGCATGAAGCAGCGCGTCGGGTTCGCCCGGGCGCTGGCGGTGGAACCCGAGGTCCTGTGCATGGACGAGCCGTTCGCGGGCCTGGACGTCCTGACCGCCGAGAACCTGCGCGGCGAGATGATGGACCTGTGGCTGGAACGCAAGATCCCGACCAAGGCGATCCTGGCCATCACGCACAACATCGAGGAGGCGGTGCTGATGGCGGACCGGGTGGTGATCTTCTGGCAGAACCCGGGGCGCGTGGCGGCCGTGCTGGACGTGGCGCTGTCGCACCCGCGCGACCGCAAAGCACCGGAATTCAAGCGGATCGTGGACAAGATCTACACCATCCTGGCGCGCCCGTCGGAACTGGAGTCGCAGGGGCGGTTCCGGCCGCTGGCGCTGCGCCGGTACCAGATGCTGCCGCACGCGCGGATGGGCGGGCTGTCCGGCCTGGTGGAGCTGATCCTGGAACGGAACGGCCGCGAGGACATCTACCGGCTGGAGGACGACCTGGGCCTGGAGGCGGACGAGTTGCTGCCGCTGACCGGGGCGCTGACGATCCTGGGGCTGGCCGAGGTCCAGGAGGGCGACATCCGGCTGACCGAGCGCGGGCGACGGTTCGCCGAGGCCGACATCCAGGAGCGCAAGGAGGTCTTCCGGGACGCGGCGGCCGAGACGGTCGTGCTGGTGAACCAGATCCTGCAGGCGCTGCACGCGTCGAACAAGCGCCAGATGAACGAGGAGTTCTTCCTGGAGGTGCTGGAGAACCACTTCACCCGGGAGGAGGCGCGCCGCCAACTGGACACCGCGATCGACTGGGGCCGCTATGCCGAGCTGTTCGCCTACGACGACCAGGCCGGCCTGCTGTACCTCGAGGAGCCCGAGAAGGGCGAGGACGAGGAGGAGCGGGAGCGCGAGCCCGACCGGGACGACGAGGCCGCGGACGAAGGGGCGCGGGAGGACTAGGTGGCGTCGCGGGGAGGAGCCCGCCTGCAGGCGGCTCCGTGCACCCCACCCGCGATTCGCGCTTGATCCGGCCCGGTATTCCCTCGAAAATCGATCCATCCGTACCGGGGAGACCACCGTGAAGACGAGGCTGTCGGGCATCGTGTCTCTTTGCGCGGCGGCCGGCCTGCTGGCCTCCGCGGGGGCGTGGGTGCTTCTGCGGGACCGGCCGGCGAAGGAGGCGGGTGCGGCCGCCGTGGTGTCGCCCCCCCTGGCGGCGACCAGGCCCGCGAAGGACGACGCGGTGCGCAACGGCATCGGCGTCCGCGGCCACTGGACCATCGAGGTGCGGAACCCGGACGGCGGGCTGGCCCGCCGCGAGGAGTTCGACAACGCCCTGGAGAACCAGGGGTCGATCCTCGTGAATCTCCTGACGGGGTACCGTCACCTCGCGTCGTGGCAGATCATGATCACGGCCCCGGCACTGGCCCGCGGAGCCCTGTCGATGATCGAGCCGGACGCCACCCACCCGATCGGCACCGTGAACGTGTTCGACAACGCCACCACTTCCTCCTCCGACACGTACAGCCTCGTCGTCACGCGCTTCGACACCAGCGACGTCCCTTCCGTCCCGACCGTGCGCCTGTCGGGCACGGCCGTGGCGATCGAGTCCGCGTCGTTCTCGCACGTGTACAGCAGCCTGAGCCTCTGCAAGGACGCATCGTGCCCGGCCGGGCAGACCACCGGCGGCCCCTTGTCGAAGCACGTGATGCCGCAGCCGCTGCCGATCGTGAAAGGCCAGCAACTCCTGATCACGGTCGAGTTCACGTTCCAGCCCGTCTGACCCGGAGGCCGCCGTGCGCGTGCCGTGGATCGCCGCCGTCGGGTTCGCGCTGGCCCTGCTGGCAGGCCCCTCCGCTGCCCGCGCGGGCCAGTGCGGCGCCACGTGCTGGACGGTGTGCCAGGAGGGCGGCTGCGACTTCGCGACGATCGGCGAATGCGCCAACGGCGTGGCGAACGGGTCCACCTGCCGGGTGCAGGGCGGCGTCTACCACGAATTCGTCACGTATTCCGGCACCCTGCCCCAGGATCTGGTCTTCCAGTGCGCGGACCCGGTCGGCGCGCCTTGCGCGATCGACGGCGACAGCGTGCGCGAGAGCGCCTTCGAGGCCTACGTCAACTGGACGCTTCAGGGCTTCGAGGTCCGCAACACCACGGGCGACGCGGTGACTTCCACGTCGGCCTCCCGGCGGACCGGATCGGTGCGGGACTGCTGGATCCACGACGTGGGCGGCGTCGGCATCCGGAACGTCGGCGCAGGCGACGTGGTGGAACGCAACCGCATCGAGCGCACCGGGTCGCACGGCATCCTGTGCGGCACCGTGGCGACCTCCCCCACGATCGTCCGCAACAACCTGGTGATCGCGTCCAGCGTCGTGTCCGGGGGCCGCGGCATCTCGTGCACCCAGGCGGGCGCCGAGGCGATCCACAACACGGTGGACCTGCGGGACACGACCTCGCCGTGGGCGGGCGCCGCGCCGTACGGCATCTACGCGACGACCGCGAAGTACAACGTGGTGGCGGGCGGCAGCGCGGGTTCGATGTACGCGACCGGCGCCTGCCAGATGAACCTGGCGTGGGGCTGGGGCGGCAGCGGGTCGGCCTTTTCCGGCACGTGCGCGTCCGACGCGACCAACGTCACCGGCGACCCCGGGTTCCTGTCCGTCGAGGACCGGCGCACGGGGGCCGGATCCCCGGCGATCGGGCTGGCGGCGGACTCGTCGCTGGCGACGGACATGAACGGGCGGACCCGGTCGGTCCCTGCCGATGCCGGGGCGTTCGAGTGGGCCGAGGGGGACGGGGCCGCCCCGCTGCGCTGGCCGGTGCAGGAGGAGGTCCGGACGACCACGAACCAGGCGGCGCCCGCGATGGCGCTGCTGCCGGGCCGCGGGCCGATGGTGGCGTGGTTCGACATCCGCGGCCTGGCGGACGGCGACCTGGTCGTGTCCGAGCGACTGCACGACGGGTCGTGGCGGTCCACGGTGCTGGCGGCGGGGTCCGTGATCCCGGCGGCCACCTCGCCGAATCCATTCCTCCAGTACGTGGACCTGGCGGTGGACCCGGTGACGGGACGGCCCGCCGTCGCCTGGGTGGACAGGAACGCCAGCAACCAGGCGCGACTGCGATTCGCCCGCTTCCTGGGCGAGGAGTGCGCGACGGGCGACTGCACCGACCCGCGGTGGGACGGGTGCGGCGACCCGGCCCTGGCGACGTCCGCGGGCGCGATGGGCGTCGCGATCGCCTTCCCTCCCGACGGGGACCGGCCGGCCGTGGCCGCGGCGCGGGAGATCACGAACGGCTGCGGGGCCGGCGCAACGGGGTACGACGTCCTGTTCGCCCGCCCGGACCTCGCCGGTACCTGGCAGGTGACGACGGTGGAAGCGGCCCCGTGCGGCAGCCGGGTGGGCTACGGGATCGACGTGGCCTTCGACCCGGTGACCGGCGCGCCGGGCCTGGCCTGGGCACGGTCCACCACGGCCTACGGCTCTCTGGTGTTCGCCGAGGACGCGGGAACGGGCTTCGGCCCGTCGGAGGTGTCCCTGGGCGCCGGGGTGGGGACCGCCTACGAGAAGTTCCACCGGGTCTCGCTGGCGTTCGCGGACGACGGCACGCTGGGCATCGCCTCCACGCTGTACTCGTCCAGCGAGCCGGACCGCAACGGTTTCGGGTACGTCCAGCGATCGCTGGCGGGCTGGGAGTCCCAGACGGTGCCGGTGGACACGCAGGCGGGGCCCAACAGCCAGCGCCCCTACCAGGGCCTGGACCTGGCCTTCGACCTGTCCGGCCAGCCCGTGTTCGTGCACACCCTGGGCGGGGTGCTGCACCTGGCGACCCGGGACGCGAACGGCTGGGACTACGCCGGCCTGGACACGCGCGACGTCACCGGGCTGTGGGCGCGGCTGGCCCTGGACGCGGCCGGCCACCGGTCCCTGTCGTACCAGCAGGACACCCGCGCGCGCGTCATCCGGTTCCTGTCCCAGACGGACCCCGGGGGCCTGGACCTGCCGCGACCGACGACGTGCGACGACGGGGACCTGTGCACGATCAGCGCCTGCGACCCGCTGCGCGGCTGCAGATCGGAAGAGCACACGTCTGAACTCCAGTCACCGAATACG
>CALJUR010000093.1 GCA_937975765.1 uncultured Myxococcales bacterium
ATCGTATTCGGTGACTGGAGTTCAGACGTGTGCTCTTCCGATCTCGGTGCCGTTCTGCACGGCATCCAGCGTCGGCGTGCACCCGCGCGAGCACAGGCCGGCCACGCACGGTCCCTCGCGGCACTGGTCGTCCTGGCACCCCGGCCAGTCGGGGTTGGCGACACCGCTGAAAGGCGCCCACGGGATCGTGTAGATCGAGGAACAGGTGGCCGTGGGGCCGCACGGGCCGCCCAGGGGCTGCTGAACCGCCAGCAGCAGGCACTGGCTGCCGTCGGACGAACATCGCGTGCCCGAGGGGCAGGAACCGCACGTCCCCCCGCACCCGTCGTCGCCGCAGGCCCGGCCGTAGCACTGCCGGGTGCACCCGGGGTCCCCGGCGCCCGTCTCCCCCGGGTCTCTCGGCACATCCACGTCGGCCTTCCCGGGGTCGGGGCGATCCAGGGCCAGGTCGCCCGGCAGGTCGGACAGTTCCTTCGGGGGGAAGACGTCCGCCGCCGTCGCATCGTCGCGGTCCGACGGCAGGTCGATCAGGGAGCCGCACCCGAGGGGGAACGCCAGGCCGGCTGCCAGCACCCACGACACGACTCGACGCATGCGGAACCCCGGAGCACGACGCCAGAACACTACCTGATCTGACGGGGTGCGGGCAATTCCGGCACCCCCGGGTCACCCCTCCCGCACCCAGTCGGCCCAGCGATCTCCCACGACGTCCCAGGACAGCGCGGCCGCCGCCGCGATCGCCTCGTCGCGCAGTCGCCTCCGCAGTTCCGCATCCTCCAGCACCGCGCGGATCGCGCGCCGCAGGTCGCCCGGGTCACCCGGCAGCGCCAGCAGCCCGCCCCCGCGCACGGACAGCGCCTCGCCCGCCCCTCCCGCCGAGGTCGCCACGACCGGCAGCCCGCAGGACCAGGCCTCGGGAATCACCCGCGGCAGCCCCTCGACCCTCCCGGTCCGCCCGACCCTCGAGGGCACGGCCAGCAGGTCGGCCGCCGACATCGCATCGAGGACCTCCTCGCGGGACATCGCGCCGGCGAACCGCGCCTGCACGCCCAGGCGGCACGCCAGATCGTGCAGCCGGCCCCCCTCGGGCCCTTCGCCCGCCACCGTCAGGTCGGTGTCCGGCAGCCCGGCCACCGCCCTCAGCAACACGTCGACGCCCTTCAGCGGGACCAACCGGCCGGCGAACAGCACCCGCCGGCCCGCGACCCGCCCGGGCGGCACCGGGACGATCGGCCGCAGGTCGATGCCCAGCGGGATCGAGACCAGCCTCGCGCGCTCCCCGACGACCTGGCGCACCTCGCGCGCCACGGATTCCGACACGCACGCGATCGACCGGGCCACCCCGGCGATCGACCGCACCACGCCGGACAGCGGCGGCACGCGCGCCAACGCGGGCGGCCCCGAGTGCGCCACCAGCCTCAGCGGCCTCCCGGTCATCGAGGCGACGACGGCGCCCACCGCCCCCATCGGCAGCAGCCAGTGCGCGACGATCGCGTCGCACCCGGTCGCCAGCACCGTGGCCTCCAGCGCGAACGCCGACAGGAAGGGGGGCAGGCCCAGCAGCGACCCGGGATGCCTGGCCAGGTTCGACTCGATCCCGGCGCCGTGGAAGGCCTTCGACCGCGGCGGCAGCAGGGCCGGCAGCCACGCCACGCGAACCGTCGAACCCTGCGGATCGACCGGGTCCTCCTCCGCGGGCCGCGGGGCGGCCACGACCACCTCGAATCCCCGCCTTGCCAGCGTCTCGCACCACTCCCGGACGAATCCGCCCCGCCCGTCCCCGGGATGCAGCGGCCACGAACTGGTCAGGACCAGCAGTCGCATGTCGTCTCCGGGATTCCCGCCGGAAGGGATCGCTTGCCGGCAGGCCCCGCCCCTACCCGGACAGGCCGGCCACCCCGGCCTGCGAGCCTGCGGGGACCCCGTCGCACCGCCCCCGGGCGCCGTGCCTGGCGATCCAGCGCACCAGCAATCCCCGCAGCAGGATCAGCGGGTACACGAGCGCTGCCAGCAACGGCCGGATCCCCGACAGCTCCCCCCGGTACACCGGGGCCACCGTGACCTGCGCAATGGGCATGCCCGCGCCGGCCAGGGCCGCCAGCAGGTCGTTGGGGAAGCCGTACCTCGGGTACAGCCACTCCACGGGCAGCCGGGACAGCACGTCCAGCCGGAGCGCCGTGTATCCGCACTGCGAGTCCATCAGCCCCTCGATCCCGGTCAGGTGTCGCGTCAGGAACGTCAGGCTGCAGTTGCCGGCGAAGCGCAGAAAGGGCATCACCCGGCGGCAGTCGGGGTGCGACAGCCGGTCGCCCTTGCAGTAGGCCGCATCGCCTTCCAGCACCGGGGCCAGCAGCCTGGGCAGGTCCGAAGGGTCCATCTGCCCGTCGGCAGCCATCACCACGGCCACGTCCGCCCGCAGGCGCCTCGCCTCGGCATACCCGGTCAGGATGGCCGCGCCGACGCCCTGGTTGCGAGCGTGCCGCACGAAGGCCGCGCGCGGGTCCGGCGGGACCTCCTCCCGCGGGCAGGACCCGTCGTCCACCACGACGATCCGGTCGACGAAACCCGGCACCGACGCGAGGACCCCGTGCAGCCGCGCCCCCGCGTTGAACGAGGGAACCACGACCGCGATGCGCCTTCCGTGCAGCATCGGACGTCAGAACTCGATCGCGAGGCCCGCCATGAAGGTGCGGGACGAGAGGTCCATGGAACTCTTCGACCCGAAGTCGTCGATCCAGTTCCAGGTGAACTCGGCGAACAGGTACGTATTGTTGACGCCCAGTTCGGTGTCGAAGGTCTGGGCCATCATCGGGGCCAGGGCGTCCAGCAGGAACATCAGGCCCGCCGTGGCGTGCCCGCCGAAGGTCGCGCCCTTGCCCGACACGCCGTCCGCGGCCTTGGACACGTCGCCCTGGCCGTTCAGCGCCCACCAGAGGTAGGCGTCCAGGCCTCCCTTGACATACGGCACGAACGGGAACCGGTACCGCTGGGCCAGGTAGTCGAACCGGTAGATCAGGGACAGCCCCAGCGGCATCAGGTGGAACTTCGTGGAGTCGGACGACTTCGTGCCATCCTCCAGCAGGCCGTGGCCGCTGGCCTGGGAATACCCGACCGACCCGCCCAGGGCGATCACGCCGACCTTGTGGAAGAACTCCCAGTCGATCTCCAGCATCGTGATCAGGTTCAGGCCGCTGCCGAAGGTGTCCTTCCAGGGCGTCTTGGTCTTGAACTCCTTGTCGACGTCCGGCCGCCACGGGCCGAACTTGATCTCGGCCATGAATTGCCGCGGGGATTCCTTCGCAGGAGCCTTCGCGGGCGCGGTGCGGGCCGGGACCGCCGCCGCCAGGACCATCACCGCCGCCAGGGCCGCCACGGGCCAGGGGTTTGCCGTCCGCATTACGACCGCCTCCAGGCGCGAACCGCGACCCGCGTCGCCAGCACCATCGCGACCATCATCAGCACCAGTCCCAGGGGCACCGCGAAACCGAAGCCCGCCGGCAGGCCCGTCGCCCAGCCGGCGACCGTCACGACCGGCCACAGTGCGGCCCGGGTCAGCACCCGCAGCGTCTCGTGCCGGGCGATGAAGTCGGCCAGGGGCGGGCTGAGCGCGTAGTAGGTCGCCACGAACCACCGGCCCGGGGCGCTGGTCAGCAGGAAGCGGTCCCGGAACACCCGCAGGGTCCAGACCTCGTCCGCCATGTACGACCCGTAGGCCGCCGTGGCGATGAAACAGTACCCGCCCTTCTCCTTCCCGACCTCCGGGCCTGCCCGGTACGCCTCGAAGAAGTCCAGCACCGGCACCGGCGACGCGCTGCCCAGCGCCGACAGCGGGCTCTCGTTGTCGTTCTCGTCGATGGCGACGACCGCGAACCAGTACTCGACCCCGTTTTCCAGGTTCTTGATCTGGTAGCTGTTGCCCGTGATCTCGTCGCTCTTCCGGAAGTCGTTCTTCGTCGCCTGGTCGAACTTCTGCTGGGCGTAGTAGACGCGGTACTTGATGCCGACCTCGTTGCCGTTCTCGGAGTCGGTCCACGAGATCTTGAGGTTGCCGTCGCCTTCCTCGGCCTCCTCCAGCACCGGGGCCAACGGCGCCTTCAGGTCGACCTCGAAGGTGATGGTGTTGGCCGTGTACTGCGTGCCCTCCAGGACGATGATGGACACGTTGGTCGCGCGGTCCTTGCCGACGCTGCAGGGCCCGCCGACCAGGTCGCTGTACGCGAACGAGAACTCGATGTTCGTGGACGCGGCCAGCGTCGTCTGGGGCACGGTCAGGACGTCCTGGCACCCCGTGCCCAGCGTCGTGAAGTCCGTGACCACGCAGGCCCCGCCGGGCTCGCTCATCTTGACAGCCCAGGACGAGCCCGATGCCGGCTCCTGTCCCAGCGACCACTCGGCGACCACGGTGCACGTCAGGAACTCGTTGCAGTCCTGGATGTTCACGACGTGGCTGCTGGCGCCCAGGGACCCGCCGAAGCGCTCGGGGAAGTCGCAGCCGTCGCCCACGCCCTCCAGGCCATTGAGCTCGAAGCCGGTGACCGCGGCGCGGCCCGGATGGGGCGCCATCGCGATGCCGACCGCTGCCAGGAACACCAGGGAACGGAGATGGATGTCCGTCTTCATGCCCTCACTGCCAAGCAACTCCCGTGCCACCTTCCGGGGCCCGGATTTCCACGCTTCTTCCTCGCCGCACCGGGGGGAAGGGCTGGCCGGACGTGCCAATTTGTCATCCGAGACGCGCAGGCCGCGCCATCGGCGACACCGGCGTCCTACTCCTCCGCGGCCGCCGCCTTCGACGGGACGACCCCCAGCAGGTGCTCCGCGATCTGCATGGCATTCAGGGCCGCGCCCTTCCGGATGTTGTCGCACGACAGCCACAGGTTCACGCCGTCCTGCACCGTCGGGTCCCGGCGGATGCGGCCGACCAGCACCTCGTCGCGGCCCGTCGCGTCCAGCGGCATCGGGTACTCGAGGTTCGAGGGGTCGTCCGCGACCACGACGCTCGCCGCCCCTTCCAGCACCTTCCGGACCTCGTCCGGCGGCGCCGGAGATGCCAGTTCGATGTTGACGGACTCGGAGTGCCCGTTCAGGACCGGCACGCGCACCGCCGTCGCGGTGATGCGCAGGTCCGGCAACCCCAGGATCTTCCGCGTCTCCTCGACGATCTTGGTCTCCTCGGTCGTGTAGCCGTCGTCCTCCGGCCGGAAGACCTCGACCTGGGGCAGCACGTTGAAGGCGATCTGGTGCGGGAACGCCTGGATCTCCAGGGGCCGGCGGTTCAGCATCGCGATGCACTGCCCGACCAGTTCGTCGCCGCCCTTGCGGCCTGCGCCGCTGACCGCCTGGTACGTCGACACGACGACGCGCTTCAGGCCGAACTGCCGGTGCAGCGGGGCCAGCACAAGGGCCAGCGGGATGCTGCTGCAGTTCGGGCTGCTGAGGATGCCGTGATGACCGCCGATCGCCTCGCCGTTCACCTCGGGAACGACCAGGGGGACTTCCGGATCCATCCGGAAGGCGCTGGACTTGTCGATCACCACCGCGCCGGCCCGGACGGCCCGAGGGGCGAACTCGCGGCTGACCGCCGCACCCGGGGCCGACAGGATCACGTCGATGCCCTGCAGGTCGGCCTGCACCAGGTTCTCGACCACGACGGAATCGCCGCGAAACGAGAGGGTGCTGCCCGCGCTGCGTCCCGATGCGAACAGCCGCAACCGGCCCACCGGGAAGCCCCTCTCGTCCAACAGGTCGACCACCTCGCGACCCACCATCCCGGTGGCGCCGACCACTCCCACCACGTATGTTCCCGCCATTCGTGCCTCCGGCTGCCTCGAACCGCCACCTCGCCGCCGCCGGCGCCGTGGTGGATGCGGCGAGATCATACACCCGCAGGGCGCCCGCGGGCGAGTCGGGTGCGCAGGGCCCGGGCAGGGTTCAGTCGCGGGGGACCAGGGTCCGGGCGACCGCCGCGGCGGCCAGCGCCTTCAGGCCGTCCAGCGGGAGGAACGGGGCCGACCCCAGCAGGAAGGCCTGCCACGGGGAGGAACCCGTCACCAGGCCCAGGAAGAGGGTCCCTGCCAGGTGCACCACCCCGACGCCCAGCAGTGCCGCCAACGGTGCACCGGCGCGGGTCCGCACCCGCGAGACCAGCGGAGCGGCCACCACGAACCCCGCGAGGTAACCGGCCGTCAGGACGACGGTCCCGGGCAGGGCCGCCCCTCCCGCCAGCCAGGGAATCCCCAGGGCACCGCCCCCGACGTAGGCCAGTTGCGTCGCCAGCGCCTGCCGCGGGCGAAGCACCAGCCCGGACAGCAGCACGCCGAACACCTGCAGCGTCACGGGAACGGGCGTGAACGGCAGGCGCACCGCCACGTGGGCGCCCAGCACGGTGACCAGCACCATCGCGATCACGCCGGCCAGGGAACCGTCGCCCGCCGTCCGGTACGCGGGCGCCTGCAACCGGATTGCCTCGACCATCGTGCGCTGCTCCTGCCGCCCGGGACGGGCGGATCCTACCTCAGGCCGCGAGTCCGGCAAAGGCCAGGGAAGGGAGGGGACAGGGGAACCGGGGGACGACCGGACGCGCAACACCAGGCGCTGCGCGGCCGAGCATCATTCCCGGCAGACAGCACGACGCCCGCGCACGACCCCGGGGGGCGCGCGGCAAGGGCATCGGCCGGAGGCTTCAGGTCCCCGGCCGGTCGCCCGGCCGGGTTCCCGATACGTCACGCCTTCTTGGCCGGCTTCTTCACGGGCGCCGGCTTCTTCGCCGGGGCCGCCTTCTTCGTCACGACCGGCTTCACCTTCGGGGCGGGCTTCTTCGCCGGGGCCGCCTTCTTCGCCACGACCGGCTTCGCCTTCGGGGCCGGCTTCTTCGCGGGCGCCGCCTTCTTGGCCGGG
>CALJUR010000094.1 GCA_937975765.1 uncultured Myxococcales bacterium
AGCGCAGATCTGCAACGGCCGGAACCCGAGCGGCGATTCCCCGACAGGCTCCTAGTCCCGGCTCTCCCTGCCGTCCCCCGTCCAGTCCCCGCCGGTGATGCATCCAGGCGCGAGAATCCTCGCACGCCGGGGATTGACGCCGGCCGCGCCGGATGGTACCAACACCGGGACCCGGTGGGAGGAAGTGCCGATGCGAGCGTTTGCGTCCCTGGCGGCGATCGTCGTGCTGTCCCTGGCGACGGCCTGCAACAACGAGCCCAACCCGTCGCTGGACATCCCGGCGTGCGACGTGGCCGCCCCGGAGGTGATCCAGACGGACGGGGCCGCGTGCCTGCAGTTCCGGGAAGCGCTGTGCGGGCTGATGGACCGGTGCGACGCCTTCCTTCAGACCGCCGACTGCAACGCGTGGTTCACGCAGAACTACGGCGACTGCGAGAAGGACCCCGCGAAGGACCAGTTGCTGGACGACGTGAAGGCGCACGCGCTGAAGATCTGCCTGGAGTACGAGATCCCGGAGGCGCACTGCGGCTGGCTGCAGGAGAAGGGCATCGAGGCCGAGGCCCCGAACTGCGGGCTGTTCCTGTGCCGCAACCCGCTGCAGCAGACCAAGGACCCCGAGACGAACAAGAAGACCTGGTGCTGCCCGTCGGATGACGGCCAGGTCTGCCAGCCCGTGGACCTGGGGGACACCTGCATGGTCCCCTACCCGGCCTGACCGGCCCGGGGCACGGACCTCAATCCACCGCCTGCATCGAGACGTCCGGCAGCCCGAACAGGGAGGACGGCCCCGAGGTTCCCATGTCCTCCTTGCCGCTCGGTTCGAGGCCCGAGAACCCCGCCGACAGCACCGGCACGACCAGGTCGAAGGCGCCGTCCACGCCCGTGACGCCTTCCGCCGCGGTCTGCAGCGTCGAGGCGAACGAGGTGTCGCCCAGCGACCAGATGCCGGCCGCGTCCGTCTTCGAGACCGGGTAGAAGAGGCCGATCGAGGCCGAGGCCACGGGCAGGCCGTCCTGCGCCGAGCGGACGTGCCCGCGGACCAGCGCCCCCTCGGGCAGCGGCACGGACAGCGCCTGCGCCACCGACAGGTCCAGGGAAGGGTAGGCGACGCGGGGAAGGCCGGTGGCGGCCGGGGGCAGCACGGTCATCGCGTAGGTGCCGGGGTCGATGGCGGTCGTGAACGAGCCGTCCGCCGCGGTGGTCGCGGTGAAGGTCGCCTCGGAAGGCCCGACGGAGACGGTGGCGCCGACCGTGGCCGATCGGTCCGTCAGGAAGGTGACCACCGCGCCGGCCACGGCGGTGCCGGTACTGCCGCGGACCACGGTGCCGGACACGCCGATCCGCGGGTCCAGGCGGACCAGGAAGGCCTGGCTGCCCTGGGTCAGCAGGTCCAGAGGACGCTCGGTCGAGGCCCAGGGGGAGGCCGACGGCGGCGTCACGGCCAGCAGGTACGTGCCCTCCAGCAGGTCCAGCGTCGCGACACCGGCGGCATCCGTGGTGGTCGAGACCTTGAACTCCCCGCCGCCCGCCTGCCCGACCGCCGTGACGCGCGCCATCGGGACGGTCGTCCCGAACCCCTCGCCGCCGAAGACCTGGATCGACACGGCACGCACGGCCGGCACGGGGTCCACGTCCAGGGTCAGGAAGGGGCTGGCCATGTATTCCGCCTTCAGCGCGTCCAGGCCGTCGTCCCACGTGAAGCGGCGGGTCGGGAACGGGATCGAGTCGCGCCCGGAAGAAACGGTGATCGACGCGCTGCCCGAACCGGGCGGAAGGATCAGCGAGAACACGCCCTGGTCGTCCGTCAGGGTGGTGGTCCCGATCAGGGAGTCCCCGACCTGGCCCGCGACCTGGGCACCGGGGACCGGCACGCCGGACTCGCCTCCGACCCGCACCATCCCCTGCAGTCGCACGTAGGCGTCCAGGGGCGGCAGGGCGACGTTCATCGCGCCGCTGCTGCCGGCCAGCAGCGGGAAGGTGAAGGGCGGCAGGGACTCGAACTCGCCCTTGCCGGGGATGAAGGTGGCCTGGTAGGCCACGTTGGGCAGGATCTCCAGGGAGAACCGTGGGGCGTCGGGGTTCATGGCGTCGAAGGCCGCCACGGACGTCTCGCTGCGGAACTGGGTGCCCGGAATGCGGCCGTCCGCCACCGCGACCAGGATTCCGGCGGCGATGTCCGCGGTGGAGGCCGGTGCCTCGGGTGCATTGCCCGCGCCGGTCCAGTAGCCGCCTTCCGCCGAGTGGAAGACGGTGCCGGACAGCACGACCGGGGCGGCCAGGGACAGGTCCAGGAGGCCGGACGTGTCGATGGCCAGGCCGGTGAACTGGTCGCCGATCAACCCGCTGGACGAGGGCGGCGAGACGGACACCGAGAACGACTGGACCTGCGGGGGCAGCGCGACGCAGACCCCCGCGGACATCGAGCACGCGCTGCCCGTACCGCAGTCCGAGTCGGACGAGCACGGCGAGTTCGTCGCGTTCGACGGGACCGTGGCGTCCTGCGAGGCGTACGCGTCGGCGTCCCCGGTGCCCCGGTCGGACGACCCGCCGCACGCGAACAGCAGGGCCGGAAGCAGGGCCAGGAGGACGAAGGCGTGCTTCATTGGCAGGCCACCTGCGGAACGAAGGTCCAGGAGACGTAGGCGTACCCGCCGTTGATGATGCGCCCCTTCTCCGGGTCGAACTCGATCGGCTGGTCCGACACGATCAGTTCCAGCACGTGCGGCGAGCCCGCGAACGGCGGCGGCAGTTCGGATTCGAAGGCGCAGGGGTTGAACCGGATCGACTGGTACCCGATGAAGTCCGGACTGCGCGGCGTGTCGCTCTCCGGGTAGCCCACGTACCACTGGAAGAACAGCGACTCCACCGGCGTGTCCGGGTCCGAGACCGCGCCCACGACCGAGAAGGTCGTCGAGATCGTGGTCAGGTTCACGAGGCCGTCCGGCGAGGGCTCCACCAGCGACCGGTCGATCGCCGGGCCGAACATCACCTCGGGCCGCTCCTCGATGTCGGGCCACCATGCGCATCCCCCGGCCCAGGCGAACAGCAGCACCGGCGCCAGCCGGCGCAGGATCGCCGTACCCGGGCAATGGAGAAGCAATGGCCGTGCCACCCTGGACACCCTGGCAACTCCTCGGAACCCGTAAACAATCGGTCCGTGAACGGGCGGCGTGCCCACCGGGTCGCCGCCGGGATGCGACAAACGGATCAGCCGCCTAGACCTCGCGGCCTGCTTCGCGCTCCCGCTCGATGTACCGGAAGACCGTGCGGGGCTCGACGCCCAGGTCCCGCGCCGTCTGGGTCCGGTTCCCCCGGTTGCGGTGCAGCACCTCCAGAACGTAATCGCGTTCGAACCGGTCGCGGGCCTCGGACAGCGTCACCACCGGGCGCTGGTCCTCCGCGGGCAGTTCCATGTCGGCCAGGGTCACCTGTGGCCCGTTGGCGAACAGCACGGCCTTGCGGATCCGGTTCTCCAGTTCGCGGATGTTCCCCGGCCAGCGGTACCGTCGCAAGGCCTTCAGGGCCTCGGGCGAGAACGAGCGTACCGGCGCGGACGACTCGGCGGCGAACCGCTGCAGGAAGTACTGGGACAGCGTCTCGATGTCCGGCCCGCGGTCCCGCAAGGGAGGCAGCGTGATCGACACGACCGCGATCCGGTAGTACAGGTCCTCGCGGAACCGGTTCGTGCGGACCTCTTCCTGCAGGTTGCGGTTGGTCGCGGTGACGACCCGCACGTTGACCTTCTCGGGCCGCGATCCGCCGACGCGCGTCACCATGCCGTCCTGCAGCACGCGCAGCAGCTTGACCTGGAGGCCCAGCGGCAGTTCGCCGACCTCGTCCAGGAACAGCGTCCCGTTGTGCGCCGCGTGGAACTTGCCGATGGTGGCCGCCACCGCGCCGGTGAAGGCCCCGCGGCAGTGGCCGAACAGTTCGCTCTCGATCAGGTTCTCGGGGATCGCGCCGCAGTTGACGGCCACGAACGGGCCCGATGCGCGCGTGCTGCGGGCGTGCAGTTCGCGGGCGACCAGTTCCTTGCCGGTACCCGTCTCGCCCAGCACCAGCACGGGCACGTCGGTCGGCGCGACGCGCTGGACGCGGTTGAAGACGTCCATCATGCCCTGGCACGACCCGACCAGCGACCCGAAGCGCGACGCCTTGACGTCCTCCTTCAGGGACCGGTTGTCGCGTTCCAGGGACTCGATCAGCATCACGTTCTGCACGATGACCGCAGCCTGGCCGGCGTAGATCATCAGCGTCCGCAGCCGCACCTCGTCCAGAAGGTTCAGCAGCTTCTCGGTCCCGAGGTACAGCACGCCGCGCGTCTCGCCGGAGAGCTTCAGCGGGATGCAGGCGACCGACGCGAGTTTCAGGTTGATGACCGACGTGCAGCCCGAGAACTCGCGGTTGTTCAGGGCGTCCACGACCAGTTGCGGTTCGCCGTCCTTCAGGGCCTTCTGGACGATGCTCTCGCTGAACAGGACCTCGTCGGGCGGCAGCGTCTTGCGGTCCACGTTGCGGGCGACCTTCACCACCGGCGTGCCGTTCTCGACGAACAGGATGAATCCCTTGTTGGCCTGCGTCAGTGCCAGCGTCTCGTCCAGCAGCGTGGCCAGCACGCGGTCCAGGTCGCGCGCCTCCATCAGGCGGCGGCTGAAGGCGCCCAGGGACTCCAGTTGCCTCAGCGCGGACGTCTCGTCCGGTGCCTTGTCCTCCAGCGGCGCGTCGCCGGGCGCGTAGAGCAGCGTGCAGTCGCCCAGCCGCAGCACGTCCCACGGCTCCAGACGGGCGGTCTTGACCTTGCGGCCGTTGACCAGCACCTCGGCGTTGCGATCCAGCGGGCGGACGTGGTGCACCGTCCCCTCCAGCACGACCTCGGCGTGAAGGTCCTTCACGCCGGCGGGCGGCAGCGGGACATCGCACGCCGGGTCGCGGCCCAGGGTGGTGACGGCGCGGAACAGCGGGAAGCGCTTCGGCGCCTGGGCGCCCTGGAACAGCAGGATCCGGGCCACGGGAACCTCCCCACAGACGCCGGCCCAGGGCGACCCATCGCGCCGGGCCCGCGTCAGAACCTCGCGCACACGGCCAGTCCGGGGGAGAAGCCAGCCCCGGGCGCGGGCGCGGTCGGGCACGGCACGACCTTCAACGACTTCACCTCGGGCCGGAAGTCGAGGAACGCGTCCACGATGCCCCAGATCGCCAGGGCCCCGAAGGTCCCCAGGCCGACGTATTGTACGATTCGCAGGTCCCGCGCTGTGGCGGCGTTCTTCGGGGAGAAGTAGCCGTCGTCCCCGCGCAGGGACTCGATCGACACCCACGAGGCGATGTTCAGGCTGAGTGTCAGCACCTCGCCGGTCAGGAACAGGGCGCCCTTGGTGGTCTTGCCGTTGACGAACTGCCCGACGCCGAACGGGACCAGGTTCGTCAGCCGGCTGCGGCGGACCACGGTCTCCTCGACGCGTTCGCACCGGACCGTCTCGACGGGCGGCTTCGCGACCGGCTCGGCCTCGATGACGTGCAGGCCGATCAGGCGTTTGCGGATGGCCTCGAACTTGTCGATCAGCGTCGCCGGGTAGAAGAACGGGTCCAGGCGATGCTGGGGGGACAGGGTCAGCAGCGCGGTGAACTCGTCCTCCATGGTGCGATCGTCGTGGAGCCAGTGGTAGCAGGCGGCCAGGTACTCGTGGGTCCGGATGACCAGGTCGGGCGAGGCCAGGCGGACGTCCGGGTACAGCAGCGGCCGGAGCAGTTCCACTGCGCGTGCGTAGTCCTGGAAACGAAAGGTGTTTTCCGCGGCCTGGAACTCCTCCTCGGGGGCGGAGGCCCGCGCGGTCGCGGCGGTGGCCAGCACGGCCGTGAACAGGACGGCGACAGCGGGCCGGATGCGGCAGCCTGGCGCCAAGAACAACCCCCGGGGAACGCGGGACGGCAGCGAGTATAGCACCGCGCCCGCGCGCGAGTGGGAGTCCGCGCGACCTGCTCGCACCCGGGGCGGGACCGGGGATCCCGGCGCGGGTGGTACAATGCCGGCGAGTCTTGCAGGGGCGTCCCATGTCGATCCGCGGTTCGATGGGACCGGTGGTCCTGGTGCTGGCGATGCTGCCGTCCGTGGCGAGGGCGGCGGACAGCGGCCAGGACGAGGCCGACCTGGTGCGGTGGATCGAGCGCGCTTGCCCCGGCGAGGCGACCGTGGAGACGCTGGCCCGCCTGGACCAGATGGCGGGCAAGGCCATCATGGACCACATGCGCCAGGGCCGGTACCGGACCGCGGTGGTGGCGACGAACGCCTACCTCGCCTGCTGGGAGCGGCAGAAGGTCCTGCTGGAGTCCGGGATCGCCCGGTCCCGTGTGAAGGCGCTGCGCCAGATTGCGTGCTTCGTGCCGCTGGTGGTGTTCGAGTCCGAGGGACGGGTCGATCGGGACCTGGCACGAGCCTCGCTGGCGCGGTGCCCCGAGCCGCCGGAGGTCCCGGAGGAGGCCGATGCGGCCGGCCGGCGCAGCTGGGCGGAGGACGTGCGCCGCCGGATGCACCTGGTCGCGGCGACCCGGCAGCCCGGGGACGTGCTGGACGAGGCCGAGCGCTGGCTGGCCCGCCTGAAGGAGGCCGGGGTCCGCGAGGACGTGTCGCAGGAAGTCGGGAAGGCGGACGGCGATGCGGCCGAGGTGACGCCGCCGGACCCGGTCTTCGCGATCCGGGTGCTGGCGGTCGGCGCGGCGGTGGGCTCGGGAAGCGTGGAGCGGCTGGTGCAGGCCTTCGGGGGCGAATCGGAGGCGTGCTCGTCGATGTTCCTGGCGGCCCTGGGGTTCCTGCAGGCGGTGGAAATGCCGCGACAGGCGGCGCTGCCGATGATCCTGAAGGCCCTGGTCGCCGAGGCCTCGCTGGAGACCCTGGCCGGCCTGTCCGAGAAGGTCACGAAACGGTTCCAGGACCGCCCGTGCGCGGTGCAGTCGGTGGTGGCGTCGCTGGCGCTGTCTTCGCTGGCGTCGGAGGTCGTGGACCTTGCGGTCGCCGAGGGGCGGACGGAACTGGTCGCGCGGCTGGCGGCATCGGCCCCGGCGGTCATCCCGGTGCACGGATCCCCGCGGTCCCGGATCGCCGTGCTGCAGGCCCTGCCGGCACGCCTGAAGGGCGAGGAGCGGAACGAGAGGCTGTGCCAGCTGGGCGATGCCCAGGCGGATGCGGGCGAGCCGGACGGGGCGCTGGCGACCTTCTCGGAGGCGTCGGCACGGGCGCAGGAGGCCGGCATCGTCTCGCCGTGCGCGACGGGGGGACGACTGAGGGCGATGATCCTGGCGGGGCGCGCCGGGGAGGAACCGTTCGTTCAGGCGGCCACGGAATGGCTGAAAGGCGGCCCGGGAGGACGGGAGGTGCTGGAACGGCTGCTGGAACCGGGAATCCCGCAGCGGCGCGTCGGTGCCGTCGCCGGGATGGCCGCCGTGGTGCGGGCGAAGGACGCGCCGGGGCGGGAGTCGGTGATGGAAGCCCTGGTGAAGGTGGTGGACGACCGGCCGGGGTCTCCCGAGGCGGACGCGGCCCGGGAGGCGGTGGATGCCGCGGGATTCCCGGAGGACGCAGAGGGCAAGGTGACCTGGGCGCTGGTGTCGGGGCGCCACCTGGCGGTCGCCGGCGAGGCGGCCGAGTCGAGGAAGGCGTTCGAACGGGCCTTCTCGGGGATGAAGAAGGACATGAAGTCGGCCCGGGAAGGGGCGGTGGCGCTGGTCCGCTGGGCCGCCCTCGACGCCCGGTACGGGCTGCTGGACGACCTGGTGGACCGCGCGAGGAAGGCGGGGCTCCTGACGCCGACCCTGCTGGCGGAACTCGCGGGGACGGTGGGCGAGATCGGCGAGAGGGCCCGGGCGTGCCGGTACGTGGCGATGGCACGGGGGTTGAAGCCCCGGGCCCCGGAGGAGTGGATCGCGCTGGCCGACGCGTCGGCCCGGATCGACGATGCCCCGGCGGCGGCGCGGGACCTGCGGCACGCGGGGCCGGATGCGACGTGGGGGCCGGAGGCCTGGATGGTGCAGGGGCGGATCGCGACGATCCGCGGGCACCACCGCGAGGCGGTCGCGGCCTACGGGAAGGCGGTGGAAGGCAGCCCGGGGGAGTGCCAGCCGCGGTTCTTCCGGGGGCTGGCCCTGCTGCTGGTCGGGGATCCGGAGGGCGCCCAGGCGGACTTCGAGGCCTGCGTCGACGACGGGAACCTGGGGCCGCAGGTGGTGGGGGCGCTGGGGTACGCGCAGTTCGACCAGTCGCGGTTCGACGACGCCGAGGCGACGTTCCGGCGGGCCCTGCAGCGCGACCCGAAGGCCGCGGACAACCACCTGGGCCTGGCGATGGTGATGCTGCGGAAGGGGAGCGTCGAGGAGGCGCGGGCCTCCCTGGCGAAGGCGGTGGAACTGGAACCTGCGCTGGGCAAGGGCCCGAAGGCTGCCGCGCTGAAGGGCTTCGTATACTCGGACGTGCAGAAGAAGGCGTGGGACGACCTGCGGGCGCTGGGGAAGGGAGGCGCCAAATGAGGGGAAGTCGAGGGAACGCGCGGGTCGCCTGGGTCGCGTGGGCCGGATGCCTGGCGGCGGCGCTTCCGGCGTCCGGGAAGGACACTCCGGCAGGGAAGGGCGCGATCGCGGCGCCGGTGACGCTGACGGTGCTGGCCACCAACGACCTCCACGGTGCGCTGGAGGGAATCGTGCTGCCCGAGGCCGCAGGGAGGGGCGGGAAACTGGGCGGGTTCGCCCGGGTCGGAGGACTGCTGGCGCGGCTGAGGGCGCAGGATCCCGAACACACGCTGGTGCTGGACGCGGGCGACTGCTTCCAGGGGGAACTGGCGGTGAACGCGGACGAGGGGATGCCGTGCGCGCGGTTCTTCAATGCCGTCGGGTACGACGTGCGGTCCCTGGGCAACCACGAGTTCGACTATTTCGGGTGCGGGCCGGAGGACTCGGCCCGGCCGCCCGAGGACCCGCAGTGCGCGCTGAAGCAGGTGCTGGCGGCCTCCCGTCAGCCCGTCGTCGCGACGAACCTGAGGCAGGCGGCGACCGGGGACGGGCTGGAGTGGCCGAACGTCGTGCCGTGGATGGTGAAGGACGTCGGGGGGGTGAAGGTCGGGATCGCCGGCGTCCTGACCCCCGACACCCCGAAGGTCGCCAACCGTGCGGGATGCGCCGGCGTCGATTTCCGGCCGCTGGAGGGCGATGCCCGCAGGGCCGCGAAGGAACTGAGGAAGCAGGGCGCCACGGTGGTGATCCTGCTGGCGCACGTGTCCGGCCAGTGCGGTCGGGGAAGCCGGATGCCGGGGCCGGGGGACGAAGGCTGCCGCCTGGACGGCGAGTTGAAGCGGCTGATCCAGGCGCTGGCGCCGGGTGAGGTGGACCTGGTGGTGGCCGGGCACTCCCACGCGTGGCTGACTGGCGAGAAGATGGCCGTGCCGGTCGTCGAGACTCCGGGGCAGGGCAGCTATGTCGGGCGGGTGACCATCGCGGTGGATCCGCGGACCGGGCGCCCGGTGAAGGGCGGCGTGCGGGTGGGACCGCTGGTGCCGGTGTGCCGGGAAGAGGACCCCGGTTCGCGGGTCTGCGGGCCGCAGTATGCCGGGTACGCGGGCGTGGCGGACCCCCTGCCGGAGGTGCAGGCGATCGTGGACGAGGCGCAGGCGAAGGTGGCATCCGTCTGCGCGGAAGTCGTGGCCGAGGCGGCCGAGGACGTCCTGACGCGCCGCGGGACCGAGACCCCGCTGGGTAACCTGACGGCGGACCTGATGCGCGAGGCGGCGGCCGAGGCCGGCGAGGACGGCGTCGTGCGGTGGGCGGACGTGGCGTTCACGAACCACGGCAGCGTGCGCGACAGCCTGCGGAAGGGGCCGATCACCCGCTGCGACCTGCACCGCGTGTGGCCGTTCGACGACCCGCTGGTCGAGGCCCGGATGACCGGCGACGAGGTCCGGCAACTGGCGGAGTTCTGGGTCAACGTGGTGAAGAAGGTGCCGGCGGTGTCCGGGATCCTGATCACGCGCTACCGCGACGGCAAGGTCGTGGTGCGGACGCCCGACCACCAGCCGCTGGACCCCGCGCGCCTGTACCGGATCGTGACCACCGCGTACCTGCTGAAGGGCGGGGACGGGGCCGACACCGTGCTGGGCCGGGTGCCGAAGGACCGCATCCGGATCCTGGCGGCCGACCGGACCTACCGGGACGCGTTCGCGCGGGTGATGCGGGCGCGCGGCAGAATCACCGCGCCGGCGCTGGGCAGGTTCGAGGGGTTGTAGGGCGGGGGCCCCGTCCCCTGCCGTCCCCGCCCCCCGCCGCCTACTGCGTCCGCAGCAGGTACCCCCCCAGGACCACCGTCAGCAGCGTGCCGACGAACAGGGCGGGCGCGAACGGGATGGTGCGCGACACGTGGATCCGGGCGCCCTTGCCGCGGTCGATCCACCAGCGGCGCAGCGTCTCGGCCTGCGCGGCGGACAGGCCGTCGGGGCCGATGGCGCCCAGCTTCCCGTTGATCAGGTCCATGTCCTCCTTCAGCACCTCGCGGGTCTTCTTCGCCAGGATCATGCGCGGCTTCAGTTGCCAGACCCCGATCGCCTTGAAGTCGAATACGTTCAGGTACAGTTCGTAGACCACCAGGAACAGCACCACCGAGATCGACAACGCGCCCACGTGCAGGATCGTCGCCAGGTTGTACTCGGGCGTCGGGAAGAACGCCGCGTAGGCGATCCAGCCCAGCGTCGCCACGACGACCGGGATGCCGACCCACTTGTGCCGCATCAGGCGCGACAGCGGGTAGAAGACCAGGAACAGCACGAAGTACATGGCCGTCGGGCTGGAGATGGGCGTCGTGTCGGCCAGTGCGTCCCGCAGCAGCATCCGCAGCGTCTTGATGACCAGGAACAGGAACAGCACGCCCACGAAGCCGACGACCAGGTCCCAGGCGTGCCCCTTCACCCAGGTGCCCGCGGTCCTCCACGCCTCGGCCTCCTCCGGCGTCGGCCGGACGGCCTGGCGCGCCCCGCGGATCGCCAGTTCGGTCAGCAGGATCGCCAGCACGGCCAGGAAGGTGTTGAACAGCAGCACGTACGACGGGAACGCGGGCCAGAACGCGCCGGAGTACGCCGACAGCGGGACCAGCAGCGCCAGCAACGCGAACAACTTGGCGTCGCCCGCCGCCCACAGCCCGAACCACCACAGGGCGAAGCCCGCGACGAAGGCCAGCAGGGCGTTCGTGACGACGCGGCCCAGGTAGGCCAGGAAGGTCGGGGCATCACCGGTGGACGAGGGCGGAGCCGCCTGGGGTTCAGGATCCGGTTGCGTCAGCACGGACTGTTCGCGGTTGCCGGCATCGCCCGACAGGCCCGCGGCCTCGGGGGATGGCGGGGCGGGCGGCGGGGCGGGGTCCTCCCACCACCACGTGGCGATCTCGGGGTAGGCATCCAGCGACGTCGCACCGCCCAGCGCGCGCCAGCCGCCCATCAGCGCCAGTCCCACGGCGGCCGCCACCAGCCCGGACGCCAGCACCTTGTTGTAGACCTTGCCCTTCGCCAGGTCGGTCAGCGCGCACGTCGCGGCCAGCAGGACCGCGAGGGTTTCGAGGATCCGCTCGATCGTCACGCGGGGCCTTCCCCCGTTGGTGAGCAGCCGCATTCTAGCGGCAAATCCTTGCCGGCACACGGTCCGAAAACAGGGACAGCCTCCCATTTCAAGTCAGTGAACCATTGAACTGCGTTAAGAATGCGGACAGACGAGGCGGCGGCTGGGAGCGGGAATGCACAGAAAATAATGGGAGGCTGGCCCCAATTTTCAGGGCTCGGACAGGATGCGGCGACGGACGGGCTCGGGGTCGAGGAACACGGGGAACAGTTCCTTCGACGAGTAGTGGACGTCCATGTCGTACAGGCCGGCGCAGATGGGGTCGAACCGGCAGATGCGGCAGGCCTCGCCCTTGCCGTGCTGGAACAGCGTCTCGCGCACCATGCCCTTCTCGTCCAGGAAGCGCACGATACGCTCCTCGCCCTTGACGATCTTGCGGGTCTCGGTGGACGCGTAGGCGAACTCGGCCATGTAGCACAGGGGCACCTTCTCGGCCCGGAAGGTCCGCCCGGTCGATTCCAGGAACTGCATCGCGCGGGACAGCGGCACCTCGAACTCCCACAGCCGGTGGATGACGTCCGGGTTCTGCGCCGCCCGGTTCATGCTGGGGTCCAGGTTGTTCCAGACGAAGTGGTGCACGTGGGGGAAGCGGTCCACGATCAGCCGCACCAGAGCGTCCAGTTGCGACGCGTTGTAGTGGTTGATCGGCGTGTTGACGTCCACGTTGATGCCCAGGGTGCCGGCGTTCTGCAGCGTCTGCAGGGCGCGTCCCAGGGACCCCTCGGTGCACGTCAGGAAGTCCTGCACCTTCGGGTCGGGAGACTGGATCGACACGTGCAGGTGGTCCATGCCCCGCGCCGCGTACTCGCGCATCAGGTCCAGGTCGCACAGGCGCTGGCCGTTCGTGATCAGGCGCGCGTGGATGCCCTTCGACTTCGCGTACGACAGGATGTCCGGCAACTGCGGGTGCATCGTCGGTTCGCCGCCGGTCAGGATGACGCCGTCGTACCCGCGCGCCACGAAGTCGTCGATCATCGCCTTCGCCTGGGCCAGCGTCAGCGTCGCCTCGCGTTCCGGGTTGCTGCAGATGCGGCACTTCTGGTTGCACAGCCGCGTGACCTGGATGTATCCGAGGTTCGCCACGTCACCTCTCCGGGGCCAGCACGCGCAGCCCCCAGTGCCGCGCGAGGTTCACGTGCAGGCCGGGGCAGGCCGCGTCGTGCCGGCAGTCGCGGCAGCGCAGGCTCTTGACCCGGTACAGCCGCCGGATGAACCGCGAGACGAAGGCCGGCAGTTCGTCGGCGTCGAGGGGCGCCGGGGCCTCGCGGGTCGCGGTCGCCTGCCGGGAAACCCCCGCCGGCAGCGGGCCGCCCAGGCACGGAGGCAGGTCGCCGATCGGGGCATCCAGCCTGGCCCGCAGCGCCCGCAGGTCGTCCGGGTCCGGCGCCGCGGCGACCGCCTCCCGGTAGTCCTCGCGCAGCGGCACGCGCAGGCCGCCCGCCGCCCTCTCCGCCAGCGCCTCGTCGGTCCACGTCCGCGCCGCCGCGCAGAACGCCCGGTCCACCTCGGTGGCCGATTCGTCCGCCAGCCACGCCGGTCGCGGGGCACCGCCGCCCGTGCCGTGCCGCCACGCCGCCTCGGCCCGCGCCGCGTCGCAGAATGGCCGCAGGAAGCAGAACGCGCATCGATCGCCCCGGCAGTCCGGTTCCGTGCCGTCCGCGAACAACCGGCGGAAGGCCTGGCGTTCGCCCAGCACCTCGTCGTAGATCTTGTGCGGGTCCTGGAACAGTTCCTCGTGGCCCTCCAGCAGCGCGATCGGCAGCCGGTTCGTCCACAGGAACAGCCCCGGCACCTCGTCCACCAGTTCCAGCGCCCGCGACAGTTCCCGGGCCACCACCGCCGGGTCCTCGAACAGTTCGTCCCGGTGCCGGTCGAAGCCGAGCCCGAACGGCACCAGGTGCAGCAGGTCGAACTCGTACACGCCCAGCCCGATGTAGAACTGCAGGATCTCCTTCAGGTGCGGCAGGTTCAACCGGTTCAGCACGATGTCGACCGACACCACCGCGCCCATCCGCAGCAGGTTCTTCAGCCCCGCCAACGACTGCGCGTAGGCCCCCGGGATGCCCACCAGCCGTTCGAACAGTTCGGGCGTGTGCCCGTGCATCGACAGCGTGGCCTCGCGCAGCCCGTTCGCGATCGCCCGCGCCGCGAACTTGTCGTACGCGAACATCCGCCCGTTGCTGACGCACTGGACCCACGTGTAGCCCATGTCGCGCGCGGCCTTCACCAGGTCCAGGAAGCGCGGGTGGATCGTCGGTTCCCCCCCGCTGAGGATGGCCCGCGTCGCGCCCTCCTCGCGCCCGCGCCGCAGCCGCGCCAGGACCTCGTCCTCGGGCACGGCCTGCCCGTCGTGAGCGCCGACGTCCAGGCAGAACACGCAATGGTTGTTGCAGGCCCGCGTCAGGCGCACCCACAGCCGCTTCTCCGTGACGGCATCCTGTCGGGCGTCCAGGTCGGCCATGTCAGATGCCCAGTTCGCGGCGGATGACGGGATGCGCGTCCTGCAGGTCCGGCCGCGGCACGAACTCGTCCCAGCCGTAGTGCTCGGGGTACTCGCGCCACGGGCCCTCGCACACCTTCGCGAACGCGCACTCCGGGCAGCGCGGTCCGTGGACCTTGCCCTCGGTCAGGCGGTGTTCGGTGTAGTCCGCGATGGTCAGGTGGCCCTCCATGATCTTGGTCCGCGGGATCACCCGTTCGGCCACGTACAATTCGTAGCCCGACATGAAGCAGTAGGGGATCGCCTCGGTCATGACGCGCCGGCCCGCCTGGAGGCCGATGTCCAGCGCCTTCTTCACGTACGGTTCGCACAGGCTGTGGCGCGGGACCACCGCGTCGAAGTGATCCATCGCCGTGCCCAGCGGGTGCACGAACGCCAGTTGGAACTGGTCCACGCCCAGCGCCACCAGCAGTTGCGCCAGTTCGGGCAGCGTCCGGTAGTTCGACCGCGTGATGACGCTGTTGGTCAGCACGTACTGCCCCAGTTCCTTCAGGTTCCGGATCGCCCGAACGGTCTGCCGGAATGACCCCTTCGCGTGCGTGAGGGAGTCGTGCAGTTCCTCGGTGTGCCCGTGCAGCGCCGGCGAGAACTCGGTGGCGCCCGCGGCGATCAGGTCCTCGCAGACCTTCTTGTAGGCCATCATGCGGCCGTTCGTCTGGATCTGGATGGACGAGAAGCCCAGTTCGCGCGCGTACGCGACCACCTCCAGCAGGTCGGGGCGGATCGTGACCTCCCCCCCCGTGAACACGATGCTGTCGCTGTCCCGGATGGCCTCGCGCAGCAGCGCCTTCACCTCTTCCGTGGTGTGGTTGCCGAACTGGTCGCGCTTCTTCCCCTGCACGCAGAAGACGCACATGTTGTTGCACTTCCAGCCGGTCTTGATGTCGATCCGCTCGGTGCGCGGACCCGCCTCCGTCTTCCCGTCCGCCATGTCACGCCCCCTTCCCGCGCACCGGGACGAACTCGTCCCATCCCCACCGATCCACGTACGACCGGAACACGCCGCGGCACACGTCGTCGAACCCGCACGACGCGCACTCGGGCCGCTTGACCCGGGTCATCGCGTCGTGTACGCCCTTGCCGACCTTCGAGTACCCCGTGCTCTCGCCGCGAAGCGCCGACTCCTGCAGCAGGTCCGGCGCGACCTCGCCCTCGACCGGGACCTCGCGGCCGTCCCGCGTGAACGTCACTGCGCCGTCCGGCTCGTAGTGGAAGTACCGTTCCACGTAGCCGCGCACCGGGTCGGGCAGGGCGGTCGTCGTGCAGTACGGGATGTCCAGCAGGAACACCTTCCGCACGCCTTCCGGTGGCAGCCCCTCCACGAACGCCCGGAATGCCTGCGCGATCTCGCCGTACCGCGCCATCAGGTGGTCCATGTTCCGGCCGCCGCGCCCGTCCGGCATCATCACGTTGAAGACGTGCTGGTCCACGTTCAGCGGCCGCATTGCGTCGTAGAACTCTCGGAAATACAGGTAGTTGTACCGGTTGACCACGTACGACGTGTGCACCATCAGGTCCGGGAACTCGGCCTTCAGGGAGGCCAGGTTCGCCAGCCCCGCCACGGCCTGCACGAAGGCGCCCTTCGACCGCGTCAGCATGTCGTGGACCTTGCCGTTCGGCCCGTGGATGCTGATCAGCACGTGGTTCAGGCCCGCCTCCAGCAACTCCCGTGCGTACGGCTTGTAGGCCAGCCGCCGCCCGTTCGTGATCAGGCCGACCGTCGGGAAGCCCAGGTCCCGCGCCATCCGCATGTACTCGGGCAGTTCCGGGTGCAGGGTGGGTTCCCCCGAAGTGAACATCACCTCGCGTGCGTCCGGGTCCAGCGCCATCATGCGGCGCACGTCCTCGGGGGTCTGCGCGCGCAGCCTTTCGTACCGCGCCGACCGGTCGTCCTCCATGCAGAACATGCAGTTGTTGTTGCAGGAATACCCGACGCAGACGTGGAGCCGGTCGCCCAGCTGGGACGACCCCTGCGCCGGCATGCCGCCTTCCTCGCGGCCCCGTCCCTGCCCATCCGTGGCGCCGTTGCGCGGATCGTCCTGCGCGCGATCGATCAACCGGGACCCCCGAATGCCCGCAGGTATTGTAGGGGCTTTGGGCGGCTTCGCAACCGGGCGGGCCCGATTCCAGGCCGGTGGCGGGCCGGTGCGGTTTGACGGGGGCCGTGGCGGGCCGCTAGTCTAGGCGGGCTTCCCGGAACGCGGGCCGTGCCATGTCGTGCCGCCTCCCAGGGTCCCAGACGCGACTGCCTGCCCGGGCCTTGCGGGTCTTGGTGTCGTCGCTGCTGCCCGCGCTGGCCCTGGCCTGCGCCGGCGGATCCGGGGCGGCCGATCTGCCCGTTGCCGACTTCCCTGGCGGCGACGTCCCTGGCAGCGACGTTTCGGCCTGCGTGAGCCCCGACGCCGGGCCTCCCGCCGCGATCCCCGCCGCCGCACCGCTGCAGCAGCTTCGCGACAACCTCCTCTTCCTGCGGGACTGGGTGTTCGCGACCGACGGGGGGGACGAGGGCGTCGCGCAGCGATGGTTCGACCCGGCCTTCGACGATTCGGCGTGGCGGCCGATCCGCGCGGGCGAGCCCTGGGAAGGCCAGTTGGGCGAGGACTGGGACGGCGTCGGCTGGTACCGGACGACCGTGGACATCCCCGCGGACTGGGTCGGGGCGCCGGTCGTGCTGGAGATCGGCGGCGCGCAGGACACCTGGGACGCGTGGATCGACGGGCAACCGGCCTCGTCGTGCGGCGCGGGCGGGCAATCCTGCTGGCTGTGGGTGCCGCTGCCCGCGCGGGTCGATCCGCTGCTGCAGCCGGGGCGATCCCACGTGCTGGCCGTGCGGGTGGAGGACTGGGGCAACGGGGGCAAGGGCGCGCCGGACCTGCTGTTCGGCAAGGGCGGCGGCCTGTGGCGCAAGGTCCTGCTGCGACGCCTGGTGCCGCTGGACCCCTGGCGCGACCTGCTGCCGGAACCCGTGCTGGACGCGCACCCGGAGTGGGTGGACCTGTACCACGAGGCCTGGCGGATGGCGTGGGAGAAGGTCGGCATCGCCTGGCCCGGCAGCCCGCTGCGGCCGGAATTCATGGACGAGGGCTTCAGCGAGCACCTGTTCCAGTGGGACACCTGCTTCATCGCGATGTTCGGCCGGTACGGGATGCGGCTGTTCCCGGTGATGGCGTCGCTGGACAACTTCTACGACCGCCAGCGCGAGGACGGCTACATCGGGCGCGAGTACTCGGAAACCGACGGCTGGGCGTACTGGCCCGGCGACGACGACCTGCCGGGAGTCAACCCGCCGCTGTTCTCGTGGGTCGAGTGGGCCTGGTACGAGTTCACTGGCGACGCGTCGCGCCTTCCGCGGGTGCTGCCGATCCTGGAACGGCAGTTCTCCTGGATGAAGGCGCACCTGCGGACGGGCGCGGACGACGGCCTGTACCGCCAGAACGGCGTGGACAGCGGCATGGACAACCTGCCGCGCGGGGACGTCGCGAACCAGGGCTGGATCGACGCGTCGGCCCAGCAGGTGCTGAACGCGCGGATGCTGCAGCGCATCGCGGGGGCGGCGGGCCTTCCCGACCGGGAGGCCACGTGGAAGGCGGAGGCGGACGACCTGGCGGCCTCGATCGATGCGTCCCTGTGGAGCGACGCGGACGGCTTCTACCACGACGCGGCGCGGGGCGGGGGCCTGTCGATGACGAAGCACGTCGGGGCCTTCTGGACCCTGCTGTCGGGGGTTGCCGGCACGGACCGGGCCGCGCGGCTGGTGCAGCACCTGCAGGACGCGGCCGAGTTCGACCGGCCGCACCGGGTCCCGACGCTGTCCGCGGACTCGCCCGGCTACGTGCCGGAGGGCGGGTACTGGCACGGGGCGGTGTGGGCGCCGACGAACTACATGGTCGTGCGCGGGCTGGAGGCGATCGGGAAGGCCGGCCTGGCGCGCGAGATCGCCGAAAACCACCTGGCCGGCATGGCGGCCGTCTGGGCGGGGCCTCCCGAGGGCCAGCCGGCCACGATCTGGGAGTGCTACTCGTCCGAACTGCCTCGTCCCGCCTCGGTCGATCCGAACGACGCATCGACGTACTCGCGGCGCGACTTCGTCGGCTGGTCGGGCCTGGGGCCCATCGCGATGCTGATCGAGAACGTGCTGGGGTTCGAGGTGGACGGGAGGCAGGGGAGGGTGGCGTGGGACCTGCACCGCACCGACCGTCACGGGATCCTGCGCCTGCCGGTCGGGATGGACAACGTGGTCGGCCTGGTGGCCGAGGCGCGCACCGACGCGGGCTCGGCCGTCTCGATCCAGGCGGATGCCGTGCGCCCCTTCCTGCTGGAGGTCCGGCGCCCCGGGCGCGACCCGGTCACGACGCCCGTCTGCGCGGGCTCGACCCCGCTGGCGATCCCGTGAGGCCGGCTGCTACCCGTTCCACCGCCAGTCGCGGATCTCCGGCAGATCCTCGCCGTGCGCCGCGATGTACTGCCGGTGGTCCACCAGCCGGTCGCGCAGGTGCTGCCGGGCGTGGGCGGCGCGCGCGGCCAGGCCGGGCACCCGGTCGATCACGTCGCCGACCAGGTGGAAGCGGTCCAGGTCGTTCAGCACAGCCATGTCGAACGGCGTGGTCGTCGTGCCTTCCTCCTTGTACCCGCGCACGTGCAGGTTGCGGTGGTTGCTGCGCCGGTACATCAGCCGGTGCAGCAGCTTCGGGTACCCGTGGAAGGCGAAGATGATCGGCTTGTCCGGCGTGAACATCGCGTCGAAGTCCTTGTCGGCCAGGCCGTGCGGGTGCTCGCTGTGCGGCTGCAGCGTCATCAGGTCCACGACGTTGACCACGCGCACCTTCAGGTCCGGGAACATCTGGCGCATCAATTGCACCGCGGCCAGGGTCTCCAGCGTCGCCACGTCGCCCGCGCATGCCATCACGACGTCCGGTTCCCCGCCCGCGTCGCTGCCGGCCCACTCCCAGATGCCCAGGCCCGCGCTGCAGTGCTTGACCGCCGCGTCCATGTCCAGCCACTGCAGGTCCGGCTGCTTGCCCGCGACGATGATGTTGACGTAGTCGCGGCTGCGCAGGCAATGGTCCGTCACCGACAGCAGGGTGTTCGCGTCCGGCGGCAGGTACACCCGGATGATGTCGGCCTTCTTGTTCACCGCGTGGTCGATGAAGCCGGGGTCCTGGTGGGAGAACCCGTTGTGGTCCTGGCGCCACACGTGCGACGACAGCAGGTAGTTCAGGGACGCGATCGGGCGGCGCCACGGGATGTGCTTCGTCACCTTCAGCCACTTGGCGTGCTGGTTGAACATGGAATCGATGATGTGGATGAATGCCTCGTAACACGAGAAGAAGCCGTGCCGCCCGGTCAGCAGGTAGCCCTCCAGCCACCCCTCGCACTGGTGCTCGCTCAGCATCTCCATCACGCGGCCGTCGGGGGACAGATCCTCGTCCCCGGGCAGGATTTCCGCGGTCGTGCAACGCTTCGTCACCTCGAACAGCGCGCCCCAGCGGTTGGACGCCGTCTCGTCCGGGCTGAACACGCGGAAGTTGCGCTGGTCGAGGTTCGCCTTCATCACGTCGCGCAGGAACCGCCCCTGGACGCGGGTGGCTTCGGCCGGAACGGTACCCGGCCGCGGCACGTCCACCGCGTAGTCCCGGAAGTCGGGCATCCGCAGGTCGCGCAGCAGGATGCCTCCGTTCGCGTGCGGGTTGGCGCCCATGCGACGGTTGCCGCGCGGCGCAAGGTCGGCCAGATCCGGGCGCAGCCGGCCGGCGTCGTCGAACAATTCGTCCGGCCGGTAGGACCGCAGCCACGCCTCCAGCGCGGCCAGGTGCTGCGGGTTCGTCGCCACCTGCGCGACCGGCACCTGGTGCGCGCGGAACGTCCCCTCGACCGGCTTGCCGTCCACTTCCGCCGGGCCCGTCCAGCCCTTCGGGGTGCGCAGCACGATCATCGGCCAGCGCGGCCGGCCGGTGAACCCGTTGCGGGAGGCGTCGTCCCGGATCGCCTTCAGGTCCGCCACCACCGCGTCCAGCGTCGCCGCCATCTTCTGGTGCATCGCGGCCGGCTGGTCGCCCTCCACGAAGAACGGCGCGTACCCGTACCCGTACAGCAGCGCCGCCAATTCGTCGTGCGGGATGCGCGCCAGCACGGTCGGACCGGCGATCTTGTGCCCGTTCAGGTGCAGGATCGGCAGCACCGCCCCGTCGTGCACCGGGTTCAGGAACTTGTTGGAATGCCACGACGTCGCCAGCGGGCCCGTCTCGGCCTCGCCATCGCCGACCACGCACGCCACGATCAGGCCGGGGTTGTCGAAGGCCGCCCCGAACGCGTGCGACAGGCTGTAGCCCAGTTCGCCGCCCTCGTGGATCGAACCGGGCGTCTCGGGCGCGACGTGGCTGGGGATGCCGCCCGGGAAGGAGAACTGCGTGAACAGCCGCTTCATCCCCGCCTCGTCCTGCGAGACGTCCGGGTACAGTTCGCTGTAGGTGCCCTCCAGCCAGGTGTTCGCGACCAGGCCCGGGCCGCCGTGGCCGGGACCGGTGACGTACAGGACGTCCAGGTCGTGCTGGCGGATGATGCGGTTCAGGTGCAGGTAGATGAAGTTCAGGCCCGGGGTGGTTCCCCAGTGCCCCAGCAGGCGCGGCTTGACATGCGGGCGAGCCAGCGGCTGTTTCAGCAGCGGGTTGTCCAGCAGGTAGATCTGGCCGACCGACAGGTAGTTCGCGGCCCTCCAGTACGCGTCCATCCGGGCCAGCAGGTCGTCCGTCAGCGGCCGGGCGTCCGGGGCGATCGTGCGTTCCATCATGGCGTGCCTCCAGGGTGCGAGAGCGGCGGGCGGGATGCCCCCGCGATTGTCGCACCGATCGGCCGGGGGGAAAGGCGTCGAATCGTGGCAGTGCCCTGGCGACCGCGGGTTTCCTGTCACCCGCCCTTCGGCATCGTCGTCGCCTGGCTGCCCCCGGCCGATGTCCCGTGAGGATCCGGGTGCGGTTCGGGGACTTGACGCCGGGTCCCTTTCTGGATATGGGTGGCCCGGCTGGATTTCGGCGTCCGGAAAAGGACGCCTCGTGATAGCAGGGGGAAGAGATGATCATCGGCGTTCCGAAGGAAATCATGGCGAACGAGCGGCGCGTGGCGGCGATCCCGGAGACCGTCGGCAAGCTGAAGGCGCTGGGCTTCACGGTGCTGGTCGAGAAGGGCGCGGGCGTGGGCTCGTTCTTTTCGGACGCGGAGTACGCTGCGGCCGGTGCGCAGATCGTCGAGAACGTGACCGAGCTGTTCGACCAGTCGGACATCATCCTGAAGGTCAAGCAGCCCTGCCTGAACGCCCAGACCGGCAAGAACGAGGCCGAGATGGTGCGCAAGGGCGGCACGCTGATCACGTTCCTGCACCCGGCGACCCCGTCGCACCACGCGATCATCCGGACGCTGGCCGAGCGCAACGTGACGTCCTTCACGATGGACGGTATCCCGCGCATCTCCAAGGCCCAGAAGATGGACGCCCTGACGTCCATGTCCACCATCACCGGGTACAAGGCCGTGATCATGGCCGCCGCGCACCTGCCCAAGTTCGTGCCGATGGTCGGCACGGCGATCGGCGCGGTGAAGCCCTGCAAGTTCCTGGTCATCGGCGCGGGCGTCGTCGGCCTGCAGGCGATCGCCACCGCCAAGCGGCTGGGCGCCGTCGTGACCGCGGTCGACATCCGCCCGCAGGCCCGCGAGGAGGCGAAGTCCCTGGGCGCGAAGGTGGAAGGCTTCGAGGTCCCCGAGGACCTGGCGATCGGCAAGGGCGGCTACGCGAAGGCCCTGCCGGCGGACTGGATCGAGAAGGAGCGCGTCGCGCTGGCGCCGCTGGTGGCCGATTCCGACGCCGTGATCCTCAGCGCGCTGGTTCCCGGCGAGATCGCCCCGGTCGTGGTCACGAAGGAGATGGTCGCCGCGATGCGCCCGGGCTCGGTGATCGTGGACATCTCGATCGACCAGGGCGGCAACTGCGGCTGCACCCAGCCCGGCAAGGAAGCGCCGTGCAACGGCGTGATGGTCAGCGGCGTGCAGAACATCCCGGGCAGCGTCCCGGTGCACGCGTCCTGGCTGTACGCGAACAACATGCTCCACTACGTCGAGAACCTGTACAAGAAGGGCCTCGAGAAGCCGGACTTCGACGACGAGATCGCGAAGTCCTCGCTGGTCACGCGCGAAGGGAAGATCCTGCACGAGGGCTTCCTGAAGGCCGTCGGCGAGTTGCACTGAGTGCCGTGACGCGGGCGGCGGCGCGGTCCCGGGATGCCGAGGGCCGCGCCGCCGGACCCGCAGGCTCCCGCTCCTCTCCCTTCCCGCCAACGGAGGCGTTCGGGCATGACAACCTTCGACCTCGTGGTGGTCCTGTCGGTCCTGGTGTGCGCCGCCCTGGTCGGCTACCGGCTGATCTCCCGGGTGCCGCCGCTGCTGCACACGCCGCTGATGTCCCTGACGAACGCCATCTCGGCCGTGACCATCCTGGGGGCCCTGATGCTGTTCGCCAACGCGGAGATGGCGGCGTCGGACACGGTGCTGGCGGCGCTGGCGGTGGCCCTGGCGGCCTTCAACGTCGTCGGCGGCTTCGTCATCACCAACCGCATGGTGCGGCTGTTCAAGAAGTCCTGAGAGGAGCGACCATGACCGAACTGGCGACCAGCCCGTCGCTTGGCGACGTGGCGATTCGACTGGCCATCAACCTGGGCATCATCGTCGTCTTCCTGCTGGGCTTCCAGCAGTTCCGGAACCCGCAAGGGGCGCGGCGCGGCAACCTGATCGCCGCGGCCGCGATGCTGGCGGCGGCGGCGGTCGTGCTGTGGCAGTACCCGATCCGGGCGAACGCCGCGATCGTCATCGTGGCGCTGCTGGCGGGATCGGCGATCGGCACCGCCGTGGCGCTGCGGGTCACGATGATCCAGATCCCCGCGATGGTGGCGTTCCAGCACGGCGCGGGCGGCGTCGCGGCGTTCCTGGTGTCGTTCGTCGAGGTGCTGCGGTTCCCGGCCGAGGGGTCGGCGTTCGGCCTGGCCTCCGGCATCCTGGGCCTGGCGATCGGCGCGGCGACCTTCAGCGGGTCGATGCTGGCGGCAGCCAAGCTGGCGAACAAGCTGCCCGGGCGGCCGACGGTGCTGCGCGGCCACAACGCGATCCTGGCGCTGCTGGTGCTGGCGATGGCCGCGGTGGCGGTGCTGGCGGCCGGGGCCATCGGGCAGGCCGTCCTGCTGGCGACGCTGCTGTCGGTGCTGGGCGTGCTGGCGGCGGTGCTGGGCCTGGTCTTCGCGATCCGGATCGGCGGCGCGGACATGCCGGTGCTGATCTCCTTCCTGAACGCGACGGCCGGCGTGGCCGCGGCCCTGTGCGGCCTGATCATCAACAACCCGTTGCTGGTCGCGTGCGGCGCCACGGTCGCGGCGTCCGGATCGATCCTGACGTGGGTCATGTGCAAGGCGATGAACCGCAGCCTGCTGCGCGTTTTCACCGGCCCGCTGGGGTCGGCGAAGACGAACGGGAAACCCGCGGCGGCGAACGGGGCGAAACCGGCCGATGTCGCGGCGCAGGCGGTTGCCGCGCCGGCCGCGCCGGCGATCGAGGCCGCGCCCGCGAAGGCGCCCGCGGCGACCGACGACCCGGGGGACTCCGCGATCGAGGCGTGCCGCGGGGCGAAGACGGCGATCTTCGTGCCGGGGTACGGGATGGCGCTGGCGCAGGCGCAGTTCAAGGTGGTGCAACTGGCGGGCCTGCTGGAGAAGCGCGGCTGCACCGTGAAGTTCGCGATCCACCCGGTGGCGGGCCGGATGCCGGGCCACATGAACGTGCTGCTGGCCGAAGCCGACCTGTCGTACGACAAGCTGTACGAGATGGACGACATCAACGGCGAGTTCAAGGACACGGACCTCGCCATCGTGATCGGGGCGTGCGACGTGGTGAACCCGGCGGCGATCCAGACCGACGACACGCCGATCTCCGGGATGCCGATCCTGAACGTGCAGGACGCGCGGCGGGTGGTGGTGTGCAACCTGGACGAACGGCCGGGCTACTCGGGCGTGCCGAACCCGTTGTACCGGGACCCGAAGGTCACGATGATGCTGGGCGACGCAGGCGCCTCGCTGGACCGGATGATCGGCGGAATGTCCGTCGCCCCCGACGCGGCCCCGGTGGCCGCGGACGACCCGCGGGCGGCCGCCCTGGACGCGTGCCGCGATGCACGAACGGCGATCTTCGTGCCGGGGTACGGGATGGCGCTGGCGCAGGCGCAGTTCAAGGTGGTGCAACTGGCGGGCCTGCTGGAGAAGCGCGGCTGCACCGTGAAGTTCGCGATCCACCCGGTGGCGGGCCGGATGCCGGGCCACATGAACGTGCTGCTGGCCGAAGCCGACCTGTCGTACGACAAGCTGTACGAGATGGACGACATCAACGGCGAGTTCAAGGACACGGACCTCGCCATCGTGATCGGGGCGTGCGACGTGGTGAACCCGGCGGCGATCCAGACCGACGACACGCCGATCTCCGGGATGCCGATCCTGAACGTGCAGGACGCGCGGCGGGTGGTGGTGTGCAACCTGGACGAACGGCCGGGCTACTCGGGCGTGCCGAACCCGCTGTACCGGGACCCGAAGGTCACGATGCTGCTGGGCGACGCCGGGGCCTCGCTGGACGCCCTGATCGGCGGCCTGCCCGCCTCCGCGTAGGAACGGTTCCGATCTCCTGCCGGTCGCCCTGCTTCCCTGATCGGCTTGTCATGCCCCGGACCCTTGACGATGCCCCGCGCCCGGTCGATCCTGGCCTCGAAGGGCGCCGGTTCCGTTCCGGTACAGGGGGTTCGATGCCTGCATCGCAGGCGGCGATCGCTGGCCCGGGGATTGCAGGGAAAACCTCCCGGCCGGTCGCGATCGGCCGGCCCCGTCAACCGCAGGGAGGATGCGACATGCGCTTCGCCAGGCTGTTCCCGGTACTCGCGCTGGTTCTTTCGACCGGATGCTGGTGGTGGGACGACGACCGCCCTCGCGACGACGACGAGCGGTGCCCGCAGACGATGCCCGACGAAGGCGACTACTGCGTCGGCACGCAGACCTGCACGTACGGCGGCCTGGCCTGCCAGTGCGGGCACTGCGCCCCCGCCTACGGCTGCACCTGCGTAGACGGCTCGTGGCAGTGCTGGCACACCGACCCGATGAACTGCCCGGACGTCATCGAGGACGTGGTGCCCGACGTCGAGGAGGACACCCCGCCCGAGGTCCTCTGGGACTACGTGCCGGACGGGATGTGGGACCCGGGCCCGGACACCGACGTGCCCTTCGGGTGCCCGCCGGAACCGCCGATCGGGGTGGACGAGTACTGTGGCGAGTACCGGACCTGCGAGTACGGGACCGAGTGCTGCTGCGGCAACTGCTACCCGTCGCTGGTCTGCACCTGCAACGGGGCCGGCTGGGGCTGCTACTACACCGATGCGTGCATGATCCCCAACTGCGGCGACGTCGTCGAGGACGTCCACGAGTACTGGCAGGAGGACGTGCAGGACGTTCCGGACGTGCAGGACGTCGGGCCCGGGTTCGACTTCATCATGCCGGCCTGCTGCGGCAAGAACGCCGACTGCGGCCCGGGTTGGGTTTGCGGCGGCGGCCATGCGGGCCTGGGCACCTGCAAGCCTGCGCTGACGTACGGCGAGTGCTGGTCGCAGGAGGACTGCCCGACCGGGTACACGTGCATGGGCGCCTCGGTCTGCGCCTGCGACGCGGACTGCGCGGAACCCGACCGGTCGGGGACCTGCGTGCCGATGCCGACCGGCTGCTGCTGGGTGGACGCCGACTGCGACGCGGGCAAGGTGTGCCGCGCGCAGGGCGGCCTGGGCGACCTGCCCGGATCCTGCGTGGACGATCCGGCCGGCCCGTCGTGTATCGGCGACGTCGCCTGCTGCTGGGAGGATGCGGACTGCGGCGTCGGGACCCGGTGCCAGGGCGCGTCGGTCTGCGGCTGCATCGACCTGTGCCCGATGTGCGGGATGTGCGCCCCGGACCAGATGGGGACGTGCGGGTGACCCTCGCGTTCGCAGGCGGGGGACGGGGCCCCCGCCCTACAGGGGGGAGGAAGCCTGGGCCGCCTCGTGGAACGTGAGGCCCGCCGTTCCGGCGTCCACCCGCACGATCGACCCTTCCGGGAATCGCCCCTTCAGGATCTCCCCGGCCAGCGGGTTCAGCAGGTGCCTCTCGATCGCCCGCTTCAGTGGACGCGCGCCGTACACCGGGTCCCAGCCGGACTCGGCCAGCCAGGTCCGTGCCGCGTCCGTCATCCGCAGCGACAGCCGCCGCTCGGCCAGCCGCTTCTCGACGCGCCCCATCTGGATGTCGACGATGCGCTCCATGTCCGCGCGGTCCAGCCGGTTGAACAGCACGACCTCGTCCAGCCGGTTCAGGAACTCGGGCCGGAACGCCGCCTGCACCGCCTCCATCACCTGTTCCCGCACCCGCGCCTTCTCCTCGGCCGTCGGCTCGAACCGCGCCGCCGAGTCGTGGAAGGCCTGCGACCCCAGGTTCGACGTCATCACCAGCAGGCTGTTGCGGAAGTCCACGGTGCGCCCCATGCCGTCGGTCAGGCGCCCGTCGTCCATCACTTGCAGCAGCACGTTGAACACGTCCGGGTGCGCCTTCTCGACCTCGTCCAGCAGCACCACGGCGTAGGGCCGCCGCCGCACCGCCTCGGTCAGCTGGCCGCCTTCCTCGTGCCCGACGTACCCCGGGGGCGCGCCGATCAGCCGCGCCACCGAGTGCTTCTCCATGTACTCGCTCATGTCCAGGCGGACCATCGCCGCCTCGTCGTCGAACAGGAAGTCCGCCAGCGCCTTCACCAGTTCGGTCTTGCCCACGCCGGTCGGCCCCAGGAACAGGAACGCCCCGATCGGACGCGCCGCGTCCGCCAGCCCCGCCCGCGACCGCCGCACCGCGTTCGCGATGGCCGAGATCGCCTCGTCCTGGTGCACGACGCGCTGGCGCAGCCGGTCCTCCATCGCCAGCAACTTGCGCTGTTCGCCCTCCAGCATCTTCGCCACCGGGATGCCGGTCCACGCGGACACGACCTTCGCCACGTCCTCCTCGACGACCTCCTCCTTCAGCATCCGCCGGTCCTGCTGGACCTCGGCCAGCCGCGCCGACAGCGCCTCCAGCCGCTTCTGCAGTTCGGGCACGCGACCGTACTTCACGCGCGCCGCCGCCTCCCAGTCGCCGCGCCTCTCGGCCGTCTCCAGTTCGTGCCGCGCCGCCTCCATCTCGCCCTTGACCGTCCGGATCTCGGAGACCGCCGCCTTCTCGTCCTTCCAGTGCGCCCGCAGCGCCGACGCCCGCTCCTTCAGGTCCGCCATCTCCTTCTCGACGGTCTTCCGGCGATCCTCGGCCGCGGTCCCCTCCTCGCGGACCAGCCCCTGCCGCTCGATCTCCAGCTGCGCGATGCGCCGCTCGACGTCGTCCACCTCGACCGGCACGCTGTCGATCTCCATGCGCAGCCGGCTGGCCGCCTCGTCGATCAGGTCGATCGCCTTGTCCGGCAGGTGCCGGTCGGGCAGGTACCGCTTCGACAGCACCGCCGCCGCCACGATGGCCGCGTCCCGGATCCGCACGCCGTGGTGGATCTCGTACCGTTCCCGCAGGCCGCGCAGGATGCTGATCGCGTCCTCGACCGACGGCTCGCCGACCATCACCGGCTGGAACCGCCGTTCCAGCGCCGCGTCCTTCTCGATGTGCTTGCGGTATTCCTTCAGCGTCGTCGCGCCCACGCAGTGCAGCGCACCGCGCGCCAGCGCCGGCTTCAGCATGTTGGACGCGTCCATCGCGCCTTCCGCCGCGCCCGCGCCCACCAGCGTGTGCATCTCGTCGATGAACAGGATGATCTCGCCGTCCGCCCCCTCGATCTCCTTCAGGATGGACTTCAGACGGTCCTCGAACTCGCCGCGATACTTCGTGCCCGCGATCAGCGACCCCATGTCCAGGGCCACCAGCCGCTTGTCCTTCAGCGTCTCGGGCACGTCGCCCTTCACGATGCGCTGCGCCAGGCCCTCGACGATGGCGGTCTTGCCGACGCCCGCCTCGCCCACCAGGACCGGGTTGTTCTTCTGGCGCCGCGACAGCACCTGGACCACGCGCCGGATCTCGTCGTCGCGCCCGATGACCGGGTCCAGCTTGCCCTGGCGGGCCCGGGCCGTCAGGTCGATGGTGTATTTCTCCAGCACCCGGTACCGCTCCTCGGCCTCGGGGTCGGTCACGCGCTGGCCGCCGCGCACGTCCTTCAGGGCCAGAAGGAACCGGTCCCGCGTCACGCCCGCCTGCCGCAGCAGGTCCGGGCCGTCGCCCTCCTTCGCGTCCAGCATCGCCAGGAACATGTGCTCGGTGCCGACGTAGTCGTCCTTGAACGACCGCGCCTCCTTCTCGGCCTCGGGCAGCAGCTCGTTCAAGCGGCGGCCCATCGACACCTGCCCGCCCTGGACGCGGGGCAGGCGATCCAGCAGGGCATCGGCCTGGCGCTTCAGCCCGCGCGGGTCCGCCTCGATCCGCTGCAGCACGCTGGTGACCGATCCCTCCGGGTCGGCCAGGATCGCCGCCAGCAGGTGCTCGACCTCCAGTTCCGGGTTGCCCAGCCGGGTGGCGTTCTGCGCCGCCGCCTCGATGGCCTCGCGCGCCTTGGTGGTGAAGTTGTCGAACCGCATCCCGAAGCCCTCCGTTCCGGTCCTGGCAGACGTTGTGCACGACCGGCGGGGGCCGCAAGACTTGCGGGAATGCAAGGGGATGCATAACGGGACGAGGGAGGCAGGGGCGCGGGAGGGAGGAACGCGGGCGGCCGCGAACCGGTTCGGGGCTACTGGCCGCGCAGGCGGTTCAGTTCCTTCCGGGCGGAGTCCAGGAAGGGGCGCTCCCCGGTATCCGCCCGGGCGGACTCGATGTACGCCTCCCACGCCTTCACCGCCGCCTCCTTGTCGCCCTTGGCGGACAGCGCCGTTGCCAGGTTGTACAGCGAGGGACCGTGGCCGGTCTTCAGCGCGATGGCCCGCCGGTACGCCTCGATCTCGGCCGCGGCGTCGCCCTGCCGGTGCCGGACCACGCCGGTGTTGTAGGCCGCGCGGAAACTGGCCGGGTCCAGTTGCAGCGTCTCGTCGAACGCCTTCAGCGCGTCGGCCAGCAGCGGGTCGCGGGTGGCCGATGCGGGCTCCTTCTCGGCCATGCGCATCAAGCAGACGCCCAGGTTGAAGCGGGGATCGGGCGACTGGGGCAGCACCTCCGCCGCCTTCGCGAAGGCATCGCGGGCCTCCTTCAGGTTCCCCTTCTCCAGCTGGGCCACGCCCAGGTTGTTCCACCCGTCCCCGGCGTCGGGCTGCAACTCGACCACCTTCTGCAGCGTCTCGACCGCCTTGTCCTTCTGGCCCTGGTCCATGTACGCGACGCCCAGGTTGTGCAGGGCGTTCACGTACTGCGGGTCCACGTCCAGCGCCTTCTGGTACGCCTGGATCTCCTTGGCGAACATGCGGCGCCGCCCGTACACGATTCCCAGGTTGTACCAGCCCTCGCGGGCCTCGGGCCGGGCAGCCACGCCCTTCTCGTACGCGTCCGTCGCCTTCTCCAGCGCGCCCGAGGCCAGTTCCTGGGCACCCAGACGGAACCAGTCCACCGCCTCGGTCTGCGCCCGGGCCTCGCCCGCCAGGGCGACGATCGACACCACCACGAACCAGCGCTTCATCAGGAGCCTCCAGAAGTCCCGGGCAACGCCTTCCGGCCCCCGCCGGACGGCCGCCGGATGCGGGCTAGAACCTCACCACCACGGCGCCCGTGCCGTCCTGGTCCAGGCCGTCGGGCGCGTTGCTTCCCTTGTCGAGCTGCCAGGCCAGCACCCCTGCGACGCCTCCCGCGACGACCACCCCCAGCACCGTCCAGAACCACCACTTCGAGGCGATGCCGGACTTCGCCTGGATCGTCGCGGCGCCGCTCTCCTGCACCTTGCCTCGGGCGTCATTGGCCTGGATGGCGCGTGCCACCAGGTCCTCGGCGGCCCCGCGACCCAGCCCGGTGGTCGCCGCGTCCTTCCCGACCCAGACCCGCTCCATCGTCTCCAGGTCCCACAGCGAGGCCGACAGGCCGCCGGCGCCCGGGTCGAACACCAGCAGGAGGTCGGACAGGAACAGGGCCTTCAGATCCTCGACGCCGTCCTTCGGGCCGCGGTCCGGCCCGGACTTCGACAGCTTGGCCATCGCCGTCTCGTACAGGGGACGCCGTCGGGACGGGGCCAGGATCGCGGCCTCGCCCAGCAGCGACGCCGTGCCGCCGTCGGGGACCTCGACCCGCGCGCTCTTCCGTTCGAACCCGGCCTTGCGCAGCACCACCCAGTGCGACCCCGCGGCCACCGCGGGCTGGTCGTACGGCGCCGGGCCCACGAAGGCGCCGTCCAGGTAGACCTCGGCGTTCGGAGGGTCGCTGTCCACCAGCAGGGACCCCGTCCGGTTCGCCCGGACCGCCCCCATCGCCGCCTTGAACGCGTTCGCGGCTTCGGGCAGGGTCGTGACGTCCCGCACCATCGCGTCCGGACGCAGGTGCAGCGCCCCCACGAACGCCTTGCGGGCGCCCGCCTCGTCGCCGTCCACGGCCATCGACGCGCCCAGCGTCAGCAGTGCCTCGACCAGCGGGCCGGAGTGCGGGAGGTGGCCGAAGGCGTTCGAGAAATCGTCCGACGCGCGCTCCAGCAGCGGGATCGCGGCGCCGATCCGCATGTCCAGGAAGGCCTGGCGCCCCTGCTCCAGAGCCTCGCGGCCCGAGTCCACCCGGGCCAGTCCCGCGGCCATGCCGGCCTCCAGGCTCTCCACCGGGTCCACGGTCCGGTAGCAGCCGAACCGGGACAGCGCCTGGACGACCGAACGGCGGAACTCCACGGTCCCGGGGTTCTCGGGGCCCGTGATCGCCACCAGCACCTGGCGGGTGCGACAGGGGGCGGCGCGCGGCGCGCGGGAGGCGGAAGGGGCAGCCGTCGCCAGCGCCGGGCCGGCCAGGTCGGCCAGCAGGGCGGCCAATGCGAGCACCGAGGTGCGTCGGCGTGAAGTCATCGTCGATCCGGTGTCGGACCGGGATGTTTGTACCACGGAACTAGCTGCGGAACCAGCCTGCGACACCGGGGGTGTACGGCACCTTGCGGGCGTTCGGGGGCAGGTCCCGGATGGGCATCCCCTTCCGGCCCGCGATGTGCCGGCCGCGGGCGAACTCCAGCATCATGACTTCCAGGAAGTCCTCGCCCCGGTCTCCAGCGACGCGTTCGCCGGTCTCGGGGTCCGACAGTCCCTGGGTCAGGCAGTCCCGGACCTCGGGCGGCACATCGCCGCGCCCGCTCCAGTAGTATTCGGGCGGGTTCCCGGGCACCAGGATCAGCATGCCGATCCGGCCATGCGGGGTCGCGAACTCGAACGTCCTCATCGTGCACCTCGGCGGAGAGCTGCCCTGGATACCCGGTCCTGACGGAAGACGGCGGGATGCCGGGGGCGAAAGACCCCCGGTGGGCGGGGTGATTCTATGGAAACCCGATCGTCGGCGCCAGAAAAAAGTGCCCCTGTGCCACGGAAATGGTGCGTTGACAGGAACGCGCGCCTGCACGTATCTTCGCCTGTCTTGCCAGGGAGAATCCGGCCATGCCCAGGTCGAGCCTCGCTGTCGCGGTCGCGTCCTGCATCGTCGCGGCGGCATGCACGGTCTCGACGCCCCAGCCGGACCTGGACGGCCAGGACGTTCGCGTCACCTTCGTGCACACCACCGACATCCACTCCCGGCTGATCCCCTACGCGATGAAGGTCGCCCAGACGGACAAGAACCTGGGCCTGGCAGACGAGAACGGCCCCTTCGGCGGCATCGCCCGGATCGCGCACGTCGTGCGGACCATCCGGGGGCAGGTCCGGCGCTCGCTGCACGTCGACAGCGGGGACTCGTTCCAGGGCGCGCCCATCTTCAACGTGTTCCAGGGCGAGGTCGAGATGAAGGCCCTGTCCCTGATGGGCGTGGACGTGATGGCCCTGGGCAACCACGAGTTCGACTCGGGCGAGGCGAACGTCGCGGACAAGATCGCGCGCTTCGCGAACTTCCCGGTGCTGGCGGCGAACTACTACCTGTACTCCGCGATCACCCCGCTGATGCCCCCGCTGGCCGACCTGGTCCAGCCCTACGAGATCTTCAACCTGCAGGGGCTGCGCGTCGGCGTCATCGGCCTGGGAAACACCTCCAGCATGTCCTCGCTGGCGGAAGCGGCGAACAACCTGGGCATCACGCCCATCGACTTCGCCGAGGCCACGCAGTTCTTCATCGACCTGCTGCGCGGGCAGGTGGACGTCATCGTGGTCGCGTCGCACCTGGGCCTGACCGAGGACGAGGAACTGATCCGGTGCACGTCGGGCGCGGACCTCGTGCTGGGCGGCCACCACCACGTCGTGCTGGACCCGCCCAAGGTGCTGGAGGACGGCGGCGAGTGCTACTACGAGATCGCCACGCGGTACTTCCGGACGGCCTGCACGAAGGCCGCGAGGTCGATGTGGAACGGCATCGGCGGGGCCCGCCCGGGGGCGCTGGCGGACCAGGCATGCCTGGGCCTGGTGGACGACGCGAAGCGCCTGCTGGAGTCGGTATCCGAGGAAGCCGGGCGCGTGATGCCGCGGATGGACGAGGATGCGATCGTGGCGGCGTGCCGATCCTTGCTGGACGCCGAGGTTCCGATTCCCGGCGAGGTCCTGGACCTCCCGGCCGCCCAGCGGGAGGCCGAGATCGCCCAGAGGATCTCCGACGCGGCGGACAACGCCTGCTACCCGATGCCGCGCGACCTCGGCTTCCTGCCGCCGCCGCCTCGCAGGGTGCCGCTGGCCCATTCGGGCGCCTTCGCGAAGTACGTGGGGCGCTTCGACGCGGTGTTCCGGCAGGCGGGGCCGTGCACCGACGGCGTCGACAACGACGGGAACGGCCTGGCCGACACGAACGACCCGAAGTGTACCGACGCGCAGGACGGGTCCGAGGCGCGTGCCGGGCGGCAGGCGGACAACGACTGGGAACTGGCGTCGTTCCAGTACCGGGTGATCCCGGTGGACAAGCGGGTCGGCGAGGATCGGCAGGTGCTGGAAATGATGCAGCCATACCAGGACCTGCTGGAGCAGCAGGTGCCGCTGGACCAGATCCTCGGGTACGCCCCCGTGGACGCGAAACGGTTCGGGGCGTCGGGGGGGGACTCTCCGCTGGGCAACCTGGTCGCGTCGGCGATGCAGCGCCGCAAGGGCGTCGAGACGGACTTCGCGCTGACGAACTCGCTGGGCATCCGCACCGACCTGTACGCGGGCCCGGTGACCGTGGCGGACCTGTACAACGTGTTCCCGTTCGAGAACAGCATCACGACGATGTACCTGTCCGGAAGCGAAGTCGTCGAACTGTTCGACTACGTGGCGCGGCGGTCGGCCAGCCGCGGCTGCCAGGCGCAGGCCCAGGTCGCGGGCGTGCTGGCCGTGCTGCAGTGCGGGCGGCCCGACCAGCACCCGGATTCGCTGGCGCTGCGGCCGCCGGACTGGGAGAAGCCCGCGCCGGACGCCGAGGGCTACGCGGTCAGCCTGGTGATCAACGGGATGCAGGTGAACCTGCTGGACCAGTACTCGGTGGCGGTGAACAACTACATCGCCAAGGGAGGGTCCGGGTTCATGGTGCTGAAGAGGAACACCACGCAGATCGACACCGGCGTCCCCCAGCGCGACGCGCTGATGGACCAGTTGCGGCAGGGGCTGCCGTGCGGCGCGATGAAGGCGTGCACGCACGACGGGCCGGGCGAGGGCGGCTGCGACGACGGCTATGCGTGCGCATGCCTGGAACGGGCGGAATGGGAAGGCGGCGAGTGCGTGCGGCCGGCGACCTGCGAGGCCGGCGGGCGATGCATCCTGGCGCAGTGCCAGGTCGACGTGGCCGCCCGGTTCGCGGCGCAGTGCGATGCCCTGCGCGAGGACGGCGCGGCGGGCATCCAGTGCGCGTGCCAGCAGGAAGCCCGCGCGTGGCAGGCGTGCGCGGTGATGGCGTGCGTCGACAGGACGAACGGCATCGCGGAGGACGGGCGGCTGAAACTGCTGCCGCCATGAGGGGGAGGATGGGACGCGTGACGCGAACCGGGCGATCCGCCCGGCTGGCCTTCCTGGCGGCCGTCGTCGCGGTCGGGGGCTGCGAGTCCGATCGCGATCGCGACTGGTCCCTGGAGGCCGGCGGCATGACCGTGTCGATCCGGCGGGTGGACGGGCAGGGGCTGGGCAGCCCGGCGGCGCTGCTGGACCTGCCCGACCCGATGAACTCGGCCAAGGGTCTGAAACTGGCGGTGGACATCGAGGTCCTGGCCGCGGACGGGTCGGGGCGGCTGGCCGGCGACCGCTGGTTGCGGCTGTCGGCGCGGCCCGGGCGCGTGTCCGTGACCCCCGGCGAGGGGATCATCAACACGGACATCCTGCTGGTCGACGGCCACCGGGAAGGCGTGGAACTGTCGCTGACGGGCGCCTTCGGCGAGTCGCGCATCTGGGTCGAGGACAACGGCTACCTGCCGCGCACGCAGATCGGCACGGTGTCGGCCTGCTCGAACGGGGTGGACGACGACGGCGACGGGCTGTTCGACATGGCCGACCCGGGCTGCATCGACGCCAACGACGACAGCGAGACACCGGGTTCGGGCGCGGCGGGCGTCTCGACGCCGATCTGGATCCGGAACCCCCGGCTGGCCGAGGTGCAGGGCTACTCGACCGCGACACCCTACGACGGCGAGACCGTGACGGTGGACCAGGGCGCGCTGGTGATCACCCGGGTCACCTCGGACGGCATGTTCGTGACGGACGTGTCCGACACGTCCGGGCTGGGATACAACCACCTGTTCGTGTTCAACTTCAACACGCCGACCAGCGTGCCGGTGTGCGAGGCCGACGAGGGGGAGAGCCTCTCCTGCGCAGGCGAACAGCCGGTGGTGCTGCGGCCGTGCGACCGGCTGGTGAAGGTGTCCGGGATCCTCAGCGAGTTCTACAAGTTCACCGAGATGAACTTCCCTTCGTGGGAACTGCACCTGTGGGACCCGTCGAAGGACGGCGCGTGCGCGATTCCCGAACCCTACGCGGTCACGGCGGACGTGCTGAAGGGGAAGGGCCCGATCGCGATGGAGGGCCTGGAGGCCGCCCTGGTGCGCGTCACGAACGTGAAGGTGGCGGACCCGGCGAAGGACTTCGTGGACTGCGACCTGAACGACGACGGCGCGGTGGACTTCCGCGACTACGACACGAACGAGTGCAGCGCCGAGTGCCAGTGCCGCGAGAAGTGCGACGCGAACCCGCTGTGCCTGGAACTGACCCAGTACGCGGAGTACGGGCAGTGGCCGGTGAACGTGGGCGGCGTGAAACTGTGGGTGTCCACCCGCGACAGCGTGCCGTCGTTCCAGCCGTTCGACGCGTCGGTGCCGCGCACGATGCCGGCCATCACCGGCACGCTGCGCAACCTGTCGTTCCTGAAGCCGACACCGTGGATTCTCGAGCCGCGGTGCATGGATGACCTGACGACCGGGGGCACGCCGATGCCCCCGACCGAGGCCTGCGTCCGTCCCCGGACGGGGGAGGAGGACTGATGAGACTGCATCGAGTGGGGATGGACCGGATCGCGACGTGCGTGCTGGCTGCGGCCTGCGCGGCGGCGGTGTGGCTGGCGCCGGCGTCGGCGCGCGCCGGGGACTTCATGGACACCCGGCTGACGTGGACCTTCGGCGACGACGACCTGACGAAGAGCGCCGGCGAGAAGGTGCCGGACAGCCCGGACGTCGGCATCGGCGACCGCAAGGGCTACGAGCTGTTCATGGACAGCCTGAACTCGAAGACGAAGGGCCGGGAGAACCTGACCCACATCGTCCTGTACAAGAAGATGCCGGGCTTCCTGAAGGGCCTGGACACCGAGGCGGGCCTGGTCCTGAAACTGGACCTGGGCAACCTGATGGGGGGGGGGAACCCGAAGGTCAGCGACGTCATCATGGACGACGGGACGTACCTTCGGGCGCAGTGGTCGTGGGCGCAATGGACGGGCCAGAAGGCGGACCGGAACTACCTGGCCTTCACGTTCTTCCCGTTCGACACGGAACGTTTCCGGCTGGGCTACCTGTGGGACATCAGCTGGGGCGGCGGGAACATCTTCAGCACGCGGCGGTCGGGGCCGGCGCCGGGCTTCAAGTTCGACATCCGGGGCGACGCGGGACCGATCGGCCTGTCGCTGTACGCCGGGCTGAAGACGGCGCGAGTCAGCCAGGTCATCCAGCTGGGCTCGGCGGACGCCGAGGAGATCACGGTCCAGGAGACGAACTACGGCGCGCTGGTGGGCGTCGGGGTCGACTTCTGGGAGTGGGTGCGGCTGGACCTGGGCTTCGGGTACTTCCAGCAGGGGACGTTCTCGCGCACGGACGAACTGATCGGCGACAAGGTCTACACGCTGGGAGGATCGGGACGCCTGACGGTGCGGCAGGGCCTGCCGATCCAGAACTCGGTGGACTACATGCTGTACCGGAACGACCCGGACGTGAACGTGATGGACTGGTGGAAGGAGACGTACCAGCCGGGGAAGTTCAGCTGGAGCGTGTCGGGCGAGTTCAACTACCTGGTGCAGAACCTGGAGAACGTCGAGAAGTACGGCAGCACGAAACTCCAGCCGGCCTACGCGGGGGCGATGCAGGCGAAGTTCAAGTACGACCACGGGCGGCTGCAACTGGTGGGGCTGGTGCGGAACCTGGAGTACGTGCTGCAGAACGTGCCCAGCCTGACGCCGTTCGTGGCGCTGCCGGAGACGGGCACGAACACGACGCCGGAGTGGTTCGTGGCGGGGACGCTGGACTGGTACTTCGAGAAGGTGCACCTGCTGCCGTTCATCACGGGCGGGATGCAGATCCCGGCGACGTTCCAGACCGAGGACCCGAAGACGGTGCAGGTGGTTCGGGACGCGACGCGCCGCGACCGGCTGCCGCAGGGGTTCGACGTGGTGCCGATCTACCAGTTGCGCGTGGGCCTGCAGTGGGACTTGTCCGAGATGTTCGCGATCCTGGGGAACTTCCAGTTCGTGTACGACGAGAACCTGACGCGGCTGGTGATCGACCCGACGGGCGAGCGCCAGACCATGCGCGAATTCGAGGACCCGGCCGCCTACGGCTTCACCCTGATGGCCCGCGCCCGGTTCTAATTCAGGGACAGTCACCATTATTGGTGACGCAACTCCCTAAATTCGGGGACAGTCACCATTATTGGTGACGCAACTCCCTGAAATCGCGATGAACGTCCGCGCTGCCTGGCCCTTGTAGGGCGGGGGCCCCGTTCCCCGCCTCCTGGTGGCGTGCACGATCGTTCCCGGGAAGGCCGGTCCCGGGGGTGCCCCTCCGGGAACGGAGGCCAGCGGGGGCTCTGCCCCATACGCGTTAAGCTACGAAGACACCCAGCCTCGGAGCAG
>CALJUR010000095.1 GCA_937975765.1 uncultured Myxococcales bacterium
ACGTGTGCTCTTCCGATCTGACGGCGCCTGCAAGGTGCCCTGCGGCCGGACCGGCTTCGACAACGTGAAGATGACCAGTTCGTACAAGCCGATCGACGGGTCGAAGGGGACCTTCTTCCTGCAGGTGCTGTCGGCCGAGGACACCCCGCTGGACGTGCTGACCCTGGACATCCGGCAGGCGTCCCCCTTCCAGGGCCCGCTGGGCCCCGGCACGTACCCGTTCACCGCCAGCAAGTACTCGAAGTGCGACATCTGCATCCGGCTGGCCGAGGACTGCACGAACGAGGGGTGCGCGCGCCAGTACCTGGCCACCGAGGGCGTGCTGGAGATCCAGGCGCTGGAGGGGGCCTCGGGACCGTTCACGGCGGTGCTGCGCGACGTGCTGTTCCGCGAGGCCATCATCGACATGGACTGGGCCTCCTACGTCCCGGCCGACGGCCGGACCTGGTGCATGGACGGCCACGAACTGGCCACGGACGACGTGCGGTTGGCGGTCCCGCAGCCCGGGTGCGTGGCGGACAGCACCGACGTCCTGCTGGACCAGAACATCGGCGATTTCTCGCTGACGAACTGCAACGGCGAGTCGGTGTCGCTGCACTCGCTGTGCGGCCAGGTCAAGGCGATGTGGCTGCTGCTGGTCACCGCCTGGTGCCCGGTCTGCAACGAGTACGCCCCGCAGGCGTACGAGAAGTACCAGGCGTGGCGGGGGGACCTGGGCCTGTGGGTGATCCTGGGCGAGAACCGGGCCGGCAAGCCGCCCACGGCCCAGGACTGCCTGGCCTACGCGAACGCCCACGGCCTGGACCCGGCGCTCACCTTCTTCGATCCGGGCTGGGAGACCACCGCGAACCACGTGTACCCGTACGGCTTCCAGGGCATCCCCTACGACATGGTCCTGGACGGGTCGAACATGGCCTACCTGTGGTCCACGGGCAACCGGGGCAACCTGGGCAGCGTGCTGGACAGCCTGCTGCGATACTGAGCCCGGGACGGGCCGCCGCGACCGGACCGCCTCACGAACCGGGCGGCACCGCCACTACCACCGACGCGTTCGCGTCCTCCTCGCCGGGCGGCAGGTCCGCCGGTCCCAGGAACAGGTCCCGCCGGCCATGGCAGGACGTCGTGCAGTCCCCGGCCTGGTCCGTCCGCAGCCGGATGGTGTGGGGGGTGGACAGGACCCAGGTGGGCGCCGCCCCGAACGCCGGCAGCGGATCCTGGCCGTAATACGAGAACGTCGCCGGCGCGGCGGGGACGTGCCGCAGGGTCACGAACCGCTGCGGGTGCAGGGCGTCCCGGCGGGGGTTGTATCCGATCTTCAGCCCCAGCATGGACACGTGGTCGGGGGGGTTGACCTCGGACTGGGGCAGGCCCTGCGCCGACACCGAGACGTGGCAGTCGTTGCAGTGCTTGTAAGGTGCGGCGTGGCAGACCTGGCACGACACGGTCAGGTCCCCGTCCCCGTCCCGGTGCGGCTGGTGGAAGGGCTGCTGGCGGAAGGACGCGTCGTCCGGGTGGCATTCCTGGCAGGAAGGGGCGGTGGGCACCTGGTAGCGGTGCGTCAGGTCCGACGCCCCCGTGCCGTGCATCTCGGCCCCGTCGTGGCAGTCCGTGCACTGCATCCCCTGGCCGCTATGGAGGTCGGCCGGGATGCCGGCGTTCTGGCCCCGGTACTCCTTCATCACGCGGGTTCCGTGGCAGCCGGTGCAGGTCAGCACGTTCGGGGGGGAACGGACGAAGGCGTGGGACTCCAGCAGGCCGCCGCCGGCGTTGGCAGGGCTGCTGACGTGGCACTGGCCGCAACTGGCGTGGCAGGTCCCGCAGTGGGCCCGGTAGGCCGCGTCCAGGTTCCCGGCCAGGGGGCCGCCGGCCCGCACCTCGACGGCGTGCCGCTTGCCCGCCTCGGTGGCGTGCAGGCTGCGCACGTGGTCCGCGACGATGCCGGGGTGGCACGGGCCGCAGGTCTCCTGCGGGCGGGTCTGGCTGGGGTCGGGATGCAGCCCGGCGTGCGCGGCCTTCCGGGTGGTCCCGGCCGGGTCGCCGCCGTGGCAGGTCGTGCACGCCATGCCGCCGTGCAGCCGGTCCTTCGAGAAAGAGGCGGGAACGAACACCTTCTCCTGTACCGGAGCCTCCGGTACGGAGCCGCCTCAACACTCTCCCAGGTGGACTCCCTCCGGGGGAACGGGCAGCGGATCAGCGGCCAGGTCCGCCAGCAGCAGCGCGGTGTCCGCGTGGCAGGTGCGGCACGAATCCGCGACCTCGGCGTCCAGTTCCAGCGTCACCTGGACCTGCTGGCCGTCCGCGACGGTGACCTGTCGCGGCGTCCCGGGCCGGTATCCCTCCCGGCTGGCCGCCAGCGTGTAGGTGCCGGGGGCCACCGGGTCGAAGCGGAAGGCGCCCGCGTCGTCGGTCAGGGCCTCGTCGTCCCCGGGGGACAGCACCACCCGGGCCTGCGCCAGGACGGGCCCGCCGCCCGATTCCCGCACGAGTCCGGCGACGGAGCCGGGTACCGGGCCCACCTCCGTCCCCGCGTCCGTTCCCGCGTCCGCCGCGTCGGCGTCCCCGGGGGCCGCGTCGGGAAGCGCATCCGGGGCCGCGTCGTGCGATGCGAGGTCCCGCCCTCCTTCCCCGGAAGCGCCGCCGCAGGACAGGGAGGCCCCCGCCAGGCCGGTCGCCCACAGGACCCCGATCGCCGCCAGGAACCGCGACTGCATGCCCCGCCTCCTCCCGTCGCCGCCGCAATGCTACCCCGGATTCGTCGCCGGCACACCCTGCCGCCGGGGATCCTCGATCCGGGCCCGTCCCTTTGTTGCCGCTCGTCGCAATCCACACCTGCTGCTGCTGAAGGCGCGTGTCGACGTGGTCCCGGTGACCCCGGAACACGCGGCCCTGGGGCGCGACGCCTACGTCCGGTACGGCAAGGGCCGCCACCCGGCCGGGCTGAACCTCGGCGACTGCTTCGCCTACGCCCTCGCCCGCGCCTCCGGCGAACCCCTCCTGTACAAGGGCCAGGACTTCGTCCGGACCGACGTGGCCGGCGTGGACCGGGTCTGACCGGGTCGCTTCCGCTTCGCGACTGCAGGATTGCCGGGCTCTGAAACAGCCCCTCGATTCTCGCGATCCACCGTCGTGGCACGCCCCAGACGTGCCGTTTGACGCCCTCCAGTGGGTAATGTTATGTATTACTTCAGGCGCCGGAGGTTGCCGGTGAGGATCCAGGACTTCGAGTGGGACGAAGGCAACGAGCTGCACCTGGCATTGGGGTACGGCATCGAGCCGGGCGAGGCCGAGGAGGTGTTCGTCGTGTCGCCCCTGTTCCGGAAGACGAAGCGGGGGCACTACGCCGTGTTCGGCCCGGCGATGTCCGGCCGGCTGCTGGTCATCGTGTTCCAGGTGAACGACCACGGCGGCGTGCGGCCGATCACGGGCTGGGACATGACGACCGCGGAGCGCCGCTACTTCCAGGCGCACCGGGGAGGACGACGATGAAGAAGCCGACGAAGAAGGTCGAGGACCTTGCGGCCCTTTACGACCGCGAGGGCGTGCTGGGGCAGATCGAGGAGGGACCGGTCGAGTTCGCGCTGGACGAGGAGCTCCGCCGGCAGATCCTGAAGGGCGTGCGCCGCCGCAGGCTGAAGAACGTGTCCATCAAGCTGGACGCGGCGCAGATCGTCGCCCTGCACAAGATCGCCACGCAGAAGGCGATCCCCTACCAGACGCTGATCCGGTCGTGGCTGGCGGAGGGGATCCGTCGCGAACTGATGCCCCGCTGACGCGCCTCCCCGTCGATTCACCACACCCCATCGCCCCCGCCTTCGCGCCCCGGCGTACAATGCCCCCGTCGCGTCCGGGGACGGGCCCCGGACCCGCGGGAAAGGAGCCGCCCATGAGGACCCCGTTCGTGTTCGCGATCGTCGTGTCGATGCTGGCGATGTCCGCGCCGGCGCTGGCCAAGGGCGCCAAGGCCAAGGCGAAGAACCCCGTCGTCACGATCGAGACGACGCTGGGCACCATCGAGATGGAGCTGTACCCCGACAAGGCGCCGAAGACCGTCGAGAACTTCGTCACGCTGGCGAAGAAGGGCTTCTACGACGGCACGCTGTTCCACCGCGTGGTCCCCGGCTTCGTCATCCAGGGCGGCGACCCGCTGACGAAGGATCCGTCCAAGAAGGCGCGCTGGGGCAGCGGCGGCCCCGGCAGGGAGTTCAAGGACGAGCCGGTGAAGGGCGAGTACATCAAGGGCGCGGTGGCGATGGCGAATTCCGGCCCCAACACCAACGGCAGCCAGTTCTTCATCTGCGCCGAGAGCCTGTACGGCAAGCTGCCCAAGAAGTACAACCTGTTCGGCCAGGTCACGAAGGGCATGGACGTCGTCGCGAAAATCGTCGCCCAGCCCCGCGACGCCAACGACTGCCCCCGCACGAACGTCGTGATGCAGAAGGTCACCGTGAAGTAGCGGCGGCGCCGCGCCCCCCGGCCGCCGGCGGGCTCATGAACACTAATTCTATCAACGAATACGATATATACCGAGTCATGAACCATCCCGTTGTACACAACTGTTTACACAAGCCTTCGCAAGTCCTACCTTCGTGACGGGAGGTGAGGGCGATGCGGGTGGCTGGAATCCGGGAGATCCGGGAAAACCTGGCGACGTACTTCGGTGGCAACGAGCCCGTCCTCGTCATGAAGCACGGCAAGACCTCCGGCCTGTACCTGCCGCTGGACGATCCGGACCACGTCCCGACCGATCTCCGTCGCGAGATGTGCCGCGTGCTGGGGAAGTACCTGGACGCGATGCTGAAGGCCCAGGGTGTCACCGAGGAAGCGGTCCAGGAGGACTTCGATGCCCATCGCCGCCGTCGTCGCGGACGCTAACGTCCTGCTGTCGGCGGTGATCGGCAAGGCCGCCCTGCGCGTGATCGCCGGGTTCGGTGTCGAGGTCCACGTCGCCCGTTTCAACGCGGACGAAGTGGCCGAGTACCTGCCGCTGATGGCCGCGAAGTACCGGCTGCCCCCGGAGGTCGTCCAACTCCAGTGGCGGCTGCTCCCGATGCACGTGCACGCCCCGGCCGACTACCGGCGCCACCTCGCCCGCGCCCGGCGGGACCTCCGCGACCGGAATCCGGACGACGCGCACCCGCTGGCACTGGCCCGGGCGCTCGGGCTGCCACTGTGGACGAACGATCGCGATCTCGACGGCCACGGGGTCGAGCGCTGGCCGACGGCCCGGCTGTTGAAGGAACTGGAGGGGTGACCGGTGGGAAGCCGATCGTCGTTCGCTCACGGAGACCGCGGTCCAGACCGCCTGCGCCCGGATACGAAAAAGCCCCGGCATCATCGGGGCTTTTCCATGGAACGGGAGACGAGATTCGAGCTCGCGACGTCGGCCTTGGCAAGACTGCCAAGGGGAAGCAGCCGGCGGCGGCTCTGGGTTTGCAAGTGGGAGAATAGTGACTTACAGGATGGCGAGCGTCACGGACCGTCAGCCGCCGTCCCCTGCGTCACGCTTCCAATCGGGTCGAAATCGGGACCCGGAGTGCAACCCCGTTTCCGACTTCACTCAGATCGCCCGGTTTCGACGGACCCCGATCAGCGCGTCCTGCGCTCCGATGCTGGGTCCTCGCCAGCAAGGCGGAGGATCTCGTTCCGGAGTTCGTCGGAGAACCGGAACCCCGAGGGCGCCATCGCCACCATGGCATCGGCCACCGAAGCAAGCAAACCGGCGGACTTGGCCTTGAGGAGGATTCCGGCAGTACCCGTGAAGCGGACACCGAGTTCGCGCGCCATTCGCCGGGCGCGCAGATCGTCGAGGATCGCGATCGTGTCCTCGCGCTCCAAGGCCAAGGCGATGACTTCGGATTCCCCCAGACCCAACGACGAGCGCAGGGCCTGGACCAGATGAGTGTCTCCAACGATTGCCACGGAGGCCCAACTGGGCAACGCCTCTCCGAACTCGGCAGCGACTCCGCGTGGCACCAGGACGTCCGCGTAGAGATTCGGCAGGAGATCCAGCAGGCGCCCGCACGCCAGACCGATGAAACAACTTGTGTCCGGAATGGCAAGGCTAGGCATTGCCAAGATCCTCCGACACTTCGGAGGCCGGGTAGTTGATCGTGGGCACGCCCTTCTTGGAGAGAACTTCCATGAAGGCACGTGTGGAGAAACCAGCGACCTGCGCCGCCAGGCCCAGCGACGCGCGCCCTTCCTCGAACAACCTCACCGCCAGGAGCATCTGGGCATCGTCGTCGGTCACGTCGGGTGGTAGTTGCAGGACCGCCGAACGCATGGTCACCTCCTCGCGAAGTATATTCCCTGGGTACAGGTCACGTCCATCTCCAGGGGCTGGCGACCCGTACCACGGGGGCCGCCGAGGAGTCGAGGGGTCGTTGAGTGGGCAGCCACGCCGAAGGCTCATTCATGGGCCTCTAACTCCTTGGAAGGCTACAACGATGCCTGGATCAACGAGGTCAGGTCCGGTCATCTCGCTGAAGAAGGTGGCGTGATGGACCCGAAAGACACGAAACCGTCCCTGGCCGGGGGGCGGTCCAGGGGGGTACGAAACAGAAAAGCCCCGGGGCTACCGGGGCTTTTCCATGGAGCGGGAGACGAGATTCGAACTCGCGACGTCGACCTTGGCAAGGTGAAAAAGCCCCCGAGAAATCGGGGATGTTGGATCGTGGATTCAAGGGGTTGGGCGAACATGCGCGTCGTTGCTAGACCTTTGGAAACCCCACTGCTGCGACCGCCCGCTGCGACCCGGGTGCTGCGACCCGATGGCGGGCATCATCCCCGACTATTCGGAAGTGGCAATGGGGTCGTTGTGCGACCCGCCGGTGTGACCCCGTGGTGTGACCCGGTGAGGGTCGCGGGGGCGGCCGACCGCTACACAGCGCCTGCCCCAGCGTGCTTTGCGATGTAAAGGAACTGGCCGTGGATGTAGTCCCAGCATCCTCGAAGCCAGGACATCAACTCCTGCTCCTCGGTGGGCGTGACCCCCAGTTCAGCCTTCCGACCGTCCCAGCGAGCGCACATGGCCATGTGGAAGCGATGCATGTCCGGGCCGCCCTCCATCACCTCGGGAGTGAGGTGCCAATGGGGCTGCGCATGCTCATGCTCTCCTCCCTTGCGGAAGTCCCACTCGGCCCGGAGGAGCAGTCGCTTGGGCTGAAGGGCGTCTCCGAAGTACACCTTCAAATTCACAGAGGTCAGGTAGCTCTGTCCGAAAGCCTCTTCGAAGTCCAGGAAGATCCCGAGCCACCAGGGCAAGCCGGGCAGGATTGGGACTACGGAAAGCTTCTCGACCGCGCCTGGATCCACGTAGATCGGGTCGCCCAGCAAGAACGAGTAGGTGCCCCGTCCGCCCCAGCGTCCCTCATTCCGGGCACACTTCAGCACACCGGGCTGGCATCGAGCGGGTGCGCTGTCTGAGACCCTCTTCAACAGGTGGGAGACGTTTGCCTTCGGAACAGAGATGCCCTGGTCAGTGATCTGAAGCTTCCGTTTCGGCTTCTGCTTGGCCATGACACCCTGCTCACGCGCCGCCGTGGGCAGCGTCGACCAGTCGCTTGTGCAGTGGGGCATCGACGGGACACCCATCCCGAAGTGCGACACCGATCTCCGCAAGTTCTCTTACCAATCCACCCTTTTGGAGCATGTCCGGCGAGGGCAGCGGCATCGCGTCTACGTAACGCTTCGAGAGGTTCCACTGCCCACCACCAACTTGGACCGACACCCCCGCCAGAAGTTGGTCCGTCTTGGGGCAGGCCAGGAGCGCTAGGTACGCGAGGAACATGGCCTCGTCAAATGCGGCCGGGCGTTTCGGGTTCCAGGCATACCCCTGAACGACGACGAACTTGCCCGTGTGGTCGTGGACGAACGCACCCGAGGACCCAAAGTACTTCGTGGCGAGACGGGGCTGAGGCAGTGCTTGCCACGCACGCTTCTCTGAAAGCCTCCACCACTCGGACGCCTGGACCCTGGCCCGCCCCATCAGCGCCTGGAGGTGGAATGACAGGATGGTCCTGAAGTACGTGGGCAGCCGCCTCCGAAGATCCTTCTCCTCCGCCAGCATCGGTCGCCCGTCGGAGGAATAGGGGTAGAAAACGTAGGCCACGTCCTCCAGACGATTCTGGTGGATGGACTCGTTCACTACCGCTGGCCGGAAGAAGCCGCGCTCCTCCTCGGGAAGCCCGTCCAACTGGCCCTTCGGCAGGACGAAAGCCGCGTTGTAACCGGTGAGGACGCCCTGACGGACATCAAACGTGTCTGCCACGCGGGGAAGTCCCTCCAGTGCCTTCAGCAATAGGTGGGAGGCCCGCGGCCTGGGCGCCCATTCCGTCCCGCCACCGCTTCCGACCTCCGACCGGTAGACACTGAAACCGTCAGCTTCGACCGCCTCTTCCTGGCCGGGAGAACGAAGACGCCGGAGGCTGCGAAGTGCCCGGGGCATCGAGTCAGGACGGAAGTCTGCCCAGACGGCGAACTCGTCCACCGGACTGGCAGCCTTCGTGGCCACGAATAGCCCGGCGTCCACCATGGCCCGCGAAAACACCGCTTGGCTCCCGAGGCGGGCAACCAGCGTTAACTTCAACCGGGACGCGAGTTCAACCCTGAGCCCGGCCAAAGAGTGCCCCTCCAGGAATGAAGCCGGAATGACCGACCCCAGTGTCCCCGTGGGACCCAGACAATCCGCTGCCCGCAGCACGAAGACGCTCGCGAGATCGGGGCGTCTGCTTGCGAGTGCGCCCATGGACTCCTGGACATTCGTCCGCTGGGCCTCGGTCATGTCCTGCCACGACAGGAACGGAGGGTTCATCAGGACGAAGTCAACGTTCGTGGGCCAATCCCGTGACAGCGCGTCACCAGCCATGACTTCCATGGTCAGGCGCGTACCCCAGGACTGTGCCTCCCATGCGATGGCGAAGCGGGTCATGTCGCAGGCGGCCTGGGAGAGATCCCACCCGATAACCCGAACTGTGCCGCGGAAGGCGCGTAGCCTGAGTTGCCGCACGGCCTCCCGAAGAAATTCCCCTGACCCGCAGGCCGGGTCAAACAGGGTCACGTGCTGCTGGTCCTGAACCATCCGCAGCGCCTCCTCCACGACGGTCCGCACCAGCGGACTCGGGGTGAAGTAGGCGCCGGTGCTCCCGTCAGACGATCCAACGGCCGACGGCGCTGGCTGCAACTCCTCGAATAGCAGGGGGGGCATTGGAGGAAGCTCAGCAAGGTAGTGGGCCTCCTGGAACAACTGTCCCGCGGCATGACGAAGTACAAGCGGGACTACGACCTGGAGCCCTTCAGACTTACGCCCCTC
>CALJUR010000096.1 GCA_937975765.1 uncultured Myxococcales bacterium
TCGGCGAGCAGTTGAACATCGGCGTCGGCACGTCGATCGGCTTCAACACGATGTATCCGCGCCAGTTGGCCGAGATCTTCGGCGGCATGATCGCCGAGGATCCGTCGATGTACGCGGGCACCGCCACCAACGACGGCAAGTACGTCCAGAAGCGGATCTTCGACCCGGACAACGCGTCGGTCTACTCGGTCAACCCGTCCCCCTACCTGACCGAGGCGGCCCCGGCCACCGGCCCGCGCGTCCAGCCGTCGATCGACAACATCACCCTCAAGCTGTACATGATGGTCTACGGCATGGCCTACCTGCCGGCGTCGTTCGACCCGTCGTTCCTGGACTCCTTCACGATCTGCATGAAGGGGAACGGGAACTGCCACGACATCGGCCCGATCAGCGGGATCGTCCCCGAGGAGTTCGAGGATCCCTTCACCGGGAAGACCTTCCAGGCGTGGGGCCCGACCTACACGACGGACTGGTACTCGCCGAACCTCGCGCTGGTCCGGAAGGCCAACGACCAGAAGGCCGCCTGGGAGGCCGCCGCCGAGGGCACGGCGAAGGAGGCGGCCGAGGTGGGACTGCGCAAGACCATCGAGGTCCTCGACATGATGCGGGGCGTCTACGAGGTCTTCAGCAAGATGGTGATCTGAGGCGGAGGGCACGGACATGAACACGAAGCGTGAAACCCTGGTCCTCGGCCTTGGAAACGGAGGGACTTCGATGCATCGAGCCATGAAGACGGTCCTGCCCACGGTGCTCGTCCTGGCGGCGCTGGCCGCCGGGTGCGCCCAGGACATGGGCACCGTCGATCGCACCCAGCAGAACATCACGAAGAAGACCGACCTGCTGTTCAACGCGGACGGCACCCGGAAGGAGTTCTTCGTCAAGATGACCACGATCGAGGCACCCTACGCCTCGGCCTATTCCTTCGTGGGCTACGAAGGGACGATGGAGCGCGGCGTCTTCGACATCCAGGAGAACGTCCTGTACTTCTACCGCGTCTACCCGTTCGTCACCGGCGAGTGGGCCGACACCCCGCGACACGACGTGGACCAGAAGTTGACCAACCAGGACGGGTCCGACTACCTGGTGAACGGCCAGGAAGTGTGGATGGACAAGAACGCCCCCGTGCTGGCGTATCCCGTCTCCTCCCACATGGACATCATCTGGGAGTACAACGCCAACACCGGCGAGAAGACCAACGTCAAGTCCGAGAACACCTCGGACCGCCTGTGGCACGAGCGCGAGTACATGCGCGTCAGCTGGGGCACCAACCTGTCGAACTCGGCGACCAGCATGTTCTTCGGCAACACCTCCAGCACCCCGACCATCCTGCTGGACCAGCAGGCGGCGGCCGACCTGGAGTCGCGGATCACCCCCGCGGACGGCTACATGGACTTCGTCAACGACTACGTCATGGGCGCCCAGACGGAGTACCTCGAGGGCTACGGCACGGTCCCGCTGTGCTGGTTCTACCCGTGGTATGCCGGCGGCGTCTACGAGTGCATCTCCGAGAAGGTCCGGACCCGCACGTCCTTCCTGGTCGTGGACCCGGCCCGCGAGGCCCAGTTCCACCAGTGGGACCGGCTGGACTACAACGACCACGACATGGAGCGGTTCGGCTACTTCCGCAGCGAGCGCCTGCGCTGGGACATCGACTACGGCACCACCTTCGGCGGCATCCAGCGGTATGCGAACCGCCACGACATCTGGCAGCGCGACGAGAACGGCGCCATCATCGGCGTCAAGCCGATCGTCTACCACCTGACCGAAGGCTACCCGGCGAACCTGGTCCAGGCCAGCATCGACATGGCCGCGCAATGGAGCGTGGCGTTCGACGCCACCGTGAAGTCCGTGACCGGGAAGGACCCGATCGAGTTCCCGGCCTACGACCGCAACGGCAAGCCGATGGGCACCAGCGTCGAGCACATGTTCCTGGTGTGCGAGAACAACGACACCGAGGCCGCCGCCCACACGGCGGTCACCGCGCTGACCGACCCGGCCATCTGCGGCGACATGTCCCAGCCGAAGTACCTGGGCGACCTGCGGTACAACTTCGTCAGTTCCGTCAACGCCCCGACCCAGGTCGGCCTGTACGGCTACGGCCCGTCGTCCGCGGACCCGCTGTCCGGCCGCATCGTGTCCGCGACGGCCAACGTCTACGTGGCGGCCATGCACGAAGGCGCCCAGAGGGCCATGGACCGCATCGAGCTGCTGGCCGGCATCAAGTCCTTCCGCGAGGTCGCCGACGCGAAGTACATCGCCGACGACGTCCGGGCCGAGCGGCTGAAGCAGTCCACGTACTGGAAGAGCGGCTTCACGAACGAGGAAGCCGATGCCGTGGTCAGCAAGCTGGTCGCCCCGGAGGTGCAGTCGTCCCTGACCGCGTCCGCGCCCGTCCGGACCGACCAGAACTTCTCGGCGTCCCGGATGGCGATCCTCGCCTCGAACCCCGGCATCGAGAACATGTTCGTCAGCGACGACATCCGCCTGCTGTTCCGCGACCCGCGCCTGGGCAGCCTGGCCGAGGACCTGCAGGATGACCGCAGCCAGTCGTACCTCCTGCGGAACTGGGCGCACGTCAACGGGACGCGCCAGAAGATCAAGGCGGCCATGGAGCAGACGAAGAAGGGCATGGACATGGCCTCGTACTACGACGGCGCGGTCCTGCGACTGGCCGACGAGTACAAGCTGCGGTACGACCAGTACGTGTGCGGAGAACTGTCCGGCACGGGCTCGCCCGCCCTGGACTTCTCGGTCTTCAACGACTCCAACCCGTGCAGCGTCGAGGCGCTGATCGACCAGTTGCGGGTGAAGTTCGCGTACGCCGAGGCGCTGAACCCCTACGGCCTCAACATGACGTACATCCCGACCCCGCTGGAGATGCCCACCCACAACCAGGACCTGCTGGCCATCCAGAAGACCTTCAACGCGGTCCTGGAGAACTTCCGCACCCAGGTCAAGGAAGAGATGCTGGAGAAGATCTTCTACGGCGTGGTGATCCACGAGGTCGGTCACACGGTGGGCCTGCGGCACAACTTCGAGGCCTCGACCGACGCGCTGAACTTCAAGCCGGGGTACTGGGACCTGAAGGTCCGCAAGGAAGGCGACACGTACCAGCCGGTCGGGCTGTGGGCCGAGACCTCCGAGCAGGCGCGGGCCGGCATGCGCGAGTACCAGTACTCCTCGGTGATGGAGTACTGCGCGAAGTTCAACATGCCCTGGATGGGCCTGGGCCTGTACGACGTGGCGGCGATCAAGTACGCGTACGGCAACCTCGTCGAGGTGTTCGACACCGCCCCCAACCTCGATCCGTTCAAGGCCTACATCGAGGTCGACCCGATGGACATCGCCCCGGGCAACGAGTTCGCCTCCCTGCGAGACGACCGGGGCGAGGGGCTGGGCCTGGCGCTGCGCCGCATCCATGCCAGCAACATCCCGAACCTCTGGGGTGACACGGCGAGGATCTACGCCCGTCACGACGTTCCGAAGTCCGAGGTGATCGGCCAGGTCTGCACCAACGAGGGCGCCGCGTGCGGCGATGGCAAGGTCTGCCGCCGCCTGTACGAAGGCCTGCGCTGCAGCATCCAGGACACCGTGGTCCCCTACCGCTTCGGCAGCGACGAGATGGCGTGGATGCTCCCGACCGTCACCACCAACGACGAGGGCGTGGACCCGTACGAGATCGTGGCGAACCAGCGCGAACTGTACGAGAACACGTGGGTGTTCAGCGGCTACTGGCACAACGACCCGACGTACTGGCCGACCTATTACGACAACACGGTCCGTTGGGTGTTCTACAACATGCGCAGCCAGTTCCAGTGGTGGGCCCTGAACTACCAGGTGTACAACCACGACGACTTCTGGCTGAAGAAGTTCGGCAAGCGCTGGGAAGAGGATCTGAACGGCGGCAAGCCGGGCGCGCTGGCGGCCTACACCTCCTTCAACACGATGGCCGGCGCCTTCGGTCGTCCCGAGGCGGGCACCTACGGCAAGAACCGCCTGACGGGCCGCTTCGAGCCCGTGGACGAGGTCAACCGCAACAACTACAACCCGACCGTCGTCTTCCTGGAGGAGGCCGGTGCCCGTCCGATCTACTCGAACTGGGACTACAGCGGCTACCAGCCGGTCGTCGTCTCGTCGGGTTCCATCTACGAGCGCATCGCCGCCTTCGAGTACCTGTCGGACCCGGAGACCTGGTTCCTGGCGACCGACGACCAGGCGGACACCCGCAAGTTCCTGATCAACTACGCGTCCGTGTTCCGCAACGAGATGCGGGAACTGTTCGGCGGCCTGATGGCGAACAACTCCCAGAAGTACGGCTGGTGCGTGCTGACGCACCCGCAGACCCAGCAGCCGGTCACCTTCGTCCAGCCCGACCGGGTCGGCTCCGCCTTCGACGGACAGGACTGCGGAACGATGTTCCAGGGCTGCTTCGTGAAGGACGGGAACGGGTCCTACGCGAAGACCCCGGTCTCGCTGCTCCGGTATGACCAGCCCGCCGAGTGCCCGTCGGGCACCGAGAAGGTCGCCCTGGCCGGCCTGTCGATCGAGCCCGAGCCCCTGTACACCTTCCCGACGACCCGCTTCCGCATCCCGATGCTGGCGGCCTACTACGGGATGGCGTTCCTGGTCGGCAACTACGACATGTCCTTCATGGACATGTCCCGGCTGTGGCTGCAGGGCGAGAAGTACGCCGTCACGCCGCCTCCGGGCGCCGAGATCGCGCAGTGCGAGGACGTCTTCTCGGGTCGCGTCTACACCACGTACCGCCTGAACGATGGCGCGTACTACCCGGCCTACGACCTGGTCAAGCAGTGCGACTTCATGTTCTCCTGCTACGACCCGGCGCGGAACAAGACCCTGACGGCGGACGAGGAGTTGTTCTGCAAGTCCATCGCCGTCAGCATGAAGGACGTGCCCGACCTGACGTTCGACGACCTGCGCGTGAACTACCTGTTCCACCCGCTGCAGTTCCTGGTGGGCAAGCTGGAACTGATCCGCTCGATGCACGCGTCGTTCGAGTACGGCGAGTAGTCTCCCGCGGTCGTCCGCTCCCCCTCCCCTCCCGTCCCTTCCGTTGACACCGCTGGGCCCCGCTGGTATTGAAGATCCGGCGTCCCACGGGGTTCGCAGATGCGATCGGTGTTGCACGGGCTGGCATTGTCGGCCCTCCTGCTGTCGGGATGCGGCCCGATCCAGGCCTCCGGCGCCCTGGCCCGCGCCGAGCAGGCGATGAAGGAATCCCGGGACCGCGGGTACGACCAGGACTGTCCCTACGAGATCACGGCCGCCATGGAATTCGTCCGCGTCGCGCGCGACCTGGCGGGTCGTTCCGAGTTCCAGGCGGCCCGGGACTTCGCGAACCGTGCCGCAGACCTGGCCTTGTCCATGCGCGAGCAGGCTCCCCGGAACGCCAGGATGAAGGCGGTTCGCGGCGGGGGCACGCCCGCCCCCGCGCCAGAGCCCGGGAGGAATCGGTGATGCGTCGTCCGACCGCCGGTTGCCCGGGTGCCTTCCTCCTGGGATGCGCTTCCCTCGCCTTCCTCGCGCTGTCCGGTTGCGCCTCGTCGTCCCAGGTCGCCCGCCAGACCGCGGAACTGGAACGTCTGCTGTCGGACCACCGCGACTCGCTGTACCTCTGCGCCCCGAAGGCGCTGGCCCGCGCCGAGGTCGAGATCGCGCTGGCCCGCCACGAATCCAGCCGCGGGCGCCCCGTGTCCGCCCGGGCCGCCGTGGATCGCGCCCAGGCGGCGGTGCGCGAAGCCTGGCAGGGATCGGACGACCGGTCCTGCCTGCCCGATTCCGACGGCGACGGGGTTCCGGACCGGGAGGACCGCTGCCCCGCGCTGCCGGAGGATCTGGACGGTTTCCAGGACGAGGACGGCTGCCCCGACCCGGACAACGACCAGGACGGGGTGAAGGATGCCGAGGACGCCTGCCCGCTGGAGGCCGGTGTCGCGGCCAACCGCGGCTGCCCCGTGCTGGATTCGGACCAGGACGGCCTGAAGGACCCGGACGACGCCTGCCCGACCGTCCCGGGCCCGCTGGTGAACCGGGGCTGCCCGTTCCAGGACGCGGACAAGGACGGCGTCGAGGACGGCAGCGACAGGTGCCCCAACGAGGCCGGCCCCGCCACCAACGACGGCTGCCCCGAGATCCAGTACAAGCTGATCACGATCACCGAGGACCGCATCCAGTTGCGCCAGAAGGTGTTCTTCCAGACCGGCAAGGCGATCCTGAAAAATGAATCCTTCGGCCTGCTGAACGAGGTGGCCCAGGCCATCCTGGACCACCCGAAGTTCCAGGTTCGCATCGAGGGCCATACCGACTCGGTCGGCAGCGACGTCGCGAACCAGCGGCTGTCCCAGTCCCGCGCCGACACGGTCCGCAGGTACCTGGTCGGCCAGGGCGTCGCACCGGACCGCCTGATCGCCATCGGCATGGGCGAGGAGGTTCCCTTGGACGACAACTCGACCGAGGCCGGGCGCTCGGTGAACCGCCGGGTCGAGTTCCACATCCTCGAACGGTAGGACGGCCATGCGAGCGCTGAAGGGGAAACGCGTCCTCCTGGGGGTCACCGGCGGGATCGCGGCCTACAAGGCGGGCTTCGTAGCCCGCGGGCTGCGGAAGGCGGGTGCCGAGGTCCGGGTCGTGATGACCGGATCGGCCACGAAGTTCGTGGGCCCGCTGACGTTCGAGGCCCTGTCCGAGAACCCCGTCGGCACGGACGCGGACTTCTTCCACGCCGGCGCGGGCGTGTCGCACGTCGAGATCGCGCGGTCCTGCGACCTGGTCGTGATCGCACCCTGCACCGCGACGACCCTGGCCCGGCTGGCGAACGGCTTCGCGGACAACCTGCTGTCCGCCGCGGTGATGGCATCCCGATCGCCCGTGCTGCTGGTGCCTTCGATGCACACCGCGATGTGGCAGAGCCACGCGGTCCGGCGGAACCTGGCCCGGCTGGACCCGCAGCGATTCCGGATCATGCCCCCGGAGGCCGGCGACCTGGCCTCGGGCGACGTGGGTCCGGGGCGCTTCCCGGATCCCGGCGACATCCTGGAGATGGCGGCCTGGACGCTGGGCCCGCGCGACCTGGAGGGTCGCATCGTGGTCGTCACCGCCGGCCCGACCCGCGAGCCCATCGACCCGGTCCGGATGATCACGAATCCCTCGACCGGGCGGATGGGTATCGAACTTGCCCGGGCGTCGCAGATCCGGGGCGCGAAGGTCCGCCTGGTCCTGGGCCCGACCCAGGTGCCCGTGCCACGCGCCTTCGACGCGGACAGCCTGGTCGTGATCCGCGTGACCACGTGCCAGCAGATGCTGGACGCGACGCAGGAGGCCCTGCAGCAGGCCGACGCGCTGATCATGGCGGCCGCGCCGGCCGACCAGCGCCCGGCCGATGCCGGCCAGCACAAGCGCCGCAAGGACGAACTCCCGTCCGCGCTGCCGATGGTCCCGACCCCGGACATCCTGAAGACGCTTCGCCCCCGGCTGGCCGGCAAGGTCGTTCTGGGATTCGCCGCCGAGACCTGCGATGTCGAGTCTTCGGGCCAGAGGAAACTGAGGGAGAAGAACCTGGACCTGCTGTTCGCGAACCCGGTCGGCGAGGGAATCGGCTTCGGCGACCGGCTGAACGGCGGCTGGCTGGTGAACGGCGAGGGCCCGGCCGAAACCGTCCCGTCGATGTCGAAGCCCGACCTGGCCAACCTGCTGCTGGACCGCATCGTGGCCCGGCTGGACGCGCGGGTCCCGCGGCCCTGATCGGTCGGGACCCCCTGGAGCATCCCGTGGACGAGACCCTGGCGCGACATGTCATGGAGGCCGCGGAGGCCCTGCGGCGCCTGCTGGATTGCGAGGCGCCCGAGGTCCCGTCGCTGCCCCGGCCCCCTCCCCCGCCTCCGCCTCCCCCGCCCGCCACCGTCACGCGCCAGGAGGCCGTCGCGGCCCGGCAACGCCCGGCCGCCTTCGCCGCGGCTCGCGACGCATCCGGCACGTCCCGCGGGTCCCCGGTCGGTTCGATCCCGCAGTTCGCGCCGGCCTTCGTGGACCTGGGCGACCTTCCAGAGGACCTGGAAGCCTTGCGCGCCATGGTCGCGTCGTGCACCCGGTGCCCGCTGCACGCGACCCGGCACCTGCCCGTCTTCGGCGAGGGTCGCACCGCTTCGCCCACCGTGATGTTCGTCGGGGAGGGACCGGGCGCGGACGAGGATCGGACCGGCCTCCCGTTCGTCGGTGCCGCCGGCCAGTTGCTGGACAAGATGATTGCCGCGATGGGCCTGGCGCGGGAGGAGTGCTTCATCGGCAACGTCGTGAAGTGCCGCCCGCCCGGCAACGCCACGCCCACCCCGGACCAGGCCGGAACCTGCGTGCCCTACCTGCACGCCCAGATCCGGGCGTTGCGACCGCGCTTCCTGGTGGCCCTGGGCGCCACCGCGGCGCACGCCCTGACGGGCATCCCGGACGGCGTCGCGCGCCAGCGCGGGCGCGTGCAGCGGTACGGTGACATCCCCCTGGTCGTGACGTATCATCCGGCCGCCCTGCTGCGGAACGCCGAGTACAAGCGTCCGACGTGGGCGGACCTTCAACTGGTCATGGCCAGACTGCGAAGCGGGTGAGACTGGATGTCGAAGAACGAAGCCGGCATGCGTTTCGGTACCCACCGCGTCCTCGAGCCCCGGGGGGTCCTTCCCCAGGCGGCGTGGCGCGTGGACGCCTCCCTGCCGATCCACCCGACCGAGATCCTGGTGGACGTCGAGATGCTGAACGTCGATGCCGCCTCGTTCACCCAGATGAAGCAGGCGGCCGGCGGCGACCCGGACGGCGTGGCCCGGCTGATCCTGGACACCGTGGCCCAGCGCGGCAAGCAGCACAACCCGGTGACGGGGTCCGGCGGCATGCTGGTCGGCACCGTGCGGGAGATCGGCGAGGAGTACGACGGCCCGGTCGAGGCCAGCGTCGGCGACCGCATCGCGACGCTGGTCTCGCTGTCGCTGACGCCGCTGCACCTGGACGGGATCCAGGCCGTGTACATGCACCGGGACCAGGTCGCCGTGCAGGGGTATGCGATCCTGTTCGCGTCCGGGATCGGCGTGAAACTGCCGGATGACCTGCCCCGGGACCTGGCCCTGGCGGTCCTGGACGTGGCGGGCGCCCCGGCCCAGACCGAGCGCCTGGTATCGCCCGGCATGAGGGTCGGCATCCTGGGCACCGGCAAGTCCGGCCTGCTGTGCGCCGCCGCGGCACGGCGCTCGGCGGGCGCGACCGGCCGGGTCTTCGGCATCGACGTGCGCCCCGAGGCGCTCCAGGTGCTGAAGGACATGGGCTTCATCGACGAGGGCATCCTGGCCGACGCCCGGAACCCGATCGCCGTGCTGGAGGCCGTGGATCGCGCGACGGACGGACGGCTGCTGGACGTCGTGCTGAACACGACCAACATTCCAGGGACCGAGATGTCCACCGTGCTGGCCACCCGGGACGGCGGCGTGTCGTACTTCTTCAACATGGCCACCTCCTTCACCGCCGCGGCGCTGGGCGCCGAGGGCGTCGGCAAGGACGTGGCGCTGATGACCGGCAACGGGTACGTGCCGGGCCACGCCGGGGTCGCGCTGGACCTGGTCCGGACCGAGCCCCGACTGCGCGAGTTCCTGGCTGCGAGGTACGTGACCTGATCGCGGCGGCCCGCACATGGCGGGCCCGGAGGACGGCGGACCATGTCGTTCTACAACCCCACGGCCGGCCTGGAGGTCATCTGCGGGCCGATGTTCTCGGGCAAGAGCGAGGAACTGATCCGCCGCCTGCGCCGCGCGCGGATCGCGCGCCAGCGGGTCCAGGTCTTCAAGCCGGCCATCGACGACCGCTACTCGGTGGACCGCATCGTCTCGCACTCGGAACTCTCCCTGGAGGCGATCGTCTCGCGTTCCTCCGAGGAGGTGATGCAGCGCCTGGACGACCGGGTCGAGGTGGTCGGGATCGACGAGGTGCAGTTCTTCGATCGCGGCATCGTCGCCGTCTGCGAGAGGCTGGCCAACCTGGGCAAGCGTGTCATCGTGGCGGGCCTGGACCTGGACTATCGCGGCGTCCCGTTCGAGCCGGTCCCCCAGTTGATGGCGGTGGCGGACTACGTGACGAAGACGCTGGCCGTGTGCATGCGCTGCGGCGCCCCGGCCAGCCGCACGCAGCGCCTGGTGGCCAGCGGGGACCGCATTGTCGTGGGTGCGGCCAACGCCTACGAGGCGCGCTGCCGGCGGTGCTTCGAGCCGGATCTGCCCAGCCAACTGGCGATGGAACTCCAGGAATCGCCGGAGGGGGGCGCGGACGAGGCCGCCCCGGGCGCATGATTGTTCTTTTCTTTTCCGGGGAGGTTGACTACGATTTGCCCCGGAGTTTCGGTTCGTGATGGCAGGGGGATTTCGATGAAGCGCCTGGTTGCTGCGGTTCTGGTCTTCTCGGTGTTCGGTCTGGGCTGCTACAACACGTATACCGTGCCCCGTTCCCAGTTGGCCACCCTCCAGGATTTCCCCGAGTCGGGCAAGGCGACCGTGACGGACTCGAACGGCCGCGAGGTCGTCGTGAACGAGGACACCCGCCTGTTCGTCCGCTCCCAGGGCGGCAAGCGCTACCCGATCACGCCCTTCAACTTCAAGATGACCGAGTCCCAGCTGGTGGCCTCGGATCGCGACTACATCCTCGACGTCAACAGCCTCCGGGAGAACGCCGAGGTCGACCACATGTCCACCGGCAAGACGGCGGCGTGGATCGTGGTCGGTTCGGTGATCGGCGCCGGCTTGATCGGCCTGATCGCCTGGGCCGCTGCCTCCGGCGGCGGCTCGGAAGGCGGCAACTAGAGCGGCCCTCCCGGACCGGAAGGTCCTCGTGACACCCCGAATCCGCCAATCGCTCCGGGTTCTTCTCGCGATTCTCGGCTTCCTCGTCCTTTCGGGCATCGCGGTCACGCTCCTCCTGCCCCGCGTGGTCGAAGGCTTGGCTCGACGCGAGATCGAACGCGTTTCCGGCCGCTTTCCCGGCACCTTCGAGGCCGCGGGGTTCTCGATGCCGGGATCCACGCGGGTCGCCATCGACCGGGCCACGTGGCGGGAAGGCCCGGACTTCGAGGCCATCCTCGAGGGCGTGACCGTCGACGTGGACCCCTTCGGCTTCCTCGTCGGGGGGCGCAAGGTCGATCGCGTGGGTGCGGACTCGCTGACGGTGCGCCTGGGCAGTCCCGATGCCCCTCTTTCCGGCCCTTCGGCTGCGTGGTCGCGTCTGAGGGGACTGGCGCGACGGGACCCGGGCGGCGCCGTTCCCCCATCGGATCGCGGGTCTTCCCCGGCCTTCCGATCGTCGCGGCTGCCCGACGTTTCGGTGAGGACCCTGTCGGCCACGGTGTTCCTGGGCCATCGCGTGGTGCGGTTCCGGGACGGTCGAATGGACCTATTCCCCGATCGCGACGCATCGGTACAGGCGCGTCGCATCCTGGAATGGGAGGCGGTGCTGGACCCCGGGGACGGCCTGGTCCGGCGGGTCCGCGGCGAACTGGTCCTCGGAGCGTCGGCCCTGGAGAAGGCCTCGCTGGGCATCAACCCGTCCGTGCAGATTCCCGGTCCCTGGGGAACTCTCAGTGCCGACAGCGCGACCTGGCTGCCCGGCGAGGTGTCCCTCCTGGGCCCCGTCCTTTCCCAGCCCGGCCACTGGACCGTCGGCGCCGAGCGCGTGTCGGTCCGCTGGGACGAGGGAGGGGGCCCAGCGCCCCAGGTCCTGCTGGACCTCCTGCCGCGCTCGGCGACGGACCTGGCAAGGCGGTTGATGCCCGGGCGTACCGGCCGGGCCATCGAGGTCCAGAGGCCTTCCATCGACGTCGTGATGACCGAGCCCCCCCCGCCGGTCCGGCCTCCGCCTGCCGTCGCGAACGGGATTCCGCCTGCGGAGTCACCCCGCTCCCCGGCATCGAAGGCTTCACCGCCCGCCGCCTCCACCCGTTCCGCAGCCGTTTCAGCCGGGCCGCCTGCCGTGCAGGTCCGCCTGGTCGCCGCGTTCCAGTCGGCTGAAGCCCTCCTGTCGGCCCTGGGCGGGAACCTGGCCCGCGCCTCCCAGGCCCTTCCCGAGGCCAGGCTGTGGATCCACGGGGCATCGGTCCGGACCCTCGAACCCGGCCTGACCGTCGCCCGGCCCGGCCAGTCTCTGGTGAACCTGGATGCCCGCGTGGAGCGGGTCGCTTCCGGCTCGATCGAGGCCTCCCTCCGCTTTGAGTGTCCCGAGGCCCCGGCCAATGCCAACGAGGCCCGGGTCGCGCTGGACCCAGCCACCGGGGACCTCAAGGCTTCCCTGAAGGCCTCCTACCTGCCGATCCACGCGTTCCGCGCGCTGGCGCCCCGCTGGTTGAGAACGCGCGACGCCATCCTGCGCCAGACCGACGGCAGCCTCTCCCTGTCCTCGTCCAGCCGGCGGATCGAGGGCAGCGGCACCGCCAGCGTCTCGGGGCTGGTCCTCGACCTGCCCGCCGTCTCTTCGGCGCCCATGACCCTGTCCGAGGCGTCCATGACCGGCTCCCTGGTCTTCGACTGGGGGACGGGTCGCCTGGACTTCGATGGCGGCCTGGCGTCGCTGGGGCGCGTGCAGGTTCCGTTCCAGTTGCATGCCAGCCAACTCTCCTCCCGCCCGCGCTTCGGGATGAAGGGGTCCGTCGAGCGCGTCGCGGCCCAGGAGGTCGTCCGTGCCCTGCCCCGTGAGGTGCTCGGCTCGCTGGAAAACGCCCGCCTGTCCGGGACCTTCGCGGCGACCTTCGAACTGGACGTGGACACGGCGAACCTGGACGCGGTGCGCGTGGACATCCGGCCGGATGTCGCCGACGTGACCACGGTCAGCCTGGGGGACTCGATCGACCTGGACCTTCTGAGGTCCGTGTTCATGCACCGCATCGAGGAGAGCGACGGCACGGTGGTGGACCGGATGGTCGGCGAGGCGACCCCCGAATGGGTCCCCCTGTCCGAGGTGCCGAAGTACCTCGTCGATGCCCTGACCACGGCCGAGGATGCCACCTTCTTCAAGCACAAGGGGTTCTCCCCGGTCGGCATCCGGCGTTCCGTCAAGGTCAACCTCGAGAGGGGAGGCTTCTACCAGGGGGCCAGCACCCTGTCCCAGCAACTGGTCAAGAACCTCTTCCTGTCCCGCGAGAAGACCCTGTCCCGCAAGCTCCAGGAGGTCTTCCTGACCTGGCAGATGGAGCAGGTCCTTCCCAAGGAGAAGATCCTGGAACTGTACCTGAACGTCATCGAGTGGGGCCCGAACACCTGGGGTCTTCGCGAGGCGGCGGGTCACTACTTCGCCAAGAGGCCCAGCGAGTTGTCCCCCCTGGAAGCGGCCTACCTGGTGTCGATCGTTCCCAGCCCGAGGGCCTACCACAAGCACATCGAGGACGGTGCAGTCCCCCCGTCGTTCGAGCGGCGCGTGAAGTCCCTGCTGGAGGAGATGGAACGGCGCAAGCTGATTCCCGGCGAGGAGGTCGCTGCCGCGCTGGAGCAGCACGTGCGCTTTGTCGTGGTCCAGCCGCCCTCGGGGGACCCGGCCGACGAGGAGGAGCCTCCGGCCGAGGAGTTCGACGGGGAGTAGGTCTAGCCGGCGTCCCCGGACGCCCATTCGACGGACAGGATCGAGGACGCCCGGCCCAGCACCACCGGCGCGGCCATCCCCGGGTTCCAGAAGCGCAACTCGCGCGAGACGCCCAGCAGTTTCCGGGAAGAACCTCCTTCCCACGGCGACGACACGCGGTCGCTCCGGTCGTTCGCCATCAGCAGGACCGCGGATCCGCCGGCCGACCGGAACCGCCAGTCCGCGACCGGCCCGACCGAGACGGCCTCGGACAGCCTCAGGGCGCCGTCGTCGCCCGGTCCCGGCACGGCCGGGGGCTGGGGCAGTTCCGGCACGCTCGAGGGGATCCGCGCGATCCGGATCTGGCCCGCGCACGACTCCACGTCGTGGGCCAGGCCGACGATCCAGGCCGTCTCCCCGCCGCGGCCCTCCGCGGGCGCGATACCCGCGGGACGACGCGTGCAGGCGGTCGTGAGGGCCGCCCCCAGCACCTCGGTGGAGAGGTCCCGTCCGGCGAACATCGATGGCGGCTGGACCAGGCTTCCGGTGGCGATGTCCACCACCACCAGCCGTCTTTGCGCCGTGGGGTGCGCCCCTCCCAGGAAGCCGTCGATCCCCAGAAGGTAGGCGGCCTGGGTCCCGGACATCGCGATCGGTACCAGGGCCTCCCGGTAGTAGAAGGAGGCGGCCAGGTCCGGATCCGCCTTGGCGACCGCGGCGAGATCGGGGCGGTCCTCCTTCTCCGGCAGCACGATCTCGACCACCTTGCCGTCCGCGAACCGCATCAGCCGCCCCAACCGCGATTCCGGGGCGCCGGGGGCCGCTCGCGCCGTCTCCGCCACCACCTTGACGACCGAGAGTTTCCCGTCCGCCGCCAGGGTCGCCAGCCCGGTCTCCCTCCGGGTCGTGACCTGGGAGTCGCCCGGCCGCGCGGAAACGATGAAGGACCCTTCCGGGGTCCGGATGATCGCGATCGGGCGCACCGCGGCCTGTGCCTGCGCGGGGGCTTCTGCAGCCTGCGCCGGGGCTGAAGGCCTGCCCTCGCCCGCCGCCTTTGGCGTCGCCGGTGGATAGGGGATCTTCTCGCCGCACCCCGGTGCCATCGCCAGCGTCGCCAGCAGGGCCAGCCCCTTCGCCATCGCGGGCGCACGTCCGAGCTTCATCGAGCGTCCTCCGGGTGCATGGCGCCAGGCCCGGGGGCCCCGCGCGGGTTCGCGATCGTCACGGCCCTCACGATCGCCCTCGCCAGTGCGGTCCGTCCCGCGATGCCGACGGCATGGGGCTCGGCGGCGACCTCGCCCGTGGCGGCCACGAACACCGTGTCCCCGTCCACCGCGGACCACGAGGGCCGCAGGCACATCGGCAGGGCCTGCGCAGCCATCCAGGACGCCCGCACGCAGCGTTCCCGGTCCAGCGAAGCGTTCGTGACCACGACGCCGATCGTGGTGTTGGACGGCGAGGATGCGAACCTCGACAGCGCGCCGGCCAGGATCATCGCCTCGGTGTCGACGATGGCGCCCGAATCGTCCCGGGGTCCAGCCACGAAGTCGCCGGACTCCGGGTCCAGCACGTTGCCGAAGGCGTTGACCACCGCCAGCGCCGACACGATCAGCCCGTCGTCCAGGTGCACCGACGCGACGCCAACCCCGCCCCAACCGGCCCGTTCCACCCCCAGGATCTTGCCTACGGTGGCCGCGGACGCCGCCCCGACGCGCCCCTCGGCAGGGTTCCCGACGCGTGCATCCGCCAGCGCGGCGGCCCCCATCGCGGCATCCGGGCGGGCCGTGGGATCGCCGACGAACAGGTCGAAGAGGGCCGCGGCGGGCACGGCGGGCACCCGCATCCGTCCCACCGGCGTGCCGCGCCCCTGCGCCTCCAGGCCCGCCAGCACGCCGCCCGAGGCATCCAGCCCGTAGGCGCTTCCCCCCGTGACCAGGAACGCGTCGGCCACCTGCACCGAGTGGCCCGGCACCATGCCGGCGACCTGCCGCAGCGAGGAGGCACCGCCGCCGACGTGGACGGCGTAGGGGCATGCGCGGGGCATCACGACCACGGTGCATCCGGTCGAGCGCGACTTGGAGCCCGCGTGGCCCACGGCAACGCCGGGGCAGTCGAAGACGCCCTCCAGGACCGGGACGGGCGTGGGCCTGGTATCGTTCATGGGTTGCAGGATACCCTCAGAACCCGGCTTCGGCCAGTTCGCGGAACAGGCGCAGGACCCGCTCGTCCGGATGGGCGGGCAGCACGGGCATCAGCCGGGCGTACAGGTCGCCGCGCCGTCCACCGATCCCCGGCGCCCCCAGGCCGTGCAACCGGAGGGTCGCCCCGGCCTGGGTCCCCGCCGCCACCTTCACGCGCCGGGGACCGGACAGCGTCGGAACCTCCACCGTTCCACCCAGCACCAGCATCGATGCAGGCACCTTCACCTCGCACCGCACGTCGTTCGCGTCCCGGTGGAAGACCGGGTCGTCCTCGACCACGATCTTCAGCAGCACGTCTCCCCGCTCGCCCCCGAACGGCGACTGGTCGCCCTTTCCGCGCAGGCGGAGCGTCTTCCCCGGGGAAACGCCGGCCGGGATCTTCACGTTGACCTTCTCGAACCCGCCTCCCGCGTGCGGGATCTGCACCGTCCTCTCGCCGCCCTCGATGGACTCGTAGAAGGAGATCCGCAGTTCGGCGGTGGTGTTCTGGCCCTTCGCGGCCGGTCCGGACGCCCCCCCACCCTGGCCGAAGGCGTCCCCCCACGACATGTGAACGCGGTGACCGCGTCCGCCACCGCCCCCCCCCATCCTCCCGAACAGCGACTCGAACAGGTCCGCCCCGAAGCCCATTCCCGCGTTGCCGAAGATGGACTCGAAGCCGCCCCGGAAGATGTCTTCCTGGCTGAACCTCTGGCCGAACCCCTCGGCGCCGAACGTGTCGTACTGCTTGCGTTTCTCGGGATCGGACAGGACGGCGTACGCCTCGCTGATCTCCTTGAAGCGCTCCTCGGCAGCCTTGTCCCCCGGGTTGCGATCGGGGTGGTGCTTCATCGCCAGCTTCCGGTAGACCTTGCGGATCTGCTCCGGCGAGGCCGTCCGTTCGACCCCCAGGATCCTGTAGTAGTCCTTGCCTTGCATCGGCTCACCCGTACCGTTCCAGGGCCCGGGGGCATTATGGGGTCGATCGCGCCGGAACGGAAGGGTTTCAGCCCCGGCCGGTTGACACCCCCATCGCGTGCGTGGTACCGCTGCGAACCATGGAAATGCACCGGATCCTGCAGAAGGTTCTGGCTTCCCCGCGATTCGCGGCGTTCGTGCTGCTGTCGCTGGCCGCCCTGGGGGTCGCCGCGCTGGACCTGCCCCAGGGACTTCCCGACCGCGAGGTCCTCGCCTCCTGGTCCCACGGCACGGGTCCCTACGTCGTGCTCCTGGGGCTGCACCACCTGGGCGGCAGCCTGCTGGCGTGGGTGCTGGTGGGGGCCCTGTTCCTGCACGCGGTGGCCGTGCACCTGGCACCCGGCTACCAGGCCCCTCGCCACGGTCCCCTTGCCATCGCCGGCATCACCCTGATCGCCTTTTCGGTCGGCGGTTTCGCCGCGTCGGGCCTCCTCCAGGCACAGCCGGACATCCGGGACGCCACCCGGCTGTCGATCGAGCCCGTGTCCGACACTGCACCCGGCGGACGCCAGGTCGTGGAGGAAGGCGCGACGTACCGGATCCCCGGCACGTCCGGCGACCGCGTCGTCGCCTTCGCCGTCCTGGGCTCGGGCCCCTGGGCCGCCGAGCGGCGCGCGGACGGCACGACCGCGGCGCACCTGCCCGCCCCCGAAGATGCATCCCCCCCGGGCGCGGTCTCGTTCCGGGTCGATGCCCGGCGTCCCCTGGCCGCCTCGGCCCACCTCCCCGGAGCCCCTTCCCTGCCCGGCTGGGCCACCTCCCTGGCATCGATCCTGGCCGTTCTGGCCGCGGCCCTGGTGCTGGTCCTCGTGGGCGGCCAGGTCCCGTCCCTGGATCCCGCCCGGCGTGCCTCGATGGTTGGATGGATGGTCCTGTCGCTGCTGCTGGTGCTGTTCAACCCGCTGTCGGGTCCCGGCATCGGCCGGGTCCCGGTCGGTACCGGGACGCCGGGCATGATCGTCCACGACGCGGTCGTGGCGCGTGCCCCGGTGGACGTGGCCCCTTGGGTCGGCGCCTTCCCCTCCACCACGGTCCTCGCGCCCCTTCAGGCCGTCCTCGCCTCGGCCGCCCTGGCGATGCTGGTCCTGCTGGCCCTGCGGGTGGCCGCGCCCGGTTCCGGCCGCCTGCACCGGTTGTCCGGCCAGGTCGCCGGCGCCCTGGCCATCGCCGGCGGGGTCGTGCTGCTGGCCTGGGCCCTCGGGCGCATCCCCTTGCCCGACACCTTCGCCGACCTGTCGGCCCGCTTCCGGCACGACCTGCTGACGCGGCTGCCCGTGTCGCTGTCCGTTCTCGATGCCGCCCCGACCCACGCAGGGCCCTACTCGATCCCGCTGGCTTCCGGGCTGTTCCTGGCGATCGCTCCCCTCTCGGCCGGCCTCGCCCTGGTCCTGGCGCATCGCACCCGGCCCCCCCGTGCGCTCCCGTCCCCCGGCTTCGCCGTGTCGCTGCTGGCGGCCCTGGCGCTCCTGCGCGCCCTCGCGATCGCGCTGTCCCCTTCCGTGGCCTCCGCCTCCGCGGCCGCCGTGCCGCTGGCCGCCCTCTCCGCGCTGCTGGCCGCGTCCGCGCTGGCCGCCCGTCACCTTCACCCCGCGCTTCCGTCCGCCTTCCTGGCCCCGGCGGTGCTTTCGTCGGCGCTGCAACTGGCCATCGCCCCCTGATCCGATCGCTGTTTGCTCGGCATCCCGCGCGGCGATTCCCTATAATGGCGCCGGAGTGACACAAGGCGTCACCGAGGTCGCGATGGTTCGCATTCTCGCCGCTGCTGCGTTCCTGTTCTCGCTGGCCGGGTGCCAGGGTTCGTCCACGGGCCCCTCCCCGTCCGACCTGCCGGCGACGGCCGACGGCACCGCGGACATCTCGATCCTGAACGACGCCGTGATGCTGGAGATCCGCAGCGATGCTCCCTGGGAACAGGACGTCCACGTTTCCGCGGACACCCTTGCCCCGGAGGATGTCGCGCCGGGCGAGGTCATCGGCATCGAGGACGTGCCGGCCCCCTCGGACGCCGGCACGGACGCCGCTTCGTTCCTGGATCTCCCCGGGCCCGGCGATGCGAACGGACCCGATTTCCCTCCCCCCGACGATGTCCAGCATCCCCCCTTCTGCGGCGACCGGGAGATGCCCTGCGAGGAGGGCACCACGTGCGTCACCGACGCGGATGGCGCCTCCCGCTGCGTGCCGCTGGGCGAATGCTCGGGCGATGGGTCCATCGACCTGGAGGAACTGGTCCGGCTGCTGACGACCGGCCAGGGCCAGGTCCAGGTCAAGGTCCGCGCGATGGCCTGGCCCGGCAAGCCGGCCTGCTCCCCGCTGCCCTGCCCTCCCGACGACCCCTGCTGCAACACGTGCTTCGCGCCCCTGTTCATCGGGGCCGAGACGTTCCCGATCGTGCTGAACGGGCACGGAACCACCATCGGATGCCGTGGAAACGAGTGCGACGTCCTGGACGGTTGCCATCCCTTCACCCTGTCGTCCTGGTACTGGGTCTGGGGCACGGCCGGGATCGTCGGCGGCAAGGCCCAGTTGACCGTGGACGGCTTCTGCCTCGCGGACGACCAGCAAACCTTCTGACGGGGTGGGAATGGCGGCTCCCGAATCCCTGGACACCCGGTCTTCCCTGCCGGGTCCCGGCGTGGCGCTGGTGACCGGCGCGGCGAAGCGTGTCGGGCGTGCCATCGTCCTGGAACTGGCCCGCGCCGGATTCGACATCGCAGTGCACCACCGTTCCTCCCCCGTCGAGGCGGGCGAGGTCGCGGCGGCGATCCGCGACCTGGGCCGCCGCGCGGCCGTCGTCCAGGCCGACCTGGTCGTCCCTTCGCAGATCGACGCCATGTTCCGCGCGGTGGATGACGCCTTCGGTCGCCTGGACGTCCTGGTCAACAGCGCCGCCGTCTTCCGCCGCACCCCGGTCTCGACCCTGGCCGAGGCCGACTTCGACTTCCACGTCGCGACGAACCTGAAGGCGCCCTACCTGTGCTGCCTGCAGGCGGTACCCCGGATGCGGGCGTCGGGCCACGGTGCGATCGTGAACCTGGCCGACGTCGCGGCCGATCGGCCCTTCGCCTCCCACGTCCCCTACTGCGTCTCGAAGGCCGGCCTGGCGATGCTGACCCGCTCGCTGGCGAAGGCCCTCGCGCCCGCGATCACCGTCAACGCCGTGTCTCCCGGGACGGTGCTGTTCCGGGAGGACGAGTCCCCCGAGGAACGGGCACGCGTGATCGCCCGCATCCCGCAGGGCCGCATCGGCACCCCGGAGGACGTAGCCCGCGCGGTGCGCTTCCTGGTCGAGTCCCCGCACGTGACCGGCGTGATCCTGCCCGTCGACGGGGGGCGTTCTCTGGCGTGATTCCCGCGATGGATGCCCGTTCGCGCCCCGGGCAGGCTTCCGGCTACAGCAGTTCGCCGCTTCCGCGCGGCGCCTCGCGATGCAGGTGCTGCAGCGCGCGCGACGTCGCGACGCGCCCCCGGGGCGTGCGCTGGATGAACCCCTCCTGCAGCAGGTAGGGCTCCACGACCTCCTCCAGCGTGTCCCGCTCCTCGGACAGCGACGCGCACATCGTCTCGACCCCCACGGGCCCGCCGCCGAACTTGTCGATGATCGTCAGCAGGTAACGCCGGTCCATCGCGTCCAGGCCGCACCGATCCACGTCCAGCCGCGTCAGCGCCGACTCGGCCACGGCCTCGGTCACGGTCCCGTCGCCCTCGACCTGGGCGAAGTCCCGCACGCGTCGGAGCAGCCGGTTCGCGATGCGCGGCGTTCCTCGGGAACGCCGGCCGATCTCGTCGGCCGCGCCGTCCGTCAGGTGCACGCCCAGGATCCTCGCGGACCGCCGGACGATGTCCGACAGTTCGTCCACCGGGTAGTGGTTCAGCCTCTCCACGATCCCGAACCGGTCCCGCAGCGGCCCGGTCAGCAACCCCGTGCGCGTGGTCGCGCCGATCAGAGTGAACTTCTTCAGTTTCAGCCGGATCGATCGCGCCCCGGGACCTTCCCCGATCACGACGTCGAACGAGTAGTCCTCCATCGCTGGGTACAGGTTCTCCTCGACGACCGGGTTCAGGCGGTGGATCTCGTCCACGAACAGGACGTCCCTTTCGTTCAGATTGGTCAGGATCCCCGCCAGGTCGCCCTTCTTCTCCAGGGCCGGTCCCGACGTCTGCTTCATCTCCACGCCCAGTTCCGACGCCAGGATGTGGGCCAGGGTCGTCTTCCCCAGGCCGGGCGGTCCGCACAGCAGCATGTGGTCCAGCGCGTCACCCCGCTGCCGCGCCGCCTTCACGAAGACGTGCAGTTTGGCCTTCAGGGCTTCCTGCCCGACGAACTCCTCGAACGACCGGGGGCGCAGCGCGAACTCGCCGGCCTCCTCGTCGGTCTTCAGCGGGGTCGCCAGTCCTCGATCCGCCTCGCTGGCCATCGGGCCTCCCCCGGGACGCGCACCGGCGTCCCGACACCACTACCGGGCCGACAGGATCGCCAATGCCTGGCGCACCAGGCCTTCCAGGTCCGGCGCCGCCCCGGGGCCGGCCTGCCGCAGCGCCGCCTCGACGTCCCGGGTCGAGAAGCCCAGGTTCGCCAGCGCCGAGCGGGCGTCCTCGAACATCGCCGACGAAACGCCCGCGGGCCGGGACGGGGCCTCGACGGGCAGCGCCAGGAACTTCTCGCGCAGTTCCAGCACCAGGCGCTCCGCGGTCTTCTTCCCCACCCCGCTGATGGTGGACAACTTCTTCAGGTCCTTCTCGCGGATCGCTTCCACCATTTCGGGCAGCGGGAACCCGCCCAGGATCGCGGACCCCATTCGCGGCCCCACCCCCGACACGGTCACCAGCAGGTCGAACACCGTGCGGCCCATCTCGCTGTCGAACCCGAACAGCGTGATCGCGTCCTCGCGGACGACGGTCCGGACCCATACCACCATCTCGCTGCCGATCGGCCCGATGCCCATGCGGGCCTGCCGGTCGATGACGACCTCGTAACCGACGCCGCCGACGTCGATCGTCACGTCGTTCTGCGTCAGGGCCGCGACCTTGCCTCGCAGGTAGCCGATCATCGTCGTCCCCTCCCCCACGACGCACCCGCCAGCTGGGCCAGCGTCCGCGCCCCGCCCAGCATCTGGTGCGTCATCGCGATCGCCAGCGCGTCCGCCGCGTCCTCGGGCGGGTCGTAGTCGAGGCCCAGGATGGCCCTCACCAGCATCCCGACCTGCCCCTTGAACGCCTTCCCGCTGCCCGTGACCGCCTTCTTGACCTGGGCCGGCGTGTACTCGTTCAGCGGCAGGCCAGCCTGTTCGACCGCCAGCAGGATCACGCCCCGGGCGTGTCCCAGCTTCAGGGCGGAATCGGCGTTGCGCGCGACGAAGACCCGTTCGACCGCCACCTCGTCCGGACGGTGCTCGCGGATCAATGCCTCCAGCGCCTCGTGCAGTTCCTTCAGTCGGGGGCCCATGGCAGGTTCGTCGCCCAGCCGGAAGGTGCCGCAGGCGACGCAGCGGGAGCGCCCCCACTCGCCTTCCAGGATGCCCCAGCCCGTGACGCGGCTGCCGGGGTCGATGCCGAGGACGCGGCCCATTCGGTTTTCCGGGGGCGGGCACAGGTGCAGGGGACCGGCCCGGCCCGTCAGGACATCAGGCCTTCCAGCTCCGACTCGTCGATGTCGAAGTTGGCATAGACGTTCTGGACGTCGTCGTTGTCTTCCAGGGCGTCCACCAGCTTGAGGATCTGCTCCGCGTCCTTGCCCGTGACCTTCGTCGTGTTCTTCGGCACCTTGGCCGTCTTTGCCGACGTCACGTTGAACCCGGCGGCCTTCAGCTTCTCGGCGACGTCCATCAGGTCCGAGGGAGGCGTCGTGAACTCGAACACGCCGTCCTCGCCCTCGACGTCGTCTGCGCCCACGTCCAGCGCGACTTCCATCATGTCGTCGGCGGTCTTGCCTTCGGCCTCGATCTCGATCTGGCCCTTCATCTCGAACATCCAGGCCACGGCGCCCTGGGTCGCCATGTTGGCGTTCTGCTTCTGGAAGATGCGCCGGATCTCGGAGACGCAGCGGTTCTTGTTGTCCGTCAGGCAGTCCACGATCAGCGCGACGCCGGCCGGGCCGTAGGCCTCGTACGTCACTTCCTCGTAGTTCACGCCCTCCAGTTCGCCCGTGCCCTTCTTGATGGCCCGGTCGATGTTGTCGTTGGGCATGTTCTGGCCCTTGGCGGTCAGGACGGCCTGCCTCAGGCGGGGGTTTCCCTCGGGGTCACCGCCACCCATGCGCGCGGCGATGGTGATCTCCTTGATGAGCTTGGTGAAGAGCCGGCCGCGCGCAGCGTCCGCCTTGCCCTTCTTGTGCTTGATGGTTGCCCACTTGCTGTGTCCCGACATTGCCTGACCTCGAAAAGGGTGACGCCGGAAAGACGGGGACATATACCACGGGTGTACGCCGGATGCAACGGGGACGTCGATCGAGGCAGGGGCGGGAATCGCGGCCTTGACACGCGTCGCCTTCAATGGGAAGGGAAAGGGCGTCACCGGGAGGGACCAGATGGCCTCGAAGAAGTACCGCAGCATCGTCGCCGGGGCCGGAAGCGTCCTCGGCGGGCGCCTGGCCGTGCTGCTGGCGCGCGCCGGCCACGAGGTGATCGCCGCCGAGTCGCCGGAGGTCCTGGACGCCCCCGGGGGCCTGGCACGGGGCCGGTTCGAGGCCGCCCGGGATGCCGGAGCCTGGGTGCAGACGATCGACGTGTCCGCCGCGGGAGCCCTCGACCCCCTGCTGAGGGACATCGACATGCTGTACGTGGCGACCCGCCCGCGCGAGGGCGACCGGTCGTGGAAGTCCCTGTGGCGGGCCGTGGTCGGGGGCACGACGAACCTGGTCGACGCCTCCGCCCGGAACGGGGGCCGCCTGCGCCGCCTGGCGCTGTTCTCGTCCGCTTCCGTGGCGGGTTTCACCGGCGATGGCGCGGCCGTGGACGAGGCCGCCCCGACCGACCCCCGGACCGACCTCGCGCGGGCGCTGTCCCTGGCCGAGCACGTCGTTCGGCGGCGCTGTCCCGAGGCCGGCATCCCCTTCACGATCGTGAGGCCCGGCCACCTGGTCGGGGCCGACGCCGGCCTGCCTCTGGCCGCCCTGTTCCGGCCGACCTGGCTGCCGGCGGTGGCCGTCCCCGCGGGAGACTCGGGCGAGGTCCCTTTGTGCCACCTGGACGACGCTTGCAACGCGGCGGTCCACCTCTGCAAGTATGCATCCGGCGCGAACGGCACCTTCTTCGTGACCGATGGTTCCCGGGCCACCGTGGCGGACCTGCTGCGGCGCGTCGCGCGGGCCCGAGGCGCCCAGGCGATCCCGCTGCCCGGCGTCCGGTCGGAATGGCTGGGACAGGCGGCCTGCCTGGCCGTCGCCGCGGATCGGTTCGTCGCGGCCCGTCGCGGCCGGTCCCCCGTGCTGGACCCGGACCTCGCCGGGCTCCTGGGAGGGGGCCTCCGCGTTCGCACCGATCGCCTGGCCCAGGCGGGCTTCACGCCGGCCTACCCCGATGCCTGTTCCGGGCTGGCGGCCCTGGGCGCTGCCGTCCGGGGGGGGTGACGGGGTCGTCGTTCGGGCAGGTTTCCCCGGCCTCCCGGGGGATGGGGTCCGGGAACTTGCGGCTAGAACGCGTCCGCCTTCAGGGCCGCGGCGCGATCCGTCTTCTCCCAGGTGAACCCGTCCTCGGCGCGACCGAAGTGGCCGTAGGCCGCGGTCTGGAGGTACAGCGGTCGCAGCAGGTCCAGCTGGCGCACGATCATGCCCGGCCGGAAGTCGAAGTGCTTCAGCACCAGTTCGTGGATGCGGTCCAGCGGCACCTTCTCGGTCCCGAAGGTCTCGACCAGGACGCTGACGGGCTGGGCCACGCCGATGGCGTAGGCGACCTCGACCTCGCAGCGGTCCGCCAGGCCCGCGGCCACGACGTTCTTCGCCACATAGCGGGCGTAGTACGCGCCGCTGCGGTCCACCTTGCTGGGGTCCTTGCCGCTGAAGCAGCCGCCGCCGTGGCGGCCCATGCCGCCGTACGAATCGACGATGATCTTGCGACCGGTCAGGCCGCAGTCGCCCATGGGCCCGCCGATGACGAACCGGCCGGTCGGGTTCACGTAGATCTTCGTCTCGGGGGTGATCAGTTTCTGGGGCACCACGTGCCGGATCACCTCCTCGGTGATCGCCTCGCGGATGGTCTCCTGGGTGACGTCCGGCCCGTGCTGGGTGGAAACGACGATGGCCGTGACCTCCTTCGCGACCCCGTCCTCGTACGAGACCGACACCTGCGACTTCCCGTCGGGACGCACCCAGGGCAGCAGGCCGGACTTGCGGACCGAGGCCAGGCGCCGGGTCAACTGGTGGGCCAGGATGATCGGCATCGGCATGAGTTCGGGCGTCTCGTTGCTGGCGTACCCGAACATCATCCCCTGGTCGCCCGCGCCCTGCGACTCGGCGCTGCCGCGGTTGACGCCCATCGCGATGTCCGTCGACTGCTTGTCGATCGACGTCACGACCGCGCACGTCTTGCAGTCAAAGCCCATCGTCGGGTCGGTGTACCCGATGCGCTCGATGGTGCCCCGGACGACCGCGGGGATGTCCACCCAGCAGTCCGTCGTGATCTCGCCGCCCACGAACGCGAGACCCGTCGTCACCAGCGTCTCGCACGCGACGTGGCAGTGCTGGTCCTGGGAGATGATGGCGTCGAGGATGGCGTCGGAGATCTGGTCCGCGACCTTGTCCGGATGCCCCTCGGTGACCGACTCGGAAGAGAAGATGTAGCGCCCCTGGGCCATGGTCCCGCTCCCGCAAAATGGCCGGAAACGGATACTCCCTCGGGGTCGAAAAGTCAATGTCCACTGCGGGTCGCGGGCTTGACCGCCGCCCGCCGCTTTGCGATTCTTGGGGCGTACCCGCAGGGAGCCCCCCCGTGAGAATCGCCATCAACGGAGCTCGCGGCCGCATGGGCCGGATGCTGGTGGAGGCCGCCGCCGGCGAGCCCGACGTCGAGGTCGGCGCGCTGCTGGAGGTGCCCGGCCACCCCGATGCCGGCCGGGAACTGGCCACGCCCTGGGGCCCCCGGACCGTGCATTCCGACCCGTCCGCGGCGGACGAGGTGGACGTCGGCCTGGACTTCTCGGCAGCCTCGGCGTCGGTGCAGTTCGCACGCGCGATGTCGGTCCGCGGGATCCCCGTCGTGATCGGCACCACCGGCCTCTCCACCGCGGACCTGGCCGCGATCAACGACGCCAGTCGCGATGCGCCCATCCTCGTCGCCACCAACACCAGCGTCGGGGTCTACTGCCTGCAGGAACTGGCCGTCCTGGCGCGCCGGATGCTGGGGCCCTCGTACGACGTCGAGATCGTCGAGGTCCACCACCGCCACAAGCGCGACGCTCCCTCCGGTACCGCCATGACGCTGGCCGCCGCCCTCTCCGGGGACGACCTGCACGTCGTCACGCGCCGGGAGGGCCAGTGCGGCCCCCGCCCTCTGGACGAACTGGGCGTGCTGGCCGTGCGCGGCGGGGAGGTCGTCGGGGACCACACGGTGATGTTCCTGGGGGACCACGATCGCATCGAGATCACGCACCGGGCCGCCTCGCGGGTCGCGCTGGCACAGGGGGCCATCGCGCTGGCCCGCAGGCTGGTCGGACGCCAGCCCGGCATGTACCGCGTGGCCGACCTGTTCCGCGGGGAGTGAGCCCCGGGGTATCATCCAGCGAACCCCAACGGGAGCCCCGAGGTGTCGAACGACCCGGCCCGACGCGAGTACCGCGCCTTCCAGCAGCGCCTGGAACAGTGTGCCATACGCCTTCCCGAACAGGCCTCTCTGTACCCGCTGCTGGCCGAGTTGTTCACCCCCGAGGAGTGCCTGCTGGCCTCCCGGATGCCGATGAAGCTGGCCACCGCCCGCCGGATCGCGACCCGGGCGGGCCTGCCCCTGGAGCGCACCCGGGCGCTGCTGGACGGCCTGGTGAGCCGCGGCCTGATCGTGGACATCGAGCGGCCCGACGGCCGCGTCGTGTACTTCCTGAACCCGCCCGTGGTGGGCTTCTTCGAGTTCACGATGATGCGGGTGCGCACCGACATCGACCAGGACAAGGTCGCGCGGCTGATGTGGGACTACCTCCGCGAGGATCCCGACCTCGCCTTCGCCCGGATGCTGTTCGAGAGCCCGACGTTCCTGGCGCGCCCGCTGGTCGACGAGACCGCCCTGCCTCCGTCCAGCCACACCGAGATCCTGGACTGGGAGCGGGCGTCCGAGGTGATCGGCCAGGCCGGGTCGTGGGGCGAGGGCCTGTGCCACTGCCGCCACATGGCACGCCGTCTGGGACGGGGATGCGACTACCCCCCCGAGCACTGCCTCAGCCTGGGCATCGGCGCCGAGTACCTGATCCGCAACGGCATGGCCCGCCGGATCGATCTCAAGCGGGCCCTGGAGATCATGGAGTACTCCCGGACGCACGACATGGTCCAGATGTGCGACAACGTGAAGAATCGTCCGACCTACATCTGCAACTGCTGCCCGTGCTGCTGCGAGATGCTGGAGGGAATCCGGGTGCTGAAGAACCGGGAGGCCATCGTCACGTCCGGGTGGCTGGCGACACCGGACCCCGAGGCCTGCAACGGCTGCAACCAGTGCGTGAAGGCGTGTCCCGTCGAGGCCATCCGGTTGCAGCCGGCCTCCCCGACCGGAAAGGCGCCCCGCCGCAGGAACCGGGCCATCGTCAACGCCGACACGTGCCTCGGGTGCGGCGTCTGCGTCCGGCACTGCCGTCACGGGGCGCTGACCCTGCAGCGACTGCCCGCTCGGCTCCACACCCCGGACTCGATGATGGAGAAGATGATGATCCAGGCCCTGGAACGGGGGAAGCTGCAGAACCTGCTGTTCGACGACCCCGACCGCCTGGATCACCGGGTGCTGAACGCGCTGGTCCGGGTCGTGCTGACGTTGCCGCCGTCGAAGGCCCTGCTGGCGCGCGAACAGGTGAAGTCCCGGTTCGTGAAGATGGCGCTGGACGGTTTCAGGAAGACGCCCCACGGCTGGATGACGAAGGTGCAGTGATCGCCTGGAAGTCGCCGGTCCGAGGCAGCCGCGCGATCGCGGCCGCCAGCGCGTCCGGGGGCGCCACCAGCCGCCTTTCGGCCAGGTCCATCCAGCCGCCGGTGCTGGTCAGCCGGGCCACCCGTTCGCCGTCCTCCCGGAAGAACTCGTTCCGGATCCGGAACCTGGACCCGTCCTGGCTGAGCCCGGCCAGGGCCAGCGTCGCCACGACGGTCTCCAGCAGCCGGACCTCGCGGAAGTACTCCAGTTCGTCCCGCTGGACCACCGGCCCCAGGTGGCGTTTCGAGAACTCGGCGGGCCCGAACCCGTTCTCCTGGAAGAACATCATCCGCAGGTCGCCCGCCAGGTCCAGGTACGCCGTGTTCCTCATGTGGGCGTTGAAGTCCATGTCCGTCCAGCGCGCCACGAAGATCTTCGAGAAGGCTTCCGCCATGGTGGACGCTCCTTCCATCTGTGCCGTTCGCGGTAACGAGTCTACACCGGATCGGGAAGGGGGGTCTCGGCGGACACCAGCAGGCGCGTGACCTCGTGCCGCGGGCGGTCCAGCACGTCCGCCGAGGCGCCGGACTCGACGACTCGCCCCTGGTGCAGCACCGTCACCTCCGGGCACCAGCGGCGGACGATGCCCAGGGCGTGCGCGACCAGCAGGACCGTGGCCTCCGACGCGTCGCACAGCCGGAACAGCAGGTCCAGGATCCGCGCCTGGACCAGCGGGTCCTGCGCGGACGTCGGCTCGTCGGCCAGCACCAGCCCCGGAGAGGAGGCCATCGCCCGGGCGATCGCGACGCGCTGGGCCTGCCCGCCGGACAGCCGGCCCGGCAGGCGGTCGAAGGCTTCCTCCGGGATCCCCACCCGCGCCAGCGCCTCGCAGGCGAGGCGATCCGCCTGGCGGCCGCCGCGGGCCAGCCCGTGCAGCCGCAGGGCCTCGGCGACCGCGGCACGCGCCGGCATGCGGGGGTCCAGCGCCCCGGCCGCATCCTGCGGGATCCACGCGACCGTCCGGGCCAGGGCCGTGCGCGCCAGGCGTCCCTTTGCGGGCACGGCCAGGTCGCCCACCCGGATCCGGCCCGAAGCGAACGGCACCCGGCCCAGCACCGCCCTCAGCAGCGTCGACTTCCCCGACCCGCTGCCGCCGATGAGGGCGTGCCGCGCCCCGGCAGGGACGTCCAGCGAAACCCGGTCCAGGATCGGCGCGTCCTGCGCCTCCCGCCGGGGCACGACCAGTTCCCTCACGTGCAGCGCCACGCCGCTCATCCGGCCGCCTCTTCCCGGGGATCCTCCGGGGTCACCCGCAGGCCCCGCGAGGGGTGTGCGGCCACCAGGGCAGCCGTGTACGGGTCGCGGGGACGGGCGAACACCCCGGCCACCGGCCCGGTCTCCACCATCTTCCCCCGGCGCATCACGACCACCTCGTCGGCCACCGTCGCGGCCAGGGACAGGTCGTGCGTCGCCAGCAGGATCGCCGTCCCGTCCCCCTTCCATGCCTGGAGAATCCCTGCCAGCCTCCGTGCCAGGACCGGGTCCAGGGCCGAGGTCGGTTCGTCCGCGACCAGCAGCGGGGGCCGATGCAGCAGGGCCGCCGCCAGTTGCGCCCTCTGCAGCATCCCGCCGGACAGGCGGGAGGGAGGCAGTCCCGCCGCCGCGCCCGGCAACTCCAGTCCGGCCTCGCGCAGCGCCAGGGCGATCCGCGCCTCCATCCCCGCGGTTGCGGTGGTCTCGTGCGCCCGGAAGGCCTCCCTCAACTGGGATTTGACCGGGAACAGCGGGTCGAACGCGGAAAAGGACTGCTGGCCCACGTAGCCGACGCGGCGTCCCCGCATCCTCCGCAGGGTCTCCGGGTCCGCCTGCAGGACGTCCGTCCCCTCGACCGCGATGCGGCCCGACACCCGCGCGTCCCCGGGCAGCAGGCCCAGCACGGACATCGCGACGGTGCTCTTGCCGCTGCCGGATTCGCCGACCAGCGCGACGGCCGTCCCCGGCGCCAGGGCGAGGTCGAACCCCGCCACCGCCACGACGGGCGATCGCGCGCCAGGATAGGCGACCCGCAACCCGTCAATCGCCAGGATCGTCGGCGGGCTCGGGAGGCGCGTCCCCGGGGAACAAACGGTCATAATCGACGTTCTCGAAGTCCTTGGACGGGTCGTACCGGACCAGTGCCTGCCGGTACTCCTCGAACGTCCGGCGGGCGAAGGCGATCACCTCGTCCCGCTGGCCGCTGTCGGCCAGGTCCTGCGCGGTGGCGTGGGCCTTCGCGAGGTTGTAGTCGACGTGACGGGAGATCTCGGGCGTCAGGTAGTACTCCTCCAGCAGGTGCCGCAACTCGGCGGGGTCCATTGCGAACTCTGCCGCCAGCTGGTCCTGGTTGAGGAAGCGGTACCGGAAGTCGAGGTTCAACCCGAGGTAGTAGCCACAGAAGACCTGGAAAGGTGTGGGTCTCATGGTCGCGATGATAGCGGGGCCTTATGGCGAAGTCGAGCCGGAGGTTGGGCCTGCCGCCCTTCCCGGAACCGCGGGAAGGCGTTAGCCTGTATCCCGCGTCCACCGCAGGGTCGAAGGGGAGGAACCGCAGCACGATGACGACGAAGGAACACCTGCGGCCATGCCACCTGCTGGAGCGGGTCAGCCTGGGATGGCGCTTCGCGCTGTTGACCACCGTCACCGTCAGCGGGATCGTCGGGGTCGCCTCCGTCCAGCGGCTGTCCCGCGACATCGAGCACGACCGCCAGGACCGGATTCGCCTGGTGGACGACCTGCTGGGATCGCTGGTCACGGAGGTGGAGACCTCGCCGGACCTGGCCACGGCACAGGCGCGCATCGACCGCTCCGCCCGGCAGATCGCCACACCCGGCCGGTCCTCCTTCCGGCTGGACCTGGTCGATGACCGTGGCACGATCCTCGCGTCTTCCGACCCCAAGGTACTGCTGCGATTCGACGCGTCCGAGCCTGAGGGTTCTCCCTACGTCCACCTGCCCGTGTTCTCTTCGTTCCTGGGCTCGCGGGGCGGTTCGCTGGCGGTTTGGATCGACGCCCCTTCCTTCGCGGTCGAGGCCCGCAGCCGCTGGCGTTCCTGGTTCACGGAGTTGATGCTCCTGGTGGTCTCGATCCTCGCGACCCTGGTGGTCACCAACCACTTCCTGGTGACGCGACCCCTGCACCGGCTGCGGGAGGGCGTCCGCCGCATGGGACGCGGCTACCTGGGCGTGCTGGAGGACGTCCGCGAGGCCCCCGAGTTCCGCGACCTGGCGCACTCGATCTGGCGGCTGGGGAACGACCTCGAACTGACCGTCCGCCGGCTGGTCGAGGCGCAGAGGCGCGCGATGAACGTGCCACCCCCGCAGGGCCTCGCGTGCACCCTTCCTTCCGCCCAGGAGCGTCCCGGGTGTTCCCCGCCGCAGGCAGCCGAGGTCCCGGCGGACGTGAAGCCTCCGGCCACCCTCCCCGCACCGACCGATGCCGATCTGGCGCGGTCCTACCTGCTGTCCGAGTTGCGGCTGCTGGAAACGCAGGATCCGCGCGACCCCGAGGTCATCGAGCACGCGCGTTTCGCGTGGGACCGGGACGTCGCCATCGCCGAGCGCCTGGGGGACATGACCCTGCGCTCCCGGCTGGACAACGCCGCCTTGCGGGTGCTGGACCCCCAGGCGTGGGAGCGTCTCAACCGCTACCTGGGCGGGCTGACCGATTCGCCACCGGAATGGCTGGGACGCCGCCAGGACGAGATCCGGGCCGCCCTGGACCAGGCGCACGTGCCCCTGGCGGACCTGGCGTGCCGCGCCAAGCACGTGGCCGGGATCTGGCGCAAGATGCAGGCCCTGGACATCGACGTGGACCAGGTCCAGGACCTGTTCGGCTTCCGGCTGCTGGTCCCCTCGACCGGCGACTGCTACCGGGCGCTGGACGCGCTGCATCGCCGGTTCGAACCGCAACTCCTGTCGTTCAAGGACTACATCGCGCACCCGAAGGAGAACGGCTACCGCAGCCTGCACACCCACCTGCGCGCCGCGGACGGGCCCGTGTTCGAGGTGCAGATCCGCACCCCCGAGATGCACATGCAGGCCGACGGACCCGACGGCGACGCCGCCCACTGGCGCTACAAGGTGCGCGGGCGCGGCGGCGCCTGGCGGATCGCGTCGGTGGGTCGCTCCCTGCTGGGCCGCCTGGCGTCGCGCCTGTCCAGCCCGCCCGCGCCTTGACAGGGGACACCGGCGGGCTAACCTCGTCCTCGCCCGGCGTTCCCGCGCCGGTGCCACGCGAGAGTGGCGAAGCTGGCAGACGCGCTGGATTTAGGTTCCAGTGCCGCAAGGCGTGGGGGTTCGACTCCCCCCTCTCGCACCGGATGCCAGGACCGCCCGATGGAATGGTTCCGCACGCCCTCCGTTTCCCGCGCCCGGTCGGTCCTGCGCCGCCAGGACCGCCCCCGTGTCCGCGCGCTGGCCCGGGCCGGCGCGCCCTTCGACCGGTTCTGCCTGGCGCTGGCCTCGACGTTCTTCACCGGTTTCCTCCCCCTGGGAGGGCTGTGGGGCGCCTTCGCCGGTACCGGGGTGGCCGCGATGATGCCCTCGCCGCTGGCCTCTTCGTGCCTGCTGGCCGCGACGATCGCCATCGGGATCGCGCTGATCGCGCGCGTCCACCGGGCCGCCGGCGTGGACGATCCGTCCGAGGTCACGATCGACGAGGTGGCCGGGGCGTGGCTGGCCTGCCTGGTCTCCGGCCTCCACGGGACCGCGCTGTGGCTGCCCCTGGCCGCCTTCTGCCTCTTCGACGCCACCAAGCCGCTTCCCGCCAACCTGCTGGACCGCCATCCCGGTGCCCTGGGGGTCATGGGGGACGACCTGGTGGCCGGCCTGTACGGGGGGCTGCTGGCCCGCGCGGTGTCCGCCGCCCTCCCCTCCGCCTTCGCAACCGTCCTGCACGCAACGAAGTTCTGACCCGCACGGCGGCGTGCTACACTTCGATCCGTTCCCCCGATGACGTTCCTTTCGGCCCGCGCACGGGGGGGAGGTACGGATGCGACGCCTGCTGGTCAGCCGCGAGACGCGGCAGCGCTACGAGCGTGGCACCCTGCGCCTGGGTGCCGGTCTCGCCGCCGCGGGCGTCAACGCCACGCTGCTGACCGCCCTCTCGGTGCTGTTCGCCGGGTTGACCGCCTGGCTGCTGTCCCGCGAGTCCTTTCTCCTGGCCGTCCTGGCGGGTGCCATCAGCGGCATCCTCGACATGCTGGACGGCGCGACCGCCCGCGCCACCCGCTCCCAGTCGGGCTACGGCACGCTGCTGGACCGCACGGCCGATCGCACGGTCGAGATGTTCTTCCTGCTGGGGTTCCTGCTGTCCGGCCACGTCCCGGCCTGGCTGGCCCTGGTCACCCTGTTCGCCCTGTTCCTTCCGTCCTACGTGCGCGCCGTGGCCGAGTCGGCCGCCGGGATGTCCGATTGCGAGGTCGGGCTGGCCGGCCGCCTGGAGAAGCTGCTGGTCCTGACCTCGGGCACCCTGGCCGAGGCGTTCCTTCCCGAGCACCAGCCCCTGGCCTGGTCCCTCGTGCTGGTGTCCGTGCTGGCCCTGGCGACCGGCATCCAGCGCCTGGTCTTCGCCGGACGCGCCGCGCGAAAGCCCCCTTCGCGGGAGGTTCCATGATCCTGGCGATCGGCAACCCGGTCTACGACGAACTGCACCTCCCCTCCGGTTCCCCCGAAGGCCGCTTCCTGTCCGGATGCTCGACCAACGCGGCCCTGGCCCTGGCCCGCCTGGGCACACCGGCTGCCGTGTGGGGCTGCGTGGGCCGCGACCGCGACCCGCAGTGCGCCCGCGACCTGTCCGACCGCCACGTGACGCCGATGCTGTCGGTCGGCGCCCAGACGGGCGGCTTCCGGCTGACCTACCCGGCCGACGGCTCCGAACGGACGCTGGAACTGCTGGGCCGTGCCGACCCGGTGCCCGCGCCCCCGGGCGACCTGCTGTCCGCGACCACCGCCGTCCTGGTGGGCCCGATCCTCTGCGAGGTCTCCGCGGACCTGGTGCGCCGCGTGCGCCAGGCGTCTGCGGCCCCTTTGTTCCTGGACCCCCAGGGCATGCTGCGCGCCTCGAATTCCCGGAGGATCGTCGGCCGCATCCAGGACGGCCTGCTGGACGTGCTGCCGCTGTGCGACGTGGTCAAGCCGAACGAGCACGAGGCGACGCTGCTGACCGGCATCGACGCCACCGCCCGCCCGATCGACGCCGTCCGGCGGCTGCACGCGATGGGCGTCCCGATCGCCGTCGTCACGCTGGCCGAGCGCGGCTCGGTGGTGTTCGACGGGCGGCGCCTGGCGCGCATCCCGCCCTTCGCGGTGGATGCCGTCGATCCCACCGGCGCCGGCGACACCTTCATGGCCGGCTTCATCCACGACTTCCTGCAGTCCCGCGACCCCGTCCGCGCCTGCCTGTTCGGATCCGCGGTCGCCTCGGTGATGGTCCAGAACATCGGCCCGGACTTCCCTTTGACCCCGGCCGAGGCGGCACGCCGGTTCGCGACCCTGCACGCCGAGGTCGCGGGGGCCTGACGCCCTTTCCTCCGCTACATGTCCGGGGTGATCAGCCCGAAGTACCGGCCGAACCAGTACGCCAGAAGGAAGTCCTCGGTCGAGTCCACCAGCGTCGGGGTCTCGGCCTCCTCCTCCATCTCGTAGGGGTTCCGGAACCACAAGAAGTTGTCCATGGCGGTCTCGTCGATCGGGATCACGACGTCCGTCATCGGGTCGCCGCCACGTTCCTTGCAGACCTCCGGGTACCGCTGCATCGAGTCCGTGAAGTGGTGGTGCTTGGATTCCGGGAACTCCTTCAACACGCACAGCGCCTCGGTGGCGGCCTGCGCCGGCCACGGGTCGCCCGGGTCCCGGTTCACCAGGTAGAAGAAGGTCCACAGGGTGTTCTGCTGCACCCGCATCGGTCGCGGGTCGTCCGCATCCCACAACCGTTCGCGCAGGGCCTTCCGGTACGTCGCGCGCAACCCCGGGTCGTCCTCCATCCGCAGCAGCGCCCACATCGACAACTGGGCCATCCCGTGGTTGTTCCAGTTCGTCATGCAGTCCAGGTCCAGCCCGACGTTGTCCAGGTAGTCCGTGTAGGGCCGGGGGTCGTCGGCCTCGGCCTCGATGCAAGGGTTCGCACCGTTCTTCTGCAGCAGGCAGCCCTCGTAGTAGTCCCGGTACTTCTGCCCGCCCACCTCGGCCGCCAGCCGCATCCACGACAGCGCCAGGATCGCGTTGAACCCCGGGAAGTCGTCCAGGCCCAGCGCGTTCAGGTGCCCGTAAGTCGTCACCTGCCCATCGATGTCGGTCAGTTGCAGCGAATTCCCGACCAGGTGGTCGCCGACCGCCGTCACGATCTCTTCCACCATCCTCCGGACTTCCGGGTCGTCCACCACCTCCCATGCCGTCGCCATCGACAGCACGTGCCCCGTGTACTCGTCCTTGCTGGCGTCGGTCTTGAACCACAGTCCCTGGTAGTCCCCCTCCGTCACCTCGACGAACTTCTTGCAGTGGCGAACGGACAGGTCGCAGTCCGGGTACCACGCGGCCAACTGGTCCGCGGTCGGGAAGCCCGGCAGGGCCGGGTTGACGTAGACGCGCGTGAACAGCCCCCGCACCCCGGTGATGTGCACCAGGTCCCATTCGCCCCGGATCACGCGCCGCAGGTTCTGCAGGGCCTCCTCCTCGCGCGTCACCGCGTACCGGAAGGCCTGCGACGCCGCATACACGCCCGTCCACATGCCGACGTTGTCGCTCATCTGGACGCGGTCCCAGGTCTGGAGGTCTTCCTTCAGCACCGCGCCGTAGTACAGGTCCTGGCCCGCCGGCAGGTGCCATGCACGCGACTGCGCGTCGAATCTCGCGGCCTTCTGCGCCAGCGTCATCGCGGTGCCGGCCACGTCGGGGCAGGAAAGGGCCTCGACGGCATGCGCGTCCTGCGGCCCGGTTTCCGCCGCGACCTCGACCGCGTCCGCGTCGCCCCCCGGCCCCCCGTCGCGCCCCGCATCCGCGTCGTCCCTGCCGCCGCCGCCCCCGCACGCCATCGCCCAGCAGAAGGCCAGCAGGCACGTGGTCCCTGTGCGGTCCACCCTCTTCATGGTCCTCTCTCGTCCCGTGGGCACGCAGCGTTGCGACGATTCTACCGGATTCCGGGGATTTCGAGGGGATCGGTTCGGGATGCGGCCCCGCGAAGGGCTAGATGCTGTCCAGCAGCGTCTGCCGGGCCGCCGCGACGGACTCGTTCTGGAACCTCCGGTACATCGTCTCGACGTCCTCCCGCCGGATGCCGCCGGCCAGGAACTGCCGGATCCACTCGAGGTGCTTCTCGAGGTTCTCGCGGACATCCAGCGTGTCCACGATCCGCCGGTTCAGTTCCTTCCGCAAAGGACGCGTCGAGTTGTAGATCATCTTGAGGACCAGGTTCCCGGTGATGTCCGCCAGGATGTCCTCGGTCAGGGTGCGCAACTCGGCCAGCGTGTCCGGATCGTCCAGGTGCTGCAACTGGCTGCGGTAGACCTTCAGCATCTCCTCGATCTGCAACGGGGTCGCCCGTTGGGACGCGATGCCCACCATGCCCGGCGCCAGCAGCGTCATGAACTCCATCAACTGCAGCAGGATGCGGGACTTCGCGGACTCGTCCTGGGGCGCATCGATCGAGAAGACCGCCCGCAGGAAGGACAGCCCGGCCTCCTCCCGGTAGTCCTTGATCACCACGCACGATCCCTGGACCATCGACACCAGTTTCATCTGGTTCAGGCGCTCCAGGGCGATCCGCAGCGAGGTGCGGTCGACGTCCATCTGCACCGACAGGTCGCGCAGCGGCGGCAGACGGTCCCCGGGTTTCAGGTCACCCGAGAAGATCCTCTGCAGCAGCCGGTCGACGATGCGGTCGGGTACCTTGGACGCGGGCTTCCCCTGCTCCCCGAGAGCGGGGACGTATCCGGAGTTCATCTGCAGCGATGCCATGGCGTCTATCCTGCCTGGAACGACGTCGAAACGCCAAGCCGGCGCACCCTACGGCAGCCGGATCCCCTCGATCATCGGCCCCGGGGTCAGGTCGCGACCCGCCAGCGCGGGATGTTCCGGGGCGTACTTGCGGATCTTGAACACGTGGTTTTTCGATCCACCCAGCCCGGCCGGCAGCGCGTCCCCCTGGTTCAGGGTGCCGCCCATCCAGATCGGGTTGACATATTCCCACACGCGCTGGCCATCCGCGGTCACCTCGAAGAAGGTCCCGCGGGGCCCGTCGCAGACCAGCGTGTTCCCGTTCGGCAGCCGCTGCGCGCCCGAGATGAAGTACGAGTAGAAGTCCGTCGGGTTCGCCTCCTCGTACTTCCAGGACTTGTCCTTCGGGCCCCACGCCTTGCCCTTCTCCTCGGGATAGAAGCCGTCACCTGCCCCGGGGGGCTGGATCTCGTCGATGGTCGAGTACTCCTGCTCCGGGCGCGTCTCGCCGTTGTTGAAGATCAGGAAGTTCCCGGCACCGGGGCTGCCCTTCGCGATCCACTGCGCGTCGTGCTGGTGGAACAACTGCTGGTCCTTCGCGTTCCCGGCGCGGTAGGCCTGCGGGTTGCCCCAGCGGTACAGGATGTCGCCTCCCTTTCCGTAGCGCCCTCCGGTGTGCCCGGCGGCCTCTTCCGTCGTCGTGGAGTGGTCGATCACGAAGATCTCGTTGCTGCGCAGGGCGCCGAGGACGATCTGGTCCAGTTCCGCGTTGTAGTCGATCGAGTTCACGTGCAGCCAGTCCAGGTCGCCCGCCGCCGGCATCCCGTGGCCGGGGAAGTTCACGTCCATCCGTTCGGGATGCTCTCCGACATCCCCGTAGTTCGCCTTCTTCCTGTCGAAGTCCTGGACCAGGTGGTCCCAGATGTCCCAGGACCAAACGACCTTGCCGCCGTTCAGGCCGTCGGGCTGGATCTCGACCACCGATTCCGACAGGACGTCGCCTTCCAGGACCAGGTCCGGGTCGCGCCCGGCCGCGACGGCGTCCTCCATCGACTTCCGGACCCAGACGATCAGCAGGACGTTTCCGTTGGGCAGCGGGGCGATGTCGTGGTGCGGGATGAAGTTCTCGCCCCGGTACTCGAAGTCCCACAACAGGGTGCCGTCCCACGCGATCTTCTGGACCTTCCCGGCGCCGCCTCCCATGAACAGGGGGCTCTCCTCGACCAGCCCGCCACGCAGGATGCTGCCGTCGTCCAGCAGGTGGACCATGCTGCCCATGTCGCAATCCGCGGGCCACGAGTGGACGACCCGGCCGCAAAGGTCCAGCAGGAACGTCGTCCGGGAGAAGATCGGGTTGAACAGGGTGTACCCCGCGTACGCCCCGGGCTGGCACAACAGGTTCCCGACGGTCCGGCCGTCCTCGACCTCGCAGCACTCGGGGACGGTGACCGCTCCCGGGGTCTCGTCGGCCGTCGTAGAATCCTCCCCGACCTCGCCCACGGCTTCCCCCGGGGTCTCGGGCAGCACGTCGTCCGGGCCTCCGGGTTCGCCGGGAAGATCGGCCGTGACGGCATCCGGATCACCGCCCGCGTCCGTCGCTCCGCATCCGGACAGCAGGAATCCGGCCGCGATGGCCAGCAGCCAGGGAGCGATGGCCAGTCCCTCCCTGCCGGGCGACACGAACCGGACATTCCCTTCACGGCATCCGATCTCGCGAGTCCTCATGGCGGACCTCCACACTTCCCCGTCGACCCGGAACGGACGGGTCGCAGTGTCAAGTATAACGGAATCCGTCTGGTTGATAAGCCAATATCTGGTACCTGATAATTTCCGTGGTGTTGCGCGCCGCCAGTGCCCGGATTCCTTGGAGTTCGACGAATTCCTGGAGGTTTCTAGCGCGGTTCCGGGCCGGGTCCCGGCCCCTTTGACCACGTGACCGACCCGTCGGACCCCTGGCGCAGCGTCACGGACCCTTCCCGGCCGCCCGCGAGGTCCGGGTCCGCGGTTCGCAGTGCCGGGAAGTCGGTCTTCGCCAGGAAGGCGTCCAGGAGTTCCAGGGCGGGTGGCAGGCGCGGGTCCAGGGGTCCGGGGGCCACCAGGGCCTCGACCAGGGCCCGGCGCGCGGCCCGGGCGGCGGTCTCGATGCACCGTCCTGCCAGGTCCAGTTCCAGGGCCCCGGGTGACGGCACCAGTCCACCAAGGTTCGCGGGGATCGGCCGGGCGCGGTAGAAAGGCTCGCCCGGACCGGGAATGGCCTCGACGTAGCCGGCGGACAGCAGCGGGGCCAGGTGCTTCCCCACCTCGACCGGGTGGAGGCCCAGTCCCGCGGCGACGTCCGGGGCGGTGCAGGGGCGCCGGCGAAGCAGTTCCACCACGTCCGCATCGATCGAGGCGCCCGGGGTGCCGGGCCGGAAGGGCGCGGGGGGCACGATGATCTCGGCGTCCGGCCCCAGCAGCGGCAGCAGTTCCTCGAGGACCGCATCCTCCACCCGCAACGTTCCCGGATCGGCGGGCGGACGCACCACCGTGTTGACCTGGATGCGGTCCGGTGCGACGCGCCGCGCGATGCGCGCGATGGCCTGGACGGCCTCGGGCGTGTCGTTGACCCCCCGGACCAGCATCACCTCCAGCCACAGACGGCCCCGGAAGGAGCGGCGGAAGGACACCAGTCCCTCGGTCACCGCCTCGAAGGACAGGTCCGGGTGGGGGCGGTTCAGGGCCTGGAACGTGGACGGGTCGCCGCCATCCAGGGAGGGAACGACGAGATCGGCGGTCGCCAGGTCGGCCTGCACGCCGGGATCCCCCAGCAGGCCGCCATGGGTCAGCACCGCCACGGGGACGTCCGACCGTTCCCGGATTCCCCGAAGCACGCGTCCCAGTCCCGAATGCAGTGTGGGTTCGCCCGACCCGCTGAGGGTGATCCAGTCGGGTTGGGCCCCCTCGGCCAGCCGGGCGGCGACCTCCGCCAGCACGGCATCGACGTCCACCCATTCCCGGCGCTGGACGGTCTGGCAGGTGGTCCGTCCCAGTTGGCAGAAGACGCAGTCATAGCAGCAGGTCTTGAAGGGCACCAGGTCGACGCCCAGGGAACGACCCAGGCGGCGGGAGGGGACGGGGCCGAAGACATGGCGGTGCATGATTCCTCCAGCCGCCTAGCGCACGGCCTCCTGTTCCTCCTCGAGGACGTCCAGGAGGGTCTCGAGGTCCAGGTCCCCGAGATACTTCCGTCCGTTGATGTACAGGGTGGGAGTGGCATCGACGCCGTTCTTCAGCCCTTCCTTCTTCCCCGCCACCAGCGTCTCCCGGGCCGGTGCACCCGACATCGCCGAGGCGAAGGCCGAGGGTTCCAGGCCGACCTCGGTGGCCCACCGTTCGGCGGCCTCGGGCGTGTAGGCATCGAAATGCCGGTACGCCAGCAGCAGGTACTCCCAGGCCTTCCCCAGCCCCGCTGCCGCCGCGACGGCCAGGTTCGCCTCGGTCGAGTGGGCGTGGGACTTGATGGGGAAGAGACGGACGGTCAGCGCGACCCTCCCGGCCAGGCGACCGCTGGTCACCTCCCGGTAGAGGTCGGGAAGCAACTTCGAGCAGAAGGGACAACGGGCGCACAGGTAGGCCGCGACCTTGACCTTGGCGGCGTTGCAGCCTGCCAGGGGCCAGGAGCCGTTGTCGATGGCGTGCACGCGACCCGGGTGCATCATGGACAGGGCCCGCCGCTCCAGCGATCGCTCGATCGTCGTCCGATCCTGGCCCGAGGCCGCCCTGCGGCAGACGAACTCGGCCAACCGCCTCGCCAGCCGATTCGACGGATCGGCCTTCAGGCAGTCCGCGATGGGCTGGTCGCAGCCCTCGTAAGGCGGCTGGGACTCCAGCACCCCTCGAGCGACGTTCCGGGCCTCGCTGGACAGGGCGTCGCAGGAAGGCGTCTGGCCCGCGGCGGGGCGGGCGGCCAGGGTGGCGGAAAGGACGGTGGCCGCGGCCAGGGTGGCGGGGACGAACGCGCGTTGCAACCTCATCGTGACCTCCCGTGTTCCAGCAGCCGATCCAGGCCCAGCGGGCGCCGGTCCAGGAACATCACGTACAGGGCCAGGGCCAGCCAGGCGGCGTCCCGCAGCAGCGTCATCGCCGAGATGGGGTCTTCGGCCGCGCCGGTGGAGGCGAAACAGCCGCAGGACATGTCCAATCCCTTGGCCAGCGCGATCGAAAGGGCCGCCAGGAACATGACCATCATCCCGCCCACCAGCAGGGCGGCGGCCCGAACCCGGAACCCCAAGATCAGCATCGCCGCGGCCAGCAGTTCGATCCAGGGCAGGACGTGCGCCATGGCGTTGACCGACCACAGCGGCAGGATGCCGTAGGTCGCCACGTCCACCGCGAAGGCGGTCGGATCCGCGATCTTGTGGACGCAGGCCTCCAGGAAGACCCAGGCCAGGTACAGTCGCGCCGCCAGCGCCAGCCAGGCATGCCCCTTGAATCCCGCGAAGCGCGTCAGGGCGCTCATGGCGACACCTCCCCCGCGTCCCGAGGCTGGCCGCGCAGGGCTGGAGCGCCGCCCTGCACGTAGTGCACGTTGCGGACCCCACGGCCCGACAACTCCCGGGCCAGTTCGCGACCGCAGTCCGGGTCCCCGCCGTCGCCGTAGACCACCACGGCCGAGGCCCCCGATCCGGCCACCTTCCGCACCGAGGCCTCCGGAACCGCCTCGATCCAGTCGAAGGGGATGCTCCACGCGCCCCTCAGGTGCCAGGCATCGAAGGCGGCCGCCTCCCGGGCGTCCACCCGCAGCGTTCGTTCGGCACTCACCAGGGGGTCGTCCGGGACCAGGGGCACGGCCTCGCCCAGGGGTTCCGGGCACGGGACGAACAGTTCGTAGGCCTCCTTCGCCACCCAGGGGAAGGGTTCGCCGCGCATCGCGTTGGCCGCCACCGCGGCCACCAGCGACAGCCCCGCCACCACTCCCGCGTCCCGGAGGACGACGACCGCGTCACGAACGCTCATGTCCCCTCCGCAACCCGCGTCACTGCACGCAGGAGGACGAGCGCTGGGACTGCTCGTCCTGCCTCAGCAGGTCCTGCACCCGCTCCTCGACCGCGCCACCGGTGCCGTCCTTGCCCCATCCCCAGGCCGGGCGCGGATCCGGCCCGGAGGCCCGGGGCCGGACCAGCATCCTCTCGCCGGACCAGGACAGGCGCAAGCCCACCCGGTGATCCGTGAACCCGTAATCCGGCGCCCGGCTGTGCCGCCCGGAGAACTCGTACGCGATCCCCACGCGCACGCCGGACCAGGCCGGGCTGTACGCCACGAAGGACACCTTCCCGAAAACGTCCAGGCGGTCCTCGGTCGTTCCGAAGACCCCGCCGGCCGGGTCGCCCCCGGAATCCGGGTAGGCATCCACCCCCAGGGACCCGGTCACCCGGGCCGAGAAGCCCTTGGGGACCCGCGCGACCAGTCCCAGCAGCGCGGTTCCGCCCGCCAGGTTCCATGCGGGCCGGCTGGCATGGTAGTACCGGCCGGAGGCGGCCCACATCAGCACCAGCCATCGCCCGGCCCCGGCACGTCCCGCCAGTCCCAGGTCCGACTCGACCCGGGACCGGGCAGCCTCCCGGAAGCCGCGCCGGCCGGCGCCGGCGAAGACGGTCATCCACGGCCGGGCCTCGACCTCGAACTCGCCCCGGTGGGCCGCCAGGTACCACACGGGCCCCGCATCGTACCGGTCCCCGCGGCCCAGCAGCAGCCCGTCGGGCCGGTAGGCCAGCGTGATCCGCGGCAGTTCCTCCCGGAAGACCAGCCCCGCGCGACCCGACAGGTCCAGCCAGGACTGGCCCCTCACGTCCCCGTCCGTGAACAGGATCCCCCGGGCCTGGGCTTCCAGCAGGGGGCGCACGACGGTCCCGGTGAAGGGGGTGAACCGCAACATCAGGTCCGCACTGGCGAACGGGCTGCGGCCGTCCAGTCCCGCCTCGGCCGGCCCTTCCGTCACCGAGGCCATCCATGCGTTGGTGGTGTAGCCTCCGGCCAGTTCCAGACGCCAGGACAGGTCCGGCAGGGCGTCCGGGGCGAACCGTCGCGAAAGGAATTCCATCGCGGCGCGGTCCTCGGGCCACGCGGAAGGACGCTGCCGGGCGCTCCGCAGGGCGTCCAGGGCGGATCGCTGGCGAAGCGCCTCGGACTGGGCCCGAACCAGGTCCAGGCGCGTCGAGACCGGGCCCGCATCCCCGCACCCGGGTGCGTCGAGGGCGGCATCCAGTCCCTCCAGGGAGGCCCGCTCCAGGTGCGCCCGGGCCAGCCAGGCCCGGACCTCGCAGTCGTCCGGGCGCTCCGCCACCAGGGACTCCAGGGTCCGAAGGGCCCAGATCCCGTTGCCGGCCTTCAGGTAGGCGATGCCCAGCAGGCGGCGGAGTCCCGGGTCCCCGGGCCACGTCTTCAGCGACTCCTTCAGGGCGTCGACGGCCCCGGCAGCGTGGCCCGCCTCCAGCAGTCCGAGGGCCTTCTCCCCGGAGCAGGAGGGGTCCATGCACGGCGACGGGGATTCCTGCGCCGGGGCCGACCGGGGCGCCAGGGCCAGGCCCAGTGCGCACGCCAGGACCACCGTCGCGATGCGAACCGCATCCGAGCGGCCGCTGCCAGCCGGGAGAATCCTCATGGCGGCCCCGCGTCGGCGCAGCAGCGGAATCCCTTCGCCGAGGGGTTCCACGTGGCATCGTAGTCGCATCGGTGCAACAGTTCGGAATCGCTGCAGTTGTAGGCGCCGCCGCGGAAGTGCTCCACGCCGTCGCCTGCCTCGACCAGTTCCCAGACGTTGCCGTTCAGGTCGAAGGCGCCCCACTCGTTCGTGCACCCCGGGAACGATCCGGTGGGCAGCACGTGGAAGTAGGCTCCGCAGGGACCTCCGTCACCGGAAGGCGAGGCCTGCACGCGGCAGTGAGGGTAGGGACAGAACGCCACGGAGGCGCACTTCCCCTCGCAATCACAGAAGGTGTCGATGCCGTTGCAGGTGTCCGCGACGTAGAGGTTTCCGTACGAGTAGACCGTGTAGTCGGGTCCCGTGCAGGAAGCCTTCCACTCGGAGGTCGTGCACAGGCGCTTGCCCGCGGACTCGCATGCCGTCCGCGCGACGGCCAGCGTGACGGACATCCAGGGCAGGACCCCCGGCCGGCTGGAGGGCATCGTCGAGGACCCGTACCCGGTGGCCGTGGCGTCCGAACGGCTGGCCTCGTACCGGTCCAGGCACCAGGCTGCAACACCGTAAGGCGCCACCAGCACCATGTCCGCCGGACAGCGAGACGGGCCCCCGGGGTCGTCGTGGCCGGGATCGTCCGGTCCGGGATCGTCCGGTCCCGGATCGACCGGCCCGGGATCGACCGGCCAGGGATCGAACACGCCGGAATCGTCGTGGCCCGGATCCGCCGGTCCCGGGTCCGCATCCGCGGCCTCATCCAGAGGCAGCTCCCGGGGCAGATCCGCGGGCAGGTCCCCGGACAGGTCCTCGGGCACGTCCGGGTCCAGGCACCCCCCGCCTTCCTCGCTCCCGTCCTGCGGGGCGTCCGCGGGCTCGACCACGTCCTCCGCCACCGGCAGGTCCGGGAGGAAGGGTTCGTCGGCCGCTTCCGGCGTGCCGTCCGGGTAGGTGGGCGCGGCGCAGCACCGGAATCCCAGCGCCGATGGCACCCAGTTCCCGGGGATGTATCCGCACCGGTGCAGGGCTGCCGAGTCGATGCAGTTGAAGGCCCCGCCCCGCACGCTGCGCCCGTCCCCCCCGGCCACGTGTTCCCACAGGTTCCCGCTGAGGTCGAAGGCGCCAACCTCGTTGGTGCATTCCGGGAAGGACCCGGTCGGTGCCAGGCGGAACTTCCCCTTCCCGAAGGCATCGATGCCGTTGCAGGTCTCCGCCACGTACGAGTCGCCGTAGGGGTACTCGGTCCCGTCCGGTCCCCGGCAGGCGAACTCCCACTCGGCGGGGGTGCACAGCCGCTTGCCCGCCGCCTGGCAGGCCGCCTCGGCCGTGGCGGTATCGTCCACCATCCAGGGTATCACCCCCTTCCGGGACAGGGCCTTCGCACCGTCCAGTCCCTCGAAGTCCTCCGTCGCGTCGGGCCGGGAAGCCTCGTAGAGGTCCAGGCAGTAGGTCCGGGCCACCAGGACCATGTCGTCCGGGCACTGCGGCTGGGGCTGGACGGCATCGTCTCCGATGTCCGTCCCCGTGTCGGAGCCCGGTATCACCGGCTGGCACTGGTGGTCGATGCAATCGAACCCGGCCCCGCAGTCGGCTGCCACGACGCACTTGAACACGCAGCGGCCCTCGGGCGAGCACACCTTCGGATGCGGGCAGTCCTGGTTCGCATAGCACCGCTCGTTCACGCACCCCGGCACCAGCGCCAGGACCAGCAGCACCTCGAATGCCGCCCGCCGCGCCGGGATGACGCGGGATGACCTTTCACCTCGCCAAGTCGCCACCGTCCCGCCTCGCACGAACCGGACCTGCCAAATCCTACCGCTTACCTTGGGCTGGCGAAACGCTTTCGGGAGGAAATAAACGTCTCGCCAGAAGGCCATGCGGACGTCTCGGGGGTGCCGGAGGTGGGAATCGAACCCACACGCCCTTGCGGACACGGGATTTTGAGTCCCGCAAAACCCCAATTTTCCCTAATCATTTCACGGGTTGGACATCGTATGTGCCGGTCGTTGTGCCGGTTCGCGTTTCGTGGGTACGGTTGGGACACCGGGGCAAGAAACCCGGGAAAACCCAATCTGGAGTGGGACATGGGACGCACGAAGGTCGACGGCAACAAGGGGCGCCAGGACAACCTCTACCTGCGGGGGGACACTTGGTACATCCGGTTCTGGGAGGACGGCAAGGAGGTGCGCCGGGTCGGCGGCAAGGACAAGAAGATGGCCCAGGAGAAGTTGGGCCTCCTCCGGGCCGACGCTGCCCGCGGCAAGTTGGGCCTCGCCATGGCGGCACGATCTGCCCCCACCCTGTCCGAGTACAAGGCCGAGTACCTCCGCTGGGCCAACGCGCACAAGCGCTCGGCCGAGCGGGACGAACGATCCCTGCTGGTCCTGGAGCCGGTGTTCGGGAACACGAAGTTGTCCATGATCACCCGGGCAGCAGTCATGGCCTACCAGCAGGCCCGCCTGGATCACGTCAGCGGGGCAACGACCAACCGTGAGGTCGCCTGCCTGCGGAAGATCGGAAGAGCGTCGTGTAGGGAAAGAGTGTAGATCTCGG
>CALJUR010000097.1 GCA_937975765.1 uncultured Myxococcales bacterium
CGACCACGACCGCCGCGGGCCTGCTGCCCGAGTGGGAGCGCGTCACCGGCCTGCCCGAGTTCGGATACATCCCGCCGACGGAAGGCGACCGCCGCGCCGTGCTCGCCGGGAAGCTCGCCGCGCAGGGGGGCCAGTCCGAGGCCTACTTCGAGGCGCTCGCCCTCGCCATGGGCGCGGTCGTCGATGTCGAGAACACCCCCTGGCCCCATGTCTGGTCCGTCTCCGTGCCGAGCGCTGTCTCGCGCTTCCGGGCCGGCGACCCCGCCGGATCCCCCCTGGTCACGTTCGACGAGGTCGCCGTCCGCGTGCGTCTCGCGTTCGAGAAGTACAAGCCCGCCCACACCTTCATCTGGTGGACGGGCGCGTGAGGAGGTAGCGCCATGTACCGGATCGACACCCCCCACAAGGCCGTAGCACTGCCGACGCCCCTGCCGCAGGGCACGGGCGGCTACTTCCAGGACACCGACCCCGCCGGCGGAACCGAGGTGTCCGCCGACTGGCTGAACCACGTCCAGGAGGAACTCGCCGGCCTGATCGAGGCGTGCGGCCTCACGCTCGACAAGACCGACGACACGCTGCTGGTCCAGGCGGTCGGGTCCGTTCGGGGCATCTTGTCCTCGTCCACGGATATCTCGGGCGGCAGCACCCAGAACACCCGCGCCCTGGTCGCCGCCCTGAACTGCGACGCGACGTCGCTCGAGGCCGCGTGCGTAGCGGCCCAGGACTCGACCGCCGACGGCGCGCGCTCCCTGGTCGGCGGGGCGGTCGGCTGCACCACGACCGGCGCGAACTCGGCCATCCTGGGCTCCACGAACTGCACCGCCGAGGACGCGAACGACTCCGTGCTCGGGTCCTACGGGTGCGACGTGGACGGGGGGAAGTCGGCCGCCGTCGCCTCGACGGGATGCTCCGTCTCCGGGGGCACCGAGAAGGCAGCGGTCGCGTCGGAGGCCTGCGAGGTCACGGGGAGCCACAGCGCATGCATCGCCTCCGGGTCCTGCGACGCCGGGGGCCCAGGCAAGGTCGAGGCCGCCACGCTCGCGTCCTACGACTCCCAGGCCACGAACGACCGCTCGGCCTGCGTGGCCTCGTACACGTCCACGGCGTCGGGCGCGGTCTCCGCGGTCGTGGCCGGTGATGCCTCCACCGCGAGCGGCCAGCGATCGACGGTCCAGGCCTCCCTCGGCGGCGTGTCGAGCGGCGGCATGTCCGCGGTGCTCGCTTCGAAGAACGTCGAGATGGCCGACGACAACTCCATCGGCGGCGGGTTCTCCGGGTCCGGGATCACCCCCAACGGCACGAACCAGAACCTGGCCTGGAAGATCAACTCGGTCGTGGGGAACGCCCGGTTCAAGGGGCTCCTGTGGATCGGCGGCAGCCCCGACACGAACACCGGCGAGAAGGTCACCCTGAACGGCACGACCGGCGCGATCACCGCGGACGGCAAGGTTACCGCCACCGGCGGCCTCGCGGTCGGGTACGACACGGACGGCAACCACGACCCCGCGACCGTCAACACCCCCTCGGGCAAGGTCACGGAGTTCTGGGTCGGCGGGTCGATCTGGTCCAGCGGCGCCTTCCAGACCCAGGCCGTCAACTGCGACAAGGTCGGCGCGGACTCGATCGTGCTCGTCTCGGTCCAGGCCTGCGACGGCTCCCCCGCGGTCTACCGCAACCTCTCTTGCGGTGTCCGCGAACAGGCGGCCGGCAGCTTCACCATCTGGGCGCGCAACGAGGGGACCGACCTGACCGACCCCTCGATCGCCTGGCGCTTCGTGGTCGTCAACCCGGTGTGACGCGATGGCCAGGGACTTCAAGGTGACGGTTGACGCGAAGCTCGTCGAGCGGGCGTTGAAGGAGAGCGCGCGGCAGATCCCGTTCGCGATCAGCTACGCGATGAATCTGACCGCCCGGAACGCCGTCGAGTACATGCGCACGGACATCCAGCACATCTTCACGATCCGCAACAACTGGGAGGCCCTCGGGATCACGTTCAAGCCGGCCAGCAAGCGCGACCTCTCCATCGAGATCGGGTCGCGCCACCACTACATGGCCGCCCAGGTCCTCGGCGGCGTGAAGGAGGCGAAGGACGGCGGCACCCTCGGGATCCCCATGGTCGGGCCGGGCATGCCGCGCTCGACGTTGAAGTCCAAGACGCCCCCCTCGAAGTGGCCCAAGGCCCTGGTGGCGCGGTCCGAGGGGACGTTCATCGGTACGGTCCAGACGAAGAAGGGCCCGATGTACGGCGTGTGGCGGCGGGTCCGTCGCGATGCCACCAGCGGCAAGCTCACCCGTGGGCGTGGCAAGAGCACCCGGCTCGGCCTGCGGCTCCTGTACGAACTGGCCGAGAAGGTCAACATCAAGGCGCGCTGGCCCATGGAACGCCAGGTCCAAGCCATCTGGGCCGCGCGCTGGCCCACGAACGCACGCGAGGCCGTCGAGTACGCCCTGCGCACCGCGCGCAAGTGAGAACCGACCGCGCACGTTCGCGCGTGGGCCGTTTTCGGAGGCCGGGTGGCATGGTTGCTACCCCCCGCCTCGCGCCGGGGCCCACGTTGGCGATTTCGCGACCTGCAAGTCCGCGTGATGTTGTGCTTCTTGGCGGGGCGCCTTCCTGACGGCGTGATCGCCAGGATCCCGTTCGCGCAAGGCCACGTTTTCTTTGCATTCACGTTGCGTAGGGCATCGGCGGTCGGCCAATCGCGCCTGGATGGGAAACACCCGCACCTGCGATCGATCGAGCGGGAACAACGAGGTCCGCTCGATGGGCTCGCTCGTCATCCGTGGCAACGAGGTCGAGGTTCCGTTCGCGACCGACCTGTCCCTGCTCGCCAAGTTGCCGACCCGGGCGCGTCGCGCCGAGGTCGTCCAGGTCATCCTCCACCACGACGCGTGCCTCTCGGCGCGCGGCTGCTTCGCGGCCCTGCAGGGGCGGGGCCTGTCCACCCACTTCTGCATCGACAACGACGGGACCGTGTTCCAGTTCGCGGACCCGGCCGCGCGCGAGGCGTTCCACGCGGTCGGCCACCTGCTCCCGGACGGCCCCGACGACGAACTCGTGCCCGCCGGCTTCAACCGCCGCAGCATCGGGATCGACCTCTCGAACGCCGTGGAGGTCCGGTTCTCGAGCCGGTACACCCCCCGCCGGGAGCGGGCCATCCTGCGAGTCGGGGGCCGCCCGTACACCGGTCTGCTGCCGTACCCGTGCCAGGTCGAAGCGACGCTGTCCCTGCTGCGCGAGCTCCGCGCCCACTTCCCCGCGGTCACGAACGACCACCGCGACGCGATGACCTGGCGCGGCGACCTGACCCCGGATTCGCCCGGCATCTGGGCCCATGGCCAGGTCAACCGCTTCAAGTTCGACCCGTTCGGCTTCCCGCTCTCCCGCCTGGGCGAGGTGTGACGTGGGCGGCGACGAGAAGGCGGTCCTTTCGTTCCTCGAGTCCCTGGACGCGCGCCTCGGCCGGATCGAGGCCGCGGTCGCCTGCATCAAGGCATCCCAGGTCACGCGCGCCGAGTGCGATGGCCGGCACCGGCGCGGCAGCGACGTGGTCTTCAAGGTCGTGGTCGGGGGCGCGGCCCTCGGCAGCCTCGCAGCGTCCATCGTGGCGCTCGTGACCCGGTGACGCGATGGCTCGGTGGCCCGGCGCCCCCCGCGGGCGCTCTTCGTTCCCTCACTCCCAGGAGGTCCCCATGGCACCCGTCGTCCCCCCGGTCCCCTCGGCACCGCCCGATCCCCCGACCACCACGTGGGGCGTGTGGGAGAAGCGGATCAACTGGATCGTGACGCTGGTCGCGATCCTGGTCTCGCTCGCCGTCGCGCTGGTCGAGATCGCGCGCACGCCCCCCGTCCCGGTCCCCCCGGTCGCGCCGGCCGCAGCACCCGCCCTCCCGGACGTCTCGCCTGCCGCAGCCCCGAAGCCCGTCTCGTTCCTCGGCGGGGTGGGGCAGGGCGCCCTCGCGGTCGCGAGCGCAATCCTGCCGGTCGGGTGCTCGGCCGCCCAGCAGAACACCTGGCGCACGGCCAGCACCCGCCTCGGGCAGTGCCTCGCCCGATGCGGCGTGGCGGCAGCGGACGGCGCAGTCACGCAATGGATGTCGGGCGAAACCGTGAACGCCGCCGACGTCGGGTGGGACGCGCTCCCCTGCGTCGTCGCGTGCGCGGGCCAGGCCGGCGCGATCCTGCTCGCCGGCGTCGAACAAGCCTACACGGGCGGGGATTCCCTGGGCGCGACGCTGTCCCCAGCGGCTCGTCTCGCCGCACCCCTGCCCGCGGGCGCGGACCCCCTGGAGGCGGCATGCGGGAAGCGCGACGGCCCGCCCCGGTGCGTGCTCGTCCTGCGTCCCGTGTCTGCGAATCCATGACCGCGCAACCCACTGATATAAAGCGGTTATTTCCCTTGCAATGCCCCGATCGTCGAGCAAACATGCCCTCACGGAGCGGGGACAACCCGCTGATTCAAAAGGAGGAACCCATGGCTAGCGCGATGAAGAACCTGATCGAGACGGAAGTCCAGAAGGCCCTCGGCGGCAACGCGGTGGACCTGGTGCTCCGGTGGAACGAGGCCGGCACCCACTGGCGCCGCATCCAGGCCGAGACGTACCGGCTCGCCGCCCGCATCGCGGAGTGCAGCGAGAACGCCGGATGGTGCATCGACCCCCACGCCGACTGCGGGATCCTGGGGCGCGGGCGCCTCGGGACCTACATCCGCATCGAACTGGCCGAGGGCAGCGAGGCCGAGGCGATGCTCGCGCAGATCCTGTTGAAGCAGGTCGTCGCGCAGGCCATCGCGGACAGCAACGACTGACGGGGGGACCTATCGAGCGCATCCATCCGGTCGCGCCCAGAGGGGGTTCTCTCCCTTGTAAGCGGAGATAAGCGGTGTTGTCAATGGTGACTTTCGGACCTCTCGGGAGGTGACGGTTGACGCTCCGCTGATACCGTTGTTTATACCGCAGATTCAGTGCCTTTTGAGCGTGACGCCAGATGTTGTCAGGCGTCACCCCCGGGCCCTTTGCGCGCGTTTTCATCTCCGATATCTTCGGAACGATGATGAGGGCTTTTCGCCTGGTGACCCGATGCGGACTAGCAAGAGGCACGGCAGGTTCGTTCTTCATGTCAGCACCGTCTCCGAGACGTTCGGAGACGTTGTTCCTGGTTCATGCGCGAAAGGCAACGCTCGCACGCTGCTCGGCACGTCCGCGGGCCCGCTCGCCGTGGACAGCGAACGGCTCCGCGAGTTGCAGGGAGTCCTCCTGCAGTTCGTCGCGCAGTGCGAGGCGAAGGTGGTGTGGAACGCCATTGCCGCGGCGACCTCATGCGGCATCGGCATCACGGTCGGCCTCGCGGCTCGTAGCCTCCTGGGCGGCTGGCTGTTCGGGGGCGTGGACATCCCCGTGCTGATGTCGCCGGCCGGGGTGTTCTTCCAGGTCGCCCGGAAGGCCGAAGAGAATGCGCGCCACTTTCAAACATTGATCAAGGCTCTTCAGGACGCGATGGACTTGAATTCGTTCGAGGCGACGCAGGCCGCCGACACCTCGGGCCACAGCCTGGTACGCCTGCTGGAAGCCTGCGAGTTCCATTCGTCCCACGCCACGCCCAGGCAACGAGTCGTCCGCACGGAGGTGCTCAACCTCCTGAACCAGATCCCACAGGGGCGGGGATCAGGGGGCTGCGAACCTCCAGTTCATAACGCCCCGCAGCGCGTCGAGTTCCTGGGCCAAATCGAACCGAGGCGATTCGTCGTCCGCACGGACGGCATGGATGTCGACCTGACGAGGACGCAGTACCGCCTGCTACTGGCCATCGCGATTCGCAGGAAACTGTTCGGGGACCTCCAGCCCCGGGGAGAGGATCCCGGCTCGTACTATCGGATCGGGGGCCGGCGCGATCTTCCGAATGACATCGAGGCGCGGTTCCACGAGCAGTGCGGTCGCCAGATCCTCGACGAGGATGGCCGCGGGACCAAGCTGCGGCGCTTGAACTGTGGTCCGGAAGCGATCTCTATCGACGCGGAACGGCACCAGGTAGACCCAGAGATCGCGGGAGACCTTGAGGTCGCCGGCCTGCTCCGGGCGCTTGCTTCCAGCGACGTCACCGCCGTTGCCACCAGGTAGCCGCCCCGTCACCGCCCCGTCGGCCCCACGTCGGTCCCACGTCGGGACTACGCTAACCCTACGATGTAACGCTAGTTTACCGCGTTTCGGCCTTCCAGGATCGTGGCTGGAGGCGCGGAACCGATGTCCGACCGCCGGCCAGTCGTGGGCCCGTTGGCGAGCACGGCAGACGTGCGCGCCATCCGTGCCTGGCTGGACGCCCACACCCGGGACCTGGCTGAGGCTCCGTTGTGGAGGGAGTTCCGTGACAACCCATCCATCCGCGACCGGCTGCGCCTGTTGCTCCTGTGGGTCGAGAGGAAGCCGTCGCAGCGGGGGCGCGGGATCCGGGTCGGGCATCCCGCGAACCCCGCCAGGCTGCGCGCGACCTTGATGGTCGCGTACCTGCGCGGCGTGTTCACGAGCGACGACCTCGAACCGATCGACGTCATCTGGTCCTGGGTGGACATCAGCGCCCTCGCGCTCGAGGTCGATCCCGATGGGGAAGACGGCTGGGCGTGCTTCCGTGATCCCGACGTGGCTCGCCCCTCGCTCCGCGCGGCCATCGCCCGGGGCGACCTGGACATCCCCAAAGCCCCCCCGGCCCTCCGGGAGCAGATCGACGGCTTCCTGGCTGGACTTGCGGGCGTGTCTCAATGACCTCGAATTGCACATCTTCGAGGGTTCGGACGCGCCTTCTACGATGCGAGTTGTGGCCCGCGACCCGGGTCGCGGGCCGCGGGTGGGATTCCCGAAAGGGAGTCTTGGAGAGGCCGGGCGATGCATGGCATGGCGGGGCGAGGCCGGGCACAGCGCGCACGGATGCCGCTGCTGTGCGGGCTCGCGTCGGGCGAGGTCCTGCACCTGAAGGTGGGGGACGTGGACCTCGCGGCCGGGATCGGGTACGTCCGGGACCAGGGGGCCGACGAGGTGGACGGCTGGCACGTGAAGACGGCGTCGCGCAACGGCGAATGGGAGGTCCCGCAGGTCCTGCGCGCGGACCTGGCCTGGCTGACGGCGGACCGGAAGCCCGAGGAGTTCCTGCTGCGCGACCGGGAGGGCAAGCCCCACACGCGCGGCTGGCTCCGCGACCTGGTGGTCGAGGTCTGCGGGAAGGCGAACGTGGACGGCCAGCCGGTGCGGAAGGTCTGCCCGCACGGCCTGCGCGGGACGCACGCGACCCTGCTGCGCGTGCTTCTGGGTCGGGGGATCGGGGACATCGCGAACGCGCTGCGGCACGGGGACGAGGGCCGCACGGCGACGCGCCACTACGTGGGCGCCCCGGAGCGGCGGCCGGCGCTGAGGGTACTGATCGGGGGCATGGACGAGGGCGAGGCGGACGGGATTTCGTCTGGCATTTCGTCTGGCGGACGCGGTTAGCCGGAAGACGGCGGTTGAAAATCGGGCGGAAAACGCGGGGCTTGAAAGCACGAAAGCCCGCGGGACTTTTGGGATTTCTCCCTCAGTCCCGCGGGCTCTCCCCGGTCGGGGCGGCTGGATTTGAACCAGTGACCCCTTGACCCCCAGGGAGGCTGAAAGCCGCGTAGTTCCGCGCACTTCCGCAACTTCCGAAGCCTCGGCCTGATTCGCCAACTCCGCGATACGTTTGGCCTTTGTCGGGAAAGGCTGACTCGCGGAGGCTCGCCGTGCGCACGCGCAACATCCGACCGGGCTACTTCACGAACGACGTGCTGGCCTCGTTGCCGCCGCTGGACCGTATTCTTTTCGCGGCCTTGTGGTGCCTCGCGGACTGCCAGGGGCGCCTGGAGGACCGGCCGCGGCGCATCAAGGCCGAGGCCCTGCCGTACGACGACTACGACTGCGACGCGGGCCTGGACCGGCTCCGGGACGCCGGGTTCATCGTGCGCTACCGGGTGGGCGAGGGCGCCTACATCGCGATCCCGAAGTTCCACGAGCACCAGTACCTGTCGGCCGACGAGCGGAAGAAGCGCTCCGAGATCCCGGCGCCGCCCGGGACGAACGACCTCGAAGCCGCTATCGAACCGCTCCCGAAGTCCCTCGCGGCCAGCACCGAGGCCGCTCCGAGGGACCACGGTAGCAATACCGTAGTACTACCGAAGTCCCACGGTAGCGCTACCGAAGTCCCACGGGAGGACTTTGATCGGACAACGGACAACGGACAACGGACAAGGGACAACGGGGCAGGGGAGGGGGTCCGGGGGGACCCCTTGCCGGCGCCGGCCGAGCCGGCACCGGCCACCACCCGCCCTGTCAGCGTCCCGGTGGCGGCCATCGTCGAGGCCTGGAACGCCATCGCCGCACCGGCCGGGGCCACGGCCTGCCGCAAGGTGCCCGACGCCTGGAAGGGCGCCATCCGGGCCCGGTGGTTCGAGGCGGGTTCGACCGACGACGAGCGCATGGCGGCGTTCCGGGGGCAGTTCGAGGCGGTCGCTGCGTCGCGGCTCTGCACGGGGCGGGTCGAGCACGGGGACCGCCAGCCGTGGCGGGCGTCGCTCGACTGGCTGGTCAAGGCCGGCAACTGGGCCAAGGTCGCGAACGGCAACTACCAGGACGGCACGGGGCCGACCCGGGCGATGCCCGCCGCACCGCCCGACCCGCCGAGGCCCGAGCCGGCCTGGGCGACGTGCTCGCCCCAGGACCTGGCCGCGACCGTCCTGGCCGCCCGGGAACTCTGGGCCGCTGGCTTGAACCTGCTCCGGGCCCGCCTCGACGCCAAGACCATGGCGACCTGGATCGACCCGCTGGACCCCCTCGGCCTGGTCGACGACGTGCTCGTGCTCGCCGTGGCGGACGAGTTCGCGGCGCGGTGGGTCTGCGACAACTACCTCGAGGTCATCAAGGACGCACTGTGGGACGTGCGCCAGCAGCACGTTGGCGTCGGCCTGCGCCTCGCCTCGGGCCAGGAGGTGGCGGCATGAACGGCCAGCGAGAGCACCTGACCTACCTGGCCTCGCCGTACTCGGACCGCGACCCGGACGTCCGCGAGGGGCGCTACCGGGCTGCCTGCGCCGTGGCGGCCGTGCTGAGCGCCCGTGGCGACCTGGTCTTCTCGCCCGTGGCCCACGGGCACGGCATCGCGTTGTCCGGCGGCCTGCCCGTGTCGTGGGAGCACTGGGAGCGCCTGGACCTGCGCATGCTCCTGGCCTGCGACTCACTGACCGTCGTGTGCGTCGCCGGCTGGCGCGAGAGCCGCGGCGTCCAGGCCGAGGTCGCGGCCGCCCGGGCGATGGGCCTGCCCGTGCGCTTCGTGGACCCCTGCGGCTTCGAGGTGGAGGTGATGCCGTGAACGACGACACGCCGCTGTGGCCCCGGACCCGGGGCGAGTGCCCGCCCGCGAGCGAGCCGTGCTGGTACGTCGCGTGCCGCTACCACCTGTGGACCTGGCGCGGACGGTCCCGCGGTCGCCTGCTGCTTCGGGAGTCGCGGGTGTGGGGCCGGCGCGACCTCACGTGCGCGCTGCGCATCGCGGAACGCGGGCCGCAGACGCTCGACGCGGTCGGGCGGGCGATGGGCCTGACCCGGGAGCGCGTGCGCCAGATCGAGTTCAAGGCCCTGGCGCAGCTCCGCGAGAACGACGAAGGCGACCTGCACGACCTGCTCGAGGCGTGTTCCGACTTCGACCCCGACCGTTCGGAGGGGCTGGACGATCGCGACGAGCACACCACGGACGACACGGGCGCGCCCGACTTCACCGACGAACCCGACGACACGGGTCAGCCCGACTGGAGCGAGCCCGACCGCACGGGCGACGACGTCGAGTACGTGCAGCCGCCCGAGCGGCGCGGGCAGAAGGCCGCGAGCATGCGGCGGGCGCGGGACCGGCTTCGCGCCGCCGCCGAGGAGAGCCCGGCGGTCCCGTGCCCCGGGTGCGGGCGGCCGATGCCCCTGCTTACGCGGAAGGGGACGCTGCGCCAGCGCTGCAGCGGGGCGTGCGCGCACCGGCACGTCGGTAGCCCCTCCCCCCCCGGTCTGGGACCTGGCCGGGGCCCGGCGGGGGACGCGGGTGACGACGACCCCCCTTTCCCGCTAGCGACAGCGGGAAATCGAGGTTCGGAGGTTCGGAGGTAGGGCAAGATGGGAGGCAATCGCAACATGAGGAATCGCCAGCAGGATCCGGACGACACGACGCGGCGGACCCCCGAACCCGGTTCGGAGGCAGGTTCGGAGGCGAGTTCGGGGGGCCTTTCGGGCGGACATCCGGGGGTCCGGATGACCCCGGTGGACGCCCTTCGACCGTACGAGCGGAACCCTCGCACGCACTCGCCCGAGCAGATCGCGAAGGTCGCACGCAGCATCCGCGAGTACGGCTGGACCAACCCGATCCTGGTGGACCGCAACGGCACCGTGGTCGCCGGCCACGCGCGCCTCGAGGCGGCGAAGTCGCTCGGGCTGACCGAGGTGCCGACGATCGCGCTGGAGCACCTGACACCGGCCCAGGCCCGGGCCTACGTCATCGCGGACAACCAACTCGCGCTGGACGCGGCGTGGGACGAGGAGATGCTGCGCCTCGAACTGGCCGCGCTGCAGGGCCTGGACTACGACCTCACCCTGACCGGGTTCTCGGATGACGAACTCGACGCGCTCATGGCCGGGCTCGACTCGACCGACTCGACCGGTCTGACGGACGAGGACGCGGTGCCCGAGCCGTGCGAGGACGCGACCACGCGGCCGGGCGATCTGTGGGTCCTGGGTGACCACCGGCTCCTGTGCGGGGACTCGAGTTCGTCGACCGACGTGGACCTGCTGCTCGGTGGCGCGACGATCCACCTGGTCAACACCGACCCGCCGTACAACGTGAAGGTCGAGCCCCGCAGCAACAACGCCATCGCCGCTGGCCTGTCGTCGTTCGCTGCGCCGGCCACGACGCACCACCAGGCCCTCGACCTCGCGCGCCACCCCGAGAAGGCGAAGGGCACCACGAAGCGCATGCGGCCGAAGGACCGGCCCCTGAAGAACGACTTCGTGTCCGACGACGACTTCGACCGGATGCTGCGCGCCTGGTTCGGCAACGCGGCGCGTGTCCTGGAGCCGGGGCGCGGCTTCTACATCTGGGGCGGGTACGCGAACTGCTCGAACTACCCCCCGGCCCTGCGCGAGTGCGGCCTCTACTTCAGCCAGGCGATCATCTGGGTGAAGGAGCACCCGGTCCTGACCCGCAAGGACTTCATGGGCAACCACGAGTGGTGCTTCTACGGCTGGCGCGAGGGCGCCGCGCACGTCTACCTGGGCCCGAACAACGCGACCGACACCTGGTCCGTCAAGAAGGTGAACCCGCAGTCCATGATCCACCTGACCGAGAAGCCGGTCGAACTCGCCCGGCGCGCGATCGAGTACTCGTCGCGGCGCGGCGAGCACGTGCTGGACCTGTTCGGCGGGTCGGGCTCGACCCTCATCGGGGCGCACCAGACCGGGCGCCGGGCCTTCCTGATGGAACTCGACCCCCTCTACGCGGACGTGATCGTGAAGCGGTGGCAGGACTTCACCGGCGAGCAGGCCGTCCTCGAGGCGACCGGCCAGACGTGGAAGGCGGTGGAGGGCGAGCGCCATGCCGGCGGATAGGCCGCGCGCGGGGCTGACGATCAGCGAGGCGGCCCGCCGCCGCGGCGTCTCGACTCGGGCCATCGAGAAGGGCCTCGCGTCGGGTCGGTACGCGCGCCTGCGGGACGGGTCCATCGACCCGGCGTCGCTGTCGGGACCGCCCGACCGAGGCCCCGCGTCCCAGGGTCCGGACCTCGCCCGCACGCGGGCCACGCACGAGGTCCTGAAGGCGCGCCTCACGAAGTTGGAACTCGACGAGCGGGAGGGGCGCCTGATCAACGCGGAGGTCGCGGCGTCGCTCTGGTTCCGCAAGGTGCGCGCCGTCCGCGACCGCCTGCTCGACCTCCCCGCGAAGACGTGCGCGCCCCTGTCCGGCATGGACGACCCCGCGGCCATCCGGGTCCTGCTGGACCGGGAACTTAGGCAGGTGCTGGAGGAGTTGACCGATGAACCGCCGTCGCAGACCGATTGACCTCGGGGCCGTGTTCGACGCGGCCATACGGCCGGACCCGGTGCTGCTGCCGTCCGAGTGGGCGGACGCGCACCGGCTCCTGTCGTCCGTCGAATCGGGCGAGCCCGGGCGCTGGCGGACCTCGCGCACGCCCTACCTGAAGGAGATCCTCGACCGCCTGGCGTCGTCGGACCCGGTCGAGCGGGTGGTGGTGATGAAGGGCGCCCAGGTCGGCGGGACCGAGGTGTCGCTGAACTGGGTCGGGTACTGCATCGCCTGCTCGCCCGGGCCGATGCTGGCGGTCCAGCCGACCGTCGAGATGGGGAAGCGGTGGTCCAAGGGCCGCCTGGCCCCGATGATCGAGTCGACCGACCAACTCCGCGACCTGGTCGCCCCCCCGCGCGAGCGCGACAGCGGCAACACGCTCTCCGTGAAGGAGTTCCCGGGCGGGATCATCGTCATCACCGGCGCGAACAGCGCGGTCGGCCTGCGGTCCATGCCCGTGCAGCGCCTGATCCTCGACGAGGTGGACGGCTACCCCGGCGACGCGGACGACGAGGGCGACCCGGTCGACCTGGCCGTGAAGCGGACCTCGACGTTCGCGGCACGACGCAAGATCCTGATGATCTCGACCCCGACGTTGAAGGGCACGTCGCGCATCGAGCGCGCCTTCCTCGACTCGGACCAGCGCCGGTTCTGGGTGCCATGCCCGGCGTGCGGGATGTTCCACGTGATCCGGTGGGAGGACATCCGCTGGCCCGAGGGCGAACCGCGAGCCGCGCGCTGGCAGTGCCCGGACTGCCACGCCTCGGTCGGCAACCACCAGAAGACCGCCATGCTCGCGGGCGGCGAGTGGCGGCCGTCCGCCGAGGGCGACGGCAAGACCGTGGGCTACCACCTGCCGAGCCTGCTCGCGCCGCACGGATGGGACTCGTGGGGCGACATCGCGGCCGAGTTCGCGGAGGCCGCGCACGACCCGACGCGGCTCCAGGTCTGGGTGAACACGCGCCTGGGCGAGGTGTGGGAGGACCGCTCGGGGGCCCAGGACCCCGAGGAACTCGCCGGCCGGACCGAACCCTGGCCGGACGAGGCGATTCCGTCCGGCGTGCTGCGCATCACCGTCGGCGCCGACACCCAGGACGACCGCCTCGAGGCCGAGGTCGTCGGATGGGGCGCGGCGCACGAGTCGTGGTCCCTCGGCTACCACCGCATCGAGATCCCGCCGTACGACCCCGAGGCCTGGCGCGAGCTCGACCGCCTGCTGCACGAGACGTACACGACCGCGGACGGCCGGACCCTGCGAATCGAGGCCGCGTGCATCGACGCGGGCGGGCACATGGGCCAGTACGTGTTCGACTTCACGCGTCGGCGGCGCCGGCACCACGTCTGGGCGACATTCGGGCGCCCGGGCGAGCGGCCGGTCTGGCAGCCGAAGGCCGGGCGGTCCGATGCGCACGGCCGCGCGCCGTTCCACATCGTGGGGGTCGACAAGGCGAAGCTCGACATCTTCGCGCGCCTCGGGATCAAGGAGGCGGGCCCGGGCTACTGCCACTTCCCGGCGGGCCGCGACGAGTCGTGGTTCGCGGGCCTGACGAGCGAACGCAAGGAACGCGTCCAAGGGAAGGACGGTCGCACGCGCATCCGGTGGGTCCAGGACTCGTCAGTTCGCAACGAGCCGCTCGACTGCCGCGTGCTGGCCTACGCCGCGATCCTGGGGCTGACGCACATGGTCGGCCGCCGCCTCGGACCCGGGGCGGGGCAGGGGACGCCGCCGGCACCTCCGGTCGGTCCACACCTTGAACCTCGCGAGGACCGCCCCGATCCTGGACCTGGGCCGGTGGTGCCGGCGCGCGGTCGGGACGAGTTCGCGCACGACGACCACTGGGGCGACGGCTGGGACAGGGGCCGCGACGATGGCTGGTGACCTCGCGACGCTTCAGGCCGAGTACGACCGCCTGGTGCGCCTGATCAACAGCGGCGTGGCGGCCGCGGGCCACAAGGGCAAGAACGTCACCTACCAGTCGATGGAGGCCCTCGAGCAGCGGGCCGCCCGCCTCGCCCGCCAGATCGCCAGGCTGCGCCGGTCCGCGCGCACCGTCGTGGGGTACGAGCCCGAATGCTGAACCTGCCCGCCAGCGTCACCGAGGCCGCCGGCATCCTGCGGGGCGCCGCCGCGCGCTCGCTGGTCGCCCTGGCCGGGCGGCTCGGCGCCCGCGCCTACGACCTCGCACGCCAGTCCCCCCGCACCGGCGACTGGGACGCGCGCACCACGTCGTCGGCCGAGGAACTGCGGGCCGCCGGCACCATGCTTCGGGATCGCAGCTACGACCTGGTCCGCAACGACGCCACCGCGCGCCGCGCCCGGATGGCGACCGTGGCGCGCATCGTCGGCCGCGGGCTGATCCCGGTCTGCGACGACGACGCCTGGAACCGGCTCTTCGCTGCCTGGTCGCGCGTCTGCTACACGAACAACCGCGCCAACTTCGCCCGCGTCCAGACGATCGCGGTCGCCGCGATGTTCGACGGGGGCGAGTCGTTCACGCGCAAGCGCTGGCGCCGGCCGGGGGACCGGGGGTGGGACGGGAAGCCCCTGCCCGTGCCGCTGCAGCTCCAGGTCATCGAGGCGGACCAGGTCGACCGCTACAAGGACTGGCGCACCGAGGACGGCGGGCGGATCGTCCAGGGGGTCGAGTTCGACCCGGTCGGGCGCCCGCGGGCCGTCCACCTTCTGCGCTGCCACCCGGGCGATGCGATGTACGCGCCGGGCGAGGCCTGGGTCTCTGACCCGATCGGGTACGAGGACCTCGCACACCTGTACGACGAGGACCGGCCGGGCATGGCGCGTGGAGTTCCCTGGCTGACGCCGATCGGCCGGGTCCTGCGCGACATGAACCGCTACGAGGACAACGAACTCACGCGGAAGCGCGCCGAGTCCTGCACAGTCGGCGTGGTCACGGGCGGCCTGGACGACGAGCCCGACGAGGACGACACCGCGAACCGGATCACGCCGGCCGTCCGGGATGCCCGCGGACGGATCGTCGAGCGCATGCAGCCGGGCCAGTTCCTCTACACGCCCCCCGGCCGGGACATCCGGTTCCACACGCCCACGCCGACCCAGGGCTATCGAGAGTACATCCAGGCCCTGCTGCACCGCGTCGCGTCCGGGCTGTCGCTGCCGTACTACACCGTCAGCGGCGACCTGCGAGAGGCGAACTATTCGTCCGCGCGCATCGGTGACGTGGACGCCCGCGCCTGGGTCCGGCCGTGGCAGGAGCAGATCCTGGTCCCGATGCTGCTCGACCCGATCGCGCAGTGGTTCACTGAGGCAGCGGTCGTGTCGGGCGCGCTGCCGGTGAAGGAGTACTCGGTGCGATGGACCCTGCCGGCCGTCGAGGAGCATGACCGCGAGGCCGCCGCCCGGGCGGACGCGCTCGAGGTCCGGTTCGGCCTGGCGGCGCTGTCGGATCGGCAGGCGGCGCGGGGACAGGTGCCCGCGGAGTTGCTCGACCGGATCCGCGACTGCAACGCCGCGCTCGACGAGCGCGGAATCATCGTTGACGCCGACCCACGGCGGACGACGTACTCGGGGAGCCTGCAACCGGCAGTCGGCGCAGAATCGGCCGCCGGGCCCGGTCGCGTCTGAAGGTCGAGGAAGGTCTTCAATTGGGCGACTTCGTTCTTGACCAAGCGCCCGTCGACACCGATACTTGACAATCGGGTTGGAAGGATCTCGCGAGTCTTCCGCCCAGTCTGGAGGTCTCGATGGCTTTGTTGAATGAAGACGAAATGTTCGCGCACGGCGAGCTGCAGTTCGACCTGCACAACCCACGCTCTCCGGACGATGCCTACGAGAGCGAAGAAGCGGCGATTGCCTACCTGATCGAGTTCGCCGACGTTCACGAACTCGTCCAGTCGATTCTGAATGCCGGGTGGCTGGACTACGAACCATTGATTGTTGAGCGCGCCACCAAGGTCGTCTTCGAAGGCAACCGACGGTTGGCCGCCCTTCGGCTGATTTCTGATCCTGCCCTGCGGGCTCGTCTTCAGTACAATCTCCCGGCCGGAAACGACCAGAAGGCGCTGCCAGAGAAGGTTCGGATTCGGTGGGTCGATACCCGCGCTGACGCCCGCGCCTATATCGGGTTCAAGCACATCAACGGGCCGTTCAAGTGGGATGCCCTTGCGAAGGCCAAGTTCGCAGCGGAATGGCTGCGGGACAGTTCGGGTGCCCTCGAACAGGTGAGCCGGACGCTCGGGGACAACCACAACACGGTTCGAAGGCTCGTGAACGGCTGGATACTGCTCGATCAGGCGAAGAAGGAGGGGTTCAGGCCCGATCAGACGACACGAAGGGGCTTCCCGTTTTCGCATTTGTACACCGCGCTCGCCCGGCCGAATGTTCGTCAGTTCCTGGGCCTGCCCGATGACAGCGATGGCGGAGTCCTGCCAGCGGATCCGGTGCCGAACGAAAAGAAGCCGCAACTTCGGGAGTTGATGAGCTGGCTTTATGGTCAGCGTGATGAACCTGCCATCATCCGAACCCAGAATCCGGACCTCAACCGGCTGGTCGACGTGATCGGTTCGTCGATGGCACTGGAGTCGTTGCGTGCTTCGAGAAGCATCGACAAGGCCTACGAGCTGATCGAGGACAAAGGACAGAAGTTTACTCAGGCGCTCCTCGCGGCAGTCAAGAACGTCGAAGAGGCGGCCGGACTTGTCGGTAGTTTCGATGGCGATGGCTCCACACTCAAGGCATGCGAAAGCCTTTTGAAGTCGGTTCGTCTCCTCCGAGACTCGATGCGGCGCGTCGTGGACGGTGAAGATCGCGACGAGGCACGAGATGGCGGTTGACGGTCCCTCCCCGAACGACACGCGGTCGATCCTGGCGGACTGGATCGAACTGCGTGCATTGGTGTCAACAACGGCTTCATGCGCGGACATCGTTCGTCTTCAAGGGCGCTTGTCGGACAGCGAGCACGCCACATCCAGAGATCCGTTGACCAACGAGGATCTCGAAGAGGAGATCCTTGAGACCAACTCGTCCGATTTGGCCGACGCGGTGTTCTCGGAACTCGAGTTTCGATCGTCATTGCTCGGAGATGCCTTTCCGTTTGTCTTGAACGTCCGCCCCGGGGCCTGGTCGATCCGTTTTGTCGCGAGCCGGTTGTCTGATGCCGGGGCCCGTGCATACCTTTTTTGTCTGCTGGTTAGTGGTCTGCGCGATGGCCGGCTGCCAACCAGCAAGGTCAAGGAGCCTCTCGAGGACTTCGCGCGGCTGTTCCAAGACCTGGCACAATGCACAGCCGTCATCTTCCTCGGCGGTCAAGGTACGTCGTTCGGTTGGCCCAGGCCTGATAGATCTGGATTCCTCGATGCGGTGAACCGTTTCGCTAGCGACTTCCAGGTTGGCGAGGCCAAGAAGAGCCCGCCGCCGTCATCGTCCCGGCAGGAGAAGGATGAGGGGATCGACGTGATCGCTTGGCGCTCCTTCGCCGATGGGCGAGCCGGAAAGTTGCTGATGCTGGGTCAGGTTGCCTCGGGAAACAACTGGCAAGAGAAGTCAGTCAAAGTGGATGCGGAGCGGTTTCTTGTTGACTGGTTCTCCACCAAGCCAGCGCATCACTTCATACCCGCGATGTTCATCGCATGCCCTCAGTATCATGCCTTCTCTCCGGTGAAGGAGGTCGTCTATGACGAAGCCGTTCGCGACAGGTGCCGAAGAAACGAACTGAACCTGGGTCTTGTCTTCGACCGGCTTCGGATCGTCGAAACCGTGCAGAAGGCACCCCTCGGCGACTTCCAGACGCTGCTGCCGCGCCTTGGCACCTGGAGTGATGCGGTCGTGGGCATCGCGAAGGGGGCGGCCTGATGAACCGCCACCCTTTTCATTCCTTGTGCCCCTATTTCGCGATGTTTCCGGAGGAGTTTGTCGAGGAGCAACTTCTCAAGCACACCTCCAAGGGTGATCTGGTTTTCGATCCTTTCTGTGGACGCGGAACGACGATCTTCCAGAGCCTCCTGATGGGGCGCGAGGCGGCCGGTTCAGATGTGAACTCCGTGGCGGCTTGCGTGGCAGGTGCCAAGGCTGACGCCCCGACTCTTCAGGAGATTGTTCGTCGCCTCGATCAACTTGAGGTTCTTTGCGGACAAGATGCAACTCCGACGTGCGCCCCAACACCTTTCTTCGAAGCGTGCTATCACGAGTCCACGCTCCGGCAGATTCTGTTCCTGAGGTCTGCTCTTGATTGGCGGACAGATCGCATCGACCGATTCATCGCAGCCATGACGCTTGGCGCTCTTCATGGCGAGTCGCATCGGTCGGGCTTCTACCTGAGCAACCGAATGCCGCGGACCATTAGCACTAAACCCGACTACTCCGTTCGCTGGTGGGCCAAGAGAAATCTGCAGCCCCCCGCTCGTGACGCTTTTGACGTGCTTCGTCGTATGGCATCTTTTCGTTATCGGATGCCGCCAGCAGAACGTTCGGGCCGCGTCCTACAATCGGACGCTCGAAGTGCATCGAAGGCGTTTCCCGAGTTCCTGGGTAGTGTTCGACTCGTCGTGACGTCCCCACCGTATCTGGACACCACAGATTTCGCCGAGGACCAGTGGCTGCGGCTCTGGTTCCTGGGAGGGGCCGAGCGACCTGTCCTGCGGCAGAATAAGGACGATCGGATCACGAACGTGTCCCTCTACTGGAACTTCCTCGAGGAATCCTGGCGCGGTGTGCGCGACCTGCTCGATGATTCATCTGTGGTGGTAATTCGCATCGGCGGCGCTCGTCTCTCGAAGGACGATCTATTCGCGGGCGTCAGGACGACGTTGGCGAGTGCCTTGGACGGGTTTCAAGTGACCGCTATGTCCCAAGGCGTAACATCTTGCATCAAGCCTCGGGAGACATCGACATTCACGAAGGGGTCTTCTACCGCTCGAGTCGAGCACGATTTCTCGTTCGCCGTCGATAGGGTCGGGCGGACGGTCAACTGATGTCCGTGTGAGGCCGACTACAACTCTCCCGAGCCCATTCTGCTGATGTCCACACCTTGAAACCCCGATCCGGCGCCCTGATCCTGGCCCCAGGAGGCCGACTCCATGGGCGCGGATCGCCAGCCCGTCTCGCTGAAGTTCCCGAACGCGGGCGTCCGCGCGGCCTCGGTCGCGCCGGTCACCTTCGATGCGTCGTCCGGCGAGATCGACGTGACCTGGTTCACGGACCCGGACGCGGTCCTGCGTGACGACCTCGGCCAGGCGTTCATCGAGCGGCTGCACCCGGAGGGGTGCGACCTCTCGCGCATCAACGCGGGCGGGCCGTTCTGCTGGAACCACCCGTGGATGGCTCGGGCGCTCGGGACGCTCGCGATCGAGCCCGAGGACATCATCGGCAACGCGGTGCCGAAATCGGTGACGCTGACGCCGTCGGCGCCGGGCACGGCGCGCATTCGCCTCATCCCGTTCCCGGACCGCCCGGTCGCGGACACCCCGGACGACCAGCAGGCCGCGTTCAAGGTCGCGCACGGCTTCGTGCGCGGCATCTCCCCCGGGTACACGCGAGACGTTGTGCGAATCGAGGTCCCGAAGGACGGGCTTCCGATCCTGCACGTGGACCGCTGGACCGTCACGGAGCTTTCCGCCGCCCCGATCCAGGAAGACGCCGGAGCGGCCACCCGCAACCTGGAGGTTTCGATGAGCACCGCAGCCGCCCCGACGACCGATCCCACCCGGACGGCCCCGGCCACGGAGACCCCGGCCGCGACGACCTCGACCGGCCTGCCCGCACAGGGCGCGACCACGTCGACGGGCGTGCCGGACGGTGCGCGCGCCATGGACGCCACCTCGCTGCGCCTGGAGGGTGCGAAGGCCGAGCGCGACCGGATCGACCAGATCCGGGCCGCGTGCCGGGCCCTTCGCCTGCCCGACGAGGTGGCGGACCAGCACGTGCGCTCGGGCGCGGACATCCACGCGGTGCGGGCCGCGCTGATCACGGCGAAGGCCGCGGAGGGCGACCGGACCCACACGGACGTGACGCAGCGCGTGCGCGTGACCCGCGACGAGGGCGACACGCTGCGCGAGGCGGTGATCGAGGGCGTGTCCGCCCGGGCGGGCGGGTTCGCGCCGGCCAAGGAGCCCGCGCGCCGGTTCGCGGCGCGGACGCTGCTGGACACGGCCCGCATCTACCTGCGCGAGGCGTGCTCGGTGCCGTCCGAGGACCTCGACGAGGAGACGCTGATCCACGCGGCCTTCGGCGGCCGCGCGCTGCCCGGCGCCGCCGCGCCGTCCGACCTCCCGAACCTCCTGGTGGAGTCCGGCCAGCGCAACCTGGCCCGGGGCTACCAGGCCGAGGCGCGCGACTTCGGGGACCTGGTGCGGTTCGAGCAGGTGCGGGACTTCCGGCCGGTGGCGGACCTCCAGTTCGCCGCGCTCGGCGGGCTCGAGAAGATGCCCGTGGGCGGCAACCCCGAGATCGGGACGTTCACCGAGGCGAAGGAGACGTACCGGGTCTGGCCGTGGGGCCGGGGCTGGCGCGTCACCCGCACCGCGCTGATCAACGACGACCTGGGGGCGTTCGGCCGGCTGCCGATCGAGGCCGGGAAGATCATCCGGCGCGCGGAGCTCGACGAGTTCTGGACCACGTTCCAGGCGGGCAAGCTGGCGGACGGCAAGACCGTCTTCCACGGCGACCACAAGAACGTCACGGCCTCGGCCGGGGGCGTCCCGTCCGTCGAGCAGATCGCGGCGGGCGTCACGCTGATGGCCGCGCAGACGGACCTGTCGGGCAGCGTCCTGAACCTCACCCCCGACATCCTCATCGTCCCGAAGATCCTGTGGGCCAAGGGCGCGCAGATCACCGGGAAGATCAGCCCGGTCGCGGTCGGGGAGGTCGTCCCGCAGATCATCGGCGGCCTCGGCCTCGTGAGCCAGGGGCGGCTGGACCAGACGTCCGCGAAGCTCTGGTACCTGGCCTGCAAGGCGTACCCCTGCTTCGTGTTCGCGACGCTGCGCTCGGCCCCGGAGCCGCGCTACCGCACCGAGTGGGACTTCGACTCCGAGGGCCTGAAGGTCGTCATCAACTACGACTTCGGCGTGTACCCCGTCGACTACCGCGGGGTCTATCGGAACAAGGGCGAGGCGTGATCCAGGCCCGGGCCTGACGAGGAGGGACCGACATGAACTACCGATTCCAGGACGACGACGTGATCACGATCCCGGCGCCCACCGGCGGCGTCGTGGCGGGCCAGTTCCTGCGGATCGGCTCGCTGTCCGGCTTCGTGCTGGACGCGGCGGCCGAGGGCGACCCGATCGGGCTCGCGCGGCGGGGCCGGGTGCTCGACGCGCCGAAGGGCAGCGTCGCGATCGACGCCGGCGACCCGCTCTTCTACGACGAGACGGCGCACGACTTCACGAACGTCGAGCAGGGCGAGGCGAGCCCGGTGGCCGTGGCCGTGACGGACGCGGCGCAGGAGGCGGCGACCGTGGACCTGGTGCTGGTCCCCTCGGCCGACACCGGCAGCGGGTACGAGCCGGACGGGACGACCGTGGACCTGGTCGCGGACCACCTGCACGTGAAGGCGGGCGGGCACACGCACGCGCAGTCCGAAGTCACGAACCTCCCCGGCGACCTCTCGGGCATGCAGTCCGCCATCGCGGGGAAGGAGAACGCCGGCGCGGCGGCCGCCGCGGTGGGCGGGCACGAGTCCAGCTACGCCCACGCGAACCTCCCGTCGTCGGATCAGAAGGCCGCACTCGCCGGCACGAACGGCACGCCGTCCGGCACGAACAAGTACGTGACCGACAGCGACCCGCGGCTCGGCGGGGGCGGCGGCCCGGGCGTGCTCGCGGTCTTCACGGGGAGCAACGGGGCGGGCCCGTGCTCGCTGCCCGGGGCCACGGTCGGGATGCACGTGGAGTTCGTCCTGAACATGACCGACGAGTCGGCGGACGCCTCGAAGTTCGAGGGAACCATCACGGTCGTCGACCAGATCCAGCAGACGGATTCCGGCGACCTGTCCACGAAGCACTTCTTCCTCATCGGCGGGTGACGGCATGGCGCCCTGGGCGGACATCGCGGACCGGCTGATGGACGACGTCGAGGCGACGTTCGGCGGCACGCTGACGCTGACGCGCGGGGCGCAGTCCGTCACCTTCCAGGGGATCCTGGACCTCGACGCCCGCATCGCGCCGGTCGCCCCGTCCGACGTCCCGACCGAGGGCGTGCAGCCGCGTCTCGACGTGAAGGTCGCGCGCCTCGGGGTGCTCGGCCGCCCGCAGCACGGCGACCGCCTGCACGACCAGGCGACCGACCGGGACTTCGAGGTTGTGGCGGTCGAGGACGGGGCGCAGGGGTGCGTGTCGTGCTGGCTGCTGGAGGTGACGCCGTGACCGCGACGCGCATTCGCCAGTTCACCTGCGAACGCCTGCGGACGATCGGCGTGACCGAGGCCCACCCGGACCCGACGTTCCACGTCTTCGACAGCCGCACCACGCCGCTCGATGCGAAGGAACTGCCGGCGCTGGTGAGATCGGAAGAGCGTCGTGTAGGGAAAGAGTGTAGATCTCGGTG
>CALJUR010000098.1 GCA_937975765.1 uncultured Myxococcales bacterium
CAGTTGACGACACCACCTGCGACGCGATCGACGACGATTGCAGCGGCGAGGCCGATGAGGACTACGCCCCCGTGACCCTATGTGGGATTGGTTTGTGCGCCACGAATGCGACGGCGTCGACCTGCCGGGCCGGGATCGAAACTCCCTGCATTCCCGGGACCCCTATGACCGAGATACCGGGCAATGGCATTGACGACGATTGCGATCCGGCGACTCCTGCCCCTCTTGCATACGACCCAACATTGACCTTCACGAATGTCGCCGGAGGCGTCGCAGATTCAGGGTATCTGGATGGGGACAATTATGTAGACGTAGTAATCGGCGGCTATGCTCGCGTTTTCTATGGCGATGGCACCGGCAAGTTGACGCCCGCGACCAGTGAACTCTACCACTGGGCTAACGGGGGCATCGCCGTAACGGACATGAACCTGGACGGGTTGGATGACGTGGTGACGGCCGGCAATTGCGGAGTGTCGAGCGACTTCCGGGTATCCGTCCTGCTTCAGAAGGATGACCACACCTTTGCCACAGCCACCACGAGTTCGAATCTATTCAGCCAGATCAAACTCGAAGCCGTAAGAGATCTGAACGGTGACGGATACCCCGACTCGATCGTGTCGGCCGATGATTTTCGTGTGATTTTCAATGATGGCACTGGGGCGTTTCCGGGAAGCGGGACCAGTTACTCCGCTTCCAATATGTACCGTCCGGCCGTTGGCAACTTCGACAAGGGGGCCCCTCTCGACCTCGCCTGGGTCTCGTCTGATACCGGTCTGACCAACATTCGGTTACGTGCGGGGACAGTCTCGGGGACGTTCGGTTCGACCACATTCGCCTCGGCTCTTGGACCTTATCCCACTGAGGTTGCAGCCAGCGATATTACAGGAGATGGCCTGACGGACCTCATGATCCTGGTCGAAGACAAGGCATACCCGTTCAAGGCCACCGCTGATGGGAAGTTCACCAGGCTCAGTTGGTCCGGTTATGATCTTCCCGGGTACTGTTCCCAGCCCTTGGTGTTCGGGGACTGGACGCACGACGGTGATATCGATTTCGCATGCGCGGTCGCGGGGGGCGGATCTGTCATCCTGGCTGGAAACGGTGCCGGCGGGTTCCGTGCGACGATTTCGATGCCGATCGAGTGCGAAATTGTCCTGGGTGTTGACCTCAACTCCGATGGTCTCACCGACGCCGTCTGCCGTGATGGCTCGACGGGTTACGTGCTGCTGGGAGTGGCCGAATAGGTGTCACGTTTCTTCCCGGCGTTTCTTCCCGGCGCGGGCGAGCGGCCCGTTTCGCGTGTCTGCTGTTGTGGAAGCGGGGACTACCAACAAGACCACTCCCTGGGGAAGGGCCAGGAGCAGCCATACTGCCACGCCCCCTGGGTAGGTTCGGGGTCCAACCAAAGGAACCAAGAGAAGCGTTTCTCAACGAGGCGACGCGTTTCTTCAGGATGCCTGAAGTCCCTTTCATGGACCCGGGCACCTGCAAGAGCATCCTGGGGTGGCGGGGCGACGGGGGTGCTACGGGGGTTCAGACGGCATGGTCGCGGGATAGGCGCCCTGGTCGAGGCGGCGGCGGACGCGGGCCAGCGCGCGCCACATCTCCAGGCTGTCCTTCACCAGGCGGACCGACGAGGTCGCGCGCTGGATCGGCGTCACCGGCATGCGGTGGATCGCCAGGTTCCAGCGGCGGGCCAGGGCCAGCAGCTCCACGTCGAAGGCGAAGCGCTCCACGGTCAGGCAGGCGAACAGCGCGCGGGCGACCGGGCCCTTGAAGGCCTTGAAGCCGCACTGGGTGTCCGGGATCCCCAGGTGCAGGTAGTGGTCGACCAGGGCCGAGAAGCCCGCGCTGGTCAGCCGGCGCACCCACTGCCGCGGGTGGTTCGGGGAGGCCGCCGGCACCAGGTCGCGCGCGCCGATGACCAGGTCCGCGCCGTCGCGCAGGGCGGCCAGGGCGGGCTCGATGGCCTCCAGCGGGTACGACAGGTCGGCGTCGAAGAAGACGACGGCGCCGGAACTGCAGTCCCGGACGCCCTGCGCCAGCGCGCCCCCCTTGCCGCGGTTGGCGGGCAGCAGGACGGGCCGCACGAACGGGTGATCCTTCGCGGCCTGCAGCAGGAGGTCCTTCGTGGCGTCGGTCGATCCGTCGTCCACCGGCACGACCTGCCAGGGCAGGCCGCGGTCCCCGATGAACGTCGCCACCGTGCGCAGCGTGTCGCCGATCTGCCTCTCCTCGTTGAAGCAGGGGATGACCAGCGAGGCCTGGAATCGATCGGTCATCACGGCGCCTCCAGCCGGCCGCAGTGCACCACGAGGGAGGCCGGGGCGGATTCCACGCGGCCCGACAGGCCGATGGCGACCCAGCCGTCCGGGCAGACGCGGGTGAAGGCCTGGCCGCCGCTGCCGCCGACCGCGGGCAGGGTCGCGGGCGCCTCCGCGGGGGCCGTCTTGTCGTCGGCCGGCGCCTTCGCGGGGTGCCGCTCCACGCACACGGGCTGCAGCGAGTCGATCGCGGCGCCGGCGCGCCCCTTGAACCCCGCCAGCAGGCTTCCGGGCTTGCACAGCCGATCGTAGGCGGCGCCCTCGGGCCGGCCGATCGGCTCCAGTTCGCTGGTGAACGACGGGGCGTCGGGGCCCGCCGCGGTCGCGGGAAGGTCCAGCCGGCGGCAGGCGGGGACGATCTCGTCCACCAGCGTCCCGGCGTGGCCCGTGATGCCGGCCAGCGCCTCGCCGTAGGGGCAGGCGCGCAGGAACGGCACCTTGCCGCCCGCACCGCCGGCCGCCTTCAGCGCGATCGTGCCGGTCCACGGCCGCTGGCCCAGGGCCCGCGCCCGCAGCTGGGCGTTCTCGGTCGTCAGCGCCAGGTTCTGGCGGCGCAGTTCGCGGTTCTCGTTGTTGACCTCGGTGACGACCTCGGAGCGTTCCTTGCCGAGGTCGCAGGCCGCGAGGCCAATGGCCAGGGCCAGCAGGACCGGCAGGGCCGGCGCGCGCAGGCCGGGGGGCAGGGTGCGGTTCGTCATCACGGCTCTCTCTCCGGGGAAGGGGCAGGCGGCCGGGGCGGCCCCTGCAGGCGATCGATCTCCGCCTGCAGCGCGGCCTCGGCGTCGGCGTCCCGGACCGCCTCGACGGGCGGCTCGAAGGCGCTGTGCCAGAAGGTCCAGGCCAGGTCCGCGGGGCGCTCCTCGAGGCGCCAGATCTCGATGCGCGTGCCGGACGCGCGCAGGTCCACCATCGCGAAGTCGCCATACTGCGCGTACGGGTGGTGCGAGGCCAGCCGGGCACGGTCCTTCACGGGCAGCGACTTCAGCGGGGCGATGAAGACCCACCCGGTGATGCCGGGGCGGTCGGGGCCCAGGTAGCCGTCCACCTCCGTCGTCTTCACCGGCTTCGTCTCGCGGTCCATCGTGATCTCGAAGCGGGGCTCGGGCTCCAGCTTCTGGAATCCGTCGTGGACCAGCACGCCGGTCTTCCGGTCCGTCCACGCGCGCACCTGCGCCGCGAACCGCAGTTCGGGCCGGCCGGAGTGGTAGGGGTCGATGTCGCTGGGGCGGGTGCGTTCCACGAACCACATCGACCCGCCGACACTGCGCCCGCGCGGCACCAGGTCGATCGCCCGCACGACCAGCGGCACCAGCAGCAGCCCGGCGGACAGCGCCGAGGCGACCGCGCCGCGCCGCTGCCACGCCGGCGCCAGCACGCGCGACAGGGCCGCGGGCACCACCCGGGACAGCCAGCGGCCCAGCGCGATCACGGTGGTGGCGCACGCGATGGCGACGAATGGCATCGTGGTCCACAGCCAGTACTCGTGCACGATCGTGGACCACTTGAACACGAAGAAGTGCACCACCCCGCCGACGAAGAAGCCCAGCGGGATCACGTCGCGGTAGTCCATGCGGCCGCGGAACAGGCGAACCACCGCCAGCACGAAGCCCGCCAGCGTCAGCAGCAGCACCGGGGCCGTGAACATCAGTTCCGGCACGACCTTCAGGGTGTACAGGAAGCGGTCCCAGGTCACGGAAAGCCGGGCGGAGACCGTCTGGGACAATTCGCCGAAGTGGCCGACGGTGGCGACGACCAGCAGCAGGTGCAGGCCCAGGCAGCCGACGACGGTGGCCGAGTAGATCGCCAGCGGTCGCAGGTCGCCTTCCAGGCGCAGCATCGGGCGGCCGGCCCGGCGCTGCCGGACGAGGCCCAGCGCCAGCCAGTGCAGCCCGGTCGCGAACGCGATGTAGTAGGCCGGCCAGTCCCACAGCGTGGAGAAGAAGGTCGCGACCAGCAGGCCGGCCAGCTGCCGACGCCACGGGGCGCGCGCCTCGCCGGCCCACACCCGTTCCCGCTCCTGCTGGAACCGGACGTAGAAGCCCGCGCCGAGGAACGCCCAGAAGATGAACCCGCTGGAGTGGTTCATCATGTTCGCGAAGATGCCGTTGATGGGCAGCGCGGCATACACGGCGCCCGTCAGCAGCGCCGTGCCGGGGCCGTGGAACCGGCGCGCGAAGACCATCAGGGACGCCAGCGCCAGCACCCCGAACAGGGCGGGCACGGCCCGGGCGGACGCCTCGGAATCGCCGAACAGCCAAAGGCTGGCCACGTTGTGCAGGTGCATCCCGATCGGGTGGTGCGTGTAGTAGTCGCCCGGGTCGGGGGGCGTGCGGCCCGTGTAGTACTGCACCGGGAACAGGTCCCCCCACCGCAGGGTGTTGCGGGCGGACAGGTGGTACGCCGATCCGTTCCAGCCGTTGTGGCCGCGCGTCCACGAATCGGCCAGTCCCTGGAAGCAGATCGCGGCCTGCACGGCCAGGATCAGCACGAATCCGGCGCGGAACGCCCAGGTCTTCCACCGTGCCGGGCTGGGGGAGTCGGGTCGCATGGCGCGGGGAGGATACGACATCATGGGGGGTTCCCGCCAGCGGTCAGAGGGCGGCGACGTCCAGCCCGCCGACCCGCAGGGCGCGGACGCCTTCCAGGGCCGCCAGGGCGCCTTCCAGGGTGGTGATGCAGGGCACGCCCGTGCGCATCGCGGCGAAGCGGATCGCGCCGGCGTCGGTGCGACCGCGGCCGCCCTGCGGGGTGTTCAGGACCAGGCCGACGTTCTCGCGCCGCAGCAGGGCCACCGCGTCGCCGGCACCCTCGCCCAGCTTGGCGACGACCTGCGCCGCCACTCCGTGCCGGGCCAGGAAGTCGGCAGTCCCGGCGGTGGCGAACACCGGCAGGCCCAGGTCCTTCAACCCCTTCGCCAGTTCCACCGCGCCGCGGCGCTTCTTGTCGCGGTCGTTCAGGCTGACGAAGACCGGGGCGTGTTCCGGCAGGCGCATGCCCGCGGCGCGCAGGGCCTTGAACAGTGCCAGGCCCAGCGACGGGCCGGACCCCAGCACCTCGCCGGTGGACCGCATCTCGGGGCCCAGCACCGGGTCGACGCCCAGCCGGCTGAACGGGAACACGGGGACCTTCACCCACACCCGGCCGCGCGGGTCGGGCATCGGGGGGCGCAGGTCGGCCAGCGTGCGGCCGGCCATCAGGCGCGCGGCCAGCCGGGCCCACGGGGCGCCCGCGGCCTTGTGCAGGAACGGCACGGTGCGCGAGGCCCGCGGGTTCACCTCCAGCAGGTACAGCCGGCCGTCGGCCCGCGCGAACTGGATGTTCATCAGCCCGACCGCGTGGACCTCGCGGGCCAGCATCCGGGCGATGTCCAGCATGCGGGTCGCGTCGGCGTCGGACAGGTTCTGGGTCGGGAACACCTGCATCGAGTCGCCGGAGTGGATGCCGGCGGGCTCGACGTGTTCGAGGATCCCGCAGGGGTGCACGTCGGTGCCGTCGGACAGCACGTCCAGGTCCAGTTCCAGCGCGTCCTCCAGGAACCGGTCCAGCAGCAGCGGGTTGTCCTCGGTGACGCGCATGGCGGTCGTCACCCGGCGCCGCAGTTCGTCCTCGTCGAACACGATCGCCATGCCCTCGCCGCCCAGCACGAAGGACGGGCGCAGCATCAGCGGGTAGCCCAGTTCGGACGCGGCCGCGATGGCTTCGGTTTCGCTGCGGGCGGTGCGCGACGGCGGGATGTCGATCCCCAGCCGGTCGCACAGGTCGGCGAACAGCCGGCGATCCTCGGCCAGCGCGATGCCCTCGACGGGGGTGCCCAGGATGCGCACGCCGGCGCGGTCCAGCCGGGCGGCGACCTTCAGCGGGGTCTGGCCGCCCAGGCCCACGATGACGCCGCGGGGCCGCTCGTGCCGGCACGCCGCCAGGACGTCCTCGCCGGTCACGGGCTCGAAGTACAGGCGGTCGGCCGTGTCGAAGTCCGTCGACACCGTTTCGGGGTTGCAGTTGTACAGGATGGCCTTCAGGCCCTCGTCGCGCAGGCCCTCGACCGCGGAGACGCAGCAGGTGTCGAACTCCAGGCCCTGGCCGATGCGGTTCGGGCCGCTGCCCAGGATGATGACCGCCTTCTCGCCCAGCCCGTCGCCTTCGCCCTGCACGCCATACGCGCTGTAGAAGTAGGGCGTGGCCGCCTCGAACTCGCCGGCGCAGGTGTCGACGCCGCGGTAGGCCGGGTCGGGGCGCTGGGCGGCCAGTTCGTCCTCGGTGATGCCGGCCGCGGCCGCTAGTTCCGGGTCCGACAGGCCCAGGGCCTTCGCCTCCTGCAGCAGCATCGGCGACAGCGGCCCCCCGCGGCAGGACGCCACGCCGGTCAGGCCGTCCACGACCTGGGCGATCTGGTCCAGGAACCACGGGTCCCACTCGGTCGCCCGCTGGATCGCCGTCCGCGGCCAGCCGCGACGGAAGGCCTCGATGATGTGGAACAGCCGGTCGGGCGTGGCCTCGCGCAGTTGCGTCGCCAGGTCGTCGTCCGACAGGTGCGCGGCCGGGCCCAGCAGGCGCGGGTTGCGCGTCTCCATGGACCGGACGGCCTTGCCCAGCGCCTCCGCGAACGTGCGCCCCAGCGCCATCGCCTCGCCGATCGACTGCATGCGGGTCGTCAGGCGCTTGGCCAGGCTGGGGAACTTCTCGAAGGCCCAGCGCGGGACCTTCACGCAGACGTAGTCCAGGCTGGGCTCGAAGGCCGCGACCGTGGTCTTCGTGATGCGGTTCGGCAGTTCGTCCAGCGTGTAGCCGATGGCCAGCAGCGTGGCGACGCGGGCGATCGGGTAGCCCGTCGCCTTGGAGGCCAGCGCCGACGAACGCGACACGCGCGGGTTCATCTCGACGACGATCAGCCGGCCGGTCTCGGGGTGCAGCGCGAACTGCACGTTGGACCCGCCGCAGGACACCCCGATGCGCCGCAGGATGCGCAGCGACCAGTCGCGCAGCGTCTGCAACTCGCGGTCGGTCAGGGTCTGGGCCGGGGCCACCGTGATCGAGTCGCCGGTGTGGACGCCCATGGGGTCCACGTTCTCGATGCTGCAGACCATGATGCCGTTGTCGGCCTGGTCCCGGATGACCTCGAGTTCGAACTCCTTCCAGCCGACCAGCGACTCCTCGACCTGCACGCTGCCCACCGGCGACGCCCGCAGGCCCAGTTCCAGCAGGGCGCGCGCCTCGTCTTCGCAGGTGGCCACGCCGCCGCCCTCGCCGCCCAGCGTGAAGGACGGCCGCAGGATGACCGGGTAGCCCAGCGAGGCTGCGTAGCGGAGGCCCTCGTCGACGCTGCGGACCATCTCGCCGCGGCTGCACTCGATGCCGATGGACTCCATCGCTCGCCGGAACAGTTCGCGGTCTTCGGCCATCTTGATGGAGGCGATCTCGGCGCCCAGCAGCCGGACGCCGAACTCCTTCCACAGGCCGCGATCGTCGCACTCGACCGCCAGGTTCAGCGCGGTCTGGCCGCCCAGCGTGGTCAGCACGCCGTCGACCTTCTCGCGTTCCAGGATGCGGCGGACGACCCACGGGCGCAGCGGCTCGATGTAGGTCGCGTCGCACAGGCCCGGTTCGGTCATCACGGTGGCGGGGTTCGGGTTCAGCAGGACGACCCGCAGGCCTTCCTCCTTCAGCGCGCGGACCGCCTGGACGCCCGAGTAGTCGAACTCGCAGGCCTGGCCGATGACGATGGGGCCGGAGCCGATGACCAGCACGGTGTTCAGCGAAGGGTCACGGGGCATGACGGGCCTCCATGGCCGGCCCGACGGACCGGTGGCCGCCGGGCCGGGCGCGCATGGAACGGACACGCCGGGCGTGCCATTCACGCGCGCCGCGTTCGGGGCTATCAGGGAACATGGCGGGCCTCCATGGCCTCCACGAAGCGGTCGAACAGCACGAGGGCGTCGCGCGGGCCGGGGCTGGCTTCGGGGTGGAACTGGACGCTGAAGACCGGCCGGCCGCGCAGGGCCATGCCCTCCACCGTCCGGTCGTGCAGGCTGACGTGCGTCACCTTCAGGTCGTCCGGCAGGCTGGCCGGGTCCACCGCGAACCCGTGGTTCTGGCTGGTGATCCAGACGCGGCCGCTGCCCAGGTCCTGGACGGGGTGGTTGGCGCCGCGGTGGCCGAAGGGCAGCTTGAACGTCCGCGCGCCCAGCGCCAAGCCCAGGATCTGGTGGCCCAGGCAGATGCCGAAGATCGGCAGGTCGCGGTCCTGCAGCAGGCGCCGCACGGTGGCGATGCCGGCATCGACCATCGCGGGGTTGCCGGGGCCGTTCGACAGGAACACGCCGTCCGGGGCGAAGTCCAGGATGTCGTGCGCGTCCACGCCGGCCGGGAAGGCTGTGACCCGGCAGCCGCGCCAGGCCAGGTTGCGCACGATGTTGCGCTTCATGCCGAAGTCGATGGCCGCGATGCGGGCCGGGAAGGCGGCCATGCGGCAGGGCACGGGCGACTTCACGTCGCCGTCCGACAGCACGATGGGCGTCGGCACCGGCACGGTCACCCGGCGGGTCAGGTCCTCGCCGTCGATGCCGGGCCAGGCCGCCAGGCGCCGGCGCAGTTCCTCGACCGGCGTGCCGTCGGTGGCGATGACCGCCTTCAGGGCGCCGCGGGCGCGCAGGTGCCGCACCAGGGCGCGGACGTCGATCCCCTCCAGGCCGGGCACGCCCTGGGCGCGCAGGTAGTCGTCCAGGGTGCCGCTGGCGCGCCAGTTGCTGTGCAGCCGGGCGCGGTGCGTGATGACGAAGCCGGCCAGGTGGATGCGGCGGGACTCCACGTCCTCGGGGTTGACGCCGTAGTTGCCCACGTGGGGCACCGTCAGCGACAGGATCTGCCCGCAGTAGGACGGGTCGGTCAGGGCCTCCTGGTAGCCGACCATGGACGTCGAGAAGACGGCCTCGCCCAGGCGCACGCCGCGAAAACCGAAGGGAACGCCGTGGAAGAGGGTGCCGTCCTCGAGCAGCAATACGCCGTCGCCGGTCCAGGGTGGGGCGACGGGCTGGCGCGCTCGATCGTTCACGGAACCTCGTTATCAGAGGGGAGCGATGAGGTCGGGCGACAGGGTAGCCGGGAGGGGCACGGGTGTCAACCGGCCGGGACGGCGTCGGGCGGCTGCGGGACCCCGGCTTCATCGGGGACCCCGGCCTCCTTCGCCAGCGCGTCGATGTCGCGTTGCCAGCGCCGGGAGACCCAGCCCCACTCCCGGGCGGCCAGGGCCTTGCGGGCGGCGGCCAGGTTCGCGGCCACCTCGTCCCGGACCGAGTCGCCGTCCACGTCCCACAGGGCGCGGGCCAGGAAGTACGCGTTCATCGGGTGCTCGGGATGACGCTCCACGGCCTGCTTCAGGAGGTCCAGGCCCTTGTCGGCATCGCCGATCCCCTGCGGCCAGGCCGGCGCCTTGACGTACAGCACGCCCAGCACCCGCAGCGGGCCGCCCCCGTCCAGGTCCGGCACGCCCGCGGCGGCCTTCTTCAGGGAACGCTCCATCCGGCCCAGGTTCTTCAGCGCGCGCAGGGGGTGGTGGAGCAGCAACTGGCCCATGTTCATCGCGTACCAGTACAGCGCCGCGGGATCCTCCTGCAGGTGGAACATCGCGCGCTCGGCCCACCACTGGCCCTCGGCCGCCAGCTTCTCCATGCGCTTGACGTCGGGCTCGCCGGCCGCCAGTTCCCCCGCCAGCCGGGCCGCCAGCAGGTCCTGGGTGGGGGTCGGGATGACCACCTGCCGGATCCCCGCCAGCGCGCACTGCAGGTCCGCCTGGGACGGGCCGGCCGGGAGATCCTCCGGACTTGCGGGGGCGTTCTCCGAGCAGGAGGCCGGGGAATCGAACTTCACCTGGCCGGTGACCGGGGCGCACGCCGCGCAGGCCAGCGCCGGAAGCAGGACGGGCAGGGCCCGCGGCAGCAGGCGTCGCGAGGTCGGGGGAACCGCTACTTCCACAGTACCCTCATCCCGTCGTAGTTGGACTGGTTGACCGGCAGGAACGCCTCGATCCCGAACAGTTCGCAGAACTGGCGGCCTTCCTTGTGGGCGCAGAAGCCGGTCAGGGCCTTCTGGAAGCGCTTGCGCTCGTCCGGCGTGGTCCGGCTCTCGACGGCGACGATGCCCATCAGCGGCACGGGGTCGGACGTGAAGATCGCCTCCAGTTCGCTGGCGAAGGACAGCGACCCCAGCGACCGGTACTGCTGGTCGTTGACCAGGACCGACTCGATCTCGCGCTCGTTCAGGCTGCGCAGCGCGCGAAGCGCCTGCGTCGTCGGCTGGACGACGAAGTCCGCCAGCGCCGCCCGCCCCTTGAAGACGATCCGGTCGACGAACAGCGGCTCGGACAGCAGGGTGCCGCCGAGCGTCTTCCCCTTCAGACCCTCCAGGGAGGCATGGCTGCCCTTGCGCACCAGCACCCGGTAGGTGTCGGTCGTCTTCCCCTGGATCCGCGGCTGGGCCAGCGGCTCCAGCCCGTCCGCGGCATGTTCGAGGTAGTAGCCCAGCGACACGATCGCGAAGTCCGGCTTGTCGGCCATGAACTTCTGGCATTCCGCCGCGTCGGTCGTGAAGCGGCTGTCGAAGGTGTTCGCGTCCCAGCCGCCGGTCTTCTCCAGCAGTCGCAGCATCTGCTGGGTGGACGGCCTGGCGTCGCGGCTCTTCACGCTGCCGCCGGGATAGCACAGCACCAGGGTCCGGGTCTTCGCCGCCCCGGCCGCCGGGATCGACAGGCACGTCGCCAGGACCAGCACCCACGCGGACATCCGGTTCATCCCCGCCTCCTTCGATGCAGCAACTGGGCCAGCGCCGGGGCGACAATCATCGCGCTGGTCAGGCAGCACGTCAGCCCGATCCAGACGTTGCGGCCCAGGGTGGACAGCCCCCGGTACTCCGCGAACGCGATGGCGCCCAGGCCGGCCAGCGTGGTCATCGCCGCCAGCAGGATGGGCAGGCCCGCCACCCGCAGCACCTGCCAGGGCGACAGGTGGGCCAGTTCCCGGTGCCGGTGGGCGAACCAGACGCCATAGTCCAGCGCCAGCGCCATCAGCAGCGGGATCGCGATCAGGTTCGCGTAGTTGTATTCGGCCCCGATCAGGGTCAGGTACGCCATCATCCAGCCCTCGCCGATCAGCAGCGGCACCGCCGCGACCAGGAAGGCCGCCAGGTTGCGCAGGATCAGCAGCAGGTACAGCAGGCTGACGGCGACCGCCAGGATCGTGCCGTGGTAGAACGACGAGAACGCCGCCTTCGACATCACCAGGTGCGTCGTCGGGAAGCCGGTCGCGTCGGGCGAGATCGAGTAGACGTCCTTCAGCAGCCGGTCCAGGTAGTCCAGGTCGTAGATCGACTGCCTGGGGTACACGTACACCGCGACCTTGCCGTCGGACCCGAAGAAGCGCCCGCGGATGTCCGGCGGCAGGTCGGCCGGGGCCAGGGGGTGCGCCTGGCGCCAGTCCAGCAGGGTCTGCCCGACGGCCTTCGCGTCCCCCAGCAGGCGGTCCAGGAACAGGCCGTTGGCCTTGCCGGCCTTCTGGGGGTCGGTGCGCAGGCGCTGCCCGACGGCCTTCATGCGGCCGCGGACGCCCTCGATGCGCTGGACCAGGTCCGCGTGCCCCGCCGAGAAGGCGGCCTCCTGGAACTCGTCCAGCAGGTCCATCGTCCTGTCCAGGATGGCCGCGATGCGCGGGGCACCGTCGGAGGGCAGGTCGATGCGGTCGCGCGACATCACCCACTCGACCAGGTCGGACTTCGCCATCGCCTCGCCGATGCGGCGGGCCGCGGCCGCCTTCTCGTCGGCGTCGGGCGGGAACAGCGAGGCCAGGGACTGGACCTTGGAGACGGTCGGCAGCGCGGCGGCCCGCGTGGCGAAGTCCCGGGCCTGCGCCAGGTCGTTCGCCGTCAGCACGAGGACCTCGGACTGGTAGTCGGACTCCTTGACCATCATGCGGGACAGGCGGGCCGCCTCGGAATTCTCGGGCAGCATCGCCAGCACGTCGTAGTTGAACGGCAGGTGCATGCCGCCGTGGATGCCGAAGGCCGCCAGGACGCCCGCGACCAGCACCACCGTCGCGGACAGCGGGCGCGGCATGCGCCAGGCGCGCCACCCGTCGACCCCCTCGATCAGGGTCTCGGAGGCGACGGCCGTGCCGGCGTGGATCTCCGGCTTCATCAGGCGGAACAGGGCGGGGACGCCCAGGAAGGTCGACGCCTGCACCATCACCACGCCCAGCGCCGCGACCAGTCCCAGTTCCTTGAAACCCACGAACTCGCAGGTGGCCAGCGACAGGAAGACCAGCGTCGTGGCGGAACCGGCGATCAGCACGGCGCGCGCCGACAGCCCCGTCCCCCTCGCGATGGCGTCCGGCAGCGACAGGCCGTTCTTCTGCTCCTCCATGATGCGGGAGGAGAGGAAGATGCCGTAGTCCACCCCCAGGCCGAACAGGATGGCGGTGAAGGCGCTGGTCACCATCGACAGGTGGCCGATGGTCGGCAGGACCAGGGCGGTCCCCCACAGCGAGCCCATCCCCATGGGCAGGAAGACGACGAGGGCCCGGCGGAACGAGCGCATGCCGAACAGGATCACCAGCAGCACCAGCACGGCGGCGGTGGCGATCGTCCAGGTCACGCCGTTCCGGATGTTGGTGAACTCCTCGTACACGACGGCCGGCATGCCCGTCAGGCCGACGTTCGGGGGGGCGCGCCCCGCCTCGGTCCAGCGCTGGCGGAGGTCCAGGGACGCCTTGCGGACGCCCTCGTAGAAGGGGGCCAGGATCTGGAAGTCCTCGGACGGGTCGACGGGCCGCACGAACACGAACAGCCGCTTGCCGTCGTGCGTGGCGTAGTAGCCGTTCCCGGCGATCAGCGTGCGGGCCTCGGGCTGGCCGGCCAGCAGGTTGTCCCAGGCGATGCGCTGGGGGGGCGTCGGGGCATCCAGCCAGCGCAGCCACTCCTGCAGGAAGAAATCCACGGCCTGGAGGGCCTGGCGCGCGCTGTCCAGGTCGATCGCCCGGGTGCTGAAGGCGGGCGGGTCCTCGAAGTAGTCCTCGGCCTTGGACAGGGCCTCTTCCATGTCGGCCGGCCGCCCGTCCGGCAGCTTCAGCATCGACGGGATGATCCCCTCGGCCCGTTTCAGGTCCTCGGGGGACACGCCCGTCCAGGCGTGGGACAGGAAGAACGATGCGTCCAGCCGCGACTCGGCGGCCTTGACCTGGGGCAGGCGGACCAGTTCCCTGGCCAGTTCGGACGAGAAGGCTTCGAGGTCCTCGCGCGGCGCGCCGTCCACGACCACCATCAGGTCGGAAGCGGCGCCGAAGGTGGACAGGAACCGGTCGAAGCGCTCGACCTCGGGGCTGCCGGGCGCCAGCAGCGCGCGGCGGGCGGTGAAGATGGGGATCCGGGTGGCGGCGACCAGCGCGATGCCGGAAACGACCAGCATCACGGCGAGCGTGACCCACGGCCGGCGAGCCGACAGGCGGGCGACGCGCTCGAACCAGCGTTCCAGCATGAAAGGAGCCTCCGGCGACCCCGGGTTCCACGTTCGGGGGAGGGGTCGCGCGAGATTCTGGCCATGGCCCGGCCGGTCTGTCAAGGCGGACACTGCAGGCGGAAGGGCGACAACCGCAGGTCTTTTCGATGGAGGGACTTGACCGCAGGCGGGGGGTGGTGGTGAAATCCCTGCTACCCATGTTGGGTGGTTTCAAAACACATTTTCCAGGAGGATCCGTATGCGTGCTTCCCTGGTGACCGTCGCCCTGTCGGCCGTGGCCCTGATGATGGTGGCCTGCGGCCCCGGCTTGAACGCGCCGAAGTTGTCGGACGGCTCGAAGATCGGCATCTACGTGGTGCAGGACCGGAACCTGCCGATGGACGCCGAGGCCGAGAAACTGGCCCAGCGGACCCAGATGTCCGAGTTCTTCGAGACGGACCTGAACAGCCTGCTGACGAAGTACGGTTACGAGGTCTTCCCGATCGCCTCCGCCGAGGAGTTCAACCCGGCTCCGAACAAGTTCCTTCTGAGCGTGAGGGTGCTGTCCTACAACGCGGGTTCCAAGGGCGCCCGCGTGGCCGGCGCCCTGATGGGCGGCTTCGCCGGGAACGCGGTCTCGCGGGCCGGCGCGGCGAACCTGGCCGCGGAGTTCTCGCTGAAGGGCGAGCAGGGCAAGGTCGCGGGCACGGACGTCAACATCTCGTCCACCGACTACAAGTGGCAGAACCTGTGCCGCCAGGTGAACATGGCCATCATCAAGGGCACGTCCAAGTCGCTGCAGAAACTGTACAAGTAGCGGCGCGGCCCCTTCAGAGCACCTGCCACCCGTCCACCTGCGTCTCCCACGTGTATCCCAGCCGGTCGTTGACCAGCCGGACCTTCGCCGGGTGCCGGTCCGCGCCCTCGCCGGCCCACTCCAGGAAGTCCAGCCGGGACGACAGTCCCTTCCAGGAGACCTCGCGGCGGGACAGGGCGCCGGTGGACGGGTCGAAGGTGTCGACGACCTTCGCGTTGCCGATCCTGCACGTGCGGCGGGCGGGAGGCGGGGGGCCGGGGGCCTCGTCGGGGCCGGCCGGGCAGCCGCCGAAGAAGGCCCAGCGGACGTCGGCCAGCAGGAAGCGGGGGTCCAGGCGCTCCAGGCCGGCGACGCGGGCCTCGGAGGTCACGGTGCCGCCGTCGTTGCGGACGGTCAGCAGGCGGTTGCCGGTGGGCGCCAGCACCACCAGGTCCAGCCGGGCGCCGCGCTTGACGATGACGCCTCGGCCCAGGAAGGACTGCCCGCCGGCCTCCAGCCACAGCGACTGCTGGATGCGGACGTCGGGGGACAGCAAGGCGGGGTCCACCGGGTCGGGCGCGGGGATGGACCGGGGGCGGCAGGCTGCGACCGCGACCAGCAGCAGGAGGGCCGGCAGCAGGGCGGCCCGGGAACGCGGGTCACGGCGACGCATGGCGGCCCCCTCCGAAGGCGACGGCGCGCACCGCGAAGGTCAGCACGCCCAGGACCAGGATGCCGGCGCCGACGGTCCAGCCGACCGAGACCAGCGCCGAGGTCTTGCAGAAGGTCATCAGGCCGAAGGTGGCGGTGGTCGTGGAGGCCGACAGCAGCACCGTGGGAGCCGCCCCCGCGCCGCCGGCCGTGCCCGCGTCCTCGTCCAGCAGGAACAGGCCCAGATCGATGCCCATGCACAGGATCAGCAGCAGGGACACCACGTGCAGGAAGTTCAGCCGGACGCCCAGGGCCGCGATGCCGCCGACCACGGCCAGGATCGTCAGCAGCGTGGGCGCCAGCGTGGACAGGGCCAGCCGCGGCCGCCGGCGGATGAGGATGATCAGCAGGATGTTCACGGCGATCCCGACCCCGACCAGCCACAGCGTCTGCTGCTGGGACGACGTGACCAGCGAGGAGACCAGCGAGCGCGGGTCCATCACCAGGACCGAGTCGTCGTCGCGCTGCAGGCCCAGGAGGTCCCCCGGGGCGACCTCGGGGCCGGCCAGCGTCAGCACGTAGGATCGCCCGTCGCGTTCGAAGGTGAACCCCTCCAGCATGCCGTGCAGGGAGGTGCCGTCCAGGTCCGAGGCCTGCAGGGGCCGGACGCCGCCGTCGCGGGCCAGCGCCAGGTCGTCCAGGAAGGGCTGGAAACGGTCGGGCTTGAAGCCGGCGACGGCCAGGGCCTCCCGCACGCCGGGCGAGGGGTCGGGCAGGGCGGCCAGGGCGTCCAGGTTGCGCTGCTGCAGGCCGGGCGAAGGCAGGAAGGGGTGCAGCGACGCGAAGTCCGGGCCGGTGCCCGCGGCCTTGCGGGCGGCCAGCGCGGCGAAGACCTCGTCGTTGCGGGCCAGGGCCTCGGGCAGGTCGGCGCCGGAGGCCAGGATGACGCGGGGGAAGGCCGAGGTCGGCAGGTGCTGGCGAACCACAGCGTCCTCGGCCAGCGTGGCCGGGTCGCCGGCGTCCAGGGCCCGGGCGTCCTGCTCCAGTTGCAGGCGGGGCAGCGCGGCGGCCGCGGCGATCGCCAGCAGCGCCATCGCGGCCACGACGGCGACCCGGTGGCGGGCCATGGCGGCGAGGGCGCGGTCCACGGGGATGTGCCGGGCTGGCGGCGGGCGCTGGCCGGGACGCGGCGCCAGCCAGGGGCGCAGCGGCGGCAGGAACAGCACGGTGAAGGCGAAGGCGGACGCGATGCCGACGATGCAGAAGAGCGCGATCTCCCGGATGCCGGGGTACTCGGAGAAGCACAGCACCAGGAAGCCCGCCAGCGTCGTCCCCAGGCCGGACCACAGGTTGCGGGTCATCGCCCGGTCGGCGCGCCGCACGGCCTCGGGGCCCTCCTCGGGCGGGGCGCGCAGCCCGTTCAGCAGGTGGATCGGGAAGTCGATGCAGGCGCCGATCAGCACGCCGCCGAAGCCCAGCGTCAGGCCGTGGATGGACCCCTTCAGGCCCGCCAGCACGCCGACCGCGACGGCGCCGGCGACCGACACCGGCACGAAGGCCAGCACCAGGAAGCGCAGCCGGCGGAAGAACGCCAGGAACAGCAGCGCGCAGGCGATCGACGAGGCGGTGGACGCGAACGAGATGTCGCTCTTGGCGCGGTCCTCGCCCTCGACGACGAAGCGGCCCAGGCCGGTGAAGGCCAGCGTGAAGCCGCCGCCGGCCTCCTCGTTGCGGGCGGCGAAGCGTTCCCGGACCTTCGCGATGGCGGCCCGCTGGGCATCGGAGTCGAAGGCCGGCGCGGCGGTCTCGGTCATCAACAGCACGTGGCGCAGGTCCGCGCTGAACCAGCGGCCCCGGTGCTGGCGCGGGGCCAGTTTCGCGGCGCCGTCCTGGATGCGCTGAAGCAGGTCCGCGAACGACAGCAGCGGGTCGGATGGCGCCAGTTTCTTGACCAGCGGCGCGGACGGCAGCACCAGGGCGTCCTTCAGGCGGGCCAGCGCCGCGGCCAGGCCCTCGGGGGAGAAGAGGGCCGGGACCTCCTTCTCGGGGACGTCCGACAGGAAGGCCAGCCGGCGCGGGAAGTACTGGCGCTGGAAGTCCGCCGCGACGTCCGCCTCGTTGCCGCCGCGCAGGGACTTGAACCGCCCGGACTCCTTCAGGTCTGCGGCCAGCCCGTCCATCAGCGCGACCGCGGCGTCGGCGCCCGCCTCGCCCTGCAGTTCGTCCGGGATCCCCACGTCCAGCACCAGCCCGCGCGAGAAGCCCGTCGCCTTCACCAGCCCGGACAGGGCCAGGCGCCGCTGCTCCTCGCCGTCGGGCAGGAACTTCGTGATGTCGGTTTCCAGCCGGACGTCGCGCCACTGGACGAGGCTCCACCCCAGCAGGACGAGGAGCGTGATGCGGGCCCAGTTGCGGGGGTTACGGAGTGAAATAGGACCGTACCTCCGGGTCGGTGAAGGGGCGGTTGGCCTGGAGGTCGGTGAACGTCATCGTCGACGCGTCGCCCCCCAGTTCCTCCACCCGGACCTCGCGCAGGGTGCCGTCGCGGGCCATCCGGACGTCCATCCGGCGGACGACCTTCGTCATCGGCTCCTTCAGCGGGAACAGCGACAGGTGCCAGGCGTCCGCCTCGGCCTCGGCGCTGCACCGGTACATCTGCGACAGTTCGTCGATGCGCCCGCCCAGCACCAGCAGGATGTTGGACACGACCGCCCTCGCGATGTCGGACGCGGACAGGTCCATCGCCTGCTGGCGGCCCAGATCCTTCTGGACGACCTTGACCTTCGTGCCGGCCAGCGTGACCGCCTGCCGGGAGGGCGACTCGGTGACCATGTGCAGCCGGTCGGGGCGCTGGTAGAAGAGGTGGCCCTTCGAGACCAGCGGCGCGTCCAGCAGGGCGATCTCCTTGCGGTCGGTGAAGGCGGCCCGCAGCGTGGTCACGCCGGTGAACGCCTGGGCCAGCCCGGGGGCCTGGTCGCAGGGCACGGCCTTGGCGGGGGGCTCAGCCGCCGCCGCGGGGGAGGCGAGGCAGGCCAGCAGCATCACGGGCGCCATCCAGGATCGCATCGGGCAACTCCAGCACGAGTTCGAAGGTGTCCGCCGCCAGGGCCACCTGCACGGTGTAGCCTTCGGCCGCCTTCCGACGGGTGGTGTCGTTGAAGATTTCATAGGCGATCAACAGCGACCGGTCGGCGTCCACGATGAACGCCCGGGCGCGGCCCTCGTCGCCGTCGCGCAGCGGCGACAGGTAGCGGCAGTGCACGTCCACGACCGGGCAGACCAGCCCGTGGCGCAGCACGACGTCGTGGGTCAGTTTCATGCGGCGCTCCAGTTCGGAGCGGGCCAACTCGAAGTACTTGATGTAGTTGCCGTGCCAGACGACCTGCATCGCGTCCACGTCGTGGAAGGCGACCCGGAAGGGCACGTCGGCGACCACCGCGCCGGGGGCCGGGCGCATGCGCGGCATCCGCGGGGGACGCGGGGGGAGGGGGGCGGTTGCGGGATCGGGTTCCGCCATGGGTTTCAGGCCTCCTGGGTGCCCCAGAAATCGTAGAAATTGTACCACTGCGACGGGTAGCGCCGGGCGTAGTCCTCCAGGCGCTCCGCGTAGCGGCGGGCCAGCGCCTCGACGCCCGCCTGGCGGTCCTTGCGGGACGGCAGGTCGGCGGGCTCGGCGAAGCGCTCGATGAACAGGGCGTAGTCGCGCACGCCCGTCTTGATCATGAACATCAGCAGCACCGGGGCCTTCAGCGCGGCGGCCAGCAGGTACGGGCCGGCCGGGAAGTCGCGCGGGGTGCCCAGGAACGGCAGCCGCACGCGCGGGCCGGAAACCCAGGTGCGGTCGGCCAGGATGCCCACGTACTCGCCGCGGTCCAGCCGCTCGCGGACCTGCAGCAGCGGGGCGACGGCGTCGGCGTTGGACGCGACGGGGATCACGTTCCGGTCCATGTCCGGGGACAGGCGCCTCATCTCCTGGTACAGGCGCCCGGAGGGGGCGTCGTACATCAGGAAACTGAACTCGACGTGCTCGGTCTGCGAGAAGGCGCGGGCCATCTCCATGACGCCGAGATGGGCGCCCAGCACGAGGTGGCCGCGGGGCGGTTCGGTGCCGTCCAGCAGCCCGGGAGGGGCGTGGACGGCCAGCCGGAAGCGGCGGCCCTGGCCCATCACGGCGAACGCGCGGTCCAGCATGGACTCGGCGAAGGCGAAGATGGAACGGTACGCCCGCCAGAACGAGGCGCGGCCCCCGGCGCGGCGGTGGAACTCGCCCAGGTGGCGACGGACCTCGCGCGCGGCCAGGGCGAAGTAGAACGCAATGCAGGCCACGATGACGCGGGTTGCCCGGTAGCCCAGCAACCGCATCAGCACCAGGACGGTGCGGATGCCCAGGATCGAGCCGCGTTCGCGGGTGTCAAGCCAGGACACGGCGCCTCCTCAGGAGGATCTGCGGCGGGGGGCGCCCCACCGGGTCCCGCCGGGCAGCGCCCGGACCATCGCCCCGAAGCAGAGGCGCGTGTGCAGCCACGTCATCCGGACGTTGTCCACGAACGGCCGGAAGTGTGACCGGTGTTCGCCCGGCCGGCCGTAGCGGACGCGGGTCTGCACGCCCCGGACGGGGCGGCCTGCCCAGGCGGCGCGGACCAGGACCTCGACGTCGAAGTCCATGCGCGCGCCCATGCGAGGCAGTTCCTCGAACAGCGACAGCGGGTAGACCCGGTAGCCGCACTGGGTGTCGGTCAGCGGGTGGTGGCGGGTCTCGAGGTCGTACCAGAACATCCCGAACCGGCGGCCGAACCGGGATGACTCCGGGGCGTTGTCGTCGAAGATGCGTTCGCCGGCCAGCACGGCCGTCGGGTCCGCGCGGCAGCCGGCCAGGAAGGCGGGGATGTCGGCGGCATCGTGCTGGCCGTCGGCGTCCATCTGCAGCACGTGGGTGAATCCCATCGCGCGGGCGGTCGCGGCGCCGGTCTGCACGGCGGCGCCCTTGCCGCGGTTGCGGTCGTGGCGCACGAGGTGGACGCCGGGCAGGGCGGCCAGGGCGTCCGGGCCGCCGTCGGTCGAGCCGTCGTCCACGACGACGACGAGGGACACGTGCTGCAGCAGGGCGGCGACCACGCCGGCGACGGTGTCGCCGTTGTCGAACAGGGGGACCAGGCCGCAGGGGCGGACGCCGGGCCGGGATTCGTTCACGGGGCCCCCACGGTGACGTCCATCTCGCCGGTCGAGATTTCCGCGCGCGCGTCCGAGAACTTCCAGGCGAGGCGCGGCGACCCGGGCGCGGCCTCGATCCGGAAGGAGAGCACCGAGCCCGGCCAGACCGGGGAGGAGAACTTGACCTTCCGCAACTGGCGGACACGCACCGGGACGCCGTAGGCGTCGGCGACCAGGTCGGCCGCCAGGCGCAACTGGGCGACGCCGGGCAGCAGCGGCGATCCAGGGAAATGCCCGTCGAAGAAGGGGGATTCGTCCGGGATGCGGACCTTGCCGGCGACGATGCCGCCGGCCGCCGCGATCTCCTGCACGTCTCGATCGGGGTGCGTCACGCTGCCTCCGTTGCCGGGCCGGGGTTTCGCACGAACCCGGGCCCCGGTCAAGGTCCCAGGACCACCACCCAGTTGACCCCCAGGGGCGAGGTGCCAATCGCGACCACGGGGCCGGGAAGGCGGGCCGGGGCAGCGCCGGGGGCCCACGGGCCGCCCTGGAGGCACGCGACGACCGCCATCAGCGCGGAGGAGGCATCGGCGTACCCGGCGGCATCGACGGTGGAGAGACGGCGCGGCATGGCGTCGCCGAAGACGGCGCGAAGGGCGGAGTCCTCGCGTGCGGCCAGCGGCCCGCCGACGGGGGCGGACGCGATCGCGCAGACCTGCGATGGCGCCAGGCCCGAGCGCTGCAGGGCGTCCCGGATCGCGGCCGCCAGCGCGTCGCCGGACCCGGAGAGGCCCGCCAGGTCGCCCGGGTCGTTGGAGGCCGACCATCCCAGCACCTCGGCCAGCGGAACCGCCCCGCGCGCGGCCGCCTCGCCGGCCTCCTCCAGGACCACCATCGCGGCGCCCTCGCCGGGCACGCGTTGCCGCCAGCCGTCGCCGCCCTCGTCCGCGTCGTCCGGGGGCAGCCAGCCCGCCGCGTCGTCGTTGCGGAAGGCGCGTTCGAAGACCTCGTCGGCCGCACCGGCCACCAGCCGGCCGGCGTGTCCCAGCGCGACGGCATCCGCGGCCAGGGCCATCGCCGCGATCCCGGTCTGCGGGCCGGGGGAGATCGTGGTGCCGTGGCCCTTCAGGTACAGGGCCTGGGTCACGTATCCGGCGACGGAGTTGGCGACGCTCTCGGCGAAGCCCACGGGGTCCGCGACGTGGTCCGGCGTGGACCACACGCGCCGCATCAGCGGCTCCTCGGACGGGCCGACGTTGACGCCCATCACCAGGCCGGTCGTCTCCAGCGTCCTGGGACGCAGCGCCAGGCCGGCGCGCTCCAGCGCCTCGCGGGCCGCCAGCGTCGCGAACCGCCCGATGGGGTTCATCGGTCGCAGGTCGATGCGGCGCTCGTGCTGCCGCCAGTCGAACGGGTCCAGCAGCGCCGCCCGGTGCGACCGGCATCCGGTCGTGTCGAAGCGCGCGATCGGGCGGACCGCGGCGCCTCCCCCGGCCAGCGCCTCCCACAGGGCCTTCGCGCCAACGCCGATCGGGGTCGTCGCACCGATGCCGGTGACCACCACGCGGCGGGCCGGGGCGGGCACTGGGGTCGTACGCGCGCGGCCCGGCCGGGCCACGACGAGGGCGGCGTTGTTGCCCGAGAAGGCCAGGTTGACCTTCAGGAAGGAGTCGCCCGAGCCGGGGCGCGGCGCGGGGCCCACGACGTCCATGTCCACGCCGGGGCGAGGGCCCGCGAAGTGCAGCGTGGGCGGGATGAAGTCCTGGTCCAGGCCCAGCACGGAGGCGGTGGCCTCCAGGACGCCCGCGGCGCCCAGCGTGTGGCCCAGGAACGACTTGGTCGAGGTGATGGGGAGGGTCGTGCCGCCCAGCATCCGTCGCAGCGCCTTGGCCTCGGCGCGGTCGTTGGCGTCGGTGCCGGTGCCGTGCGCGTTGATCGAACCCAGCTGATCCAGCGGGATGCCGGAACGGTCCACCGCCGCCTTCATCGCGCGCACCGCCCCGTCGCCCGCCGGGTCCGGTGCCGTCAGGTGGTGCGCGTCGCAGGCCAGGCCGTACGACAGGATCTCGGCCAGGGGCTTCGCGCCGCGGGCTTCGGCCGACTCCAGCGACTCGACGACCCAGATCGCCGCGCCTTCGCCCAGGCTCATGCCGTACTCCGACGGCTGGCCCGAGAAGGGCCGGCAGGGGCCCGGCTCGGCCATCGCCTTGACGGCCGAGAAGCCGGCCCAGGTGGTCAGGCAGACGGCGTCCGACCCGCCCGCCAGGACGATGTCCACGCGGCCGGACTGGACCAGGTCCAGGGCCTGGCCCAGGGCGTTGGTGGACGACGAGCACGCGGTGGTGACGATGACGGTCGGACCGTGCACGTGGAACGAGGCCGCCAGGGCCCTGCCCAGCGCGGAGTAGCGCAGCAGGTGGCCGGTGCGCGGGTCCATGCGGTCGCCTTCGCCCGCCAGCACGGCGCGCCACCACGCCTCGGCCGTCCGGAGACCGCCGTTGCAGGTGCCCAGCGACAGCGCGGCGCGCCGGCCGGACAGGTCCCCGGGCAGGCCGGCGGAGGCCAGAGCCCGATGCGAGGCGGCCAGTGCGAACTGGACATACCGGTCCGGGTAGGCGGCGCCCTCGCCGGCCGGCAGGTCCCGGTCCGGGTCGAAATCCCGGACCTCGCCCCCCAGGCCGCTGCGGAAGTGCGAGGTGTCGAATGCCGTCACGGGCACGATGCCCGATCGGCCATCGAACAGGGCGTTGCGGAAGTCCTCCAGCGAGTGCCCCACCGGACTGACGATCCCGATCCCGGTCACCACGGCGCGTTGCGTCTTGCTCATCTGCACAGGAACTCCCACATCGGGCCGACCACTCGGCCCCGGGCATGGGCGCGCCTGACCAGCGCGGCCATCTCCTCCGAGGCCTCCTCCAGGACGAAGTTCGAACGGCGATCGGCCTCCCGGGCCAGTCGCGCCTTCAGCCACTCCGGGTCCACCGCGGGCGAGCAGTAGAACGTCGGCTGGAACAGCGGGTCGCCGGCGTCCAGGCGCCCCTCGGCAAGGGCGGTGCGGTGCAGCGGCGTTCCCGGGTAGACCCGCATCGTCATGCCCGGGAAGAAGACCGTGTCCGGCAGCGTCGCGGAGGTGGCCAGGGTCTCCTCGATCGTCCGCGGCGTCTCGCCGGGACCGCCGAACAGCAGGAAGTGCGCCCGGTGCACGCCCGCCTCGCCCAGCGCCGCGTGCGCCGCGACGACGTCCTTCACCCGGAACGGCTTGCCGTACGCCTCCAGCACCGGGTCGGACAGCGATTCGGTGCCCAGTTCGGCATGCGTCAGGCCGGCGGCCCGCAGCAGCCGCGCATACTCGACGGTGATGCGGTGGGGCGCGATGTAGGCGGCCCACGGGATGCGCACCTTCCGGCGGATCATCGCCTCGGCCAGCGCGGTGGTGTGCGGGATGTCCAGGTTGAAGACCGAGTCCACGAAGAACAGGTAGCGCGCGCCCCCGTCCCGCAGGCGCTCGACCTCGTCCACCAGTTCCTCGACGTCCTGGCGCCGCAGGCGACGGCCCTCGACCAGCGGGTAGGTGCAGTAGCAGCACCGCATCGAGCAGCCGCGCTTGGTCTGCAGGTTCAGCATGCCGCCGAAGGCCCCGTACGCGCCGAACAGGCGCCGGGAGGCGGCCGCGTGCCCCACGGGGCCCGTCCACTTGCGCAGCGGCCTGACCGGCAGGCCCGGCCGGATCAGGCCCGGTACGCCGTGCCCGCCCGCGGCGTCGTCCGGGTCGCGGCCCTGGGCCAGGCAGTCCACCAGCAGGCGCAGGTGCTCGCCCTCGCCCACGATGCCGTAGTCGGCCGCCAGCGCGTCCATGAACTCCCGCGGGAACAGCGTGAAGGCGGAACCGCCCAGCACCAGCGGGGCCCGGGTCGCGGCCCGCACCTTCGCCACGACCCGCTGGTAGGCGGGGAGGAAGTAGTGGCCATCCGGCTTCTGGGTGTCCACGTTCCGCAGGCTGATGCCCACCAGGTCGGGTTCGAAGGCGCGCAGGGCGTCCTCCAGCCCATCCTCGCCGTCCACGATGCAGTCCCACAACTCGATCCGGTGGTCGGGTTCCAGGGCGCGGGCGACGTACGACATCCCGATGGGAAACACCGGGTTCGGCACGCGTTCCGGGTTGGCGGAGATCAGGAAGACCTTCACCGTCACCTCGCTCCACGGGGACCGCATTCCACGCGGACCAGCGAACCGGTCCCGGTCCCTTCCAGCACGAACGACCGGTCGAAAGGGGCCTCCTGGAAGAGGCCGTACAGGGCCTCCAGGCCGGCTCCCGGGCCGTCCATCGGCGCGGCCTCCCGCGCGATCGAGACGGGGCGCGAGCGTCCCGCCGGGTCGGGCCGGCGGCCCAGCAGGCACAGGACGGCGCGCCCCGGGCCGGCCTCCCCCGAGACCGCGTCGTATTCGCCGGCGAACGCGAAGGCGTCCAGGGGGCCCGAGGCGATCTCGTGCACTGCGGCCGCCAGGGCAAGCAGCCCGGGAATGCCGGCCTGGATGATAGCAAAGTTGGGACCCCGACAGCCGCGCACGATCGCCAGTTCGGCACCGGCGGTCGAGGGCAACGTGCGCGCATACGTGGCGGGGGAGGGCCGGTCCGCGATCGATGCCGCGAAGGCGAGGTCCGAGTCCAGGCTGCCCGTGGACGATCCCAGGACGACGGCCGTCGTCCCGTCGGGGTCCGGGGGGACGGCGGGCAGCAGGCCGGCGGCGCACAGGACGAAGCGGCTGGGCAGGTCCAGGCGCCCCAGGCGCGGCTGGTCCGGGAAGAAGCGGCGGGGGTCCGGGGCCGCCAGGCTGCCGTCCGGGTTCCACGCCTCGATGCCGTCCGGGCCTGCCAGGATGCGGCGGTCGGCGATCGCGACGGCGTGCAGGTAGACCGGCCGCATGCTCATCCCTCCAGCACCAGCGCCGCGTCCAGTCCGCCGAACCCCGCGTTGACCGTCAGCAGGCGGCGGGGTGCGGCGCGGCGGGTCGCGACGACGACGTCCAGGCCCGAGGTGGCGGAACCGAAGCCGGGCGTCCCGGGCAGGTAGCCTCCCCGGATCGCCAGCGCGCAGGCGACGGCCTCCAGCACGCCGCAGGCGCCCAGCGTGTGGCCGGTCGCCCCCTTCAGGCCGAACACCGGCGGGATGCCGTCCGGGAACGCCGACGCGAAGGCCGCGGCCTCCATGGCGTCGTTGGCGACGGTCGCGGTGCCGTGCCCGCAGATCCCGTCGGGGCGGCCGACGCCCTCCTCCGACAGGGCGCGCCGGATGGCCAGCGACAGTCCCGAACCGTCGTCGCAGGGGCGCACGATCGTGAAGGCATCGCCGGCCAGCCCGCTGCCGGCCAGGCGCACGCCGGGCCGGTCGTCGAGGGCCAGCAGCACCGCGGCGGCCGCCTCGCCCAGCGACAGGCCGTCCCGGGCGTCGTCGTAGGGGCGGCACGCGGCAGGCGACATCGCCCCCAGGCACCGGAACCCGGACACCAGGAACCCGTCCAGGCGGTCGAAGCCCAGCACCAGCGCGCGCCGTCCCCAGCCGGCGTCCAGCAGGGCGCGGGCGCGGTCGATGGCGACGGCCCCGGAGGCGCAGGCGGCCGACACCAGTTCGGCGTGGCCGCGATGGCCGGCCGCCTGCCGGACGCGCTGCAGGAAGGGCCCCAGCGCGGTCTCCCCGCCCGGGGCCAGCAGGCCGGCGATGTCGCCCTTCGTGGTGGACGCGACCAGCACCGTTTCCGGGTCGCGAAGAACGTGCGCCGGGTCCTCGCCCGCGTCCCGGCAGGCGGCCTCCAGCACGTCGCGCAGGAAGGCGGCCAGCGGGTCGCCGGGCCCGTCCCATGCGGGGTGCGGCATGCGGCCCAGGAAGGTGCCGTCCGGGTCGGCGCGCAGTCCGCCATCGCCCCGGCGCAGGGCTGCGTCGAAGGCTCCGAGGCCCGCACCCAGGGCGCTGACGACTTCCATCCCGGCGAACCGGGGGTGCACGCGCATGCGGGATCCACCGCCGGAAGAGACGGCGCGATTCTCGCCATTCGAGGCCCCGGGGGCAAGACCTCGCGATGCCGATCTCGTTGAATTCGGCCGGGGTCGCGGGTATCCTACGCCGCGTCCTCCGGAGCCGCCCCTCACGCCTCGCGCGAGGGGAGGATCCGGTTTCTGGAGCGCCTGTGGGCACGGGTCGCCACTGCGTCGTCGGGCTGGGTCCGGTGGGTGCCATCCTGGCGTGTCGCCTGAAGGCCGCCGGGGAGGCCGTGGTCGCCGTCGAGTCGGGGGAGGATCGGGCCCGCGCCGTCCGCGAGTCGGGGCTGGTCCTGTCCGGCGAGTCGCCGGAGCAGGTGTTCCCGGATGCGGTGCGCGACGGCGTCGAGGCGGCCCGCGGGGACGGCCCCTTCGACACCGTCTTCATCTGCGTGAAGGCGAACGACCTGCGGACCCTGGTGCCGACCCTTCCCGCCGTCGTCGGCCCGGACACCACGGTGGTCAGCCTGCAGAACGGGATGGGGCTGGAGGACGAACTGCTGCCGGCCGCGGGACCCGGTCGGCTGGTGCGCGGCGTCGTCAACTTCGCCGGCCGCCTGGAGGCGCCGGGCCACGTCAGCCAGACCTTCTTCCAGCCGCCGAACCGGGTGGGCGGGTACGACGCCGAGGCCGCGCGGCGGGCAGGCGAGGTTGCTGCCCTGATGACCCGGGCGGGGCTTCGCACCGAGGTCGCGGGCGACATCCAGGCATACGTGTGGCGCAAGGTCGTGCACCTGGCCATCCTGGCGCCGGTCTGCGCCCTGACCCGCATGAACATGCGGACCGCGCTGTCGCACAAGGAACTGCGCCGGTTGAGCCAGGGGCTGCTGACGGAGTGCATCGCCGTCGGGGAGCGGCTGGGATACGACTGTGGCAACGGCTTCTTCGAGACGTCGATGCGGTACGTGCTGGAGGCCGGCGACCACCCGCCGTCGATGCTGATCGACGTGCTGCGCGGGAGGCCCACCGAGGTTTCCTACATCAACGGCAAGGTGGTGGAGGCAGCCGACCGCCTGGGGGTCGAGGTGCCGCTGAATCGCGCCATCTGCGCGCTGGTGCAGGCGATGGAGGCCGGGCGTCCGCACGCCGTGCACCCGTAGGGGTCTTCCATGTCCAGGCGCCTCGAATCCGCGTCCGGAATGCAGGCGCTGATGGCCGATTCCTTCCGCGAGTGCGATGCCGCGGCGAGGGACCCCGCCGGCCGCGTGGCCTGGTGCAGCAGCGTCGGGCCCGTCGAACTGCTGCGGGCGCTGGGGTTCGCGGTCTTCTTTCCCGAGAACCACGCCGCCATGCTGGGGGCGTCCCGGCTGGCGACGGACCTGATCCCGACCGCCACCGCCGAGGGCTACTCCCCCGACGTCTGCTCGTACATGACGTCCGACATCGGCGCGTGGCGGCGCGGCGTGACCGCGCTGTCCCGGGTCGACCCTTCGATTGCGCGGGTCCCGCGCCCCGACGTGCTGGTCTACGACACCAACCAGTGCCGCGACGTGCTGGACTGGTTCTCGTTCTACGGGCGGCAGTACGGCGTGCCGGTGATCGGGGTCGCCGCCCCGCGAGGCGTGGGCGTCGTGACCGGCGAACTGGTGGCGGCGGTCGCCGCGCAGATCCGCGCGCTGGTGCCGCCGCTGGAAGCCATCGCGGGCCGGAGGATGGACCCGGACGTGCTGGCGCGGGTCGTGGCGGTGTCGCGCGACACGTCGGTGCTGTGGCGCAAGGTGCTGTCGTGCGGCGAGGCCAGGCCGTCGCCGCTGACCTTCTTCGACGGGTGCGTGCACATGGGGCCCGCGGTCGTGCTGCGCGGGGACGAGCGGGCAAAGGCTTACTACGAGGGGCTGCTGGCGGAACTGGAAGGCCGGGTCGCGGCGGGCGAGGCGGCGGTCGACGGCGAGCGGGTGCGCCTCTACTGGGAGGGCATGCCGATCTGGGGACGCCTGCGGCAGGTTTCCGAACTCCTGGCCGGGCTGCGTGCCAGCGTCGTGGGCTCGACCTACTGCTCGTCCTGGGTGTTCGACGGGCTGGACCCCGACGCGCCGTTCGACAGCATGGCCCGGGCCGCCGTCGAACTGTTCATCTCGCGCTCCGACGCCGTCAAGGAGGGCATCCTGGCGGCCGAGGCGCGCCGGTACGGGGTGCACGGGATCGTCTTCCACGACGCGAAGACCTGCCCGAACAACAGCAACTGCCGGTACGGGATGCCGGGGCGGCTGCTGCGCGGCGCCGGCGTGCCGTCGGTGGTCCTGCACAGCGACCTGAACGACCTGCGGCTGCACGCCGACGAGGGCGTGCGGCTGGCGCTGGAGGCCTTCGTCGAGCAGTGCGCGGAGGCGTCCTAGATGGGTGGCCCGTTCTTCAGCGGCATCGATGTCGGGTCGTCCTACGCCAAGGCGGTCCTGCTGGATGCGTCGGGCGCGGTGGCGGCGGAGGCCGTGCGGAAGACCGGCGTGGACTTCGCGGCGGTCGCGGAGGCGCTGCGGGTGGACCTGCTGGAGGCGGCGCCGCAGGCGAGGGGCCAGGTCGCCCGCACTCTCGCAACGGGGTACGGTCGTGGCAACGTCACGTTCGCGGACGAGGCGGTCACCGAGATCACCTGCCAGGCGGCTGCCTGCTGGCACCTGTTCCGCCGCGCGCTGACGGCGATCGACGTCGGCGGCCAGGACACCAAGGTCATCACCCTCGACGGCGAGGGGCGGCGCACGTCCTTCCTGATGAACCGTCGCTGCGCTTCGGGCACCGGGGCGTTCCTGGAGGAGATGGCGGCGCGGCTGGACACCACGCCGGAGGGGCTGGAGACGCTGGCCGCGGCGGGGCGGGAGGCCGTGCCGCTGTCGTCGTTCTGCACTGTCTTCGCCCGCGGCGAATTGCTGTCGCTGATCCGCGCCGGGCGGGCCGTGCAGGACATCGCTCTCGGGGTCTACGAGGCGGTGGTGCGGCGCATCGTCGAGATGGCGCGGCTGCAGGGCGACGTGGTGCTGACGGGCGGTGCGGCGATCCCGGGCGGCGTGCTGGTGCGCCGGTTCGAGGCGGCGGTGGGGCACCCGGTGCTGGTGCCGCCGCACCCGCAGACGACCGGTGCGCTGGGCGCGGCGCTGCTGGCGATGCGGGCCCGGGAGGGGCAGCGATGAGCCGGCTGGACGCGCTGTTCCGGCCCCGCGGCGTGGCCGTGCTGGGGGCCTCCCCGAAGGAACGGACCATCGGTCACCGGATCGTGCGGAACCTGCGCGACGCCGGGTATGCCGGCGGGATCTACCCGGTCCACCCGACCGAGCCCGAGGTCTGCGGGCTGCCGGCCTTCCCGTCCATCGAGGCGGTCCCCGGGCCGGTGGACCTGGTCAACGTGGCGCTGCGGGCCGACCGTGTGCCGGACGCCATCGAGGCGTGCGGGCGTGCCGGGGCCCGGGCCGCGATCGTGCACTCGTCGGGCTTCGCGGAGGCGGGACCGGCGGGCATCGCGCTGCAGGACCGCCTGCTTCTCGCCGCGCGGCGGCACGGGATGCGCGTCGTCGGGCCGAACGCGCAGGGCGTCATGAACGGCGATCCGGCGGTGCGGCTGTACGCGTCGTTCACCTTCACGCCGCTGGTCGCGGGTCCCGTCACGATCCTGGCCCAGAGCGGCGGCATCGCGGAACTGATGAACCTGCACCTGCGCCGGGCGGGCGTCGGCGTCCGCTGGTACGCCAGCCCGGGCAACGCGTCCGACGTGGACCTGTCGGAACTGCTGGACGCGGCGGCCGACGACGAAGGGACGCGGGTGATCCTGCTGGACGTCGAGTCGGTGCGGGACCTTGCGGCCTTCCGGGACGCGGCGTGCCGGGCCGCGCGGGGGCGGGCCCTGCTGGTGCTGAAGTCGGGACGCACGGAGGCCGGCGTGCAGGCGGTGGCGTCGCACACCGGCTCGCTGGCGGCCGGGGACGTCGCGCTGGAGGCGGTGCTGGACCGGGCCGGGGCGCTGCGGATGCCGTCGGTGCAGGCGGCCGTGCAGGCGGCGACGGCACTGGCCCTGCAGCCGATGCCGCGGGGCGACCGGGCGATCGTCGTGTGCAACGCCGGGGGCCCCGGGATCCTGGCCCTGGACGAGGCCTGTGCCGACGGGTGTGCTGCCGCGCCGCTGTCGCCCGCCACCCGCGAGGCGCTGGCCGCGTCGCAATCGCCGTACGCCGCGATCGGCACGATGGTCGACCTGGCCGCGACGGCCGGGCCCGCGGAGTTCGGCGCGGCGCTGTCCGCGCTGCTTGGGGCCGACGAGGTCGACGGGCTGGTCCTGTCGATGGTGACGCCGTTCTTCGTGGACTGCGACGGCGTTGCGCGGGCGGTCGCTTCGGCCGTGGCCGCGTCCGGCAAGCCGGTGACCGCGAACGTGATGACGGACGCCCGGTGGGCGGGCGTGGTCGACACCCTGCGCGCCGCGGGCCTGCCCGTGTTCGAGTTCCCGGAGGAGGCGGCCCGGGCGATGGCCGTGATGGCCCGGTTGGCGGCCCTGCGCGAACGTCCGGAGGTGGCGCCTCCCGCGGGCCTGCTGGACGTCGCGCGCCTGCGGGCGGTGCTGGACGCGGCGTGCCCGGACGCGGACGGCTGGCTGGCCCAGGCCGATGCCTTCGCGCTGCTGCAGTCGGCCGGGATCCGGGTCGCGCCGTTCGCGTGCGCCGGGACCGGGGACGACCTCGCCGCGACCGCGGCGTCGCTGGGGTATCCCGTCGTGCTGAAGGCGGACGTGCCCGGCGTGCTGCACAAGACCGGGGCGGGCGCGGTGCACCTGGGGATCGGGGATGCGGACGGCCTGTCGCGTGCGGCCGGCGCGATGCGCCTGCGGTTCCCGGACGGGCGCCTGCTGCTGCAGCACCAGGTGGACCGCGGCGTCGAGGCGATCCTGGGCGTGGTCGTGCCGCAGCCCGGCCTTCCCCTGGTGATGGCGGGACTGGGCGGCGTCTCGGTGGAGGCGGACCGCGACGTCGCCTTCGCGCTGGCCCCGCTGGACGTCCCCGCCGCGACGCGCCTGCTGGGCTCGCTGCGTGGTCGTGCCCGGTTCGACGGGTCTCCGGGGGGGCCGGCCTTCGACCTGCCGGCCCTGGCGGACGCGCTGATCCGGCTGTCGCTGCTGGCCGCCGCGCTGCCCGGCGTCCGGGAGATCGACGTCAACCCGGTCTCGGTCCGCCCCGCCGGCGAGGGGGCGATCGCCCTGGACGCCCGGGTGCGGATCGCGTCCGCCGGGACGCCCGCGGACCGCCCCGCGCCTTGACGCCCCGGGTGCGGTCTGCTAGCGTTCCGGCCGTCCTTGAAGGCCTTTCTGCGGCGTTCTCACGGCGGGTTCGACATGGTCCGCGGGGTCGGCACCGACATCGTGGTCATCGAGGACTTGCGGCGGCGCATGGAGCGCACGTCCGGCCTGGAGGAGCGGGTGTTCGACCCGTCCGAGTCGGCCTACTGCCGCTCGATGGCGCACCCCTTCCAGCACTTCGCGGCCCGTTTCGCCGCGAAGGAAGCCGTGATGAAGGCGCTGGGCACGGGCTGGGGCCAGGGCGTCGAGTTCCGCGACGTCGTGGTGGCCCGCGTCCCGGACGGCGCGCCCGTGGTGGAGCTTTCCGGAGAGGCGGCCCGGCGGGTGGCCGAGGCCGGCGGGAGGGTGCTGGTGTCCCTCTCCCACGCCGGCGACCACGCCCTGGCGTTCGCGGTGTTCGAAACGGACCAGTAGCAGGAGACCGAAAGATGGCCGACATCCCGGCGGACCTGAACCAGGAGATCAAGCGCGTGATCGTCGAGGCCCTGAACCTCGACACGCCTCCCGAGGAGATCCAGGACGACGCCCCGCTGTTCGGCGAGGGACTGGGCCTGGACTCGATCGACGCGCTGGAGATCGCGATGGCGCTGGAGAAGCGCTTCGCGATCAAGGTCCAGCCGGACAAGGAGACGAAGAGGTTCTTCTTCTCCATCGCCACCCTGGCCGACCTCGTTCGCCAGCGCCTGGCCGGGACGATCTGATCCGGGCAGGCGGGCCGGGGGAGGTTCATGCCGGAAGCCCGCACCGAGAAAGCCGTGTCCCGTCGCGCTGCCGGGAAGGCGCTGGTCCGCTTCCTGGTCGGCGGCCTGTTCGTCGCCTACCCCTTCGTCGTCTACCTGGCGCTGACCCGCTGGGGCGCCCGGACGACCGCCCTCGTCGTGCTGGGCGCGCTGGTCCTGTGGGGCCTGAAGGCGCGCATGTTCGGCCGGCAGGGCTTCCGGACGCTGCTGGTGCAGGTCGGCGGCATCGCGGCGCTGTCGCTGGGCTCGCTGGTCTCGGGCCACCCGGCGTGGATCCAGCAGATGCCCGTGCTGATCAGCGCCTTCCTGCTGGTGACCTTCCTGTCCAGCCTGTTCCGGCCCCCGTCGATGATCGAGCGCTATGCCCGGATGGTGCAGCCGGACCTGTCGGACGCCGAGGTCCGCCACTGCCGTGCCGTCACGCAGGTGTGGGTCGTCTTCTTCGTCGTCAACGCCGGGATCGCGGAAGGACTTGCGCTGTGGGGCTCGGTCGAGGCCTGGGCGCTGTACGCGGGCGCCATCGCCTACGTGCTGATGGGCGTGCTGTTCACCGTCGAGTACGTGGTGCGCAAGGCCCGTTTCGGCCGGTTCGGCGACGGGCTGCACGACCGCCTGCTGGCCCGGCTGTTGCGGCGTCGCGCGCAACCGGGCGCCGCCGACGGGGAGGTGCGGCCGTGAGCGTGCTGTTCGTGTGCGCCAGCCCCCGCGGCCGCCAGTCCTCCAGCACCTGGCTGTCCGAGTACGTCGAGGCGGCCCTGCCACCCGGCATCCAGGCCGGCCGCGTGCTGCTTCCCGAGGTCGGCCTGGACGAGGGCATGCCGGACGACGACCCACGCTGGCTGGAACTGCTGGACCGCATCCGGGCGGCGCACGTCGTCGTGTGGGTCCTCCCGTCGTACACGTTCGGGGTGCCGTCCGCGCTGCGCCTGCTGTTCGACCGGCTGCTGTCGCGGACGACGCCGGCCGACTTCGCGGGGCGCGGCGCCGCGGCGCTGCTGGCCTCGGCGCGCTACCAGGACGACCGGGTGCTGGAGCGGCTGCGGCTGGTGTCCGAGCAGTTGGGCCTGGGCTGGCTGGGCGACGCATCGGTCGACGGCAATCCCGTGAAGGGCTTCGAGCATCCGGACGAGGCGGTGCGGCAGGCCCGGCGGATTGCGCGGGACATCGCCCGGTCGATCCGCGACGGCCAGGTCCCGCCGCCGCGATCGCTGCCCCTCGACCGGTCGGTGCTGGCCCCGGGGCCCGCCCGCGCCGTCCCGTTCGCGGCCGCGCGGGCCGATCTCCCCGAGGCGCCAGGCATCGTGCCCGCCGCCTCGGCCCGTCCGCCGATCCTGGTCCTGGCCGGCACCTCCCCGCAGGTCGACGCCGCGGTCCAGGAAACGATCGATCACGTGCGCGCCGCCGCAACGCAGCCCGTCGAGGTGCTGGACCTCTCCGGCGTCCGGCTGCAGCCGTGCACCGGCTGCTATACCTGCAACACCGATACCGCCGGCCGGTGCCCGCTGCCCGACGCGCTGCACGCGGTCCGCGGCCGCATGGCCCGGGCCGGCGCGGTCGTCATGGTGTCGCGCGCCGGCGCCGCGATGCCCGACCTGGCTCTGCGCCGCCTGGCGGAACGGATGTGGGGCGACTGCCACCGTCCGCCGTTCCAGGGCATTCCCGGCGCGGTCGCCGTCATCCGCGGCGGGCCCGTCGCGGACCGGGTGCTGGACGACCTGTCGCTGTTCCTGTCGCTGGTCGGCTGCCCGGTCGTCGCCGCCTGGACCGATGCTCCCGCGGACCCGTCCTCCCGGCGCCTGGCGGTCGCCCACGAGGTCCGCCGGCTGGAGCTGGCCATGTCGGAGGGCATCCCCGAGCCCGCTCGTTACGGCGTCGCTTCCTCCCGGTTGGCCTTCCGGGACCTGGCCCTGCGGTGGTCCTTCTACCTGCGCGCGGACTACCGGTACCACCGGGTCCACGGGCTGCTGAAGGACCGCCCCCGCTGGCCGCAATTCCTGCTGCGCCTGCTGGCCCGGTCCCGCCGGGCGTTCCGGGGCATGATGTCGGGCGGGCGGCGCCACGCGGCCCGGCGCCACGCGGCGCGCATCCAGGCGCTGCAGGCAGGTGCGAAGGGGAACGTGCCATGACTCGCGGGTGGAAGAGGGACGTTCGCGGGGTCTTCCTCACGGTCACCTTCTACGGGATGTGGGCCGTCCCGGGCATCCTGTTCACGGTGTTCGTGTTCGGCCCGATGCTGCTGCTGGCCCGGCCCTTCCCGGGCGTGGTGCGCGGGTTCCGGCGTTGGGTCCGGGGTTTCTACGCCGCCATCCTTCGCGGGATGGACATCGCCGGCGCCCTGCGTATCGCCGAGGTCCAGGGGCTCGAGCGGCTCCGGCGGGGCGGGGGCTGCGTCGTGATCGCGAACCATCGCACGCTGCTGGACGTCCTGGTCCTGCTGTCGCTGGTGCCCGAGGCGTCCTGCCTGCTGAAGCCGGTGAAGAAGGCCCCGGGCGCGGGCGGCCGGACCACCCTTCCCGCCTTCTGGATGCCCTTCATCACGGCCCCCTTCTCGCTGCTGGGATACGTACCGATGCCCTCGACCTGGGACGACCGGGAGGCCCTTCGGCGCACCATCGATCGCTGCCGCGACCGGCTGTCCGAAGGGCGTCCCCTGATCATCTTCCCCGAGGGGACGCGATCGCCCGACGGGCACCTGCTGCCGTTCCGGGACCTGGCCTTCCGGCTGGCCCGGGAGGGGGGCGTGCCGGTGGTGCCGGTGGTGCTGCACTCGGACACGCGCTTCATGCCGCACGGGTCCGTGACGATCCACGCCGTGCGCCGCTGCACCTACCGCCTGCGCGTCCTTCCCGACATCGTGCCCGGCCCCCGTTCGCGATCGTCCGACCTGCTGGTCGAGGCCCGCCACCTCCTCCAGAAGGGGACGGCCGAGTACGACGCGAAGTACGGGTACCTGGACGAGTAGGCGGGAAGGTCGCGATTTCATGGGGGGCAGCGGCCCCGGGTCCGGGTACCGCGTCAGGCCTGCCAGGAGTCGGCCAGCCGCTTCATCGACACCAGGTCGCCGACCGACCAGACCTCGTAGGCGGTGGCGTCCGGCCAGATGCGCCGCAGCGTGCCGCGCAGGACCTTGCCGGGGCCGACCTCGACGAACCGCGTCACGCCGTCTGCCATCAGGCCCTTCACGATGTCCACCCAGCGCACCGGGTTCCGCAACTGGGCCACCAGGGCCGCACGGATGGCGTCGGGTTCCGTGGCCGGGGCGCCGCTGACGTTGACGTACAGGCTCCGGGTCGGCGGCGCGATGCGGATGCCGTCCAGCACCGAAGAGAACGGGGCCTCGGCGGGTGCCATCGTCTCGCTGTGCCAGGCCCCCGAAACCGCCAGCGGCACGCACCGGGCGCCCTTCGCGTCGAAGTGCGCCGCGGCCCGGTCCATCGCCGCCGTGGTGCCCGACAGCACCACCTGGTCGGGCGCGTTCAGGTTCGCGACGCCTCCCTCGGCGCGGTCCAGCAGGGCCTCGGTCCCGGCGATCACCTCCTCCATCGGGAGGCCCACCACAGCGATCATCGTCCCGGGCGTCGCATGCGCCGCGTCGTCCATGGCCTTGCCGCGCGCCGCGGCCAGGCGCACCGCCTCGACCGGGGTCACGCAGCCGCAGCACGCGATCGCCGACAGTTCGCCCAGCGAGTGGCCCGCCGCCGTGTCCGGCACCACGCCGTGCGCGACCAGCCAGTCCATGCACGCCAGGTTCACCGCGGTGATCGCCGGCTGCAGCACGGAGGTCCGGGACAGCGCGTCGAACGGCCCCCGGAAGCACATCATCGTCACGTCGGCGCCCGCGGCCTCGTTCGCCGCCTCGAACAGCGCCTTCGCCGCCGGCTCCTGCCGGAACAGGTCCTGGCCCATGCCCACCGCCTGCGAGCCCTGGCCGGGGAACAGGAACGCGGTCCGGATTCCACCCATCGCCTCTCCTGAATCAGATGACCGCGCCCGACAGCCCGCCGTCGACGACCAGCGCCTGGCCGGTCACGTAGGACGACTCGTCGGACGCCAGGAACAGCGCCGCCGCCGCGATCTCCTCGGGGCGGCCGAAGCGCCCCATCACGATCCGCTCCTTGTAGCCGCGGCGCATCGGCGACGGGAGCGTCGCCGTCATGTCGGTGTCCACGAATCCCGGCACCACGCAGTTCGCCCGGATGCCCTTGCCGCTGCACTCCGCGGCCAGCCCGCGCGTGAACGCCAGGATGGCCCCCTTGGACGCGCAGTAGGCCGCCTGCCCGGCCAGCCCGAACATCCCGGCGACCGACGAGACGTTCACGATCGTCCCCGAGCGCTGCAGCAGCATCGGCCGGACGGCCGCCTTCGCCCAGTTCACCGTGCCCTTCACGTTGGCGTCCAGCACCCGGTCGATCTCGGCGGCCGTCATCATCGCCAGCAGGCCGTTGACCGCCACGCCGGCGTTTCCGACCAGGACGTCCAGCCGGCCGTCGCGCGCCAGCACCGCCTGCACCGCCTGTTCGACCGCCTCCCGGTCCCCGCTGTCGCATCGCAGGCCCGTCGTGCCCGGCACCGCGGCCATCACCTCGTTCGCCGCCTCCTCGTGCCGCACCCACGTGAACCAGACCTTCGCGCCTTCCGCCGCGAAGCGTTCCACGATGGCGCGGCCGATCCCGCGGCTGCCGCCCGTGACGATCGCCACCTTGTCCTGCAGGCGAAAAGGCATGGCCTCTCCACTGTTTCCGGGGGAATCGATGCGGTCAGACCTCGTCCAGCCGGACGGAGAGGCTTGCCGGGACGAACGGCGGCAGGGAGATCGAGCGGGCCGGCAAGGCGCCCGAGTCCGTCCGGACCTCGAAATCCAGGCCCGACCAGGCCACCGGCTGGTCCAGCAAGGCCAGCCCCATCTCGCGCTGCAGCCCGTCCGACCAGCCGCAGGCGACCACGGTCCCGACCGGGTCGCCATCCAGCACCACGGTCGAACCCTCGGCCAGGCCCTTCGCGCCCGCCGCCAGGGCGATGCCCACGATCTTCCTCGGGACCCCCGCCTCGCGGCGCGCCAGGATCGCGTCCCGGCCCGAGAAGCCGTCCTTCTGGAAGTCGATCATCCACTGCAGGCCCAGCGGCAGCGGGTCGCGCACGGCACGGCCCTCGCGGTTGACGTTGAAGAACCGGCCGTCCAGTTTCAGCAGGTCCAGCGCGTCCAGTCCGTACGGGGCGATCCCGTGCCTGGCGCCGGCGTCCATCAGGCGCCCGTGGACCTTGTCCGCGTCGGCGGCCGGCACCACCAGCCAGTAGCCGAACTCGGCGGTCTTGCCGGCGCGCAGCACGCCGACCGGGACGCCGTCCAGGTCGTGGGCCTCGACCGACAGGTAGGGCATGCCCAGGATGTCGCGCCCGAACAGGTCCCGCAGCGGGCCCCAGGCCTTCGGGCCATCCACGCACAGGACCGCGGTCTCGTCCGTCACGTCCCGGACCGGGCAGCCGGCCAGCAGCCGCGCGACGTCCTCGCGGGGCGCGCATGCCTCGCAAAGGACCAGGATCTCCTCGTCTCCGCAGGCGATGTAGGCGTCGGCGACGATCATCCCCTCCGCGTCGGCCAGCAGCGTGTGCAGCACCCGGCCGTAGCGCAGGTTCGCGACGTTGCCGGCGAAGACCTCGTCCAGGGGGTAGATCGCGTCGTCGACCGGCCCCTTGAAGACCAGCACGTGGGAGGCGTCCAGCAGGCCCACGGCTTCGCGAACCGCGCGGTACTCGGCGCCGACATCCCCGAAATGGGCGGCCAGGTTCGCGCCGTCGCGATCCGTCATCATCGCGCCGGCCCGGGCCAGGAACGAAGCCACGTGGGAGTTCCTCATCGCACGCCTCCGCCGATCGCCGCGGACGCCGCCTTCTGCTCCAGAACGAAGTCCACGATGGTGTTGATGGAACGCAACAGCCCGATCCCGCCGTCCCCGACCTTCACGCCGAACTCCTGCTCGACGCTGAGGACCACCTCCAGGGCGTCCAGGGAATCCAGGCCCAGGCCCGACCCCAGCAGCGACACGTCCTCGTGCAGGTCGTCCTCGGTGTACGGCAGGGAAAGCCGGGTGATCAGGTTCCGCTTGATGCGGGCCACGACCTCGGAACGGGTCTCGATCAGCGATTGCGTTCTCGCGTGCATCCTTCTTCTTCCTGTTGGTACCGGGTCTCGTCAGGGCGGCGATACTTTAGCAGATTCGGGTGCGGGTGCAAGTCGGTCGGTGGCTCAGAATGGCACCGCCAGCAGGCGGACGCAGGGAGCGGGCGGAGGGGTCCAGCCCCGGGCCAGGCGCAACCGCGGACCCCGCCTGGCCTCGGGCCGCAGCAGGTCGTCCCGGTGGGCCTCCCAGTAGTCGCGCATCGCCTTCTCGGACGCCGATGGGGTGGCCATCAGCGCGACCCCCGGCACGAACAGCGCGAAGCCGCCGCCCAGCGTGCCCCCGAGGATGGCGGCCCCGGTCCCCTCGTCCCCGTTGACGAACACCGACGCGCCGATGATCGCCCCCAGGATCATGGAGATCGAGCCCAGCGATACCAGGGCCCGCCCGCCGGCCATGCGGCTGCGGGATGCCGGGACGTAGCGTTCGGCCAGTTCGCGGAACTCGAGGTCCGAGGACAGCGCTTCGTCCACCAGCACCGGGTCCTCCTTCAGGGCCCGGGTGACCAGGGTGACCGTGCGGCGCTCGACCCGCGCGGGCCGGCTGGACCGGGACTGCGCGCTGGCGTCGGAGGCCGGCAGCAGGGCCACCAGGGGCGCCAGCAGCAATGCCGCAGGGGCGAGTCTGGACATCCCGACACCTCCCGGATCGGAACCGTCTGGAAGATGCGACATCCTAGCAGCGCCGCCTGCCCCGGGTCAACGCACGCCGCGCACGCCGTGCCCGCGCGCCCGCCCGTCGCGTTGACAGGCCCCCGGACCATGCCGGATACTCCGGCTCGAACCGGCAGGGAGCCTGGCCCGCAATGCACACCCTTCCCATCCTCGGGTACTCGGCCGTCAGCGCCCTCGGGACCACGATCGACCAGCACCGGCAGGCGCTGCGTGCCGGGCGGACGGGGCTGTCCGCCTCCGGTTCCGCCGTGCTGCCGGGTGCTTCCGCTCCGGTGGGCGAAGTGCGCGTCGAACTGCCCCCCTTGCCCCGGCCGCTGGCCCGGTACGACAGCCGGTGCGCGCGGCTGCTGGCGCTGGCGCTCGACCCGCTGCAGCCGCTGCTGCGCGGGTTGTCGGCGACCTATCCCGCGCATCGCCTGGGGGTGGTGGTCGGCACCAGCGCCTCGGGCAACCGGGACCTGGAGGACGCCTTCCGGGCGGCCGGGGCGGCCGGGTACGACTACCACCACCGGCAGGCGTTCGGGTCCGTCGCCGAGGTGGCGGCCGGCCTGGTCGGCGCGCGCGGGCCGGCCTACGTGGTGTCCACGGCGTGCTCGTCGGGCGCCCAGGCGGCGATCTCGGCGGCCCGCCTGCTGCGGGCCGGGGTCTGCGACGTGGTCGTGGTCGCCTCGGTGGACGCGCTGTGCTGGACCACGTTCCACGGGTTCCGGGGACTGGGCGTGATGGACCCGGGACCGTGCCGTCCCTTCGACGCCGAGCGGCGCGGCCTGAACCTGGGCGAGGGGGCCGCGGCCCTGGTGCTGGCGTGCCGGCGCCCGCCCGACGGGAACGGGGGACCCGACCTGTTCCTGGCCGGCTGGGGCGCGGGTTCCGAGGCGTACCACATGACGGCACCCGAGCCGGAAGGCGAGGGCGCGGCGCGCGTGATGGCGGAGGCGATCGCCCGTGCCCGCATCACGCCGTCGGACGTGGGCTACGTGAACCTGCACGGCACCGCGACGCCGGCCAACGACACGGCCGAATCGCGCGGGGTGGTGAAGGCGCTGGGCCCGGACGTCCCGTGCTCCTCGACCAAGGGATTCACCGGGCACATGCTGGGTGCCGCGGCCGGAGTGGAGGCGTCGATCACGCTGATGGCGCTGGTCGACGAGGTCCTGCCCCGCAACCTCGGCTGCGAGGTGCTGGACCCCGACGTGCGGGCCCGCATCCTGCGCGACGACCTGGCCGCGCCCGGGATCCGGTACGCGATGTCCAACTCGTTCGCCTTCGGCGGAAACGACACCTCCCTCGTGTTCGGGGTGCGGCGATGAAGGGATTCCCGATCGTGGGCGCCGCCGGGCTGCTGGACGGGACCCGCCCGATCCTGGGCGAGGCCCTGCCCGGGGACGACGAGTTCATCCCGAAGAACGTGCGGCGGCGCATCAGCCGCCTGATCGCGCAGGCGCTGCGGGTGACCCGGGACGCCGGCGGCCTGGATGCCTCGCCGGAGGCCCCGCTGGTCTTCGCGACCGCGAACGGCGAGATCAACACCATCGGCGCGATCCTGCCGGCGCTGATGCCGGCCCAGCCGCAGGTGTCGCCGACCCTGTTCCACAACTCCGTGCACAACGCGGCGCCCGGGTACTGGGCGATCCTGTCGAAACGACTGGCGGCCTCCACCACCGTCACGATGGGAAAGGCGTCGTTCGAGGCGGCGATGCTGGACGCCTGGACCCGGCTGGCCGACGGCGACCCCGAGGTGCAGGTGACGGCCGGCGACGAGGCGATCACGGCGGCCCCCTGGGCCGACCCGCCGCACTGCACGGGCGACTTCTGCGGGTCGCTGCGGATCGTCCAGCCGGGCGACGGCCCGCGCCTGGGCCGGCTGGTGTCCGTGACGTTCCTGCCCGGCCGGGACGAGGGCTTCGACCCGGTGGCCGAGGCCGGGAAGGTCGGCGCGACGGAGGTGGCCGACGACCCCGGCACGCTGCCGGGGGGGGCGGCCCATCCGTGCGCCGGGGCCGCCGCCGTCCTGGCATTCCTGCTGCGTCCCGGTGCCGCGGGCCGCATGCTGCTGGCGCGCCGCTCGCCGGCCGGGGGCCGGTTCGTGCTGGTGGTGGAACGGGAGGCCCATGGCTGAGTTGCTGCCCATCGACGTGCTGCTGCCGCACCGATCCGCGATGCGGTTCCTCGACGAGGCGCTGGACCTCCAGCCGGACCGCGCCACCTGCCGCGGCGTGGTTCGCGCCGACAACCCTTTCGTGCGGGACGGCGTGCTGGACCCGGTGGCCCTGATCGAGTTCATCGCGCAGGCCGCCGCCGCGCTGGTCACCAGCCAGGACCCGACGCGCGGGCCGGTCCGGGGCTGGCTGGTGGCGGGCCGCAACGTGGAACTGGCGGCCGGGGACATCCCCGTGGGAGGCGTGCTGGAGGTCGACGTGATCGAGGCGGCCAAGGTTGGCGACTTCGCGTCGTTCGACGGCGTCGTCCGGTGCCAGGGGCGCGAGGTCGGCCGCGGCAACGTCAAGGTGTTCAAGTCCGCGGAGGGCGCGTGATGCAGCCGCAGAAGGGGCGGGCCCTGGTCACCGGCGCCAGCCGGGGGATCGGCCGTGCCATCGCGATGGAACTGGGCGCGATGGGCTTCGAGGTGCTGGTCAACTTCCGGTCCGAGGCCGCGAAGGCCGCCGAGGTGTGCCAGGCGATTGTCGCCGCGGGCGGTCGCGCCGTGCCGGTAGGTTTCGACGTGACCGACGGTGCGGCCGTGGCGGAGGCGCTGGCGCCCTGGCTGGAGGACCCCGCGGGCATCGACGTGCTGGTCAGCAACGCCGGCGTCACGGCCGATGGGCTGTTCGTCGGGATGGAGCCCGAGGCGTGGGAGCGCCCGATCCGGACGTCGCTTCACGGCTTCTACCACGTGGCGAAGCCGGTCGTGCGCGGCATGGCGAAGCGGCGCCGCGGACGCGTCGTCGTGGTCTCGTCGGTCAGCGGCATCACCGGCAACCCGGGCCAGGTCAACTACTCGGCGGCCAAGGCCGGCCTGATCGGAGCGACGAAGGCCCTGGCACGGGAACTGGCCGCCCGGAACGTGGTCGTGAACTGCGTCGCCCCGGGGCTGATCGACACGGACATGTCCGCCGACGCCCCGCGCGAGCAGATGCTGGCGTCGATCCCGATGCGGCGAATCGGGCGGCCGGAAGAGGTCGCCCGGGTGGTCGCCTTCCTGTGCAGCGACGCCGTCTCCTACCTGACCGGCCAGGTCGTCGCGGTGGACGGCGGCCTGACCTGACGCGTTCTTCCGGATCCCGATGGAGGTCGTCATGAACGGGTCCTGCAGGTGCGTCCCGGGCTGGGTGCTGCTGGTCCTGGCGGGCATCGGGTGCGGGGCCGGCGGCGAGTCCGTGCGGAAGGAGGAACCTGTGCCGACCGGCGCGCTGCGGCCGATGGCCGAGGACCGCGCGAACCTTCCGCTGGGCCTGGAGGTGGAGGGAGCGTTGCGGCCCGACGGCGACCTGGACCTGGTCGTGACCGTCCGGGTGGCGGGTCGCCTGTTCGCGCCCCCTGTGCTGCGGGTGGCGCCGCCCGAGGGCGCGTCGCTGGTCCGCGGGTACGCCGAGGAGGTGCTGGCGGCGCCCGGCCGGGACGTCACGTACCGGCGGGAGTTCACCGTGCACCCGGCTCGCACGCCGCTCCGCATCGTCGTGCAGTCCGTCGGGGTGGCCTACGGGGCACGGGCCGAGGCCTCCTGGCCGCCGCCCGATGCCGCGACGACGCCGGCCGGTCCGCGGACGGAGGCCGTGCCTGCGACGGGCATCGGCGGGGTGGAAATCCGGGAGGCGGTTCCGCTGGATCGGCCTACTTCTCGGTGATCACGAACTCGACGCGGCGGTTCTGGGCCTTCCCTTCCTTGGTCTTGTTGTCGGCGATCGGGCGCGTCGGGCCGAAGCCCTCGGCCACCAACCGGTCCGCCGCGACGCCCTGGCCGATCAGGTACTCGCGGACGGCCTCTGCGCGCTTCTGCGACAGCACCATGTTCTTCTTGGCGTCGCCGGTGCTGTCCGTGTGGCCCTCGACCCGCAGCTTCTTGATGAAGGCGTTGTCGCGCAGGACCTTCGCCACGTCGTCCAGGATGCCGAACGACTCCTTCTTGATGACCGCCTTGTTCGTCTCGAAGAAGACCATCTCCAGGATCTCGATCTTGTCGGCGGTCAGCTTGACCTTCTGCGGCGTGGGCGGCGGGCAGCCGTCCAGGTCGGCCTTGCCGGGGATGTCCGGGCACTTGTCCTTGTCGTCCGGCACGCCGTCGTTGTCCTTGTCCGGGCAGCCGTTGGTCGCGACCTTGCCGGGCACCTTCGGGCACTTGTCCAGGTAGTCCGGCACCGTGTCGCCGTCCGTGTCCGGGCAGCCGTCGTACTTCGCCGGGCCGGACTGCGTCGGGCAGCGGTCCTTCGAGTCCTCGATGCCGTCCTTGTCGGTGTCCGGGCAGCCCAGGAACTCCTTCGTGCCGGGCACGTCCGGGCAGCGGTCGTCCGGGTCGATGATGCCGTCCTTGTCCGAGTCCGGGCATCCCTGGAGGTCCGCGGGGCCGGGCAGCGTCGGGCACTTGTCGGCCGGGTCCAGGATGCCGTCCTTGTCGGTGTCCTTCGTGCAGCCGCGGTCGATCTTCGGTTCGTAGGAAACGCCGGCCGTGATGCGGTACGCCGGGCTGCCCCAGCCCTGCAGCGCGCCGCCGCCCGCCGCCAGCAGCAGTTGCACGTCGCCGACGCGGCCGCGGATGCCGCCCAGGAAATCCAGGGCCGTCGCGTACTTGTCGAACGCGTCGTTCTCGACGCCGCCCCGGAACTCCATCGTGCCGATGCCTTCCAGTTTCCCGCAGAGGAACGGAACGACCAGCCCGGCCCCGATCAGCAGTTCGTCGCCGACCCAGAAACCGCCCGAGGTGTCCGGGATCCGCACGTTCTGGCGCAGCCGGTAGCCCAGGTTCACCGCGACGTTCCAGCCGCGCTTCTGGTAGTCCGCGATCAGGGTCGTGGTGCCGGTCCAGCCGTCGCCGTTGAAGTAGCGCGGGTAGGCCGTCGGGAAGGTCAACTGCTCGGCCAGGGCCAGGCCGAAGCCGCTCTTCCGGTTCTTCCCGAAGAAGGACACCTTGAAGTCCAGCCGCAGGTCGCCGACCGACATTCCCTTGGCCTGCTTGAGGTTCGCCAGCGCGCCGGTGTCCGGAGGGTTGTCGCCCGTGGTGTACAGGTAGATCGGCAGGCCCAGCGCGATGTCCAGGTAATCGGTCAGGCCCAGGTTGATGAACAGGTCGCCGACGAGCTGGTTCGTGACCGACGCGCCATTCGCGACCCGCGTGCCGGAGGCCCCGTCGACGATGGCCAGCGGGTCCTTGTTCCACGTCAGCAGCAGCCCGCCGCCCACCTTCAGGTGTCCCGGCTGGTTGCTGGTCTGGATGGCCAGCGTGTCGCCGGGGAACAGCGAGGGCCGGTAGGTATTGGCGTTCACCCGCGGGTTGTCCGCGGCCTGGGCCGGCAGCGCCAGCAGCACCAGCAGGATCGGCAGGGCCAGCCCTGCCAGGGTCCGGGTCCGGTTCGCCATGATGTCCTCCTCCACGATCGGGCCGTCGCGAACGCCGCCAGCGAGGCCGCGATTCGCGGTACCGGGAACGTTTCAACCAGGTGGCCGCAGTATAATGCCCCCCGCCCCCGTTTGGGAAGTTCCGGGCCGGGGAGTTCCCGGATCCGGCTGCGGTTTCCGGGCTGGGAGGAAGGGATGGACGACGTTCGGGTGGCGGCAGGCGGCAGGTCGGGCACGGCGACGGCGGGAACCGTGGTGTTCCTGCACGCCTTCCCGCTGCACGGGGGGATGTGGGCCCGGGCGGTCGCGGGCCTGCCCGCGGGGTGGAAGGGATTCGCGCCCCATTTCCCGGGGTTCGGCGGGACGCCGCCGGGCGCGGGCTCGCTGGACGCGTTCGCCGGCGACGTGCTGGCGCGGCTGGACGCGGCCGGCGTGGACCGGTTCGTCGCGGTCGGGATGTCCATGGGCGGGTACGCGGCCTTCCGGCTGGCGGAACGGGCGCCGGGGCGGGTGGCCGGGCTGGTGCTGTGCGACACGCGCGCCGCGCCCGACGCGCCGGAGGCGAGGGAGAGGCGGACGGGCCAGGCCCGGGCGGCGCGCCGCGACGGCATCCGCGGGCTGGCCGATGCGATGGTGCCCGGCCTGCTGTCGCAGGAGACGCGGCGGCTGCGCCCGCAGGTCGAGGCGGCCGTGCGGGCGATGATCGCGACCGCCGACCCGGAGGGGGTGGCCCGGGTGCTGGAGGCCCTGCGCGACCGGCCCGATTCGACCCCGCTGCTGGCCGGCCTCCGGGTGCCCGTGCTGGCCGTGGTCGGGGAACGCGACGCCCTGTCCCCCCCGGACGAGATGCGCCGCATGGTCGCGGCGATTCCCGGGGCGCGGCTGGAGGTCCTGCCCGGCGCAGGCCACCTGTCCGCCCTGGAGACCCCCGACGCCTTCCAGGCCGTCCTGAACGCGTTCCTGGCCTCCCTGTGAGGGTGGCGGCCGCGGGCGACAACGCGTACGATTTCCCGGGAATCCTGCCACGGAGGTTCTTGATGCCCGCCCTTCCCCGCGACCTGTCTTGCGAGGCCCGCGCGAACGCCGCCACGAAGCCCTGGCGGCCCCGCAACGCGGTCTGGGAACTGACCCTGGCCTGCAACCTGCGCTGCGTGCACTGCGGGTCGCGGGCCGGGTGGGCCCGTTCCACCGAGTTGTCGACCGCGGAGTGCCTGGATGTCGTGGACCAGTTGGCGGACCTGGGGGGCGAACTGCTGACGCTGTCCGGGGGCGAACCGCTGCTGCGCGAAGACTGGGACGCCATCGCCAGGGCGGCCGTCGGGCGGGGCCTGACCGTCAACATGGTCACCAACGGCACCTGCGTGGACGAGGCCGCGGCAGGCCGGGCGGTGCAGGCGGGCCTGTGCAACGTCGGCGTCAGCATCGACGGTCCCGAGGAGGTCCACGACGCGATCCGGGGCCGGGGCGCCTTCCGGGCGGCGATCCGCGGCATCGGCCGCCTGCGCGATGCCGGCATGAGCGTCGCCGTGCTGACGACGGTGCACCTGTGGAATCTGCCCTGGCTGGAGGCGACCCGCCTGCTGGCGATCGACCTGGGGGCCCGGCAATGGCGCCTGCAACTGGGCAAGCCCATGGGGTCGCTGGCGGACCACGACGAGATGACGCTGCGTCCGCGGCAGATCCCCGGGCTGGTCCGGGAGATCGTCCGCATGAAGGCGGCCGGCGGGATCCACGTCGCGGTGGGCGACTCGATCGGGTACTGCGGTCCGGGCGACCGGGAACTGCGAGGCCGGGGCTGGCGCGGCCGTCCCGAGGCGTGGCACGGCTGCCAGGCCGGGCTGCAGGCGATCGGCATCGAGAGCGACGGCGGCATCAAGGGCTGCCTGTCCCTGCAGGCCCGCGACGGGGACCGCGACCCGTTCCGGGAGGGCGGCCTTCGCCAGGCGTCGATGGCCGAGTGGTGGTTCCGGCCCGGCGCGTTCCCCTACAACCGCGAGATGGGCGCGTCCGACCTGACGGGTGCCTGCCTGCGCTGCCGGCACGCGGCCCGCTGCCGGGGCGGGGCGAAGTGCGTGTCCGCCGCCTTCACCGGTGCACTGACCGAGGATCCGTTCTGCGAGACCCGGATCCGGATGCTGGAGGCGGCGCCCGGGGTGCGCGAGCGGCTGGCGGCCGGGGCGGCGGCCGCGGCGGCGGCGGTCGTGATGGGCCTGCCCGGCTGCTTCGAGACGGACGAGACGAAGGGCCCCCGGGACGTCGTGACGGACGCGGTCGAGGTGGTGTCGGACGCGGCGCCGGACGTGGCACAGGATGCCGCGCAGGAGGCCGCCCCGCAGGACCCGGGCGCGCCCGACGTCGTCCCGGTCGATCCGGGCACGGACGCGATCGACTGCAGCCAGGTGTGCTGCATGTGCGACTACGGCGTCATCCCGGACGACGTCTACCAGGCGTGCTGCGTGGCGCCGGCCGACGTGCCGCCGGTCGACCCGGGCGCGCCCGACGTCGCCCCCGTCGATCCCGGGGTTCCCGACGCGGTGCCTGCGGACCCAGGCACGGACGCGATCGACTGCAGCCAGGTGTGCTGCATGTGCGAGTACGGGGTCATTCCCGACGAGGTGTACCAGGCGTGCTGCGTGGCGCCGGCCGACGTGCCTGCGGCCGACGCACCTCCCGAGGCGGCCGACTGCGCCTCCCAGAAGTGCCTCAGCGACCCGGCATCCGTCCCGGCCGCGATCTTCGACGAGTGCTGCGCCGGGCCGTGCACGCCGCCCCCGTGCTGCGAGTGCGACTACGGCGTGCCGCCGCCGGAGCAGTGCTGCCGCTGATCCTCGGCCCGTCCCGTCAAGGCAGCCGCGTCCCCATCGCCTCGGCCAGGTGCCTCGGGCACAGGTCCGTCGGGTCCCCGGAGGCCGCCCGCGCCTTCCCGCACTCGGCGCACGACTCCGCGGCCCGCTGGGCGTCCCCGATCCGGGCGTGCCCCAGGGCCTCCCGGGCGGCTCCCGCCGGCGACGAATCGTCCCTGGCCTGCACGTACGGGTTCCAGCCCGGCGTCTGCAGCAGCCGGTTGACTCCCTCGTTCACCCGGTGCTTCCTGGCGCGCCGGCTGGCGGGTGCCTGCGGGTCGTCCATGTCCCCTCCCTAGAACGACAGCGAACTGCGCGCCAGCGTCCGGAGGTTGTAGTTGTTGCCGCAGTCCTTCAGGTACTGCGTGCGGGTGTACGAGACCTCGACGCCGACGCGCCACGCCCCGCCGATCGCGTAGTGCACCGCCCCGTACGCCGACAGGTTGTACAGGCGCGGCGGGGCCTTCGGGTTGTAGATCGGCAGCAGGTCCTCGTCGTACGGGTGGTCGATGCCGGCGCCCGCATACAGCCGCCAGTCGGCCGAGGGCTTGCCGGTGATCTGCCCCCACCCGCCGATCGTACGGATCGACCGGACGTTGAACCCCGCCGGCGTCGTTTCGGTCGCCTTCGTCCCGGTGATGGCCACGCCCTGCAGCACGCCGGCGAAGAAGGTGTTCACGTTGGCCCCGCCGAAGAACTCGCCCATCACCTCGACGTACTTCGTCACCAGTTTCAGGTCGACGTTGGCCATCCAGAGGTCGACCTCCTTCGATCGCAGTTCGTTGCCTTCCTTGGGCGCCCCGTCCTTCCGATCGACGACCTTGCCCGTCGCCGGGTCCAGGTACCGCTTCACCTTCTCGCGGCCCCAGACGCCCGACACGCCCCACCCCAGGCTGACGTCCTTCGCCAGCCGGTGCTGGCCGCCCAGGCGCGTCATGAAGAACGGGATGTTGCTCCACTCGCCGTCGCTGACGTGGTCGTTCACGGTGTCGGTCAGCACCTCGTTGGACCCCATCGGCCGGTTGGCGGACAGGTCCCACTGCAGGCCCGCTCCGCGAACCGTCAGGCGCACCTGCGGCAGCCGGATCCACGGGTTGCCCGACGTCCCCAGCGCGATCCAGTTCGCGGTGTCGGGGAACAGCGGCGCGAAGATGCCGAAGTGCTGGCCGGCCAGCAGCGTCACGTGCTTTCCGTCCAGGCTGACCCACGCCTGCTTCAGCCGCATCAGGGGCGAGTAGGCGGCGCTGCCGCCGGTCACGAAGCCGCCGACGAAGTCGAACTCGATGCGGGCGTTCAGGGCGGCGCCGCCGAGGATGCGCGGCCAGTTGACGTGGACGCCGATCGGCGAGCCGCGCACGGACATGCTGAACGAGTCCTCGTCGCCGTTGATGGTCCCCTTCGGCTCGACCCAGGCCAGCCAGTCGCTGATGTACGGCGTGGTGGTGTCGAAGTAGGCCAGCAGTTCCAGCTTGCCGTACAACTTCAGGCTGACGCCGTTCTGGAACCGGAAGAGGAACGGCTCCTGCAGGTGCATCGTGTCGTCGGGCGGCGCGGGCGGCGACGGGACCCGCCGGACGGCGTCCAGCACGGGGGCCGGGGCGGCCGCAGCCGGTGCCGGGGCGCTCTCTGCGGTGGCGGTCGCCGCCGCGGCGGATGGCGCGTCGGCGGTCGTTGCCGTGGCAGCGGCAGCCGTCCCTGCGGGCGGGGGCGCCTCCTGTGCGCGGACCAGGGCGGGCAGGAATCCCGCGCACGCGGCGACCAGGGCGATGTCTCGCGTCCTCACGTTCCCTCCGGTTGGCCTGGACCTGCGGGACCGATCCTATCCGCGAAGAGGCCGGGAACCCAAGGCGGGGGCGATCCGGGGCGTCGCGGGACCCCCGGGCCGGATCGACCGGGGCGTCGGGGAGGGGCGCGGGGTCACGGGCACAGGTTCGGCAGCCCGGGCGACGGCGGCGTCAAGGCGGACCAAACGCGGCCGTCCCGCCGAGCGCTGCCGGCGCACCGCTGGATGCTGTTGGGGATGCCGACGGTGCTGCCCAGGCCTCCCCACTCGTCGACCTGCAACGATTCGGGCCCGGTGCCCAGCAGCACGGCCAGCAATTCGGCGTCATCCGCCTGGCCGGTGTCGTACACCAGGGCGTCGATCAGGCCCAGCGACGTCAGGGACGAGTTGGCCGGGAAGGCGGAGGCCGAACCCTGGTAGATCGCCGTCGCGTCCTGTCCGTTCTGGATCACGTTCGTCGCGACGCCCCCGGTCCCCGTCATCAGGATGGCCGGCGTCGGGACGACCCCCGCGCTGCCGGCCAGGATCAGCCCGTTCGCGTCGGCCGTGGCCGCGATATCGAACGAGCCGTAGGACAGGTTGGTCGACCCGTTCCACAGGACCAGCACGTAGTCGCTGACCGTGACGAAGGGAACGCCGGTCGCGATCTCGACGAACTCGGCCGTGTCGGTGCTGGGCTGGTCCGCGTCCTGCTCGTTGATCACCAGGTGGATCACGGTCAGGTACAGGGGGGCGCTGCGTCCGGCCGGCACGTCCACCTGCAGCGGTTGCACCCCCAGCGGGATGTCGTCGGACGCGTTCGTCACGGTGATCATCGCGTCGGACTGGGTCACGAATGCCTGCGGCGCGTACCCGACCAGGACCCCCGTGATGGCCGACAGCCCCTCGCCCGTCAGCACCAGCGCCGCCCCGTGGGCCAGCACTGCCGGCTTGAACGACAGTTCCAGGACCTCCACCGACGTGGAGGCGGACCCGTACGTGCCGGCCGTCACGACCAGCGTCTGCACGCCCGTCGGGGTTCCCGAAGCCACCGCCGGGATCTCCAGGGAGTGGTCCGACACGACGGTGACCGGCTGCACGATGCCGCCGATCGTCACCTCGGTGACCTCGGTGAAGCCCCGTCCCTGCACCGCCAGTCTCGCCCCCCGCGGCACGACCGCGTAGTCCGTGCCCTGGACCTCCAGGGCGTACTCGACCTTCATCAGGCCGGCGTTCTCGACCTGGTACCCGTCCTCGGAACCGTCGCTGCCGGCGCCCGCGTTGCGGTCGCAGTAGACCCAGTTCAGCCCGTTGTCGCCGCTGTAGCGTGCCGCGTAGTCGTACGGTCCCGGGTACGGCCGGATCGGGATGTCCGACCAGTACTCGTCGTTGTTCGCCTCCCAGGACGGCGAGTCCGGGCCGTAGCCGGTGTTGGGCACGGAATTCGTGAAGGCCCATCCGTTCGCCGGGTCCGGCACCGTGCCGTGCGGGCCGACGCCGATCTCCGCGCGAAGCGCGGGGTACGCGTCGGTATAAGGGCTGGCAGTGGTCACGCCGTCCACCCAGGCCCGCGAGTAGATCGGGAAGAACGTCCCCTCGGTGCCGATGACGGTGTCCGGCCACTGCAGCCGGCACCATCCCACCTTGACGAAACAGGATTCGTCGCCGGCGCAGGCCGGGTCCCAGCAGTCCGCCAGGCCGTTGTTGTTGTTGTCGCTGCCGTCGGTGCACGCGGTCTCGGGGCAGATCGGCACCGTGTCGCAGCCCTGAACCGAGCAGTCCCAGGTCTCGCCGAGGCACTGGCCCTGGCCGTTGCAGGTATCCTGCGCGGTGCAGGGATTCCCGTCGTCGCACGGGGCGGTCGTGAACGTCGAGACGCACCCGGTGGGGGGCCCGATGGAGGTTTTCCCGGCCGTCGTGCCGGTGCCGTCCGGCATGCAGGCCTGCGCGATGCACGGGTCGCTGTTGTCGCACAGCGAGTCGTCCGGCGCGTAGATGCAGTCGCCGGTCTCCAGGTCGCACTTGTCCACGGTGCAGTCGAACCCGTCGTCGCACACCACCTCGACGGGCCCCACGCACGCCCCCGTCACGCAGACGTCGCCCGTCGTGCACGGGTTGCCGTCGTCGCAGGCCGCGCCGCTGCCCGGCAGGTGCAGGCATCCCTCCGTCGCGTCGCACACGTCGTCGGTGCAAGGGTCCTGGTCCGCGCACGACAGGTCGTACGGCTGGTACTGGCAGCCGGACAGGGGGTTGCACCAGTCCATCGTGCAGTCGACCCCGTCGTTGCAGACGACCTGCGTGCCGGGCATGCACTCGCCGTTCAGGCACTGGTCGTCGTCGGTGCAGAAGTTGTTGTCGTCGCAGCGCGCGGTGTTCGGCGGGTTCTGGCAGCCCTGCTGCGGGTCGCAAACGTCGTCGGTGCAGGCGTTCGCGTCGAAGCACCGGGTCCCGTCGGGCGCGTGCACGCATCCGCCGGGAACGTCCGGCTGGCACGAGTCCACGGTGCAGTCGATCGTGTCGCTGCAGTCCAGGAAGCCCGTCCCGACGCACTGGCCCTTGAAGCAGACGTCGTTCGGGGTGCAGGGGTTGCCGTCGTCGCAACCGCCCTCGATCGGCACGAAGCGGCAGCCCAGGTCCGGGTCGCAGACGTCCTGCGTGCAGACGTTCTCGTCGTTGCACATCCTGTCGTCGGGCTGGTGCGTGCACCCGGTCGCCGGGTCGCACCCGTCCAGCGTGCAGTCCCACGGGTCGGTGCAGTCGATCGCCGTTCCGAGGCACTGGCCCGCCGCGCAGGTGTCCTTCCCGGTGCAGGCGTCCCCGTCGTCGCACGGCGCCGTGTTGTAGGGGAAGTAGCAGCCGTCGAGGGGGTCGCACAGGTCGTCGGTGCAGGGGTCCTCGTCCATGCAGGGCAGGGGCGTCCCGGCAACGCATCCGGCGGCCGCGTCGCACGTCTCGCGCCCGTTGCAGATGTCGCCGTCGTCGCAGATCAGGGGCACGCCGAGCCGGCATCCGGACGCCGGGTCGCACCATTCCTTGCCGTTGCAGGCGTTCGCGTCGTCGCACACCACCGGGGCCCCCACGCAGGCCCCGTCCGCGTCGCACGCGTCGCCCTTCGTGCACGCGCTGCCGTCGTCGCATCCGATCCCGGCCTGCGGCCGGTTCCAGCACCCGGTCGCGTCGTCGCACCCGTCCTCGGTGCAGGTGTTGTCGTCGTCGCAGTCCGGCGCCGTCCCCGGCACGCAGCCTGTCGCCGGGTCGCACGTCTCGACCCCGTTGCAGGCCGCCCCGTCGTCGCAGTCCGGCGGCGTGCCGGCCTGGCACCCCGTCCCGGGAAGGCACCATTCCTTGCCGTTGCACAGGTCCCCGTCCTGGCAGTCCCTCTGCCCGCCCGCCTGGCAGTCCCCCTCGATGCAATGGTCCCCGACCGTGCAGGGGTCGCCGTCGTCGCACCCGATATCCAGGTTCTCGTGCATGCACTCCTTGCGCGTCTCGTCGCACCAGTCGGCGGTGCAGGGATTGCCGTCGTCGCAGCCCCCCGACCCGACGCACAGCCCGGCCACGCACGCGTCGGCGGGCGTGCAGCCGTTGCCGTCGTCGCACGGGGTGCCGTCCTTGGCGTTCTCCTTCAGGCATCCGCCCGCGGACGACACGCACTTCTCCACGGTGCAGGGGTCGCCGTCGTCGCAGTTCACGGGCGTCCCCGCGTTGCACGTGCCGCCGCCGCAGAGGTCGCCGGTCGTGCACGGGTCGCCGTCGTTGCAGCCCGCCGTGTTCGCGACGTGCACGCACCCGCGGTCCGGGTCGCAGGAATCGTCGGTGCACGGATTCTCGTCCAGGCAGGGGTCCGGGTCGCCGGGCACGCACCGTCCTTCCTGGCACGCGTCCCCGACCGTGCAGAGGTTCCCGTCGCTGCACGGGCCGGAGACATCCGTGAAGACGCACCCCAGGCTCGCGTCGCACGAGTCGGCCGTGCAGGGGTTCCCGTCCGCGCACACCTTCCACGAGGTGGGGCTGCACTGGCCGTCGATGCAGGTGTCACCCAGCGTGCACACGCTGCCGTCGTCGCAACTGCCGGTGAGGGCGACGTGCACGCAGCCGGAATCGGGGTCGCAGGAGTCCGCGGTGCACTGGCTGTCGTCGTCGCAGTCCAGCAGGCCCGAGCCGACGCAGGTGCCGTCCTGGCACGCGGATGCCGGGGTGCAGGCGTTGCCGTCGTCGCACGGGCGGCCGTCGGTCAGGGCCGTGGGCACGCACTCGCCGGTCGCGGGGTCGCACGTCGGCACGCGGCAGGCCCCGGCGTCCTCCGGCAGGGGGTCGCACACCCTCACGGTCGCCGGGTCGACGACGCACCGGCCCAGGCGGCACACCAGCGTCCCGTTGCAGCGGTCCCCGTCCTCCTTCGCGGCGCAGTCCGCGTCCTGCACGCAGCCGCATTCCGCGGTGACCGTGCCCGCGCACAGCCCGTCCGCGCACGTGTCGTCCACGGTGCAGCGGTTGCCGTCGTCGCATGCCTTCGCGTTGGGCGTGAACACGCACCCGCCCAGGGCGTCGCACGAATCGTCGGTGCACGGGTTCTGGTCGTCGCACGGGATGGTGCGGGTGCCGACGCACTCGCCCGCCGCGCAGTGGTCGCCCAGCGTGCACAGGCTGCCGTCGTCGCAGGGCGCGCCCTCGCCGGCCGGCACCTGCACGCACTCGCCGGTCGCGGGGGCGCAGGCCGCCTTCCGGCAGGGCGAGGCCGTCGCCTCGCAGAAGACCACGGTCGCCCTGTCCACCACGCAGACTTCCCCCTCGCACTTCAGCGTCCCGTTGCATCGGTCGCCGTCCTCCCGGGGGATGCAGTCCGCGTCCTCGCCGCAGGTGCAGGTGTTGTTCGACCCGGTGCACAGGCCGGCCGCGCACGTGTCGCCGGAGGTGCAGGGGTTGCCGTCGTCGCAGGCGCCATCCTGCGGGGCGTGCTGGCAGGCGCCCCCGGCAGCGCAGGAGTCCGCGGTGCAGGGGTTGTCGTCGTCGCAGTCCTTCGCGCGGCCCACGCACTCGCCGGCCTGGCAGCGGGCGTCCTCGACGCACGGGTCCTGCAGCGTGCAGGCCACGCCGTTCGGCATCGGGCCCCAGGCGCACTGGCCGGCCACGGTGTCGCAGTAGGGGCGCGCGCAGGGCGACGGGGGCTCCATCGACAGCATCGATGCGCAGTCGAGGGTCGTGGTGCAGCCGGGCAGCGTCCCGGGGTCGCCGGCCTCGTCGCCGGCCGCGTCGGCAGGCATGTCCTGGCCGGACACCTCTTCCCCCCCCGCCCCGTCCGCCACCTCCGCAGGGGCGGTGTCGGCATCGAGGGTGCCCTCGTCGGTCGTCGCGACGTCCCGGGCGTCGTTCCGGTCCGGGAGCCACGTCGAGTCCTCGCAGGCGACCCAGAGGGGCAGGACGAGGAGCAGGGCGAGAAGCCGGCCGCGGTTGAAGCGTGCCATCGACAGACCTCCTGGAATGGCCGCAGATGGATCGGGAACGCCGGAAATGTACCAGATTCGCGGGGGTGCCCGCAACGCGTACCCGTGCGGCGGGGCGCGTGCGGGGAGGCCGATCAGCCCTGTTCGTCCCAGGGGAAGCGGTACTGCGTCAGGCCCAGCGACGCGCGCAGGGCGTCGCAGTCCTTCCGCAGGGGGGCGTTGATCGGCACGCCCTTGTCCTTCCGGTCCAGCCAGGCCAGGTGCTCCTTCTCGCCGGCCGTGTAGATCCGATCCTCGCCCGGGGCCTTTTTCGAGTTGCGCAGGTCGCGCAGGATCGCGCCCGCGATGCCCTTGAACACGGCCAGGGGCACGAAGTGCTCGATGTCGATGGCCAGGAAGAAGTGGCCCAGGTGGTACGGGACCTTCTTCCCGTCCTCGTAGCCCAGCAGCCCCTTCAGGAAGCGCCCGTCCTGCAGCGCGGCCGAAAGGATCTCGACCACGGTGGCGTACCCGTAGCCCTTGTAGCCCGCCGTGTCCTCGCCGATGCCGCCCAGGGGCGCCAGCGCGGCCGTGCCCGCCACCAGTTCCTTCAGCACCGCGTGCGGGTCGGTCTTCGTCTTGCCGTCCTCGCCGATGACCCAGCCCTCGGGCATCTTCTTGTCCAGCCGGGCATAGACCTCGATCTTGCCGCGCTGGGTGATCGACGTCGCGCAGTCGATCACGAACGGGAAGTCCTCGTCGGTCGGCAGGCCGATGGTCAGCGGGTTGGTGCCCAGCATGTTCTCGACGCCGAAGGTCGGCGCGATGGACGGGCGCGCGTTGGTGCCCGTGATGCCGATCATGCCGTTCTCGATGGCCATCAGGCTGTAGTATCCCGCGATGCCGTAGTGGGTCGAGTTGCGCGCGACGACCATGCCCAGGCCGTGCTTCTTCGCCTTGTCGATCGCCATCTGCATGCAGCGCTTGCCGATGGTGTGGCCCATGCCGTCGTGGCCGTCCACCACCGCCGTCGTCTCCGTCTCCTTGACGACCTCGAAGTTCGTGACGGGGAACTGGATCCCTTCCCGGATGCGGTCGATGTAGATCGGCTTCAGCCGGCCCACGCCGTGCGAGTCGATGCCGCGCTTGTCGGAGGTGATCAGGACCTCGGCCGAGATCGCGGCGTCCTCGGCGGGGACGCCCACCGCCATGAAGACGTCCTTCATGAACTGTTCCATCACGTCGAACGGGATGTGCCACTGGTTGTCGGACATCGAGCCCTCCGGTTGTCACGGGAAACCACAGCCGCCGGGTGGATACCAGAAATCCAGGATGGCCGCCATCCCGATCGGCGGGGATCGCGCCGCGTGACAGGAATCCCGGCGTTGAAGGGGCGGACTACTTCTGCCGCTTCAAGTGCAGGGGCCACTCCTGCTGGTGGACGGCCTCGGCGTGCGGGATCGAAAGGACCTCGTCCCGGTACCCCTCCATCTGCACGTTCAGCCGCAGCGTGGTGCCGGGCGGGATCAGCAGGTCGGTCGGGGTGCGTCCCAGGTCGTCGTTGGTATCGCCGTTGCGGACCCGCGCGCCCGGGGGCGACGTGACCAGGCGGATCGAGGCCGTCCGCTGCCCGGGCGGGACCGACGCGGCGCCCGTGGTCGCGTCCAGGGCTCCGGACTCCTCGTCCACGTAGGCGGCGGCGCGCAGGAAGGCCTGGCGCAGCGGCGCGGTCGAGAACCCGTACTCGTACAGGTAGATGCCCGCGACCAGCCCCAGCAGCACCAGCAGCAGCGGGCCCAGCAGCGTCGCGCGGCGCCTCGGGATGCGCTCGGTGATCACCGGGCGCATCACCCGGGACGGGGAGTCCGATCGGGTCGCGACCGACGGGGACGCCATCTGCGCGAAGGCGTCGTCGCCCACCCTGCGGACCTGCTCGGTCAGGGAGTCGCCCCCGATCCGGGGCGGGGCGTGCGGCTTGGGCGACGGGGTCGTGATCCCCGGGGCGATCGACGGCGCGGGTGTCGGCGCGGGGAGCGGCGTGGGTCCGGGGGGCGCGACCGCCACGGGTGGCGCGGGGGTGACGGGCGGCGCGTACAGGGCGCCGTAGGCCGGGGTCACGTCGGGGGATGTCGCGCCGATGCCGTTCGCGACGGTGTCGAAAGCCTCCCGGAACTCGGACGCGGACCGGAACCGGGCCTCGGGATCCATCGCGATCGCCCGCCGCAGGAAGCCCGCGATCAGGGGCGACAGGTCCATCCCCGCGACCTGGGACATCGGGTCGTAGGCGGGGTCCAGTTTCATCGCGTAGGTTTCCTGGGTGGAATCCCCCAGGAACGGCAGGCGGCCGGTCACCAGCCGGAAGGCCAGGACGCCCACCGCGTACAGGTCGGTCCAGGGGCCGATGCCCTTGCGGGTGATCTGCTCGGGGGCCATGTAGGCCGGCGTGCCGACCATCAGGCTGGTCTCGTTGCGCTCCTCGACGAACTTGGCCAGGCCGAAGTCCAGCACCTTCACGAACCAGGGGTCGCCCGACACCTCCTGCAGCATCACGTTCTCGGGCTTGACGTCCCGGTGCACGATGCTGCGGGCGTGGGCGGCATCCAGCGCGTTGAGAATCTGGTGGAGGATGTGGGCCGCGACCTTCGGATCGGTGCGGCCGGGCGCCAGCGCCCCGGACTGCATCTCGTGGCGCAGCGTCCGGTTCCCCTCGACGAACTCCATGACCAGGTACGGCATCCCCTCGTGCACGCCGTACTTCAGCAGCCGCACGATGTTCGGGTGCGTCAGCGTCGCCAGCGCGGCGGCCTCGCCCTCGAACCGCTTCGCCAGGGCGGCGGCCATCTCCTCGTCGGTGTCCGCCCGCTCCATCACCTTCAGGGCGGTCTTCATCAGGATGGGAAGCTGCAGCGCCAGGTAGACCTTGCCGAACCCGCCGCATCCCAGCACGTCCACCAGCAGGTAGTCGCCGATGCACTGGCCGATCCGCGGGTCGGTGCGCGCCGGGGGCTGCTCGCGGACCTTGTCGAAGGCGTATTCGGGGATGAAGTGGTAGCCGCGCCGCAGGCAGGACCGTTCCTGGCAGGGCTGGCCGACCGGTCCGGCAGCATGGCAACTGGGGCAGTGACCCGTCTGTTCGCGCATGGTCCACCTCGCGTTCGCAGGTTCGATGGGCGCGGGACCGCGCCCAAGGATAGCAGATGTCGGGATTCGGCACGCAGGGCGGGGGCCCCGTCCCCCGCCTTCGGGGGGCTTGAAGGGCACTTGCGACGGGAACGTCAGTGCTTCGCGACCCAGTCCTTCAGGAAGGCGGCCTGCCGGGCGACTTCCTCGGCGGTCTTCTCCAGCCCGATCTTCTCGGCCTTGCCGCCGACCAGCGGGAGCTTGACCTCCAGCTGGGTGTGGAAGACGACCCGGGTCTGCGTGCCCTGCGCGACGAACTCGACCGACCCGGACAGGAAGAACTTGTCGGCCATCATCTCGGGCGTGACCTTCCAGGTCATGACCTTCTTTTCGCGGTCCAGGACGTTGTCGTCGACGTAGGTGTCCACGTCGGACTTGCGCAGCATCGCGGGGACGCGGGACGGTTCCGACGCCTTGCACTTGCGGCGCAGGCGGTTGCCGGGCTGCTCCTCGCGCTCCAGCACCTGGACCGTGGTGGCGCCGGAGTTCTTCAACTTGAGGATGTAGAAGTCGTCGTCGGCATACGCGGCCAGGACCTTGTCAATCGGGGCGGGGATCACGTGCTCGTAGGAGACCTTCTGCATGGCGTCCTCCAGTCAGGCGGGGCGATTCTGGCATCGGCGGCGCGGGAAGGCAACTGGTCGATCGCGCCCGGAACCCCCGGGATGACGGGGGCCGGCCCGGGCGGGGCGGCGGGCGTCACGGGGCCGGGGGGACGATCCGCTCGAACACCAGCACCTCGGCCTCGGCCTCGCCGGTCGCGGGGGCGCGACGCACGATGCGGTCCCGGAACGCCAGCCCCAGCGGGCCCGGGTCGCCCGGCTCGGCCTGCTGCGCGAAACGTCCCAGCCGCGCCCACGCGGTGGCCGCGAACGCCGGCGTCAGGCGACCCGTGCCGTCGACCAGCCGTCCCGGGTCCTGCCCGATCAGCGGGGCCTCGACGCGGACCTGGTCGGGGTGCGGGGGCAGCAGCACGACCCATCGCACGTCGTTCCGCAGCAGCCGCGCCCGGGCCTTGGCCGGGTCCTCCTCGTACAGGAAGCCGAGGCACTCCCGCATCCCGCGGTCGCTGTCGGGATTGCCGAAGAAGTTGTCGCAGACCGTCGGGGTGCCCGCCGCCCACTGGAACAGGTGCCCGTAACTCCAGGGCACCAGGGCCCCGCCGGTCCCGCCGCCCTGCCGCCGGACCCCGTCGGCCGCGGCCAGCATCGCCTGGTCCTGCGGCGTCCACGGCGTCGTCGAGGCCGCCTGCAGTCCGTCCGAGACCAGGATGCCCGCCACCAGGACGGCCTGGCCCAGCCTGGGCAGCAGGGGACGGACCCCGGTCGCGGCCAGCCGGTCCCGCGCCTTCCCGCCCAGCCAGGCGAGGGCCTCGGCCGTTCCCACCGCGAGGAAGGGGGTCGCGACCAGCACGAACCGGCGCTGCGCCAGCGCGACGGCGACCAGGGCCAGGCCCAGCAGGCCCACCGGCCGGGCGACGTCCCGGCCGTTGCCGCCCGCACGCCCCAGCGCCAGCAAGGCCAGGCCCGGGATCGCCAGGGGGGATGCGATGCCCGCCAGCAGCACCGCCTGGCCGGCGTCCGACAGCAGCGGCGACGCCTCCAGCGACAGTTTCGCGAAGTCCCGGGACCCCAGGTACGCCAGCCCGGTCAGCACCGACTGCGGCAGCGGGGGGAAGGCCAGCGCCGTCGCGAGGGCGCAGGCCGCGGCAACTCCCGCGCCAAGTCCCAGCCGTGCCCAGGCGGGTCCCGGGCGCCGCACCCGCGACGAGGCGGCGACGCACAGGACCCCGGCCGTTACGATGCCGACCAGGGCCACCTGCAGCCACGAGGGCGAGTAGAACACCCACTCGTCCGGGTGCGGGGAGAGCCACCGCGACGCGAACGTCCCGAGGAGCATGGCCAGCGCCCAGGCGGAGGCCTCCCGGGGGCGCCGCAGCGCGACCCACGACCCCAGGATTCCCAGGGTCGCGAGGACCGGGTGCAGCGCCGCGGGGTAGATGCCGAAGGCCGCCCCGCCCAGCAGCCCCGCCACGATCGCCCACGCGACGGCGGGGACCGGCGACCCGGGCAGGGCCAGGACCCCCATCGCCGCGATGACCGTCAGGATCGGCTCCAGCACGTGGTGGTCGATCCGGCCCGCCTGGGTGTACTGGACGTGGTAGGGCAGGACGGCCAGCAGGGCCGCCGCCAGCCACGCCCGTCGCCAGGGCATCACGCGCGATGCCAGCCAGGCTCCCAGGGGCACCAGCAGCGCCCCCAGCACCGCGATGGCCAGCGACATCGCCCGCCGCGCCGACTCGTCGTCGCCGGGGGTCGCGAAGGCCCGCGTGATCCCCTCCAGCCCGAGGTCGAATCCCCAGGGCCAGTGCGCCACCGCCCCGTCCGGGTGGACCAGCAGGGGGTCCGGGTCCGCGAAGCCGACCGGCCCGGCCAGCATGCGCTGGACCCGGACCAGGTGGTAGGGGGGGTCGTCCGGGAACGGCAGCACGCGCGCCCCGTCCGCCGGCGTGTCCGCCGCGGCGATCCGCAACCCCAGCGCGGCCGCCGTCAGCAGCGTCAGGACCAGCACGGTGCGTCGGATCACCCCGGGGCCTCGATCGAGGTGCGGGGACGATAGCCGCTGGCCGCCAGCGCGGTCAAGGTTCCGGGCGGCTTCCGGAAGGGTGCGGCGATCAACTGCAGCCGGGGATGAGGCTGCACGCCGGGCAGGTGCCGGTCGGAGGCTCGACGTTGTAGCACTGGGCCGTGCCGCCGCTGAGGGTGCAGCAGCAGTCGCACGTCCTGGCGTTGCCGTCGTCGCAGTCGGCCGCGCTCTTGCACGTGCCGGTGCAGCCGGGGATCGGCGTGTTGACGCAGCCGGTGGCCGGGGCGCACGAGTCGGAGGTGCACGGGTCGTTGTCGTCGCAGTCCAGCGCGGTGCCCCCGCAGGTCTTGCCGGTGCAGGAGTCGCCCGTCGTGCAGGCGCTGCCGTCGTCGCAGGCCGTGCCGTCCCCGATGGCGAAGTACGAGCAGTACGGGTACCCCGGTCCGCGGGTGCACTTGTCGGTGGTGCAGGGGTTCGCGTCGTCGCAGACGATGACCGTGTTCACGCAGGTGCCGGCGCTGCACTTGTCGCGGGTGCAGACGTCCGAGTCGTCGCAGTCGGCATCCACCGTGCAGGGACCGCAGCCGGCGATCGGCTGGTGCCTGCATTGCCCGGTCGCGGCGTCGCAACTGTCCGCGGTGCACTCGTCGTCGTCGTCGCAGGACCTCGCCTTCCCGACGCACGCCTTGGCGACGCAGGTGTCGCCCGTCGTGCAGGCGTTCCTGTCGTCGCAGGCGGTGCCGTCCGCGATTGCGGCATAGGTGCAGTAGGGGTACCCGGGTCCGCGGGTGCACTTGTCGGTGGTGCAGGGGTTCGCGTCGTCGCAGACGATGA